>JALEJS010000036.1 GCA_022769545.1 Blautia sp. | reverse complement strand
CTCATTTGTATCCGGGAAAACATGAAGATATTTCAAACCAAATTGGGAAAATGTTCGATGAGGATTCGGAGGATTTAGAAGACATTTGAAAAAACGGGTACCATTTGGGTACCAGCAAGGCAAAAATAAACCCCGAAAATCCTTTATTTTCAAGGAAAATCGGGGTTTTGCGTACTATTCAAACTCAATCGTTCCCGGTGGTTTACTTGTAATATCATACAGTACCCTATTTACTCCACGGACTTCATTGATAATCCGGCTCATCACCTTATTCAAGACCTCAAAGGGAATCTCTGCTGCCTCTGCCGTCATAAAATCAACCGTATTCACTGCACGGAGTGCTACTGCATAATCATAAGTTCTCTCGTCGCCCATGACGCCCACAGAACGCATATTGGTCAGGCCGGCAAAATACTGGCCGATGCTTCTGTCAAGACCGGCTTTGGCAATTTCCTCACGGTAAATTGCATCTGCATCCTGAACAATCTTTACCTTCTCAGCCGTCACTTCTCCGATGATACGGATGCCCAGTCCCGGACCCGGGAATGGCTGACGGAACACAAGATATTCCGGAATACCAAGCTCCAGACCGGCTTTGCGGACTTCGTCCTTGAAAAGATCCCGGAGCGGTTCAATGATCTCTTTGAAATCCACATGTTCCGGAAGACCACCCACATTGTGATGTGATTTGATCACTGCGGACTCTCCGCCCAGACCGGATTCCACCACATCAGGATAAATGGTTCCCTGAACCAGGAAGTCAACTGCACCGATCTTCTTTGCCTCTTCCTCAAAGACACGAATGAATTCCTCTCCGATGATCTTGCGCTTTCTCTCCGGTTCTTCCACACCGGCAAGCTTGCTGTAATAGCGCTCCTGCGCATTTACACGGATGAAATTCAGATCATAGGGACCATCCGGTCCGAAAACAGCTTCCACCTCATCCCCCTCGTTTTTACGGAGAAGGCCATGGTCAACAAACACACAGGTAAGCTGCTTTCCCACTGCCTTTGACAGCAGTACTGCTGCCACCGATGAATCCACACCGCCGGACAATGCACAAAGAACTTTTCCGCTGCCCACTTTCTGACGAATTGCCTTGATGGATTCCTCCACGAAGGAATCCATTCTCCAGTCGCCTGCACAGCCGCAGACATTGATCACGAAATTCCGCAGCATTTTGGTGCCTTCCACCGTATGGAGAACCTCCGGGTGGAACTGAATCGCATAAAGCTTCTGATCTGCATTTTCGGCCGCTGCCACAGGGCAGTCCGCTGTGTGCGCTGTAATCTCAAACCCTGGCGCGATTCTGGAAATATAGTCAAAATGGCTCATCCAGCAGATCGTCTTTTCCGGAACATCCGCAAATACCGATGATTCCTTACGATCTATCAGAACTTCTGTTTTACCGTATTCACGAACCGGAGCCTTTTCCACCTTGCCGCCCAGCACATGCTGCATCAGCTGCGCTCCATAGCAGAGCCCCAGCACCGGAATTCCCAGCTCAAACAGTTCTTTTGTATAAGTAGGCGAATCCGGCTCATAGCAGCTGTTCGGGCCGCCGGTCAGAATAATACCCTTCGGATTCATCTCTTTGATTTTGGAAATGTCGGTTCTGTAAGAGTATATTTCACAATATACATTACATTCACGTACACGGCGGGCTACCAGCTGATTATACTGTCCGCCGAAATCCAGTACGATGACTGTCTCTCTCTTCATTGATTTCCTCCTTCGTCCCTTTGATCCGGCAGATAACCTGCCGTTTGTCTGCGGTGCGCACCGCCGGTACGTACCGCCATAAAACATTATAGCTTATTATAAGGGAGTCTTTTTGAATTTACAATATATTTTGCCCCTTTTCATTTACATTTCTTTTCCAAAGTTTTACAATAATTGCGTTATGCAGTTTCTTCCTTCTGCATGATAATCGAGACAAAAAATGTATCATGAAAGCATTCAGGAGGTAACAGATGTTTGGTTTAGGCACAATTATCAATACGGCAGCCGTTGTCGCAGGCGGTCTGATCGGTGTCACACTGAAAAAAGGAATCCCGGAAAGGTGCAAAAATGTGCTGATGCAGGCCTGCGGCGTGGCTACCATCTTCATCGGATCCAGCGGGGTCCTGAAATATATGCTTGTTGTGGATGGAAAACAGATCAGTACGCAGGGCAGTATGCTTCTGATTTTTTCTCTGGTGATCGGCGGACTGACCGGTGCTCTTCTGGATATCGAAACCCGGCTGGAGCATCTGGGGGACTGGCTGAAAAAGAAATTTCAGTCGGAGAGTGATTCTCTTTTCGTGGAGGGCTTCGTAACCTCCACACTGGTCATCTGTGTGGGCGCAATGGCCATTGTCGGTTCCATTGAGGACGGTCTGACCGGTAATTTTTCCACGCTCACAGCAAAGGCAATTCTTGACTTTGTAATCGTAATTGTCTTTGCCTCGGCGCTGGGAAAGGGCGTGATATTTTCCGCAATTCCGCTGTTTCTCTATCAGGGCGCAATCACCTGCCTGGCAAAAGCTTTCGGAAACTTTATGAGCACTGCTCTCATCAGTGAGATTTCCTTTGTGGGTTCCGCACTGATCTTCTGCGTGGGAATCAATGTGGGCTTTGGCAAAAAATTTAATGTGGGAAATCTTCTCCCGGCCATGCTGATTCCGGCCATATACGAGATCATCCGCCTCTTTCTCTGAAAAAGGCGGATGATTTTCATTTTTGATATGAGAATTGCCCGGATAACAGCTCTGCTCATGTCAGAACTGAAAGTAGATAAACTGAGCTGCGTCATAACCCGGTCCATAGCTCCCGCAGAGCAGGATCCAGCCAAGAAAGACCGCACACACCAGATACTGAAACCAGATTCCCTGACGGCACAGCCCTTTCATCCAGTCGATCTGCAGATATTTCAAAACATCGGTAAGCACCAGCACCAGAATCGCCGCCAGAAGCATGTACATCTGACCAGCCGACAATCCCTGCTGAAAAAGCCCTCCGTCAAACAGCACCCACGGATTCCATCTCGTTCCCATACGCCACAGAATCATCAGTGCATCCCGAATACTGTTCGCACCGAAAAATACCCAGGAAACGTCTACAAGAAAAAATGTGATCAGGATCTTACCGAACCGATGGCTGAAGGACTGCCTGTCTACCCGGAACACTCTGCAAAAGCTGTCCCGCAGAGGCTTCAGAAGATCCCCCGCAATCTGATACAGACCGTTAATCCCTCCCCACGCCACGAAGTGCCAGGCCGCACCGTGCCACAGGCCGCTGGTCAGAAACACGATCATCAGATTGATATATTTGCGAAGCCGGCCTTTCCGGTTCCCTCCCAGAGGGATGTACACATAATCCCGGAACCAGGTATTCAGGGAAATATGCCATCTTCTCCAGAAATCTGCAATGGAGTCCGAGAGATACGGCGTATTGAAATTCTCCATAAGACGGATTCCCATAACTCTGGCCGCACCGATAGCAATATTGGAGTATCCTCCGAAATCACAGTATATCTGAACGGCAAATAATACCGATGCCACAATCAGTTCCACAGAGCCTTTGTTCATATAATCCCCGTAAACCGTTTTCACAAATACGGAAACATTATCCGCAATCACCACTTTCTGAAAGAAGCCAAACAACATCTGAACCAGACCCTGGTGTACATTTGCAAAATCAAAACGGTGCTCTGTCTGCAGCTGCCTCAGAAGGTTTCCGGACCGCTCGATGGGGCCCGCGACCAGCTGCGGAAAAAAAGATACAAACAGCGCATATTCCGGGAAATTCTTTTCCGGATATATTTCTCCCCGATACACATCCATGGTATAGCTCAGTGCCTGAAAGGTGTAAAATGATATTCCCACCGGCAAAATTATGTCGAACCGGATTGCCAGAGGTGTCATATGCACCGTAGACAGAATTTTGTTTATGGATAACACTGCCCAGTTAAAATATTTAAAGAAAAACAGGATTGACAGATTCAGAAAAAAGGAGGCTGCCACGAAAGCCTTTTTCCAAAATGTGCGGCGGCGTTCTGCCTCCAGTGTTTCCGCCCATCCGATCAGAATTCCGGACATGTAAGTGATGACAGTGGAAGCCAGCATCAGAAGCGCATATCTGGGATTCCAGCACATATAAAAATAATAGCTGGCTGCCAGAAGAAACAGATTTCTCCACCGGACGCGCCCCGGAATCAGATAATATCCAAGACATACCAGCGGAAAAAATATCAGAAAGTTTACAGAATTAAATAACATTTCCCCAATACCCTTTCCCTTCAAAGTCTCCGTCGCAAATGAATCACCCTGGACCGCCATTCTGACAGCCGGACCGTTTGCACAAAGCTTTCAGAATCCCTGTGAATTTTCTGTAAAACAAAAAAACACCGCCCCCACGGCGATCACATTGTCCGCAGAAACAGTGTTAAGTGCGCCTTCAGGGGTTCGAACCCTGGACACCCTGATTAAGAGTCAGGTGCTCTGCCAGCTGAGCTAAAGGCGCATCCTTTTGCATTTCTCAACGCAAATGATATTCTAATAGAACTCTCCCAAAAAGTCAATACTTATTTCACATTTTTTTCAAAAATCTTATTTTCTATTCATTTTTTCCAGCGTTCTCGTCTTTTGCATCCTTTTTTTGCAGCATTCTGTCCAGCAGCTGCCGGACCTCCTCCAAAGAGTGTTCCATCTGCATCAGCTTCTGATCGGTTTTCCGGTGATCATAGCTGATCTGCATCATTTTCTTCTGAAAACGACTGATTCTGGACATTCGCTGACCTTCCCCTTTGCCGTCTCACAGCAATATATGGCTGTTCCCGCAAACAGCAGTTTCTTTTTCCTATCATATGCAGGCGCGCAGAAAATGACACATCCGTATTTTATCCCTTGTCGTTTCGCATTTCATATTACTTATCTCTTGCAATAATATATTTGCAGATCGGTGTTCCGGCAGAGGAAAACTTTTCCTCGTACTCCGTCATGATGTTTCCTTTTGCCATCGTCTCATCATTATGAAGATCAAATGTATGCGCCAGAATTTTCCATCCGGCCTGCGGTGCCTCCTCGAGTGCAAAATCAAACAGCGCCCGGTTATCCGTCTTGAATTCCACCGTTCCGTCGGGAATCAGTATTTTATCGTAGCGCGCCAGAAATTCTCTCGAGGGCAGACGTCTTTTGGCATGCCTGGCCTTTGGCCACGGATCGGAAAAATTCAGATATATTTTGTCCACCTCTCCCTGTCCAAACACCTCCGGGAGCTCTCTGGCATCCATCCGCATAAAGCGCACGTTGGACAGGCCTTCTCCGACCGCCTCAAGCTCCTCCATCTTCTGCACCGCACGAAGAAGAACACTGTCATACATTTCAATTCCCACATAATTGATTTCGGGATGCACCCTGGCCATGTCCATCAGGAAACGCCCTTTTCCCATTCCTACTTCTATGTGAAGCGGTCCCGCTGACGGAAATACTTCATTCCATTTTCCCTTCTGTTTTTCCGGATTCTGTATTACAAACGGAGTTTCCCCAATGATATCCCGGGCACCCGGTATGTTTCTCAATCGCATAAATATCCTCCAAATCATCCATATACTTTCCATATCATACACGTTTTTCCACACCTTCGCAACGAAAAAATAACCGCGCTCTGCCCCTCCCGGAATTGTCAGATAATTTAATATTTTCTTAATAATTTTCCTCTTTTAATTGAAACAATTCTCTGCTTTTCGACGATTCAAAAGTCAATAGTTTTTACGAAAATTTTATCAATTCTTTAACTTTTATAATAATTCACCAAAACATTTGTTTAAATAAAATATTATGTAAATCAGTAATCCACCAACACCCCTTGTGGATAATGTGGATAACTTTGTTGATAACTGCATATTTCGGGCTTTTCCACATTTTTCAGGATGTGGATAACTGAAACCGATTTTTTCCACATTTTTTTCAGATTTCGACAATGTTTGTGCAAATTGCTATTTTTACTTTTTTTATTGACAAAACCTCACATATTCCGCTCCTCAATTCCGGTTCATGTTCCCGTCATCCAGGCATACAATGATACCAACTATCTTTTCCGGAAGGATTTTCTATGTTCAATCCCCTGCACCGGGCAAAAAAGCCTTTTCTCATTTCTCTCCTCCTGTTATCCATACTGACTGTCGGAATTCTGTGGGGGCGTCTCAGCAATCATGGCTTTTCTGAAAATGCCCGATTCGAAAAATATGCGGAAGAAATTTTCCGCGAAGAGGTTTCTTCCAGCACACTGAACCTTCATTATTCCCTTGCGTATCCCAAAAAGCAGGGAATTACCTCAGAAAAAGCCACCCTGGGTACCATCTGCACCGATATGGAATCGGTTTATCAGCAGTACCGTACCCGCGAGGAAACGCTGCAGAGCTTTTCCTATTCCAGGCTATCCAAAAAAAATCAGCTGACCCTGGATACCCTTCTCCTGTACTGCCACACACAGCGTTCCCTGAAAGATCACGATCTGCTGGAGGAGGTTCTCGGACCCTCTCTAGGAATTCAGGCACAGCTCCCTGTTTTGCTGGCTGAATATCCCTTCTATACGAACCGGGATATTTCGGATTATCTGAATCTCCTCTGTGATGTGCCCTCGTATTTTGAAAGTATTCTTGCCTTCGAACAGAAAAAAGCAGATGCCGGAACCTTTATGAGCGATGCCACGCTGGACCGCATCCTGAAACAATGCCGTGCTTTCATACAGGATCCATCCTCCAACTATATGCTGGAAATCTTTGCGGAAAAATTACAGGAATATGGAAAGATTTCCGACTCTGAACAGGAGCTTTTATGCAGGAAGCATCAGGAGATTCTTCTGAATAAGGTAATTCCCGCTTATCAGAATCTGATAAGCGGTCTGGAAGCACTGCGCGGCCGGGGCAAATCCAGCAGAGGACTGGCCCATTATGAGGGCGGAAAAGAGTATTATCTGTATCTGCTTCACAGCAGAGTCGGGAGCTTCACACCTGTAGAACGCATGGAAAAAAGGCTTACCTCACAGCTGATGCAGGACAGCCGCCAGCTCAGTCTGATGCTGAAAGAACAGCCCTCACTGCTCACTAAGCTGAAGGAGGGTATCCGCTTCCGTCTGAGCGATCCGGACGACATGCTCCAGGCTCTTCAGAAGGATATCTGTTCTGACTTTCCCTCTCTGAAAAAGGTCAGCTATCAGCTGAAATATGTCCATTCTTCCATGAAAAACTTCCTCAGTCCGGCCTTTTATCTCACTCCTCCCATGGATACCGGAAGCCCGAATATCATCTACCTGAATCAGAAACAGTCTGCCACATCCATGGAGCTTTTTACGTTACTGGGGCATGAAGGATTTCCGGGGCATCTCTATCAGCTGGTGACCTTTGGACGGACCGGCCCTTCCCACATCCGATACCTGCTGGACTGGGGCGGCTGTACAGAGGGCTGGGCAACCTACGCAGAATCCATGGCCTATCATTATGCCGCCGCTTACATTGATGATCCGGCAGCTGCCGATCTGGCTCACATATCATGGCTGAACCGCAGTATCAGTCTGTGCATGTATTCCCTTCTGGATATCGGTATTCATTACCGGGGCTGGTCACAGGCTCAGGCAGCAGCCTTTCTGGCGGTTTTTGGCATCACAAAAGAAGAAACCGTATCGGAGATCTATCAGTATATCGTGGAAACTCCCACGAATTATCTGCGCTATTACTGGGGATATCTCAATTTTGCGGATCTTCGGTCTGCCTGTGAAAAAAGAGCCGGAGACGATTTTGATCTGAAAAAATTTCATGAAATAATCCTGCAGATCGGGTCTGTTCCCTTTCCGGTTATGGAAAAATATCTGATTGCAGAATACGAATAAACCCGCTTTTTGGCGGGAGGATTTCACGGACGGATTTTCCGTATTTCACGAATATCTCCTTTTCTTTCACGGGTCGATTTGCTATAATATATTCGTATATGTCGAATCTGCACGATTTATTTCCGATAACTGCAGTCTGAAACAGGAGCATCCCATGAAGAAAAAAGATCATATTCCCTTAAATTACATAGAAAAAAATAACGTAAAAATCAGCTTTATCTGTTCCATTGCCGTTCTTCTGATTCTGCTTTTTCTTTTTCAGCAGCTGGATTACCGGCTGATCCAGAAACCTGCCGATGACGCGATCCGGCAGGAGGAACTGGAAAAACAGAAGGCAGAGGAAATTGCAAACACACCGGTTATCACACAGGCCTCCGTCATTGCGGTAGGCGATAACCTGTATCACGGCTCCCTTCTTGAGTCCGGCAAGTACGACACCGGCGAATGGAATTACGATCATATTTACGAACATGTCCTTCCGGAGATCCAGGCCGCCGACGTCGCTCTGATCGACCAGGAAACCGTTCTCACGACAGAGCACGACGCAATTTCATCCTATCCGTCCTTCGCGACTCCGACGGAGGTGGGAGATGCCATTATGAAGGCCGGGTTTAATGTGGTGGAATCTGCCACCAATCACATCGATGATTATGGTTATGATTTCATGGCTCAGACGTTTCAATTCTGGAAAACCAATTATCCGGATGTGCCGGTTCTCGGTATTCACGAAACAGCCGAGGATGCCGAAGAAGTAAAGACACTGACTGTAAACGACATTACCTTTGCTTTTCTTGACTTCACCTACGGAACAAACAACGGAGGTGCCGGTGAAGGAAGGGATTTCATGATCGACACCTTTGACCAGCAGCGGGTTTCCGAAATGATTCAGAAAGCAAAAGCCATCAGCGACTGCCTGATTTTCGTTGCGCATTGGGGCACCGAGGATGAAACCATGCCCAACGAATACGAAAAGCAATGGGCGACCTTTCTGATGCAGCAGGGTGTCGACGTTGTCATCGGCGGTCATCCTCATGTCATGCAGCCTTACGGCTTTCTGTCGGATGACGCGGGGCACAGCATGCTGATTTTCTACTCTCTGGGCAATTTTGTTTCTACCCAGCAGGAGCTTCCTGAGCTTCTGGAGGGCATGGCTTCCTTTACCGTACAGAAAACCACCCTGAAGGGCGAAACAACCGTACAGATCCTGGAACCCGAAGTAAAACCCATGGTTATGCACTACAACCATGATTCCGGTGATTATGGCCCTTATATGCTGGAAGACTATACAGAAGAGCTTGCTTCCCAGCACAGCGTACGCAGCATCATCGGAGACGAATTCACACTGGCCAACCTGAAGCAGAAATACGAAGAGATTATGTGCATGAATGTGGAACCTTCCACAAAAACAAATCTTCTGAATGTGAAATTCGACTGGGAAGGAAACATGATCGACAAGACAACCGGAAACGTAGTCGAGGATACCGATTCTGTGCGTTCCTATGAATACTGGTCCGAACACGCTTCCTCCTATCCGCAGGCAGACGGCGTATCCGGTACAGCCTCCGCCGCTCCATCCGCTTCCGGCTCCGACGGCTCCGGAGACAGCGAATATGACAGTTATGACAATTCCTATGGGGATGACGGTTCCTATGAATATGACAGCTATGATTCCTACGGCGATTCCTATGACGACTATTACTAAGTCCGTCCTGATTTGATCCGAAGCAGAAAAAAATTTTAAAACACACCGGCTCCAATCCGTGAGCCGGGGTGTTTTCTCTGTCCTTTCGGTCCTTTTTCAGGCCGGACAGCCAATCTATTCTCTGATTCCAAATACGGTCTTTGCATTTTTCTCCGTGATATCCACAACCTCTTCCACCGAAATCCCTTTCAGCTGCGCGATCATTTCCGCCACATACGGAAGATAAAGAGAGGAATTTCTCTTTCCACGGAACGGTTTTGGCGCAAGATAAGGGCAGTCTGTTTCCAGAAGCAACTGCTCGACAGGTGCATAGGCGACCACTTCCTTCAGTTTTCTTGCATTCTGAAAGGTCACAACCCCTCCGATCCCCAGATACAGTCCTCGTTTCAAATATTCCCTCGCGGTTTCTTTCTCATAGGAAAAGCAGTGAATGATCCCTCCGTACATCCCACCGGCCATATATTCCTTCACAATGTCCAGGGTATCCGCACACGCTTCCCGGCTGTGTACCATAAAAGGCAGCCGTTCCTCTCTGGCAATATCCATCTGTGCCCGAAACATCTCCTGCTGGAGCAGGTGTTCTGATTTTTCTTTATGCCAGTAATAGTCCAGTCCGATTTCTCCCACCGCTACCGTTTTCTCGTGACGGCACAGACTGCGAAGTTTCTCCAGCACATCCGGTGTGATTTTATCCGCATCATCCGGATGCACTCCGACCGCACCGTACAGAAACGGGTATTGTTCCATAAGAGCGATTGTTTTCGAAATATCCTCCACAGAGGCACAGGCATTGACAATATGGCCGATGCCATGCTCCTGCATAGATGCCAGCAGTGTTTCACGGTCCTCATCAAACGCGTCTGAATCATAATGTGCATGTGTATCAAAAATCATTTTACATCCTCCATCACTGTCAGTTCATCCCCCTCTCGGATCACTCCGCCATGGAGGACACGGGTGAACACACCCTCTCTTGGCATAATGCATTCTCCCATCTTCTTAAATATCGCACAGCCGCTGTGACACTCCTTTCCAATCTGTGTCAGCTCCAGTATCACATCGTTGCACTGAAATCTGGTTCCCACCGGAAGTGCCGCAAAATCGATCCCTTCTACCACAAGATTTTCTCCAAAGGCACCGTCTTCCACTTCCGCTCCCCGGGCACGAAATGCTTCTATTTTATCATAAGAGAGCAAGCTGATCTGACGATGCCATTTGCCGGCATGGGCATCTCCTTTCATACCCCAGTCACGGATAAATTCTGCCTCATGCACATTTGTTTTCTGTGTTCCCTTTTCCTCACTTCTGCAAACTGCAATCACTTTTCCCATGCTTCCTGCTCAAAGCGGAACGTCCCGCTTTTCCCCCCTGTTTTATTTACCAGATGGACATCCGTAATGACCATCCGTTTGTCGATTGCTTTGCACATATCATAAATCGTCAGGAGTGCCACCTGCACGCCGGTAAGAGCCTCCATTTCCACACCGGTCTTTCCTTCCGTCTTCACCTCGCAGAATGCACAGATCTCTCCGGCTTCAGGATGAATCTGAAAGTCCACAGAGCATTTCAGAATGGGAAGCGGATGACACATGGGAATCAGATCCGAAGTTCTTTTCACTCCCATAATTCCGGCCACCCGCGCCACGCCAAGTACATCTCCCTTCTTCACTGTCCCTGCCGTCACTGCTTCTATAATCTCCTGGCACACACAAATCTTTCCAACCGCCAGTGCTGTCCGGCGAGTAACATTTTTTTCCGATACATCCACCATGACAGCATTTCCTTTTTCGTCAAAATGATTCAGCTTATTTTCCATGCTTTTCACCTGTCCTATTTGAAAAATGCCTCCCGAAAAGCTTCGGGAGGCTTTCTTTTTCGTTATCAGCAGATTTCCGCACCTGCCGGCATATCCTTCTCCGGTGTCATCAGAGAAAGGTTTCCTTCCGCATCCTCCGCACAGAGAATCATCCCTTCACTCAGGAGTCCTGCAAGCTTGGCCGGCTTCAGATTGGTAACCACCATTACTTTCTTTCCAACCATATCTGCCGGAGAATAATGTGATTTGATTCCGGATACGATCTGACGCACCTGACTTCCAATCTTCACCTGTGAGCAGAGAAGCTTACGGGATTTTTTCACTTCCTCGCAGGCAATAATCTCACCCACCTGGAACTGAAGCTTTTCGAAATCCTCAAATGTGATCTCCGGTTTTGCCTCGATATCGATTCCGGTTTCTTCCTCGACTTCCTCCGCCGGTGTCTCCTCCTGCACGGTCGGATGAAGCGCCTCCACCTTTGCCAGAACTTCCTTTACATCCAGTCTCGCAAAAAGGATTTCCGGTTTCTCCGTAACCTTATTTCCGGACGGATACAGACCAAAGGTTTTCAGATCTTCCAGCGTTCTCTTCTGCGCATTCAGCTGACCGAGAATCCGTTCTGTCGTCTCCGGCATAAAGGACTCCAGAAGAACCGCACCAATGCAGATTCCCTCCACCAGATTATAAAGCACCGTTGCAAGACGGTCTTTCTTCGTCTCATCCTTTGCCAGTGCCCACGGCATCGTCTCATCAATATATTTATTGCAGCGTTTGAACAGTGCAAAGATCTCTGTCATGGCATCTGCAACACGCAGCTTGTCCATCTTTTCTTCCACCTTTGCCGGAACACCGAGAACAAATGCTTTCAGGTCATCATCCACCGGTTCCGCAACGCCTTTGTTTTCCACAACTCCGCCAAAATATTTGTTTGACATGGAGATCGTCCGGTTCACCAGATTTCCGAGAGTATTTGCCAGCTCGGAATTCAGACGTTCCACCATCAGCTCCCAGGTGATGACACCATCGTTATCAAATGGCATCTCGTGAAGCACGAAATAGCGAACCGCATCCACGCCAAAGAAATCCACCAGCTCGTCTGCATACAGCACATTTCCTTTGGATTTGCTCATTTTTCCGTCTCCCTGCAGCAGCCACGGATGTCCGAACACCTGCTTTGGAAGCGGCAGATCCAGAGACATCAGGAAAATCGGCCAGTAAATCGTATGGAAACGGATAATATCCTTTCCGATCAGATGAAGGTCTGCCGGCCAGTCTTTTGCAAACTGCTCCGTGCTGTCTCCGTCACAGTCATAACCGATACCGGTAATATAGTTGGTCAGCGCATCCAGCCAGACATAAACCACATGATTGGGATCAAAATCCACCGGAATTCCCCATTTAAAAGATGTTCTGGACACACACAGATCCTGCAGTCCCGGAAGAAGGAAGTTGTTCATCATCTCGTTTTTGCGGGACTCCGGCTGAATAAATTCCGGATGTGTATTGATATGCTCGATCAGGCGGTCTGCATATTTGCTCATTTTGAAGAAATATGCTTCTTCCTTTGCCGGCTTCACTTCCCGTCCGCAGTCAGGGCACTTTCCGTCCACCAGCTGGGACTCTGTCCAGAAGGATTCACAGGGTGTACAGTACATTCCCTCATAGGCTCCCTTATAGATGTCACCCTTTGCGTACATTTTTTTGAAAATTTTCTGTACCTGTTTCTCATGATAGTCATCGGTCGTCCGGATGAATTTATCGTAAGAAGTATTCATCAGGTCCCAGATTCTGCGGATCTCTCCGGATACATTGTCCACGAATTCCTTCGGGGTAATGCCGGCTTCCTGTGCCTTCAGCTCAATTTTCTGACCATGTTCATCTGTGCCGGTCTGAAAAAAGACATCGTAGCCCTGCTGCCTTTTGTAACGTGCGATCGCATCTGCCAGCACGATCTCATAGGTGTTCCCGATATGAGGCTTGCCGGATGTATAGGCAATCGCCGTGGTAATATAATACTTCTGTTTGTCCATTTCTTTCCCTCCAGTTGCTTTATTGTCTTTCCAGTCTTTTTATCTGGCAGAAAACAATTACCTGCCCAACATTTTTATTTCTTAGGAAATCTGTTTTTTATCTAAAGAACAGATTGGAGAATTTCCAAAGAAATAAAAAAAGTCTTCCCGTATACTGCGAGAAGACGAGTTTTACCCGTGTTACCACTTCTTTTCATCCCGTGTCTCACGACAGGGACCTCAACGGGTACCTGCATACCCTTCCGCTGTAACAGGCGGTCCTGTCATGGCCTAACATATTCAGCCATGCCTCTCCAAAGCCATCTTCGATCTGCTCCGTGCATATCCCTCTCAGCCTGGGAATCCTCCCCGGGATTTCTCTGTAATGCGGTCTGCAAATGTACTCTCTTCTTCAATGAGTTTGTGTTATTTCGTAACAGCGGTTCATCTGTGATTGTGGAACGCTGTTGGTTATAGGAAATAGTTATTTCCTGTTATAGGGAAAATATAGCACATTTCGGTGGGTTTGTAAACATTGTTTCCTTGTTTAAAGATTTTATCATTTGTCGAATTGTTTTTGTTGACTGATACATATTCCTTTTATATAATATAAGTACTAAAAAACGTACGGTTTTAAGTACTTTCAGGAGGTGTTATTATGATTGCTACAAAACAAATGGACTTAAGAGCAAATTTGAAGAAATATTTTGACATTGCATTTTCCGGTGAACCAGTAATTGTATCACGTAAAAAAAATGAAAATGTTGTGGTGATATCAGAAACTCAATATAATGATCTGCAAAAAGCAAAAAGAACTGCTGAGTATCTTAAAAGACTGGAAAACAGCATTTCCCAGCTTGAACAGGAAAAGACTATTACTCTTACCATGGACGAAATGAAAGCTATGGAAGCTGATGACTGGAAACCTTCTCAAAAAATTATTGATTTTATGGAGCTCATGAAGAATGAATGAATTTACCTTTACAATTAATGGTTTTCAGGATTATTTATATTGGCAGACTCAGGACAGAAAAACATTAAAAAAGATTAATTCTCTTCTTTGATGATATAAAAAGAAATGGTGTTTTAGAAGGAACCGGGAAACCCGAAAAGCTAAAACACCATTCCGGTTATTCCCGGCGTATAGACGATATGAATCGTCTTGTTTATGAAATTGATGAACTTCAAAATATAAAAATTTTATCTTGCAGAGGGCATTATGAAGATTAATATTATTAACTAAAACTTCCCACACCGATACGGTGTGTTGAACCTTGCTACGAAAATAAAACTCGTATCCAAGAACTGAACCTTGACAACAAATGTTTTCAACAATTATGAAAGCATCGCAAAAAAGCAGTCACGATATTGGCTGCCAATAGTGAAATATGAATGATACAAAGATG
>JALEJS010000028.1 GCA_022769545.1 Blautia sp. | reverse complement strand
GAAACCTTGGCGATGTGCCAAGTGCTGTGGCAAAGGCAGGCGGTGCAGATACGGTTTTGATTGATGCACAGCCATCCGATTATGGAACCCATCTGGTGATACGGAATGATCTGGACATCAGCCAGGTATCAGAATTAAAATGTCTTACGGTTGCGGTTCAGACAGGAAGCTATATGCAGAGAATTTTATATCAGATTCTGGAAAAGAACGGAATCACGCCGGAGGATGTGGAGCTTGTGAATATGTCTGAGGTTGATGCGGCAAATGCCATCGCAGGAGGCTGCATTGACGCCACTCCGGTATCGGAAATGAAAGGTGTGACGTTGGAGACTTCCGGCAGTGCGCAGTTACTGTTTGATACTGAGGGAGATCCGGAGCTGGCCCGAATTACGACCTGGGTTGCGAGAAGTGAATATGCCGAGGAGAATGGTGATATCATCACAGCATATTTTAAAGCCCTTCTCCGCGCACAGGAATATGCCCTTGAAAATCCGGAGGAGCTTCGGGAAATTTATATCGCATCCGGTACCAGTGAAGAAATCATCGATCAGGTTTATCCGGAATTAACCGATTTTTGCACGACTGTCGGAGCAACAGAAGAAACTTTATCCAATTACCAGGCGGTATCCGATTTTCTGTTGGAAAACGAACTGACAACGGAGGAGCTTACCATCAGCGAATGGTTCCATGGAGAGTTCTTCGAGAATGCACAGGAATCATAAAGGGCTGCTTTGATTTTGAGGATACGGTTGCGCCCCCACGAAAAACAGCAGTGCCTTGACAGTTTTTTGAATGCATGTTAAGATTTGGAATATCAGAAGTATTATCGTATAAAAACAGGATATTCCAATAACGAGTAGTGTTTATCACGTAAGTCCAGTTGATAAACACTACTTTTTTATTATGGATGGGAGGAGAAAAAATGGCATCACACGAAATGAAAATTCGGGTTATGAAAACCGTATCGGAAGGAACAAAAGAAATCATTCTGGGAAGGGTGCGAAAGAAAAATCTGGAAGAGATTTTTTCCGAGCGGACAGCGCTTGCTGTGGTGCACGGAGATGTCTGTGACATGATTTATGCAAGTGACCTTGCACAGAAAACATCCAGTGTGGAAGTCTTTGAAATTCCGGGCAGCTGCCCGCAGCATATGACCTGCCTGGGCATTATGGGAGATGTTTCGGCGGTGGATGCAGCTGTCCAGAGAATTCAGAAAGAACTGAGCTGAACTTCAATATGCATTACGGATGCAGGGAACGAAGGGTATATTCGTGCATGGCTTCTTTGGTCTGTTTGTCCATCTGCTTGTAGTAGGCATATAGAATATCTGCCATGACCAGAACCGGAAACTGGGGCGAGATGACGCTTCCGTTTTCCAGGTGTTCCTTACTGGTAACCAACAGAATTTCATCACTGAACTGGGCAAGGGCCTTGTCCCGGCGGGAAGTGATCATAATGGTGGAGGCATTTCGGGCCTTGGCGGCTCTCATGGAGGATACCACATCCTCTGTGGTGCCGCTCACACTGATGCCGAAGACCAGACAGTCTGAATCCAGAATGACAGAATTCATTTTCATAACATGACTGTCGGTGATGGCTTCAATATTAACGCCGATACGCATAAAACGAAGCTTCATTTCCTGGGCGGCATGGCCGGAGCTTCCCCGTCCGTAAACGTAAACACGCTTTTTGGCGGAAAGAAGCAGTACAATCCGTTCCATCTGTGCCTGGTCAATCAGAGTATAGCTTTTGTTCAAAAGCTCCTGGTAGGTGTTCAGCACCTGTTTGGTAAAGTCGGCCGTGATTTTGTCCCGGCCCGGGACGAAGCATTGTTTGTAATTATAAAGGAATTCCCGGTACCCCTGAAATCCGCATTTTTTGGCAAAACGGGAGAGGGATGCCTCGGAAACATAG
Source organism: Blautia sp. (assembly GCA_022769545.1). GTDB lineage: Bacteria > Bacillota > Clostridia > Lachnospirales > Lachnospiraceae > Blautia_A. The sequence goes on along the minus strand of JALEJS010000028.1, from coordinate 9,048 downwards.
AGAAGCTGAGAAATATGTCTGGATGAAAAATCCATTTGTTTCGTATTGTGAATGAAAAAGTCAGCAATATTTTTTTCCAGAGAGGTGAAGGTGTGATACACCGATTCAATCTGGGGAATGATACTCTCTTCGTATTGTTCCATAAATACGTCTCCTCTTATATGCCGGTTTATTCTGCTTGGGTGCGGGTTGTCCGGAAATGATAGAAAGAACCCAGCATGCCGGCCTGATTCTGATTTTGGGCAAAGGCAAGGGTCGTTTTTTCACGGATATATGGAATCAGATATCTGTCCATGGCAGCGCGGATTTTCGGATAGAGATATTCCTGTTGTGCCATGATGCCGCCGCCTAATACAACGATTTCGGGATTCATAATATAACAGATGTTGGCGATCCCCATACCGAGAACGTCGGTCATCTCATCAATGGCACGGATACAGTCCCGGTCGCCTTCCTTTGCGCGGTTAAAAACATACCGGCCGTCAATTGCTTCAGAAGTGTCACCTTTCATCTGCTGCACCTTTTTTACCAGGGTGCTGCTGGCGCCCAGCTCCTGAAAGGTACTTCCCAGCATATGCATGTATCCCACCTCGCAGCCACTGAAGGAAAAACCGTGATAGATCCGGTTATTGAGGATCATGGCACCGCCGATTCCGGTTCCGATGGTGAGACAAAGGCTGCTGGAGGTTCCCTTTGCGGCTCCGGCATAGTGTTCTGCCAGAGCGGCACAATTTACGTCATTTTCCACTTCACAGGGAAGACCAAAGGTTTCCTCCACCATTGTCTTGAAGGTAGTTCCCTTGAAATTGGGAATGGTATCGGCAGCATGAACGATCCGGCCTGTTTTCCAGTCTACCACACCGGCGGTGGAGATACAGACACCGGCAGGAAGAATGGTTTTTCGGTAGCCTTCAATGATGGAAGTGACTTTCTGAAGGATGCCGGGCCCTCCAAGCTGTGCTTCGGTGGGCATTTCATGGCTTTCCAGAAGAGCAGCATCTTCCCGCACGATACCGTATTTGATACTTGTCCCGCCGATATCAATACAAATATAAGATTTCATAAAATAGATTCTCCTTATCCATTATAACATATTGTGAAAAGTTAAGGAAGCCACTGCAAAACAACAGTGGCCCCGAAAAATCAGATTTTGATTTTGAAGATTGCTTTTTTGATGGCGGAAGGTCCGTTTACCGCAATGGCTGTGCGGTGGGCATCTTCAGGATAGCAGAGAAGAAAATCTCCCTCTTCCAATATCACATGATGGTTGGGGTTTCCCTCCAGCGGAAGGAAGTCATCTTCCTCCACAAAAGCTTTCTGTCTCATATTCCGGATAAAATTTCCGTCGATCTGCTCCGGACCCTGCAGCATCAGATGCAGATCCAGATAGTATCTGTGGGCCTCCCAGAAACGTTCTTCGGGAGTGGTTGTCTTATATTCCACAATATTTACAAACAGTTCGTCCCCGTCAATGTCATGACGGCCCTTTTCATAGGAATGTAAATCGTGTTCCTCTGCATACCGGAAGCATTTTTTGATTTTCTCTTCCAGGTAATCGTAATTTTTCAAATCGTTTATATTTCCAAATATCATATAAACACCTTCCTTTTTTGATCAGTTATGATAAATGGTCGCGTCTGCCGGCGGCTGTGTCTGGTTTTTGGTGGCTTTCCGGTGCAGATAGCTCACCGGGATACCTACGATCAGAGACAGAGCGATGGTAATGATGGAATAAGACCAGATGGATACCTCCGGAATGGTGTATTTTACAATGATGATGACAACGGAGGATACAAGGAATGCGGCAACGGCACCGAAGGTGTCCGCAACCTTGGTAAAGCATCCAAGAACAAAGGTTCCACCCAGCACACCGAGAACCAGACCCATGAAACCGTTGAACCATTCATAGGCGGATTTGATTTCTCCGTTTGCCAGTACCATGGAAACCAGGATGGCAATAATACCGACGCCCAGAGAAATGTACTGAGCGATTTTCGTCTGCTGTTCAAAGGACATTTTCTTTTTGGAAAGACGTTCCTGAATATCCATGGTCCAGCTGGTTGCCACCGAGTTCAGACCGGTGGATAACGTGGACTGGGAAGCGGCGTAAATGGCAGCCAGAAGAATGCCGGTCACGCCCACCGGAAGCTGGTATGCGATAAAGGATGCAAAAATCTGATCCTGCTGTACCGTCTGTGCCAGTGCCGGATTCTGTCCGTAGAATACATACAGACCGGTACCAATTAAGTAAAATACGGTTGCGATGAATAAAGAGAGTGCGCCGTTTGTCAGCATCATCTTATTCAGCTGCTTTGTGTCGGTTGTGGTTGTGAAACGCTGTACAATATCCTGGCTGGAGATGTACGAGGAACAGGTGTTGAAACCGGCGCCCACAATCAAAAGGAACACGCTGTTTTTCAGAATGCTGGGGGAGAAAATCGGTTCATCTCCGGAAAGGAATTTGCCTGCTGTGAAGGCATCCATAAGTGCACCGGCGCCGCCGTCGATATGTGCCACCAGATAGATCAGCGCAAAGGTGACGCCCACCAGAAGAACACTTCCCTGGATAAAATCTGTCCACAGTACGGATTTCAGGCCGCCGGTGTAAGAGTAGATGATGGCAATGATCCCCATAACGATGATCAGAATGTTCACATTGATTCCGGTCAGATTTGCCAGCACCATGGATGGAAGGTACATGATAATGGACATACGTCCGATCTGGTAAATGATGAACATAACGGCACCCAGAACACGAAGCCCTTTGCTTCCGAAGCGGATCTCCAGATAGTGATAGGCAGTGTCGATCTCCAGTTTGCTGTAAATGGGAAGGAAAAATTTGATGGTGATGGGAATGGCAACAATCATACCAAGCTGTGCAAACCACATGATCCATGTGCCTGCGTAGGAGTTTCCTGCCAGTGACAGAAAGGAGATGGGGCTTAATAAGGTTGCAAAGATGGATACGCTGGTAACCCACCAGGGAATGGTTCCGTCACCGTGGAAAAATTCCTTTCCCTTCATTTCTTTTTTGGAAAAGTGAAGTCCTGCGAAAAGGACGGCTGCCAGATAGGCAACAAGAATAACGAAATCGATTACGGTAAAGCCTTGCATGATTTTCCTCCTTAAAAAATGTAAAATTATTTACAGTAAGCTGATACCGCTTTTTTTACCATGGCAGCGGCTTCTTTTGCGATTTCCCTGTCTGCTTCGTTCAATGGTTCAAGGGGAGCTTTTACGCTTCCGATATCCAGCCCTTCGTTGATGCGAAGCATTTCTTTGATCATAGCGTACATGTTTCCGTGTCCGGAGCACATTTTGCAAATGATCTCGTTGACTGCGTACTGAATTTCTTTTGCTTCTGCAAGGCGGTTTGCCTTTACAAGGGCGTCCATTTTCAGGAACAATTCCGGCATGACGCCATAAGTTCCGCCGATTCCCGCAGCTGCACCGATGATGCGGCCGCTGATGAACTGTTCATCGGGACCGTTGAATACAATGATGTCATCTCCTCCTTCTGCCTTGAACATCTGAATGTCCTGTACCGGCATGGAGGAATTTTTTACGCCGATGACTCTGGGGTTTTTCAGCATTTCCCGGAACAGCGGCATGGTCAGTGCCACCCCTGCCAGCTGGGGAATGTTGTAGATGATAAAGTCTGTGTTGGGGGCTGCCTCACTCATGGCATTCCAGTATCCGGCGATGGAGTATTCCGGCAGGTGAAAATAGATGGGCGGAATGGCAGCGATGGCATCCACGCCGCAGCTTTCGGCATGCTTTGCCAGCTCAATGCTGTCCTCGGTGTTGTTGCATGCCACGTGGGCGATAACCGTCAGCTTTCCTTTGGCAACGGCCATGACATTTTCCAGTGTGATTTTCCGGTCTTCCTTGCTCTGATAAATGCATTCTCCGGAAGAACCGCAGACGTAAACGCCCTTTACACCCTTGTCAATGTGATACTGTGTCAGTGCGCGGACAGCCTGAGGACTTACTTTCCCCTCCTTGTCGTAGCAGGCATAAAATGCCGGGATGACTCCCTCGTACTTTGCTAAATCTCTCATGTTTTTTTCTCCTTTTCTTTTTTCTTTTTTTTATGTGATAAAAATTGGGTCCTGATGCAGCGGTGCTTTCCGGAATTATTTCAATGCCTCCGTGAAAGTCTTTGTGATAAGCTGTGGGCGGGTGATGATGGATCCCACCACAACGCTGTAGCAGCCAAGCTGGATGACACGTTTGGCTTTTTCCGGTGTGTTGATGTTGCCTTCAGCAATGACCGGGTGTTTGGCCTGGGATAAAATGGTGCGGATGATTTCAAAATCGTTGGCTTCGATTTTACTGCCCCGACTTTGAGGGGTATAACCAACCATGGTAGTTCCGATGAAGTCAAATCCCAGTTCATCTGCGTGAAGGGCCTCCTGAATGGTGGAGCAGTCCGCCATCCAGAGCTGATCCGGATATTTTTCTTTGCATTCGTGAAAGAAATCATCCAGGGAAACCTTTCCGGGACGAAGGGCACCGGTGGCGTCCATGGCAATGATTTCCGGCCTTACCTCCATCAGTTCTTCAATTTCTTTCATGGATGGGGTGATGTACACATCACTGTCGGCGTAGTCTCTTTTGACGATACCGATAATGGGGAGGTCCACATTTTTCCGGATTTCAGCAATGTCTTCTCTGGTGTTGGCGCGAATGCCGCAGGCACCTCCCTGGTATGCGGCCAGAGCCATTCTTCCCATGATGAAAGAGGAATGGAGAGGCTCGCTTGGGAGTGCCTGACAGGATACGATCAGTTTCTGATAAATGCCGTTAATGTTGTTGCTCATGTTAGTGTCTCCTTTCTTAATGCATGATATCTGTGCGGTGAAATATTTTTTTTAAGTTTTGCATAACCTGATAAGTGAAAGGTTCGTTCCGTTTCAATTTTCGCTGTCAGTATAATCAAATTAAAAACTAATTTCAATATTTTTTAAGAATAAGAAAGTAATTTCAAAGAATGGACAAAGTGAATAAAAAGCGAAAAACAGAAAGGTGGTGTTTTTGTTCAGGTTCTCCAAAAGATGAAAGAAAATTCAAAAAAGGACAGAATTATTGAAAAAAGAAATAACGTTGCCTATAATGCAGCTAAAAATAAAAATAAAGCAAACGAAGGGAGATTGGATTTATTATGATTACCATTTACAAAGCAAAGGATTATCAGGAAATGAGCAGAAGGGCTGCCAATATTATTTTTGCGCAGGTGACTTTGAAACCGGACTGTGTGCTGGGCTTGGCTACCGGTTCCACGCCGGTGGGGGCATACCGGCAGCTGGTGGAATGGTATGAGAAGGGAGAGCTGGACTTTTCCGGAGTGACCAGTGTGAATCTGGATGAATATAAAGGGTTATCCGGGGATAACGATCAGAGTTATCGTTATTTTATGAATCGGAATTTATTTGACCATATTAATATTGATAAATCCAGAACCTTTGTGCCCGACGGGCTGGAAGGAGACTCTGAAAAAGCCTGTGCAGAGTATAATCAAATCATCCGCAGTGTGGGCGGTATTGATCTGCAGCTCCTTGGCATCGGCGGCAATGGCCATATCGGATTCAATGAACCGGCGGAGGCTTTTGAACCGGAGACCCACTGTGTGGATCTGACAGAAAGCACGATCCAGGCAAATGCGCGATTTTTTGAAAGAATCGAAGATGTTCCGAAGCAGGCCTATACCATGGGAATTAAAAATATTATGTCAGCGAAAAAAATTCTTCTGATCGCCACAGGAGAAAATAAAGCAGAAGCACTGTATCAGTCACTTTACGGGAAGATTACTCCGAAGGTGCCGGCATCCATTCTGCAGCTGCACAAGGATGTAACCGTAGTGGCAGACGAAGCGGCACTGAGCCGTATCATAAAAGAAAGAGGAGAACTGGTATGATCATCAAAAACGGAAAGGTATTTCAGGAGGACGGCACCTATCGGAGCCAGGATTTATATGTGGAAAAGGGAAGAATTGTGAAATCGGAAGCAGATGTCACAGATAAAACAGAGATCAATGCCTCCGGTCTGAAGGTTCTGCCGGGTATGGTGGATGTGCACAGCCATGGCGCCAAAGGATATGATTTTTCCGATGGGGATGTACAGGGCCTTCGCCGGATCCTTCAGTATGAAAAAGCCAGTGGCGTGACCACCTGGTGTCCCACATCCATGACGCTGCCCAGGGAGCAGCTTCTGCATATTTTCCGGACAGTTCAGGAGGCAGAGACCGACGATACCTGTGCCCACATCGGCGGGATCCATATGGAAGGTCCTTTTCTTGATCCGGGCAAAAAGGGAGCCCATGTGGAGGAAAATATTATAAAACCCAACGTAGATTTTTTTCGTGAATGCAATCGGGCCAGCGGCGGCAAAATCCGACTGGTGACACTGGCGCCCAATGTGGAAGGGGCAATGGAATTTCTCAGAGAGGTGAAGAATGAGACTTATGTTTCTCTGGGGCATACCGGGGCGGATTATGCGTGTGCCAGAAAGGCCATGGAGGCGGGAGCGCTTCATGTGACCCATCTGTTCAACGCCATGAAGCCCATGGGACACAGGGATCCCGGACTGGTGGGTGCTGCGGCAGATTGTGAGGCATGTATGGTGGAGCTGATCGGAGATGGCATCCACATTCATCCGGCCATGGTACGCAATGCGTTTCGCCTGTTTGGGCCGGAGCGAGTGATTTTGATCAGTGATTCCATGAGGGCAGCAGGAATGGAGGATGGTATCTATGAGCTGGGCGGTCAGAAAGTTATTATGAAAAACCGAAAGGCGGTTCTGGAAGACGGCACCATTGCAGGATCCGCGTCCAACCTTTATGACTGTATGCGCAGTGTTGTCTCCATGGGCGTTCCGGAGGGAGAAACAATTCTTGCGGCAACCAGGAATCCTGCCAGAAGCATTGGAATTTATCAGGAAACAGGATCCCTGGTGCCTGGCAAAAGAGCGGACATTCTTCTGACGGACGAAGAGCTGAATCTGGTAGGGGTTCTGTAAAGGATGACGGTTCCATGAAAGGATCCGTTCCTGAATGTGATACAGAAAAACCGGTATCATGAAAAATGTAAAAGTTATGGATTATTGCTTTGAAAGTTATAGGGAATATAGTAAGATATTTTTATGCTGTAATATATGCTTTTATATTTTTTATGGAGGAATGGATCATGATACGGTTCAATAATGATTATAATCATACGGCGCACGAAAAGGTGCTGGAGGCGGTGATGAATACCCGCAGCGGCAGCTACGGCGGATATGGCGAGGATGAATGGTGTCGGAAAGCGGCAGATGTCATAAAAGATCTTATCGCCAGTCCGGATGCGGCCGTTTATTTTTTGCCCGGGGCAACGCAGGCAAATTTCATTGTATGTGCAGCAGCACTGCGGCCAATCGAGAGTGTGATTTGTGCCGACTCCGGTCATATTTTCTGTCACGAGGCAGGATCTGTGGAAAATACGGGACATAAGCTCATTGCCCTTCCGGGAAAGGACGGAAAAATCTCGGCAGAGCAGATTGCCGCAGAGGCAGCCGGATATTATGAGGAAGGAGAAATGGAATACCTTACCATACCCCGTATGGTTTATATTTCTTTTTCCACGGAATGGGGAACCATCTATTCCAAAAAGGAAATACAGGAAATATCCGGGGTCTGCAGAAAATACGGAATGCTTTTGTTTGTGGACGGAGCCAGAATGGGCTACGGACTGGGAGCAGAAGAAAATGATATGACCCTGAAGGATTTTGCGGAGCTGACGGATGTATTTTATATTGGCGGAACAAAATGCGGGGCGATGTTCGGAGAGGCACTGGTGGTCGTAAATCAGAAGCTGCAAAAGGGGTTCCGAAGCTATATGAAGCAGAATGGTGCGGTCCTTGCAAAGGGCTGGCTTCTGGGACTGCAGTTTTATACCCTGCTTCAGGATGATTTGTATTTTCAGATTACCGGACGTGCGGATGGGCTTGCGGTCCGGATCCGGGAGGCATTCAAAGCTAAAGGAATTCCAATGTATGTGGAGAGCCCGACCAACCAGCAGTTTGTCCTTCTCACCGATGACCAGATGAGGCAGCTGGAAAAGGATTATATCTTTGAGTTCATTATGAAAACTCCTGACCGGCTCAATTGTGTCCGGTTCTGTACCGGCTGGAACACCACCCGGGAGGAAGCGGACTGTCTGATCCGAAGCATTGAAGCTTTGAATTGATATCTGAAGCCAAATGTAAATATGGCGGAATTGCTTTTTTCGGAAGGTTGTTTACACAGACAGATCAATGTTATAATGAAAACAAAAGGGGACATTTTTGTCCGGCGGGATGAAGGAGGATTTTCATGGAAAAGCAGAAGTACGAAGCGATTAACGAGGCAGTGAAAAAACAGGAAGAACTGCTGCGGTTTGATCATTTTACAAACAGGGACGCATGGGAGCTGGGAAGCTTTATGGTTCAGCGGGTTTACGAAAAGGGAATTGAGCTTGCTGTGTCCATCCGGAAACTGAACGGAACTGTGATTTTCATGCATGAGACAGAGAAAACAAATCAGAATAATCAGAACTGGATGAACCGTAAATTCAATACAGTTTCCCTGATGGAAAGGAGCTCCTACGGTGCCTGGGCGGAATCTCTTGTAACCGGAGAAACAGTTTCTTTTCATGGACTGGATGAAAAGGATTATGTATTCTGCGGCGGCGGATTCCCCATTCGGCTGAAGACAGGAGAACTGGTTGCGGTGCTGATTGTTTCCAATCTTCCCCATGAGGAGGATCACAGATTTGTTGTGGATTCCCTGAAGGAATGGCTTAAGGCGGAAGTGCCCTTTGCCTGAGAATGGTTTTTCAAAGGAGGCAGATGGGCATGGATAATATCGTTGGATTGTTTATATACCTGCTGGTGGCCTGCTTTATGGGTGGAATCGGGATTTGCCAGCTGAGAAGCAAATGGCCGGTGGGATTTTATTCGGGAGAGAAACCGCCAAAAGCGGAAGAACTGTCAAATGTGAAGGCATGGAATAAAAAGCATGGAATGATGTGGCTG
>JALEJS010000034.1 GCA_022769545.1 Blautia sp. | reverse complement strand
CCACATATGCTGCTTCAGCATGGCAGAAACATTTTTCAGTACGGCATCCCCACATTCGTGACCGTAGGTATCGTTAACCTTTTTGAAAAAGTCAATATCTCCGATGGCGAGCGCAAAAGAATGGCGGGAGGATCGGGCTTCCTCGAAGATCTGGCGCAGCTTTTTTTCCCCGCTGCGTCGGTTGTACAGCTCGGTCAGGGCATCCTGCTCGATCATGGTACGAAGAGAGCGCTGCATGGACAGGGCACAGCGACCGATATCACCTAATTCATCACTGCGTTTTGTTACGGAATGATCCAGTGTGGTGTTCAGATTCCCGGAGGCTACCTCCGACAGGAAGCTGTGAATATGGAGTAATACAGCCACGAATCTTCTGGTGTAAAAATAGATGCAGACAGCCACGAGAGCCACAAAACCGATGATCAGCCATGTCAGCGGATAGACATAACGTTGAATGGACTGAGATACGGTGGCACTGGATTTTCCTATAAAAAGCATGCCAACTATGCTGCCGTCCTGATTGCGGACAGGACTATAATAGGAAAAATAAGACTTTCCATTGATCAGAGTGTTGATATAAAAATGATCTTCACCGGTATTCAGGACATCACGGATCACCACATCCGGAGCACCGGAGCCGACAATGCGGTCACCCTGGGCGTTATACAGAGTCGTCAGAACGCGGGTATCCTGATAGAACAGGGTGATGTCCAGTCCGGTATCCTCTTTGAATTGATCAAATAGAGAATATTCACGGGTGATATCTACATCGCCCTTATACAGAAGGTAGGCAACATCACCTTCCAGCCGGTAATCGCCGGGATAGGCAGCGTTCAGAAGTGTAGTGGCACTTTTTGTGGCATCATACAATTCACGTTCCACTTCCTGATACATAGTTTTTGTGAACCATTGGGAAGTGAAAAATAACATGACGATCCCCAGCGCCAGCAGGGGAATCAGGCCGATCGCCTGCAGAGTATATGATATTTTACCGCCGCTTCTTTTCGGCGTATTTTGCGTATTTTCCATAGAATTCCCTGCCCCTTCCGGTAAGAGCGGTACACATATCAGTCTTAAAATAATTATATGAAATAAATGTCGGAAAAGCAAGAAAGAAAAGCTTTCTAAGCAAATCATAACATCCGGCTTGACAACGCAAAAAAATGAGATATATAATAGCGGTATATCAAAAATGCATTGACGAAGAGAGTAACTTTTCCGCAGAAAGGCAAAGCGAGCCGGTGATGGTGAGAGACCGGTGCGAGTAAGGGAATCGTGAAAATCACTTCTGAGCTGTCAGAACAAAAGCCCAGGTCAGTAGTTCTGAACGGAATCCCGCCGTTACCGGGAAGCATATCACTCCTGTGAGATTACACATGTGGAATCGTATGGGAAGTATGTTGTAAGAGGTGGTTAACGAATGCATGAGCTTCGTCCTGTTACGGGACGGAGCTATTTTTGATACTATTCAGAGCCATGAAATATTGACAGAGGATCGTTGAATGCTTGCATTCATAAGAACCTCTGAAAATATTTCTTTGGCGAGCTAGCCTCAATGAACAAAAGGAAAGCATCGAAGATGCGATTTTGTGAATGAGGCGCTGAATAGTATGATGCTGTAATAAGAAAAGAAAGGAAGCGCACTATGTACAAGCAGGTACCCACAAGCCTGAATTTCGTAGACCGTGAGAAAGCTGTCGAGAAATTCTGGGAGGACAACAACATTTTCAAAAAAAGTATGGAACACCGTAAGGAAGGCGAGACCTATACCTTCTACGACGGACCGCCTACCGCCAACGGTAAGCCCCACATCGGTCATGTAGAGACCCGTACCATCAAGGATATGATCCCCAGATACCGTACCATGAAGGGCTATATGGTTCCCCGCAAAGCCGGATGGGACACACATGGCCTTCCGGTTGAGCTGGAGGTTGAGAAGAAGCTTGGGCTGGACGGAAAGGAACAGATCGAGGAATACGGGATGGAACCGTTTATCCAGCAGTGTAAGGAAAGTGTCTGGAAATACAAAGGAATGTGGGAGGATTTCTCCTCTACCGTAGGTTTCTGGGCAGATATGGATAATCCCTACGTAACATATGACGACGATTATATCGAATCTGAGTGGTGGGCTCTGAAAGAGATCTGGGATAAGAAGCTTCTGTATAAAGGCTTTAAGATTGTGCCGTACTGTCCGCGCTGCGGAACGCCTCTTTCTGCACAGGAAGTGGCACAGGGTTATAAAACGGTCAAGGAACGGTCTGCCATCGTGCGCTTTAAGGTGGTAGGAGAGGATGCCTATTTCCTGGCATGGACGACCACTCCGTGGACACTTCCGTCTAACGTGGCGCTCTGTATGAACCCGGATGAGACATACTGCAAGGTAAAGGCTGCAGACGGCTATACCTATTATATGGCAGAAGCACTTCTGGACAAGGTTCTCGGAAAGCTGGGTTCGGAGGAAACACCGGCCTATGAGATTCTGGAGAGATATAAGGGAACCGATCTGGAATATAAGGAATACGAGCCGCTGTTTGTCTGCGCCGGAGAAGCAGCAGCGAAGCAGAAAAAGAAAGCACATTTTGTGACCTGTGACAACTATGTTACCATGAGCGACGGTACCGGTATCGTTCATATCGCGCCGGCATTCGGTGAGGACGACAGCCGTGTGGGCCGTGATTATGACCTCCCCTTTGTTCAGTTTGTGGACGGACAGGGAAACATGACGGCAGAGACTCCCTATGCAGGTGTCTTTGTGAAGAAGGCAGATCCGCTGATTCTTGTGGATCTGGAAAAGGAAGGCAAGCTGTTTGACGCACCGAAATTTGAGCATGATTATCCGCACTGCTGGAGATGTGATACGCCTCTGATCTATTATGCCCGGGAATCCTGGTTTATTAAGATGACCGCAGTGAAGGAGGATCTGATCCGCAACAACAATACCATCAACTGGATCCCGGAAAGCATCGGAAAGGGCCGTTTCGGAGACTGGCTGGAGAACGTTCAGGACTGGGGAATTTCCCGTAACCGTTACTGGGGAACACCACTGAACATCTGGGAATGCGAATGCGGTCATATGCACTCTGTCGGCAGCCGTCAGGAGCTGTTTGAGATGAGCGGAAACGAGGCGGCAAAAACGGTAGAGCTGCATCGTCCGTATATCGATGAAATCACCATCCGCTGCCCGCAGTGCGGCGGCACCATGCACCGTGTACCGGAGGTGATTGACTGCTGGTTTGACTCCGGGGCAATGCCTTTTGCACAGCATCACTATCCGTTTGAGAATAAAGAGCTGTTTGAGCAGCAGTTCCCGGCAGACTTTATCTCTGAGGCGGTAGACCAGACCCGCGGATGGTTCTATTCTCTTCTTGCAGAGTCTACCCTGCTGTTTAACAAGGCTCCGTATAAGAACGTCATCGTTCTGGGACATGTGCAGGATGAGAACGGACAGAAGATGAGCAAATCCAAAGGAAATGCGGTGGATCCTTTTGAGGCCCTGGAAAAATACGGTGCAGATGCGATCCGCTGGTACTTCTATATTAACAGTGCACCATGGCTTCCCAACCGTTTCCACGGCAAGGCTGTTGTGGAAGGTCAGAGAAAATTCATGAGTACACTGTGGAATACTTATGCATTTTTTGTGCTTTATGCCAATATTGACAATTTTGACGCTACGAAATATACTTTGGACTATGACAGTCTTCCGGTTATGGACAAATGGCTGCTCTCTAAGCTGAATTCTCTGATCAAAACAGTGGATGAGGATCTGGAAAACTACAAGATTCCGGAAAGTGCAAGGGCTCTCCAGGAATTTGTAGATGAAATGAGCAACTGGTATGTCAGAAGAAGCCGTGAACGTTTCTGGGCTAAGGGCATGGAGCAGGATAAGATCAATGCATATATGACGCTCTATACCGCGCTGGTAACCGTCTCCAAGGTTGCTGCGCCGATGATTCCGTTCATGACAGAAGATATTTATCAGAATCTGGTCAGAGGAATCGATCCGTCTGCGCCGGAAAGCATTCATCTTTGTGATTATCCGACAGCCAGAGAAGAATGGATTGACAGAGAACTGGAAGAAAACATGGAAGAGCTTCTGAAGGTGGTCGTTCTGGGACGTGCCTGCAGAAACACGGCGAACATCAAGAATCGTCAGCCGATCGGCACCATGTATGTCAAAGCAGAAAAGAAGATGGATTCCTACTTTACAGATATCATTGCAGATGAGCTGAATGTGAAGGAAGTAAAATTCGCAGATGATGTGGAATCGTTCATTTCCTACAGCTTTAAGCCAAACCTTCCGACTGTGGGCCCGAAATACGGAAAGCTTCTCGGAGGCATCCGTCAGACGCTGAATACCATTGACGGAACGAAGGCAATGCAGGAGCTGCGGACATCCGGTGTTCTGAAGCTGGATATCAACGGAAATGATGTGGAACTGACAGAGGAAGACCTTCTGATCGAGACCGCACAGAGCGAAGGTTTTGTGACAGAATCAGATGGCGATGTGTCTGTGGTGCTTGACACCAATCTGACGGCAGAGCTGATTGAGGAAGGCTTTGTGAGAGAGATTATCAGCAAGATTCAGACCATGCGAAAAGAAGCAGGCTTTGAAGTGATGGATAAGATCTGTGTATATGCCAAAGATAATGATAAGATTGCGGATATCATCCGCGCCCATGAAGCACAGATCGGCCAGGAGGTTCTCGCGGAAAATATCGTGCTGGGAGAAGCCGAAGGCTATGTGAAAGAATGGAACATCAACAAAGAAAAGGTAACAATGGGAGTATCTAGAATTTAGGAGGAAGAAACGTGATCGATAAGCAGTTTAAGAAAGAGGCATTCAAGAAAAGCGTCAAAGAAAACGTTAAGTACCTGTACCGGAAAAAGCTTGAGGAGGCAACCCAGGAGCAGATTTTTCAGGCAGTAAGCTATACAGTTAAGGACGTTATCATTGACAACTGGATGGAATCCCAGAATGCATACGAGGAAGAGGATCCGAAGATCGTCTACTATATGTCTATGGAGTTCCTGATGGGACGTGCGCTTGGAAACAACCTGATCAATCTCTGTGCATATGAAGAGGTAAAAGAAGCACTGGAGGAACTGGGACTTGATCTGAATGTTATCGAAGATCAGGAGCCGGATCCTGCACTGGGAAACGGCGGTCTGGGAAGACTGGCAGCCTGCTTCATTGACTCTCTTGCAACTCTGAATTACTGTGCATACGGCTGCGGTATCCGTTACCGTTATGGTATGTTCAAACAGGAAATCAAGGATGGTTTCCAGATCGAAGCGCCGGATAACTGGCTGAAAAACGGCTATCCTTTTGAACTGCGTCGTCCGGAATATGCAAAAGAGGTTAAGTTCGGCGGCTATGTCCGCGTAGAGTACGATCCGGTTAAGAGACAGAACAAATTTATCCACGAGGGATATCAGTCTGTCAGAGCCGTACCGTTCGACATGCCTATCGTCGGATATGACAATAAAATCGTCAATGCACTGCGCATCTGGGATGCAGAGCCGATCATTGATTTCGGTCTGGACTCCTTTGACAAGGGTGATTATAAGAAAGCGGTTGAGCAGGAAAACCTGGCAAGAAACCTGGTTGAGGTTCTTTACCCGAACGACAACCACATGGCAGGAAAAGAGCTTCGTCTGAAACAGCAGTATTTCTTTGTATCTGCATCTCTTCAGGCAGCCATCGCAAAATTCAAAAAGAATCACAGCGATATTCATGATCTTCCGAAGAAAGCAGTCTTCCAGATGAATGATACACATCCGACGGTTGCGGTTGCAGAGCTGATGCGTATCCTTCTTGACGAAGAGGGACTTGGCTGGGATGAGGCATGGGATATCACCACACACTGTGTTGCCTATACCAACCATACCATTATGGCGGAAGCTCTTGAGAAATGGCCGATCGAGCTGTTCTCCAGACTGCTTCCCCGTGTATATCAGATCGTGGAGGAAATCAACCGCCGCTTTATTGAGCAGATTCAGCAGAGATATCCGGGCAATTACGAAAAGATCAAAAAGATGGCAATCATCTATGACGGACAGGTAAAGATGGCTCATCTGGCAATCGTGGCAGGATATTCCGTAAACGGTGTGGCACGCCTTCACACAGAGATCCTGAAAAACCAGGAGCTGAGAGATTTCTAGGAGATGATGCCGGAGAAATTCAACAATAAAACCAACGGTATCACACAGAGACGTTTCCTGCTTCACGGAAACCCGCTTCTGGCAAACTGGGTAACAGACCATATCGGACCGGAATGGATCACAGATCTTTCTCAGATCAGCAAGCTGAAGATTTATGCAGATGACGAGAAGGCGCAGCAGGAATTTATGAATATCAAATACCAGAACAAGGTTCGTCTTGCAAAATACATTCTGGAGCACAACGGTGTGGAAGTGGATCCGCGTTCTATCTTCGATGTACAGGTTAAGAGACTTCATGAGTACAAGCGTCAGCTGCTGAACATTCTGCATGTGATCTATCTGTATGATCAGATCAAGATGCATCCGGAAATGGATTTCTATCCAAGAACATTTATTTTCGGCGCCAAGGCATCTGCCGGATATCATACCGCAAAGAAGATCATCAAGCTGATCAACTCTGTGGCAGATGTGGTAAACAACGACGCTTCCATCAATGGAAAGATCAAGGTTGTATTCATTGAGAACTACCGTGTATCCAATGCCGAAATGATTTTTGCGGCAGCAGATGTTTCCGAACAGATTTCCACGGCAAGTAAAGAGGCATCCGGTACCGGAAACATGAAGTTCATGCTGAACGGAGCACCTACGCTGGGAACCATGGACGGAGCAAATGTGGAGATCGTTGAGGAAGTAGGTGCAGAGAATGCATTTATCTTCGGTCTGTCCTCCGATGAGGTAATCAACTATGAAAACAACGGCGGATATGATCCGAACGTGATCTACAATACAGACTGGGAGATCCGCAATGTGCTGATGCAGCTGATCAACGGAACCTTCTCCCGTGATACGGAACTGTTCCGCGACCTGTATGATTCTCTTCTTACGACAAAGAATACAGACCGCGCAGACAGATATTTCATCCTGGCAGACTTCCGTTCCTACGCAGAGGCGCAGAAACGCGTGGAAGAAGCATACCGCGATGAGAAACGCTGGGCAAAGATGGCTCTTCTGAATACTGCATGCAGCGGAAAATTCTCCTCTGACAGAACCATCCAGGAATATGTGGATGATATCTGGCATCTGGACAAGGTAATTGTAAAGAATAAATAATCAGTGAAGGATGATAAGGCAAAGCTGAACGGCTTTGCCTTTGATCTTAATATCATTTTTTTACAGAGAAAAACAGATGAAACGATTAAATATATCACCGGACCTGACTGTATATCAGTTTACGCAGCCGGTAAACGATGCGAATATGTATGTGATACTTCAGGAAGATGAGGGACTGATCATTGATACCTTCCGCACAGAGGAACTGAAACGTCTGCTGGATGAGAACGGAATCCGGAGACTGACCATTCTTCTGACCCATGAGCACTGGGACCATACCGGAGGTGTGCCCTGGCTGCAGTCGCTGTATGAATGCAGCGTATATGCAGGGGAAAATGCTGCGGAAAATCTGAAGAATGAAGAACAGAATATGTCGAGACATTACCGGGCGCTGCTGCTTCTGAGAAAGGGGACGGACCGGGCAGCCGTAGATGCCATGGATATCCGTCCGGTTTCCATTGTTCCGGATGTGCTGCTGAAGGATCGGGAGCGCCTGGTGTGGAAGGATCATAATCTGACGATCCGGTTTACGCCGGGACACACGGAGGGGAGTATCAGCATCCTGGCAGATGACTGCTGTATCTTTACGGGTGACAGTCTGGTAAACGGACACCCTACCATCACCCGGTTTTACAGCGGAAGTCCCGTGCGTCTGGAGCAGATCACCCGCCCCATTCTGGAAAGCTTTCCTGATGGTCTCATGGTCTGTCCCGGACATGGAGAGGTAGACCGTCTGGAGCGGCTGCGCCCCTTTCTGGGCAGTGATGGAAGGTTGACAAACGGCGGAATATAGGCTAATCTTATAATCAGATGATTGAAATATCAGATAAAATAAAATAAGGAGTAAACATGGCCGAAGCAAAAAAACGGAAATCCGGACGCCGCGGTTCATGGAAAAAAGAGATGACAAATAAAGAATTATATGTAAAAGCATTTGTGGATGCATTTGAAGTGGAGGAAAGTGTTCTTCCGGGACTGGAGTACACAGGAATTCCTGCATGGGATTCTGTGGGACATATGAATCTGGTTGCCATGCTGGAAGACGCGTTCGACATCATGATGGACACCGATGATATTATTGACTTTAACTCTTTTGAGAAAGGTATGGAATTACTGAAGGATCATTATAATGTGGAATTTTAAAGAGTATGGAGAGAAGACGGCCATAATCGACGATGCCGGGAATATGGTCAGCTATTCTGAATTGGAAGATTTCGGAGAAGAGATTGCGCAAAAAGTCGGAAGACGTTGTGTGGTCTTTTCGTTATGTACAAATACAATTGGATCGGTGGCAGGGTATGCGTCCTTCATGAACCACCGGATCGTTCCGGTCATGCTGAATGCCCATCTGGAAACGGAGCTTCTGGAGCATCTGATTCAGGTGTACCATCCCGCGTACATCTGGACACCGGATGAGAACCGGGAGTTTTTTGCAGGAATGGAGTCTGTATTTTCCCGTTACGGATACCAGCTGCTGAAGACCGGATTTGAGACGGATTATGAACTGTATCCCGAGCTCGGGCTTCTTCTGACCACATCCGGATCTACGGGAAGCCCCAAATTTGTGCGTCAGAGTTACCGCAATGTGGAGAGCAATGCACGGTCGATCGTGGAATATCTGGAACTGGATGACACTGAGCGTCCGATTTCCACACTTCCCATGAACTATACGTATGGGCTGTCTATTATCAACAGTCATTTCTTTGTCGGAGCGACGCTTCTGATGACAGAAAAAACACTGATGCAGAAGGAATTCTGGAAATTTTTCAGGGAGCAGGAGGCCACCAGCTTCGGCGGCGTTCCGTATACCTATGAGATACTGGATAAACTGAGATTTTACAGAATGGAGCTTCCGTCTTTGCGTTACAGTACGCAGGCCGGCGGAAAACTGTCTGTGGAGCTGCACAAAAAATTTGCGGAAAATGCCTTTGCCAATCAGCGGAAATTTATTGTTATGTACGGTCAGTGTGAAGCGACCGCGCGTATGGGATATCTGCCGGCAGAGTATGCCGTTCAGAAGATCGGCTCCATGGGAATTGCCATTCCGGGCGGAACGCTCAGCATCATTGATGTGAACGGAAAGGAAATTCAGGAAACGCAGGTGACCGGTGAGCTGATCTACGAGGGTCCTAACGTGACGCTGGGATATGCAGAGTGCAGAGAGGATCTGGCGAAAGGCGATGAGCGAGGCGGAAGGCTGGAGACCGGCGATATGGCTCAGAAGGATGAGGACGGATTCTTTTATATTGTGGGAAGGAAAAAGCGCTTCCTGAAAATATACGGAAACCGCATTAATCTGGATGAACTGGATCGTCTCATCAAGTCAAAATTTGATTTTATGGAATGTGCCAGCTCAGGCGTGGACGACCATCTGTACATTTTTGTGACCGATGAGCGTCAGGTGGAGCCGGTAAAGGATTTTGTGGTGGAAAAAACAGGCTTTAACCATGCGGCAATCCGGGTGATCAAAATCGATGAGATCCCGAAAAATGATGCCGGCAAGGTATTATATAAAAAATTAACCGCTTACTATTCTTGAAAATTATAGCAGGGGGCATTATGGAATACGAAAAAATACTGGATATTGCGCCATATTCTCTGGATAAGGAAGCAAAAATACAATGTATGACAAAGCGTCAGGCAGATCTGACACTTCATCATTTCCGGAACTGTGAAGCTTACCGGAGAATGGCAGAAAGCGTCGGACTGAATGAACAGGAGCTGCAGAAATTTGACGGTACAGAGAAAACCTATTATGATCTTCCGTTCCTTCCGGTAAGACTGTTTAAAGAACTGGATCTGAAATCGGTTCCGGATGAGGAGATATTCAAAACCATGACATCCTCCGGAACAACGGGTCAGGCTGTCTCAAAAATATATCTGGACCGGGCGACAGCGTCAAACCAGCAGAAAACCATGGTAAAGATCGTGTCAGACTTTACCGGATCCTCACGTATGCCCATGCTGATCATTGACTGTCCCTCTGTGGTGAAAAACCGTGCCATGTTCTCCGCCCGCGGTGCGGGAATTCTGGGCTTTTCCATTTTCGGACTGGATAAGACCTATGCATTGAATGACGATATGCAGCTGGATATCGAGGCGGTACAGGCTTTCCTGCAGAAGCATGCCGGAAAGCGTATTTTGCTGTTTGGATTTACCTTTATGATCTGGCAGCACTTTTATCAGGAACTGGTGCGTCTGAAAGAGCAGGGAACCGTGTTTGATTTTTCCAATGCGGTGATGATTCACGGCGGAGGATGGAAGAAACTAATCAGCCAGGCGGTCAGCCAGGAGGATTTCAAAAAACGGTTCCAGGAGGTTTGCGGTCTGTCCAATATTCATGACTATTACGGAATGGTGGAGCAGACCGGCTGTATTTATATGCAGTGTGAGTATGGACATCTTCATGCTTCCATTTTCTCGGATGTGATTGTCCGGGATCCTGTTACCTTTGCGCCGGCACCGGTGGGTGAGAAGGGAATCGTTCAGGTGGTTTCCATGATTCCGCAGTCCTATCCGGGGCATTCTCTTCTGACGGAGGATGAGGGAATCCTGCTGGGAGAGGACGACTGTCCCTGCGGCAGAAAAGGAAAATACTTCAAAATACTTGGCCGGTTAAAAAATGCAGAAATAAGGGGGTGCAGTGATACCTATGCAGAGAAATTTAAATAGAGAAAAGCTGCACGGTCTTACGTATGCAGTTGGAAATGAAAACATTTTATGTGAAATGCCGAATGTTCCTGTTCGGCCTCTTTTTGATGATTCCGTGGTGGAGTTTCTGAACTGCTTATCGAAGAAAATTCTCGCAGACAGAGCTTCCCGCAGATTTCCGGATGTGGTTACCTTTGCATTCTGGATCCGTAAGGGCAGCCTGCTGGAACTGAAAAAAACCTACGGCAGTACGGCAGAAGGCTGCCACAGTGTGGGACGGGGAATGATTTTCCATATTGCGCCTTCCAATGTTCCGGTAAATTATGCCTATTCACTGGTGACAGGACTGCTTGGCGGCAATGCAAATGTGGTAAAAATTCCGTCAAAATCCTTTGAGCAGGTGACACTGATTAACAGAGCTATCCGTGAGTGTCTGGAGGAAAACGGGCAGATGCGCCCATATATCGTTCTGGTTCAGTACGGACATGAGAAGGATATCAATGATGCACTGTCTGAATATGCAGGCGGCCGCGTGATCTGGGGCGGTGACCGGACGATCGGTGAGATCCGGAAATCTCCTCTGCAGGCCAGAGGGGTGGAAATCACGTTTGCGGACCGTTATTCTCTGGCGGTGATTGACGCAGACAAATACCTGAGCGAATGTGACAAAAAGAAAACGGCACAGGATTTCTATAATGATACCTATCTGACAGATCAGAATGCGTGTACATCGCCCAGAGCAGTCATCTGGACAGGAAGCAGGATCTGT
This sequence comes from Blautia sp., assembly GCA_022769545.1. GTDB lineage: Bacteria > Bacillota > Clostridia > Lachnospirales > Lachnospiraceae > Blautia_A. Next base: position 130,395 of record JALEJS010000034.1, on the reverse strand, counting down.
GAGGCGAAGGAGTGCTTTTGGTCGGAGCTGTATGCTCTTGTGAAGGAGAAATATGAGCTGCAGCCGGTTCAGGCTGTGAACAAGCTGACCAGTGCCTTTCTTCTGGCGGCTGCCAGAGAAGGGGTGCGCAAAGAGCCGGCGCAGGATAACCGGATCGTGCGGATGCATGTGGAGACACTGGACGATACGATCATGGAACTGAAGGACAACAGCGGATACTTTTTTGAGTATGACTGTGAAAATATCGACGAACTGGAGGCGGTCTGCAGCAATACGCATTGTCAGACCATTACCTATATCGGGGAAAGCTCCATGTTTGATTCCCTGCTTGCAAAAGGGCTGCAGGGGGTAGACCGGATCGTTCCGATGGGACAGTCCATGGATTTCGAATTTATCTGGGACGGTTATCAGCTGCTGCAGCAGCTGTCAAGGACCATCCGGGTGCGATAGAGACATAATAAGGAGATATTATGATATTAAAAGACAAAACAGCATTTGTGACGGGATGCAACCGGGGGCTGGGAAAAGCCATCGTAGAAAAATTTGCAAAAGAAGGCTGCAGGAAAATATACGCCCATGCCCGGAAGCAGTCGGAGGAATTTGAGACACAGATAAAAGAAGTGGCAGACAAATACCAGCTGGAGATTGAGCCGGTCTATTTTGACGTAAGTGATACGGATGCAATCAAAAGTCAGCTGAGAAGTGTGTGTGGAAAAAAAGGTGAAAATATCGACATTCTGGTCAACAATGCGGGAATTGCTCATGGCGGATATCTGCAGATGACTTCGGTGGAGGAGATCAAGAGGGTATTTGACATCAATGTTTTTTCTTCTCTTGTGATCATTCAGAGCATCAGTGCAAAGATGCGCCGGACAAAGATGGGAGGTTCCATTGTCAATATCGCATCCATTACCGGATTTGATCTGAATGAGGGAAACTGTGCGTACGGGGCTTCCAAGGCAACGGTCATTGCGGAGACAAAGACGCTTGCGGCGGAGCTGATCAAGTACGGCATACGTGTCAATGCGGTTGCGCCCGGACTTCTGGACACAGATATGGCCAACCAGATGACAGAAAAAACATATGCGGATATGGTGAACAGTTCTCTGATGGAGCGACTGGGACGGCCGGAGGAGGTTGCAGCGGCAGTTGCATGGCTGGCATCGGATGAGGCATCTTTTGTGACCGGACAGACACTTCGTGTGGATGGCGGATCAAAGTGAGGTAGTATATGGAGCAGAAACGAATCGAAGAACTGAATCATATGTGCGCAGAAATGCGCAGAGATGTGCTGCGGATGGCGAAGGCGGCGGGAAATTCTGGTGCTCATTTCGGAGGTACCTTATCCATGATTGAAATTGCAGCTGCTCTGTATGCAGAGGTCATGAACATCTCGAAGGAACTCCTGCATTCGGAGGAGAGAGACCGTTTTATCCTCAGTAAGGGGCACGGGGTTCCGGCAGTGTATGCGGCGATGAAGCAGGTTGGAATCCTTTCCGAAGAGGAGCTGGACACATTTAAAAAAGACGAGACCAGATTATACGGACATCCCTGCATGGACGCGGAAATCGGAATTGAGTATTCGACCGGAAGCCTGGGGCAGGGGCTGTCACTGGCTGTCGGGGCAGCGCTTGGAATGCGCCATAAGAATAATCATACTTCCAGAGTTTTTGTAGTACTGGGAGACGGTGAGTGCGATGAGGGCTCCGTCTGGGAAGCGGCCATGGCGGCAGCACAGTTTTCACTGAATAATGTGGTTGCCATTGTGGACCGTAATCATCTGCAGTATGACGGAGACACAGAGACGATCCTGAAGCTGGAATCGCTGGAGGAAAAATGGAAAAGCTTTGGCTGGGACGTACGCTGTATCGATGGTCATGATGTGGCGGCATGCTGTGCGGCGTTTTCCGGGCGGACAGACCGGCCGCTGGCGGTCATTGCGGATACGGTAAAGGGAAAGGGAATTTCTTTCATGGAAAATGATCCTTCCTGGCATCATAAAAAAATGTCATCGGCACAGGAATTACAGGCAATGGAGGAAATGGCACATGATGGAATTTAACAGCAGAAATGCCAGAACCTGGTCTATGCTGGGGGCGTGCGGAGCTTTCGGCCTGGCAGCGGCAGATCTGGCGGACAATGATGACGACTTTGCAGTGGTGACTGCGGATCTGTGCTTTTTCTCGGGGCTGGAGCGGATGCGGGAAAAACATCCGGAAAAGCTGTACAACGTGGGAATCGCAGAACAGAACATGATCGGTGTCGCAGGTGGTATGGTAAAAGAGGGAATGAACGTTTTTGCCACGACCTACGCATCCTTTGCCACCACCAGAGTGCTGGACCAGGTGAAGGTGACCATGGGCTATATGAAGCTTCCGGTGAAGCTGATCGGCCTGACCTCCGGATACTCTGTGGGCATCCTGGGTGCAACCCACATGAGTGTGGAAGACATTGCCATTATGAGAAGCATTCCGGATATGGTGGTTCTTTCACCGGCAGACTGTACAGAGACGGTGAAGTGCGTCTATGCGGCAGCGCAGTGTGAAAAGCCGGTTTATATCCGGCTCACAGGAACACAGCGGACGCCGATCGTGTATTCCGGAGATTATGACTTCTGTATCGGAAAGGCAATCTCTCTGAGGGAGGGCGAAGATGTTGCGGTATTTGCGACGGGAACCATGGTTTCGGAGTCTGTCAAAGCAGCGAAAAAGCTGGAAGAAGAAGGCATTTCCTGTACCGTTGTGGATGTCCATACCATCAAGCCGCTGGATGTGGAGACAATCAGAAAATATGCAGACTGCAAACTGATCGTCACGGTAGAAGAGCACAATGTGATCGGGGGCCTTGGGTCTGCTGTGGCGGAGGCGCTCTGTGGTATGAGAGAGAGAGCACCGCAGCTGATGATCGGAATCGAGGATTTTTATCCGCATGCGGGAAGCTATGAGCATCTGATGAAAATCAGCGGTCTGACGGCGGAAGATATTGCAGCAAGGATCCGAATCTCGCTGCGGTAGGGATCTGGTCTCTGTTTTATGTGAAATATATACAAAAAGAAAAGCGGAATTCTGTAAATATCAAACAGAATTTCGCTTTTTGCCATTTTTTGAGTGGAATCGTATTGACAAAACAGGATAAGAAATGTATTATGTAACCACAATATGAAACGGGTTCCACATTTTCCAAACAGCTTTTTCAGTTCATAGGAAGAATGATAATAAGAAGATACCAAAGCTAAGATCCACAGAAATTTTCTTCTGTGGATATAAAAAGGAAAAATATGGAACGGGTTTCACAAACAATTTCCGGCGCGCAAAGGAAATAAAAAACTAAAAAAATGTTTTTGAGGAGGAAGAAAAACATGAAAAAAAGAATGAGCGTTATTTTAAGTCTGGTTCTTGCTGCATCTGCATTTTCTGCAGTACCGGTCATGGCAGAAGACGGTGATGTCGTAAATCTTACCATCTGGAGCCCGACAGACAGAGAACAGGTTGAAGCATGGTGGGTAGAGAAGCTTGCTGAGTGGAATGAGGCACATCCGGAAATTCAGGTAAGCCGTGAAGCAATCGACCGTTCCGATTCCTACGCATATGACAACAAAATTGCAACAGCAGTAACCTCCAATGACCTTCCCTCCATTTTCTATGTAGACGGACCGCAGGTTTCCTACTATGCAGCAAATGGTATCACAGTACCGATCACAGAGTACTTCAGTGAAGAAGACATGGCAGATTTCGTTCCTTCTACTGTTGCACAGTGTACATATGACGGAGAGCTTTACGCAATTTCCGCTACGGAATCCAGCGTAGCTTTCTATTACAATAAAGATATGTTAAAAGAGTGCGGTGTGGATACTGATGATCTTGATTCCCGCACACTGGACAACCCGATCACCTGGGAAGAAATGGCAGAGATCGCTGAGAAATGTACAACAGATGAGCATGTGGGAGCACACATCATCATGGACCACGGCGAAGGTCTTCCCTATGCACTTGAGCCGATGTATATCTCCAAAGGTAAAGACTACATCAGCGAAGACGGTACAGAAGCAGCTGGCTATGTAGACAGCGAAGAGGCAGTGGAAACCACAACATACCTTGCAGAGATGATCGCAAACGGTTATGCAAACGTTGATCCGATCCAGGATGAGTTCCTGAACAAAGCCTGCGCAACCATGATCGGTGGTTCCTGGGAAGTTTCCACACTGGAACAGAGTGCAGATTTCGACTGGGGCGTAACTTACTATCCGGTATCTGACACAGGCAAAGCAGTTTCTCCGTGTGGTGACTGGTCTGCGGCTATCAGCAGAGACTGTGAGGATGTGGAAGCAGCAGGCGAATTCCTTCAGTGGCTGATGAACACAGACAATGTGGCAACCTACGCAGCAGCAATTGCAAAACCTGCTACACGCAACACTGCTTATGAGACAGAAGCAATGGCAGAATATGCAGACGGACCGCGTGCTCTGTTTGTAGAACAGCTGAACAACACAGCAGTTCCGCGTCCAAGAACACCATCCTACGCGACATTCTCCGCAAACTACGCAGAGGCTATGACCAACATCTTCTCTGACGCAGCAACAAACGGCGAAGTTGATGCAGATTATATCCAGGATGAGCTGACAAACGTTGCAGATCTGTTCACAGAAGATTATGAAACATACTACGCTGAATAAGAACTGATTTATCTTTCACTGTTTTGATGTAAGTAAGGAGCTGCTGCCGGATGTGCGCTGGGGTATCGCCCGGATGGCTGTCCGGCGGCAGCTTTTTCTTCGGTAAGGATGAACAAGAAAATCGGATAATAGAAAAGAGGGAAAGGTTTATGGCAAAAACAGGCAATTTAAGTGGCCGGAAAAGAAATGAACGGGTAACCGCATATTTCTTTGTGGCGCCGGCAGTGATTCTTCTGATTGCTTTCCTGGTTGTACCGATGATATATACAGCCTATTTTTCCGCATTTAAATACCAGATCATGAGACCGGACAAGATCAGCTTTATTGCACTTGACAACTATGTAAAGCTGTTTCAGGATAAAAACTTCTGGGTTGCTCTGAAGAACACGGTATACTTTACTGTGATCGTTGTACCGGTACAGTGTGCACTGGCTCTGGGACTGGCGCTTCTGGTTTCCAAAAAGTTCCGTGGCGTGGCAGTTTTCAGAACCATGTATTTCAGCCCGCAGCTGACATCTATGGTAGTAATCGCTGTTCTGTGGTCTGTACTTTACAATGCAAACCCGAATACCGGTCTGATCAACTCCCTGCTGGTAACGCTGGGAATGGAACCCATCAATTTCCTGACCAATGAACACACTGCCATGAATGCAATCATCTTCATGTCGGCATGGCAGGGCGCCGGTTATCAGATGATGATCTTCCTGGCTGGTCTGCAGGGGATCCCGAGGGAACAGTATGAGGCGGCGTCTGTGGATGGTGCAACCAAACTGAAACAGTTCCGTTATATCACTCTCCCGGGTCTGAAAGGAACCATCAAATATGTCATCATGATTACCATGATCCAGGCTATGAAACTGTTCACGCAGCCTTACATCATGACACAGGGCGGACCAAAGAATGCGACCAAAACACTGGTTTATTATATTTATACGCAGGGCTTCCAGAAGGGTAACTTCGGATATGCCTGCTCCATTGCGACGGTATTCTTCGTGATCGTAGTGATTATGTCCCTGGCCATGAAAAAGGTTACAACGGCGAAAGAATAAAGGAGGTGCGAAATGAAGACTAAATCATCAATGAAATTTTCTGCAGGATTTTCGAAATTCATGTTTTATTTTGGAAATATTGTAATCGGTATTATCTTTGTTTCCCCTCTGATCTGGATGATTTCCGCCTCACTCAAGCCGGAGGCAGAGATCTTTGCCAACATGAATTCTCTTAAGACATTTATTCCGGCGCATGCTTCTCTGGCAAACTATGCCGAAGTGTTTACCCGTATGAATCTGCCGCAGGTATTTAAGAATACGCTGCTGTATATTGCACTGATCCTGATTCTGGATCTGCTGGTAAACTCCATGTGCGGTTACGCTCTGGCAAAATTTGACTTCAGGGGAAAAGGTGCGATCCTCAACCTGGTAGTGGCACTGATGGTTCTTCCAATGGAAGCAATCATGCTGCCGCTGTACATTGAGATGTCTCAGTTAGGCTGGGTAAATACACTGATGGCCCTGGTAATTCCCTTTGTGGCAAAATGCTTTTCCATTTATATGTTCCGTCAGTTCTTCTGTGATATTCCGGATGATCTGATCGAAGCTGCAGCGATTGACGGGTGCAGCCCGGCAGGTACATTCTTCAAAATCGTGGTACCGATTTCCAAGACGGTATATGCAACCGTATTCATTCTGGATTTCGTGGCACACTGGAATGACTTTATGTGGCCGTTCCTGGTAATGACCGGTGAAAACAAACGAACCATCCAGCTGGCAGTGCAGTCCTTCTTCGGCACACAGCCGGTACATTACAGCGCAATCATGGCAGCGCTGGTTATTTCCGCAATTCCGATGATCATTATGTTCATCTTCATGCAGAAATACTATGTGGAAGGTATCGCATCCTCCGGTATCAAAGGCTGATGAAAAACAGCTCGGTCTGACGGCCCCGGCTGTCAGACCGGGCAGACAATGGGAAGCTTCTGCGGCAAAGGATACGTTGTTTCCTGGAAAATATTGTGATAAAATGGTATGTGGTAAGGGTTCCATGTGAGGCTCTTACCATATATGTCAATGAGAAGAAAGCCTCTTTGGGAAACAGAGGTTCTGTGACAGGAGAGACTTTGTCACAAAGGAAATACGGTTTTTTGCAATAGAAAGAGGTGTGCTATGACAACGATTCAGGATGTTGCACGGCATGCTCATGTAGGAGCGGCAACCGTTTCCCGGGTCTTGAACGGGAGCGGTTATGTAAAAGAAGAAACAAGAGATAAGATTCTTCGTGCGATTAAGGAATTAAACTATACCCCCAACGAGATGGCCAGAAATCTGTATCACAGAAAAAGCGGGATCGTGGCCATTATTGTACCGGAGGTTTCACATCCGTATTTTGCGGAATTTATCAATGCGGCAGAGATTGCATTGTTCCGCCATGGGTATCAGAGTATGATCTGTAATACCTGGAGAGAGCAGAATTATGAGGCGCATTATCTGGATCTTCTGCGGCAGCAGAGAGTAGACGGGATCATCACCGGTGTGCATACGTTGGATATCGCGCAGTACAGCAGTCTGGACCGGCCGATCGTGGCACTGGACCGGACATTGGGAGAGCACATTCCCTGTGTGGCGGTGAATCATGAAAAAGGCGGAAGGCTTGCGGCAGAGGCACTGATACAGGCTGGCTGCAGAAGCGTTCTGCAGTGCACCGGTGTGCGAAGAGTATCTACGCCATCCAATGCCCGACACGAGGTGTTTGAGAAAATCATGGCAAAGAACGGCATACCATGCTACAATTACCTTTCGAAATGGAATGGCTTTGAGTACGCGGACTATGACCAGGCGGCCAGAGAGATCGCGGAAAATTATCCGGATGTGGACGGTTACTTTGCCACGGATATCATGGCTGTGACATTGATCCGGGCACTTCAGGCCAAGGGAAGACGGTATCCGGTGGATTTCAAAGTGGTGGGGTATGACGGGACGTTTGTCAGCAAACTGCCCTACCCCAGTCTGTCTACGATTGTGCAGCCGATCGAGGAGCTGGCATCTACCTGTGTAGATGTGCTGATCGAACGGATTAACGGAAAAACCCCGGAGCTGAAAAATATAGAACTGGATGTGACTTTTCGGCAGGGAGAATCGACAAAAAGTTTTAACAGATAAAGGCAGGATTTTTATATGACCAGTGAATTATTAGAGAAGGCGCGGGAATTTGAAGCGGAGAAACTCCGTCAGATTCAGGAGACAGAGCGTCCTGCATTTCATTTGACCGGTGGATGCGGATGGATCAACGATCCAAATGGGCTCTCTTATTATAAAGGAGAGTATCATCTGTTTCATCAGTATCATCCATATTCCAATTTGTGGGGACCCATGCACTGGGGTCATGCGAAAAGTAAGGATCTGTTATCCTGGGAGCGTCTGCCGGCGGCGATGGCACCGGATCAGACGTATGACAATTTCGGATGCTTCTCCGGAAGTGCGCTGGAGCTGGCGGACGGCAGACATCTGCTGCTGTACACCGGTGTGCAGACCATTCCGGATGCACCGGAAGGAAAAGACGGCAGACAGACACAGTGCCTGGCTTTTGGTGATGGTGTGAATTATGAGAAGTATGAAGGCAATCCGGTGATTCAGCCGGAGACACTGCCGGAGGGCTGCAGTACCGTAGACTTCCGGGATCCGAAAATGTGGCAGGAAGAGGATGGCACGTTTTATACCGTTGTAGCTGGCATGAAGCAGGATGGAAACGGCCTGATCGCGCTGTATAAAAGTGCAGATGCTCTGAACTGGGAATTCTGCGGGATTCTTGCCGAGAGCAGCAAACAGCTGGGCGGTATGTGGGAGTGCCCGGATTTCTTTGAACTGGACGGAAAAAAAGTACTGATGGTCAGTCCGATGGCGATGATCCCGAAAGAGAAGGAATACCATGTGGGACATACCACACTGGCAATGATCGGAGGCTATGACAAAGAGCGTTGCCGGTTTGAACAGGAAACCATGCAGCAGATCGACGATGGCATTGATTTCTATGCGCCGCAGAGCCTTTTGACGCCGGACGGGCGTAGAGTGATGATCGGATGGATGCAGTCCTGGCCGAATTCCAAATTTGTGCCCGATGGCGCAAAATATTTTGGCCAGATGACCATGCCGAGGGAACTGCACATCCGGGATGGAAGGCTGATTCAGACTCCTGTCCGGGAACTTGAAAATTATCGTGGAGAAAGAGTGCTGCACGAAAACGTTACGGTAAAAGACCAGGATCTCATGCTGGACGGTGTGGAAGGAAGAATTCTGGATATGACCATAACGGTGCGGGAATTCTCTGAGCTGGAATGCCTGGATATCCTTGTTGCTGCAAATGAAGAGTATCACACATCGGTAAGCTTTATGCCGGCAAAGGGACTTCTGCATATAGACCGAAGCTTTTCCGGATATCTGTACGATATCGTGCACAGCAGAGATATTCCGGCAGAGCCAAAGAACGGACAGCTGGAGCTTCGGTTCGTTATGGATCGTTACAGCCTGGAAATCTTCGTGAACGGCGGAGAAACGACTGGAACAGCAGTACTGTTTACCCCGCTGGAAGCGCAGAAGATCATATTCCGTGCACAAGGAACCGCGCAGATGGATGTGGAAAAATATGAACTGAAATTTTAATTGCTTTACAAAGGAAATTTTAAAAGCTTTACAAAGCGGAAGAGGGAACGGTAAGAAATTCCCTCTTCCGCTTTGTTTTTTCATCTCGTTATTGACACGTTACTTAACGCATATATCGTGGCAGGGATTTCATAGGATAAAAGAAAAAGGATTTTACCATGACATATCTGTGGGCGGGGATGATACTGGTGGGAATTTTGTACGGAACATGTACCGGAAATCTGGGTGCGGTGACGAAAGCAGCGGTTACGTCTTCCGGAGAAGCCGTGGAGCTGTGTATTGCGATGGCGGGAATCACAGCGATGTGGACCGGCATCATGAGAATTGCGGAAGCGTGCGGACTGGTGGACGTGCTGGCGCGGCGTATGCAGCCACTTATGAAATTTCTTTTTCCGGAGCTGGAAAGGGAGCCGCTGGCCAGAAAGTATATTTCTCTGAATTTTCTGTCCAATATGCTGGGCCTGGGATGGGCCAGTACGGCATCCGGTCTGAAGGCCTTCCGGGAACTGGACAGAATAAACAGGAATGAGACAGCGAGCCGTTCTATGTGTACATTTCTGATTCTCAATGTATCTTCTCTGCAGCTGATCCCTATCAATATTATCGCCTATCGGGCACAGTACGGGAGTGCGGATCCGGCGTCGATCGTCGGGCCGGCATTGCTGGCTACGACTGTAAGCACGATGGCAGCAGTAGTGTTCTGTAAGATCATGGATCGAATAAGGCGAAGAGCATGAAGCTCTTCGTCTTTAAAATATGTTGATTATTTGTGTATTGCATGATATAAATAGAACAGATTAGTTCAATTAATTGCAGAAAACATTGAAAATATTTTACGGATTTTATTGAATGTATTGGGCGTGTGGAGGGCGGATAATGGATTATGTAAAAATCGTGGAAGAATTTTCGGGCAAGTACCCGGACTATAAAAATGATGTATGGAATTTTTCTGTGTATTTAGAAAAACAATGGAAAAATTCATTGTCCGATGCGAATATCAGGTTTTTACTTCAAGGATTGGATGTCAAATTTTTGTTGGACAGTTTGATCTATAATGTGGAAGAAAGAGGGATTTATAAGAGAAAAAATGCAGCAAAGAAATATGTGACAGTGATAGGGATTTTTTTTGATTATATTCGTAAAAATACAGATATAGATAATCCTGGCCTTTTTGAGGCTATTTCATATAATAAATTGCGTGAAAATACATATATGAAGCAGATGATGTCATACATCAATGAGTGTAATCAATTGCAGGGAACCATAGAATTGGAAGGAATAGGACGAAGTGAGGCTGAAAAGGTATTAAAATGGGCAGATGCTCAACTTGAAGATGATGGAAAATGGTATGGTGATATCGAAAAAAAGGAAGTTGATGAAACTGCATTTCGAAAGGCTATGGTAGCGTTAGGACTGAAATTGATGCTCATTTATGGTTTTACATATCGTGAATTACGAAAAATAAAAATAGATCAATATAACAGTATACGAAATACGATTACGGTAGGTGGATTTGAAATTCGTTTGCCAATCAATATGGGGATACAGATGAAACGAATGAAAGATTTTTTGGAAAAAAATAAAATTCGGAATAAGAAGGGATTTCTTTTTACGAATGCACAAGGAGAAGAATGGGGAGAAACCACATCAGCATCAGGTATTTCCGATACACTTTCACAATTGATTGAAAGTACGAGCGTTACCAGTATTATAAAATATGGAATAAGCCAGCTTTTAAAAGCTGGTCTGAATGACTCTATAATTAAACAAATTACCGGAGCAAGTGATACGTTGATAAAAGGCTGCATTGTACACAAAGATGAGGATATCGAAAGAATTATAAATAATAGATTAGTGGATGTGGAATTATACTATCAGTTCTGAAAGGACAAAGATTTTTGGTGAATTTGTATGTATAATATGAGTTGCCCGACAAATATCACTATATAATGAGCAATCAGACATATACAAATATTATGGAGGAACCCAATAATATGGATCATGTTGAAGGAAATATTTTAATATATCAAAATGAAAAAGGAGATACGAAGGTAGATGTCTTTTTTAATGATGGATCTGTATGGATGACACAAAAAAGTATAGCAGAGTTATATCAGACCTCACCACAAAATATTACGCTTCATATTAAAAATATATATAAGGATGGAGAATTACAGGAGGAAGCAACTTGTAAGAATTACTTACAAGTTCAAAAAGAGGGGAGCAGACAGGTACAGCGAGAGGTAAAAATATACAATTTACAGATGATTTTGGCAATTGGATATCGCGTCAGGAATAATATTGGCATGCATTTTCGAAACTGGGCATCTTCTATTTTGGAAGAATACATGAGAAAAGGATTTGTCATGAATGATGAACGTCTCAAAAATCCTAAAAAGTTCGGAGAAGACTATTTTGATGAATTACTGGAGAGAATCCGTGATATCAGGGCTTCCGAGAAAAGAGTATACTTAAAGATAAAAGATATTTTTGCAACTTCGATAGATTATGACCCTAAAAGCAGGCAGGCAGACATTTTCTTTAAAACAGTTCAAAACAAACTACACTATTCAGTACATGGACATACAGCGGCGGAATTGATTGCAGAACGAGCAGATGCATCAAAAGATAATATGGGGTTGACTGCATTTAAAGGAGCAAGAGTACGAAAAACAGATGTAACCATAGCAAAAAATTATTTGAAGCAGGATGAAATTTCAAATCTTAACAGAATTGTTACCATGTATTTGGATTATGCAGAAGATCAGGCAAAACAGCATATCCCAATGTATATGAAAGACTGGGAAGAAAAACTTAATGCTTTTCTGCAGTTTATGGGAAGGAATGTGTTGGAAAATGCCGGAAGTGTAACAAAAAAATATGCAGATGAACTGGCAATAAAACAATATGGTATTTTTGATGAAAACAGAAGAAAAAAGGAACCAGATATAATATTTGATGAATTACCTGAGTTGCCTGGAAGATAAAGAATGCTATGAATGATTTTGAACAAAAGAAAAGAGTGATTTTTCTGGATATTGACGGTACGCTGACGCCGCCGGGGAGCAATGTGCCGCCGGAATCGGCTGTGAAGGCCATAGCGGAAGCAAGACAGCGGGGAAATTATGTGTTCTTGTGTACCGGACGGAACCGGGAAATGCTGCGGCCGCTTCTGCAATATGAATTTGACGGTGTGGCGGCCAGCTCCGGAGGATATATATTCTGCGGGCAGGAAATTCTTTACGATCATCCTATGACACACAGAATGCGGGACCGGGTTCTGCAGGTGCTGCGGGAGCAGGGGGCTTTCTGCACGGTGGAATGCAAGGACGGCAGTTATATTGAAAGCGGGCTCCGGGAATATCTGCGGAAGAATCCGGACCGCGGAAGAAACCGGGAGATGCTGTTATGGCGTGCAGAAGTGGAGGAGACGCTGCACATCCAGCCCATGAGCCGGTATCTGGATCAGCCGGTATATAAGATCGTGGGAATGACAGATGACCGGGAAATACTTGTGCGGGCGAAGGCACTTCTGGGTGAGAATTTTTATTTTTGCATCACGGATCCCAATGAATTCGGGTTTTACAGCGGTGAGGTGATGGGAAAAGAGTTTGATAAGGGCACAGCCATCGGAAAGGTATGCGATTATCTGGGAATTCCCAGGGCGCAGTCCGTGGCATTCGGGGACAGTATGAACGACCTGGAAATGCTTCAGGCAGCCGGAGTGGGAATCTGTATGGGAAACGGAAGTCTGAAGCTGAAAGAGCTGGCGGATCAGGTCTGCCCGGCAGTGGCAGAGGACGGGCTGCTGCGGGCATTCCGGAAGAATGGACTGTGCTGAATGTGAGCCGGCATATGTTTTCCGGCATTGAATCAAGATACAAAAAAGGGGCATACTATCTCCTGAACGGAAAAAATAAAGGAGTTGTATGACTATGAAACGTTTTGTATATGAGATCAGAGACCAGCTTGGAATTCATGCGCGTCCGGCGGGCCTTCTGGCGAAGGAAGCCAGAAAATACGAAAGCAGGATTACCATTGCAGCCAGAGGGAAAAGTGCAGATGCAACAAGACTGATGACCGTGATGGGAATGGCTGTGAAATGCAAAGACCAGGTTACGGTAACCTGCGAGGGTGAGGATGAGGAAACGGCGTGCCGGGAGCTGCAGGCCTTTTTTGAAGCCAATCTGTAAAGACACCGGTATTGAATCAGAGTTGAAAAAATACTGCAGGAGAGATAAGAAATGATGGAGCTGACAGGAAAATCCGTCTGTAAAGGGACTGCGATGGGACCGGTTCTGGTGATAGACAAAAGGGATTTTGTGGTCAAAAGAAGAAAAATCCAGGATGCCGGGGCAGAGCTGGAACGACTGGAGCGTGCGGTGGAGCTGTCCGGGGAACAGCTGCAGGCACTGTATGAGAAGGCAAGAGCCGAAGTGGGAGAGGCCCGTGCGGCTATTTTCGAGGTGCATCAGATGCTTCTGGAGGATGAGGATTATCAGAATGCGATCCACCGGATCATTGAGAATGAGATGGTAAACGCAGAATTTGCGGCAGCATTGACCGGAGATCATTTCTCGGAAATGTTTGCCGGAATGGACGATGAATATATGAAGGCCCGTGCGGCAGATATCCGGGATGTTTCCAATCGCCTGGTGCAGAACCTTCAGGGAAATGCCGGTGAAAAAACGGTGATTTCCGGTCCGGTGATCATTGTGGCGGATGATCTGACGCCCAGTGAGACTGTGCAGATGGACAAGGATAAAATCCTTGCCTTTGCGACGGTACAGGGCTCCTCACAGTCTCACACGGCAATTCTTGCCCGGATGATGAATATTCCCGCACTGGTGGGTGTCCCGATGGAGTTGGATCAGCTGAAAAATGGTATGACGGCGATCGTGGACGGAGGAACGGGACGGATGATTCTGAATCCGTCTCCGGAACAGTGCCGCCAGGCAGAGGCACGGATCCGGGAGGAACGGGAACAGGAAATGCTGCTGAACTGCCTGAGAGGAAAAGCAACGGTGACCCGCTCCGGCAGATGCGTCCATCTGTATGCCAACATTGGAAATGTCTCGGATATGGGACATGTTCTTGAGAATGATGCGGAAGGGATCGGACTTTTCCGCAGTGAATTTCTGTACCTGGGAAGACAGGCACTTCCTTCTGAGGAGGAACAGTTTGCCGCATACCGACAGGTGCTCCAGATGATGGCGGATAAAAAGGTGATCATTCGAACGCTGGATATCGGTGCGGATAAGCAGGCAGAATATCTGCAGCTGGGGAAGGAGGAAAATCCGGCGATGGGATATCGTGCCATCCGGATCTGCCTGAGGCAGCCGCAGATTTTCCGGACTCAGCTCAGAGCGCTGATGCGCGCTGCCGTATACGGAAATCTGGCGGTCATGTATCCGATGATCATTTCAACCCAGGAGATAAAGAAAATCCATAAGATCGTGGAATCTGTGGGACAGGAACTGAAGGATTCCGGGATTCCTTACCGGATTCCGGAGCAGGGGATCATGATCGAGACACCGGCAGCGGTGATGATCAGTGAGGAGCTGGCACAGCTGACGGATTTTTTCAGTATCGGGACGAACGATCTGACACAGTACACGCTTGCCATCGACCGGCAGAACGAAAAACTGGATGATTTTTATGATGCCCGTCATCCGGCAGTGCTGCGCATGATAAAAATGACCGTTGACAGTGCGCACAGACATGGAAAATGGGTGGGAATCTGCGGAGAGCTGGGAGCGGATCTTCAGCTGACCGAAGAATTTGTGCGGATGGGTGTGGATGAATTATCGGTATCGCCTGCCATGATTCTGAAGCTTCGGAAACGGATCCGGGAAATTTTGTAAAGCCATATGTTCAGAGGAATTTTGCGGAATTGGATTTTGACAGAGAAGCGGTTGTATGGTATGATGTGAAAAGGATTTCACAAAAGGGAGGACAAAGGATGAACATTGCGGAAATAGCCCGGCAGGCCGGGGTCTCCAATGCGGCTGTATCCAGATATTTTAACAACGGATATTTGTCGGA
Source organism: Blautia sp. (assembly GCA_022769545.1). Classification (GTDB taxonomy): domain Bacteria; phylum Bacillota; class Clostridia; order Lachnospirales; family Lachnospiraceae; genus Blautia_A. The sequence goes on along the minus strand of JALEJS010000034.1, from coordinate 115,026 downwards.
GGAGAAGAAAGAGGCAATCCGTGTGGTCGTGGAAAGAACCGGATACCGTCCCTCTCTTCAGGCACAGACACTGCGGACGAAGAAGACGAAGCTGATCGGGGTAATTCTTCCGAAAATCAATTCGGCATCCATGGGAAGTGTGGTTTCCGGAATTTCCTCTGTTCTGGAAGAGCATGGATACAAAATGCTTATGGCGGATACGCAGAACAATCCGCTCAAGGAGCTGGAGTATCTGTCTGTGTTCAACAAAAAACAGGTGGACGGCATCATTTTTCTGGCGACGGTATTCACACCGGAACACCGAAAGCTTCTGAACAATCTTCAGGTGCCGGTGATTCTGGTCGGGCAGCGGCTGGCCGACACAAACTGCATCTATCACGATGACTATCATGCGGCACGGGATCTCACCGGACTGGTTCTGAAAAGGGGCAGCAAAAATCCCGGATTTATCAGCGCGACCCTTCAGGACAAGGCTGCCGGAGCAGGAAGGTTTGAGGGATTTTGTGATGCGCTCCGGGAAAACGGTATGGATGCCTTGTGCGGTCAGTATGTAGTGGCGGAATTCAATGTGCTGTCAGGCTATGCGATGGCCGGACAGCTTCTGGAAAAATTCCCGGATCTGGATGCCATCATCTGTGCTACGGACTCCATGGCAGCCGGAGCCAGACAGTATCTGAAGGAAAAAGGAATTGATGTGCCGGGTGAGATCATGCTGGCCGGATTTGGAGATTCCGTTCTGTCCGGCGTAATGTCACCTACGCTTACCACCGTCCGGTTTTCCTATGAGGAGAGCGGAAGACTTGCAGCTTCCATGCTCATGAGCAAGCTGGAGAACGGAACGGACAGTCCGAGAGAACGGATGCTGGGATATTCAGTGATTGAAAAGGAATCCACGAGGAAATAAACGTAAAAATACCATGAAATAAAATCACAGGCTGACAGAAGTCAGAAGGAGCTCGTATGTCGAAAAAAGAAGGTTTATTTGAACAGAGAATGCAGCGCCACCACGATGAACTGCGTTGGCTGTACATGGAACTTTATAACAACGGAGATATGTTTGCAGAACTGTGTGACCGTCTGAAAGAATATGACCGGGTCCGAAACCCGAAGCTGAAACGGCTGGATGAACAAAGAGAGGCCCGGCCGGGATGGTTTAAAGACAGAAATATGCTTGGAATGATGCTCTACATCGATAACTTTGCCGGTACGATAAACGGCGTAAAGTCAAAGCTGGATTATCTGCAGAGCTGTCAGGTGAATACCATTCATCTCATGCCGTTTCTGGATTCTCCGGAGGGCAGATCCGACGGAGGTTATGCGGTTGCCGATTTTCGCAAAGTCCGTCCGGACCTTGGCACCATGGAGGATCTGGCGGATCTGGCAGAGGAGTGTCATGACAGGAATATGAATCTTTGCATGGACTTTGTCATGAATCATACCTCAGAGGATCATGAGTGGGCGGTGAAGGCAAGACAGGGTGACGGTGAGTATATGAGCCGTTATTTCTTCTATGATAATTATGATATTCCGGCACAGTATGAAGCGACCGTTCCACAGGTGTTTCCCACGACGGCGCCGGGAAACTTTACATATCTTCCGGAAATCGGTCATCATGTCATGACCACATTTTATCCGTACCAGTGGGACCTGAATTACCGCAATCCCCGTGTGTTCAACGAAATGATGTACAATTTCCTGTATCTGGCAAATCAGGGCATGGATATCATCCGCATTGATGCGGTTCCCTATATCTGGAAAGAGCTGGGAACACAGTGCCGGAATCTTCCGCAGGTTCATACCATTGTGCGGATGATGCGGATGATCGGAGAGATCGTTTGTCCCGGGGTGGTCCTTCTGGGTGAGGTGGTGATGGAACCGGAGAAGGTGGCACCCTATTTCGGAACAGTGGAAAAACCGGAATGTCACATGCTCTACAATGTTACGACCATGGCAACGACCTGGAATTCTGTTGCGACCAGGGACATTCGCCTTCTGCGTCAGCAGATGGATATTGTGAACCGTCTTCCGAAGGAATATACGTTCCTGAATTATCTGCGCTGCCATGACGATATCGGCTGGGGGCTGGACTATGGTACGCTGCGGAGCTGGGGAATGGAAGAGGTTTCCCATAAAAGATTTCTCAATGCGTTCTTTACCGGCAGAGAAGAAGGAAGCGTCAGCAGAGGCGAGCTCTATAACGACGATCCCCGTCTCGGTGATGCCCGTTTCTGCGGAACTACGGCATCCATGTGCGGAATTGAAAGCGCACAGCAGGAAAAGGATGCACAGAAGCTGGAAGCAGCAATCCGGTACGATCTCATGCTGCATGCGTATATGCTGACGCAGTCGGGGATTCCCATGCTGTACAGCGGAGATGAGGTGGCACAGCTGAATGATTATACCTATCGGGAGAATCCGGCAAAGGCGGTTGACTCCAGATATGTTCACCGGGGTACTTTCCGGTGGGAAGCAGCCGAAAAAGCTTCGGACGTGTCCACGGTGCCCGGGAAAGTGTTCCGGGGACTGCGGGAACTGGAAACGATCCGGAAGGAACAGAACGTATTTGATGCAGATGCAGATACCTGGACGATTGACGTACAGGATCCTTCCGTTCTGGTGATCGGAAGATATAAGGATGGCTGTCAGATGATCGGCATCTTTAATTTCCATGATCTGGACAGAAACATTACGCTGAATGAGGAAGGAACCTACCGGAACATGCTTACCGGTGAAACGCAGGAGCTGCCCCGGATCAGCCTTCCCGGTCATGATTTTCTGTGGCTGCTGAAAAAATTCTGATACGTTCTGGTATTGGAGCGAAAGAAAAAACATAAGGTATCATAAGAAGACAGCGGAGAGTTCCCAATGAAACTGCTCACTTATCTGTCGGATCTTATGATACCTTTTTTGTTTCTGTATGTACTTGGAAGCGGCCTCTGGTCCGGAAGGAATATCTACGGCGACTTTCTGGAAGGAGCAAGGGAAGGCCTGAAAACAGCGGCGGGAATCTGCCCGACGCTGATCGGTCTTATGACGGCCGTAGGAATTCTGAGAGCCTCCGGTTTTCTGGATTTTCTGGCGGGAGTACTGGGAAATGTTACCGGCCGGATCGGATTTCCGGCACCGCTGGTTCCGCTGTCGCTGGTGCGGCTTTTTTCTTCCAGTGCGGCTACCGGTCTGCTCCTGGATGTATTCAAAGAATTCGGAGCAGATTCCAGAATGGGGATTATGGCGGCAATGATCTTAAGCTCAACAGAAAGTGTATTCTACTGCATGAGCGTATATTTCGGTTCCGCAAAAATCGAAAAAACCCGGTATACGCTTGTCGGAGCGATTCTGGCGAACCTTGCCGGGATCATCGCCGCGGTGCTGCTGGTGCCGTGAAGCACCGACGGGGCGGATGAAATATCCGGGCAGAAGGTCTGCGGTATCAGCGGGGATTTATAAAAGCTCCTGATTTTTCTTCAGGGTTTCCAGAATGATGTTCTGTACATAGCTTCCGAGATGCTTTTTCTGTTCTTTATCTAGCTGATCCGGATAAATGGGAGCACCATATTCCAGAATGACATGGACAGGACGGATTCTGGGGAAATGTGCCTCAAACATTTCTGCGGTATTGTTCATGGAAATCGGGATGATGGGACATCCGGATTTTGTGGCAATCTTAAAGCTGCCCTCATGGAAGGGAAGCATATCCAGCTCACTTTCTGCTTTGTTTCGGGTTCCTTCCGGAAAGATGCAGATAGAGATGCCGGATTTTATTTTTTCAATGGCAGTCAGTATGGTGCGAAGTCCCTGTTTGATATCGTTACGGTCCAGGAACAGGCAGTGGAGATACTTCATCCAGATGGACAGGACCGGCCATTTCTCCATTTCCTTTTTGGCAATATACCCGGTGCGGATGGGACAGCGGGAGTAGGTGAGAAGGATATCGAAATAGCTTCGGTGGTTGCCGATATATAAAACCGGCTGGTCTTTTGGTACATTCTCTTCGCCGATCACGGTGAGCTTTACGCCGGTGACCCGGAGCATCAGCCGGAAGGTTGCCTGGACCAGATGCAGGGAACTGACATCCTTTGTCATGGGAGAAAATTTTCCGATGATCCACTCGATGGCAAGAACCGGGAGAGTCAGGATCAGATATCCAAATAGAAGAATGCAGATAACAATGAAACGTATCATATAATCTATCCTTTCTGTTATTGTGTTTTGATTTCCGTATCATTTGAAGTTCATTATAAAAGTTTTTTGAAATTCTTGCAATAAATCTTTTAATCAGGTCATAGAATAGGGAGAGAGAGCAGGCTGCTGTGCATGAAATGAGCAGCAGCAAAAGCAGGGAATCGGAGTTGCGCCGTGAAAAAATCTGTTTTTCTGTTGTGGCTGGGGCTGACTGTCCTGATGCTAGGCGGGTGCCGGCTGATCCGCATTGAGGAAGAACCACGTACAGAGGTGAAATATCAGATCGTGGAAGAGGAAAAAATACCAAAGGCGCTGCAGACGCTGATCGATGAAAAAAAAGATAAGGAATTTCGGATGACCTATCAGGACGGAAAGCTTTTGTATCTGGTAAGGGGATATGGGTGTCAGATGTCCGGCGGATACAGCATTTCCGTAGAGGAGCTGAGCCGCTCCTCCAACGGGATATTTTTTAAAACACAGCTTCTGGGACCTCAGGAATCGGAACAGCTGGGGGTTCCGTCATATCCTTATATTGTGGTAAAACTGGAATACTGCAGAGATCCGGTAAATTTTTTGTAGAATAGGAATCAGGAGGGCAGAACTTTGGAATTAAAAAAAGAAAGTATTCAGATGCTTCGTACCAAAAGCAAGGCCATGAGCCAGGTTACCTTCGATGAGGATGCCAATGTACCGGATGTGAAGCCGGATGTGGGAAGGGTGATTCAGAGTAAGGGCGATGTATCCATGGAGGAGGTCCGCCTGAATGACGGGCATGCTTTTCTGAGGGGGAATCTGGAAACGGATATCCTGTATGTAGGAGAAGAAGACCGGAAGATATACAGTCTGGCAGTCCGTCTGCCTTTTGAGGAAAGGATGAACCTGGATGGCATTGTAAACGGGGATAAAATGTGTCTGAAGTGGGAAATTGAAGATATCAGCATTCATGTGATCCATTCCCGGAAGCTGAATGTGAAGGCAGTGGTGACTTTTTATGCCTCTGTGGATGAGCGGACAGGAATCCAGCTTCCGGTGGAGGCAGAAAAAGAAGGATTCTCTGTGCGCAAGAAGGACCTGCGGCTGATGAGTCTGGAGGTACATAAAAAAGATACCATGCGGATCAAGGACGAGATTGTACTGAACTCTAACCGGCCAAACATTTCGGAGCTGCTCTGGTATGTGACAGAAATCCGGGGACTGGAGCTTCGTCCGGGAAATAAGGAAATCCGCGCACGGGGAGAGATTTTCGTGTTTGCTCTGTATGAGGGGGATGACGGTGAAAATCCGGTGCAGTGGCTGGAATATTCCCTGCCCTTCAGTCGGGAACTGGAATGCACAGAAAGCAGGGAGACAATGATTCCCAATATTCAGACGGCGGTGGTTCACAGAAGCATTGAAGTGAAGCCGGATGAAGACGGGGAGGAACGGATTCTGACGGTAGATGTGGTTCTGGAAATGGATATCCGTCTGTATGAAGAGCGGTCCTGCCGGATTGTCACCGATGTATATACCCCATCCAGAGAATGTAATTGTGTGGGGAGGGAGGAAATTCTGGAAAGCCTTCTGATCCACAATGAGTCCAGATGCAGAGTGACGGACCGGGTGGAGGTGAAGCAGACGCAGGGAAAGGTGCTGCAGCTCTGTTACAGTCAGGGAAAAATCAAGATCGATCAGACCAGGATGGTGGAAAAAGGCATTCTGGCAGAGGGAGTGGTCTGCCTGAAAATCCTGTATCTGGTGGAGGATGACGATATGCCGTTCTATTCCATGGAGGCGATGATTCCGTTCTCTCATGTGGTGGAGGCTGCGGGTATGGATGAACACAGTGTGTATTTTCTGGATACGCGTCTGGAGCAGCTTTCCGCTACCATGGCAGAGAGCAATACCATCGAGATCAGGGCAGTGGCAGGAATCGGTGTACTGGTGGTGCAGCGGATGAAGGAAAAGATCATTGAAAGAATCGAAGAATACCCGCTGGATATGAAAAAAATTCAGATGATGCCGGGGATTACCGTCTATATTGTAAAACCGCAGGATACCCTTTGGGATATTGCGAAGCAGTTTTATTCCACCGTGGAAGACATCTGTGCGCTGAATCATCTGCCGGGGGAGGAAATTCATCAGGGACAGCCGCTTTTGCTGGTAAAAAGAGTATAAAACGGAATTGGTGCCCCTTGAAATTTTCAGGAAGGTAATGTAAAATAGAAAGAAATATTGTATACAAAGTACAACGATGAACAATGGCTTCAGACCTGAGGACTGCAGGAACCGGGAGGAGGCAGTCTTACCTGACAAAAAGAACCGGAGGAGATTATGCGATTACGAGCACTGGCTAAAATTAACCTGGGACTGGATATACTGGGAAAGAGAGAAGACGGATATCATGACGTGCGGATGATCATGCAGACGATATCCATGTATGACGTGCTGGATATTCAGAAGAAGGAGACCCAGGGAATTTCCCTGTGGGTAAATCTGCCCTACATTCCGTCGGATGAAAGAAATCTTGTGTATCGGGCAGCAAAGCTTCTGATGGATGAATTTCAGATTTCAGAGGGCGTTTCCATGCGTCTGGAAAAGTTTATTCCTGTGGCGGCCGGAATGGCAGGAGGCAGCTCTGATGCGGCAGCGGCCTTTGTCGGGATCAACCGTCTGTTCCATCTGGGGCTCTCCGAGGAGGAACTGATGGAGAGAGCGGTGCAGATCGGTGCGGATGTGCCTTATTGTATCATGCGGGGAACGGCACTGGCAGAGGGAATCGGCGAGCGGCTTACCAGACTTTCCCCTGTGCCGAAGTGCGGGATCCTTGTGGGAAAACCGGGAGTCAGTGTATCTACGAAGATGGCTTATGAAAATCTGAAGCTCGATGCCATAGAAAAAAGACCGGATATCGACGGTATGATCGGCGCGATTGAAAAGGGGGATCTGTATGAAATGATCTCCGGTATGGCAAATGTATTTGAGCCGGGAATTGCAGCCCGGTATCCGGTGATCCGGGAGATTGAACGGCTGATGGAAGCGCAGGGAGCTCTGAAGGCTATGATGAGCGGAAGCGGTCCTACCGTGTTTGGAATTTTTGACAATGCGCGGAAACTGGAGCAGGCAGCGGAGGCTCTGCGAAAGAGCGGCCTTGCAAAAACGGTGTTTGCGACAGAGGTGTTTAACCGGAATGGAGGAAATACAAATGACAAGTGATTTTTCAGTACAGATGAATGAATATCTTCCGCTGCGGGATGTGGTATTCAATACGCTGCGGCAGGCGATCCTGAAGGGAGAACTCAAGCCGGGCGAACGGCTGATGGAAATAGCGCTTGCGGATAAGCTGGGTGTCAGCCGGACCCCCATTCGGGAGGCGATGCGGAAGCTGGAACTGGAGGGGCTGGTGGTGATGATTCCCCGCCGCGGTGCCCAGGTGGCGAACATCACGGAGAAGGATCTGAACGATGTCCTGGAGGTTCGGATCGCGCTGGAAAGCATGGCCATTGAGAAGGCGTGCAAGCGGATGACAGAGGAGCAGATGCTTAAGATGCGCCGTGCGGAAAAGGACTTCGAGAGAGTGATGGCAGAGGGGAATCTGGTGCGTATCGCAGAGGCCGATGTGGAGTTCCACGAAATTATCTATCAGGCAGCGGACAATGCCAGACTGTATCAGGTGCTCAGCAATCTGAGAGAGCAGATGTACCGCTACCGCGTGGAGTACCTGAAGGAGGAAGACACCAGAAATCAGCTGATCCGGGAGCATGAGGAGCTCAGCAGGGCCATTCGGGAGCGGGATGTGGAAAAGGCACAGGAGCTGTCCTTCCGGCATCTGGAAAATCAGAGACAGGCGATCATCCGGTCCATCCGGGCAGAGATGAAGGAAGAATAAAGAATGAAATATCGGGGAATTCTAGGAGAGATGTGAAGAGCATCTCTCCTTTGTTTTGTTTCATAGGAAATTCCTATGAAATAAAAAGGTCGAAGAAAGATGTCGGCGAAAGGTAACGTAATGATGGAAGATAAAGAAAAAACGATGATCTTTGAAACGCTGCAGAAAAATGAAGATTTTATCCGGGAGGCGTGCCGGAACTGTGATGACATAAAAATCCGTCCCATGCGTCTGGGAGAGCGGGAAAAGGTGGACTGCCTGATTATTTATGTGGAAGTTACCGTGCCCAATATGATGCTGGACGATTCTGCGCTTGGGAAAATGATCAGCCATTTCTGGGAAGTCGAGCCGGAGCAGATACAGGCGTTTATTCAGGAAAACAGCCTGGGAATCGCGGATGTGAAACGTCTGTATACTCTGGAGGATGCTCTGGAGGGAATGCTTACCGGTGATGCCGTATTTTTTATGGATGGATATCCGGCTGCTCTGAAAATATCCAGCAGGGGCTATCCGGGCATGGATGTCCCGGAAGCTGAGGAAAAGGTACTGAGGGGCTCCAGGGAAGGGTTCGGCGACAGTGTTAAGACAAATTCTGCGCTGGTACGAAAGCGGCTGCGAAGCACCGGCCTGAAAGTGGAAGAGGTTCAGGTGGGGGTGCGGACAAACACGACCATACAGATCCTGTATGTCGAGGATCTGGTGCAGGAGGAGCTTCTTCAGGAGGTGAAGAGCCGTCTGAACCGGTTTGAAATCGACGGAGTGGTGGACAGCGGTATGGTGGAACAGCTCACAGAGGATTCCTGGATTTCGCCGTTTCCCCAGTACCAGACCACCGAACGTCCGGACCGTGTGGCGCAGGAGCTGCTGAATGGAAAAATGGCGCTCCTGTGTGACAATTCTCCTGCCGCACTGATCGTTCCGGGCGCTTTTTGCAGCTTTCTGGAGAGCAGTGAAGACTGGTATAACCGATTTGAGATGATATCGTTTCTGCGGATTCTCCGTTATCTGGCAGTGCTGATCGCCACGTTTCTCCCGGGACTGTATCTGGCTGTGATTCGGTTTCACACGCAGGTTCTTCCGGCGAATCTGATCCTTTCCTTTGCTCAGGCCAGAGGAGGCGTGCCCTTTTCCAGTGTGGCAGAGCTGTTTTTCCTGGAAATATCGTTTGAACTGCTGCGGGAGGCGGGAGTCCGGATCCCCGGGCCGCTGGGAAATGCGATCGGTATTGTGGGAGGCCTGATCGTCGGTCAGGCGGCGGTGGAGGCAAATCTGGTAAGCCCCATTGTGGTGATGATTGTGGCGCTGACGGCGATGGGGTCGCTGACCATTCCCAATGAGGAATTTGCTTCTGCGTTCCGTCTGCTGAAATATTTCTTTTTGTTTCTTGGGGGATACCTGGGAATTTACGGGCTGGTTCTCGGCGGATATCTGGTTTTGTCGCATCTTGCCGGACTGACAAGCTTCGGGTCACCTTACCTGATTCCCTTTATCCGGAAAGAGAAGAACCAGGCCGTACAGCATGGAATCCTGCGGATTCCTTTCCGAAAAAGAGAACAGCGGCCGATCTATGCCCGCAGGGAACAGAGGCTTCGCCTGAAATGGAGGAAACAGTGATGGAATTTGCGTCAAATGACAGAATATCCCACAGACAGCTTTACCGTCAGATGGTACTGGCTTTTCTTGCCCCGTTTCTTCTGTGTGTGTTTCAGAAAAGGGAAGCACTGGGCGCCGATGGCATCGTGGGAACGGCGGCGGCAGTCGCGATATTGCTTCTCTATGTAACATTTCTGGTGCGTGTCGCTCCTGGGTATGCCAGCCTTTTAAAATGCGGCGGAAAAGTTCTGGGAAGGATCTGCGGGCTGTTTTTTCTGAGCTATATTATTCTGACAGCGGCGCTGCTTCTCGCCGTTCTGGAAGAGGTTGTGCCGGACAGCCTGATCATGGGAGTTTCGGGATTCTGGATTTCCCTGTCGGCGCTGCTGGTCTGCAGCTTGGGAACCGGCCAGGGAATGCAAAGAAGGGGCCGAATGGCAGAAGTCAGCGGCAGGCTTTTTCTGGGAGCAGTGATTCTTATGATGCTGCTTGCAGCAGGGCAGGGGAATGTATCTTATCTGCAGGAAATGTTTCTGAAAACATCTGCGACCTGGACGGGAAGTCTGCGCAGCTGCTACTGGATTCTGGTCTGCTTTTCGGGGATCAGCTTCCTGCCCTTTGTGCTGACCGATGTGGAAAAAAGGAGAAAGGCGAGAAAACCGGCGGCACTTGCAGTGCTTACACTGGGAGGAATTCTTCTGGGAATGGAGCTTCTTCTGCCGGCAGTGCTGGGGTGGGACCGGTTTCTTTCGGAAAAATACCCTGTGCTGCCATTGCTTGCCGGTGCGGCGCTTCCCGGAGATGTACTGGCACGGTTTGATGTGATCTGGATGGCGTTCCTCTTGTATGGAGTTCTTTTTTCACTGGGAAGTCTTCTTCACTACAGCCATCAGGTGGCAGAAAGTGCAGGTCTTTTTCCCGGCAGGCTCTGGATCATGGTGCTGATCTTCGGGCTGTCTGTGATCCGCCAGGAAGGATACCGGATCGAAGATTATTATTATGATTTCCTGGCATATGTGTTTGTGCCGGGAATGTTTGTCGTGCAGCTTTATCTGGCCTTTCGGGGAAGACGGAAAAAAATCATGAAAGGATCTGCGGCGCTGGTGGTGCTTGCACTGTGCCTGGCGGCAGGCGGCTGTGCGGGAATCGAGCCGGAGAAAAGGAGGTATCCGATGGCGCTTGGCATCGGGAAAATACAGGATGGGTGGCTTGTGGAATATCAGATGCCGGATATGGCCCGTACGACGGGACAGGATAAGCAGACCGATGAGGATCAGGCGGAGGTCCTGAAAATGACAGGCCGCAGATTTGAAGAGATTGAGCAGAGATACCGCCAGACGCAGGAACTGCAACTGGATCTGGGACATCTGCAGGTACTGATTTTCGGGGAAACACTTACTGGCAGTGAAGACTGGGAGGAGGCACTTCGGTGGCTGAAAAATAAACCGTTTGTGGGAGAAGATGTCTATGTATTCCAGGCAGAGGATGTCTCCGGGGTCCTGGAGTGGAAAAGTCCGCAGGGGCAGACTGCCGGGGAATATATCCGGGGGATTCTGGAGAATCGGAAGTCTACCCAGAAAACGCAGAAAATGACACTGGGGGAGCTCTATTATGAATGGTACCGGGAAAGGACGCTGCCGGCACTGCCGCGTGTGCTCTGCCAGAGTGCGTATAATCTGCCGGAATCCGGGCAAAATAAAAAGGAGACGGATCGGGTGCTGTGGATAACCGCGGCATCATAAAAACAGGAGGTTCCGGAAAGGAAAATGATGAGAATGTGCAGACGAAGGGGAACGGGGAGGAGGGCAGTTCTGGCTCTGCTTCTGGCGGCTCTGCTGGCAGCAGCCAGACAGCCGGCAGCAGACAGAAACATGCTGTCCGCCTGGTGGGGAACCATGTATCCCAAATTCTGTTTTCAGAATACCATCACAGAAAAACCAGAAGAAATAAAGGTTCGCTTCTGGCTTGCGAAAGCACTGGATTGGTGATAGAATAACAAAAACAGTCAGGAAGTGTTTCCGGCTGCTTTGAGAGAAAAATCAGGAAGAGGGAACCATAAGATGGAAAAGGAAGTTCTGATTCATGTGCGGGGACTTCAGATGGCAGACGCACAGGACGAACAGGAACCCATTGAGATGATTGTACCGGGCGAATATTATCTGCGCAACGGAAGTCATTACCTTCGTTTTGAGGAACGGATGGAGGATTTTGACCAGCCTACCGTGAATTATATAAAAGTATCGGATAAGGGGCTGGAGGTGCGCAAGAAAGGTCTGGTAAACGTGCACATGGTATTTGAGCACGGGAAAAAGAACATGACATATTATACCACTCCTTTTGGAACGATTCAGATGGGGATTTCGGCAACCGGAATGAAGATACAGGAGGAGAACGACAGTCTTCTGGTAAATGTGGATTACGCGCTGGAAATGAATGAAGAGCATGTGGCAGACTGTTATCTTTCCATACATGCACAGTCCAAGCACGCGGGAAAGTTTGCACTGTAGGATTTGCCTCAGTCGAAGAAGATGAAAGAAAAACGCTGCAGGGGAAGCTTCCGGGAAAATCCGGATATCTGCAGCGTTTCTTTTTATTTGTTTCTTTTATTTATTTTTGCTGAATATTCTTTTAAAGAAGCCTTTTTTCTTGACCGGAGCTTCCAGCGCTCCGCGAAGGCCTTTCACGCCTACGATATACAGGCCGCTGACCTCTGCTTTAATTTCCTTTTTTACCGGAATCAGATCGAAGACCTTCTCGTCGGCAATCAGAATGGAAATCCTCGGTCCCACCTTTGCCTTTACGATGGGAAGCTTGGAACGACGCATCAGCTTCGGGGTCTGGTCAATGACCATCTGCGGCAGCCCGGAGTCCTTCAGCGGCATCCGTTTTTTGTCGATGACCAGCATGGAAACGGTCTGCTTGGCAGCCTGAATCTGTGCCTGCTGTTCTTCCTGTTTCTTCTGCGCTTTCTTGCCAAAGAAATATAAGGCAATCAGTGCGGCGATCAGAATAACCAGAATGACCAGAAGGACGATGGTTACTTTACTCATATGAATCCTCCTCTATGTGTGAATTTTGAAATCGTAACAACACAACGTTTATTTTATCATTATTTGGGTAAAAAGGCAATTATTAAATTCAGGTCGAACGCATGTGAGACTTGGTATAAAATCAGACGGAAAAGAGTGGAAAAGCAGGAGGGGAGCGGTTATAATAAATTACAGTAAATATAACGCAGCCTGTTATAATGAAGGGGCAGTTGCGGACGGCACAGAAAACACAGAACAAAAGAGGGCGTATGAAGAAGAAAGAAGAAGAAAAAAGGGGAAAAATCCGTCTGTCAGAGCAGACAGATCCGGGCGCGTGGAACGAGCCGCCGTTATCCGGCGAAGGGCAGAAGCCGTATGTGGATGAGGATGCAGAGCGGCGCCGCCTGCAAAGAGCGAAAAGACGCAGGGCAGAGATGCTGAAAAGAAGACGCAGGCGCAGGATTTTTGCGGCGGCAGCAGTGATTCTTCTGGTCTGTATTGCAGGACTGGGAATCCTTCTGGGAGCCCGCAGCGGACGAAAAAACAAACAGTCTTCCACCAGGGCAGTGCCGGAGCAGACGGTCTCCGGGCAGGAGAAACAACAGACAGATACACAGAATGCAGACAAGCAGGATGCTGAGGAACAGAGTGCGGATACAGAATCAGAAGCGGCAGGCGGGAATCCGGCCGCTGCAGCACAGGACACTCTTGCCAGAGCGTCGGTCATGGCGGCACAGTACGATTATGACAGTGCCATCCGGCTGCTGAAGTCGCATACGCAGTATGAATCCAGTGAAAAGATGCAGAATGCGGTGTCGGAATACGAGACGGCGAAAGCGAGCTGTGTGTCCTGGCCGCTGGAGAAAGTGACACATGTTTTTTATCATTCGCTGATAAAAGACACTTCCAAGGCATTTGACGGAGATTACAAGACTGCGGATTACAATCAGGTGATGACGACAATCGATGAATTTCAGAAGATCACACAGATCATGTACGAGAAAGGCTATGTGATGGTCAGCGTATATGATATGGCGAAGGCGAATGAGGATGGCAGCATTTCCCGGGGAGAGATTCTTCTGCCTCCGGGTAAGATTCCGTTTGTGCTGTCGCAGGATGATCTGTGCTATTATCACTATATGGACGGAGACGGCTATGCCACAAAGCTGATCGTGGACGAAGAAGGGAAGGTCCGCAACGAATATGTGGAAGATGACGGAAGTATTTCGGTGGGAGATTATGACATGGTTCCGCTGATCGACCGCTTTGTGGAGGAGCATCCGGATTTTTCCTACCGCGGTGCGAAGGGAATCATCGCACTGACCGGGTATAACGGGATACTGGGATATCGTACCGATGAGAGCTATCAGACCAGACCGGACGATCTGGACCAGAATAAGGTGGACTGGCTGAACGCGCATCCGGATTTTGATCTGGAGAAAGAACGTGCCGGGGCGAAAAAGGTAGCGGACGCCATGAAGGCGAACGGCTGGCTGTTTGCGAGCCACACCTGGGGACATCAGAATATTGCGGATATCTCTCTTGACCGTCTGGAGCGGGACACCAAAAAATTCCAGAATAATGTGGATCCGCTGATCGGAGGCACAGATATTATTATTTTTGCTTTCGGAACCGATCTTTCCGATTATGCGGATTATTCGGGAGAGAAATTTGATTATTTAAAGAGTCAGGGATATAATTACTTCTGCAATGTGGACTCGTCCCAATATTTTGTACAGATTCGGGATAACTACTTCCGTATGGGAAGAAGAAATCTGGATGGATACCGTATGTATTACAATCCGGATATGATCAGTGATCTGTTTACGGTGGCGGATGTGTGGGATTCTTCCAGACCGACACCGGTTGCTCCAATGGGTTGATGAAAGGGGAAATAAATGAAATGAAAAAAAGAGCAATCAGTATGTTTGTGGGTGCTGTTTGCACGGTCAGTATGCTGGGAGGATGCGCACTGCTCCCTTTTGAGGAGGATGTGCCTTTTGCAAAAGCAAAAGTGACACAGGTACAGGAAAAGCAGAAGGAAGAGCCGGAAGACCAGGAGGAAATGCCGGAAACGGATGCCGGGCAGGAAACTGCGGAAAACGGGGAGACTTCTTCGCAGGATACGCCGGACGGAAAAACTGCGGTACAGGAGACAGAAACACAGAACGAAGGGGATGCTGCCGGAGAGGATACCGGTACAGAGACGGCTGCGCAGGAGGGACAAACCTCTCCTCTGGCACAGGCTCAGCGGATGGCGGCGCAGTATGATTATGACGGGGCGATTCAGCTGCTGCAGAATCAGCCGGATTATGCGCAGAATGAGGAACTTCAGGCGGCGGTGACAGAGTATCAGAATACGAAGGCCACCTGTGTGGAATATCCTCTGGAGCAGATCACGCATGTGTTTTACCATACACTGATCAAAGATGTTTCCAAGGCCTTTGACGGAGATTCCGATGAAGGCGGATACAATCAGTATATGACAACGATCGATGAGTTTAACCGGATCACACAGATCATGTATGACCGGGGATATGTTCTGGTGAGCCCTCACGACATGGCGACGGTAAATGAGGACGGAACCATGAGCCGCGGTTCCATCATGCTGCCGCCGGGTAAAACACCTTTTGTTCTGTCACAGGATGACGTGAGCTATTATCATTATATGGACGGAGACGGCTTTGCCAGTCGTCTGGTTCTGGATGAAAACGGAGCTGTGAAGTGTGAATATATCGAAGATGACGGAAGTGTTTCGGTGGGAGACTATGATCTGATTCCACTGCTGGATACGTTTATCGAAGAGCATCCGGATTTTTCCTATCACGGAAGAAAAGGAATCATTGCACTGACCGGGTATGACGGTGTTCTGGGCTACCGCACGGACATTGCCTATAAGACCAGAGAAAATCTCCAGGAAGACCAGCAGAAATATCTGGATGCGCATCCGGATTTTGACTATGATGAGGAGGTGCGCCGGGCGACAGAAGTGGCGGATGCCATGAAGGCAAACGGCTGGGAATTTGCCAGTCACACCTGGGGACATAAAAATGCCACGCAGTCTTCGGCAGAAGAGCTGCAGACCGACAATGAAAAATGGGAAGCGTATGTGGCACCGATTGTCGGAAAGACCGATACGATTATATTTGCCTTTGGGGCAGATATCGGAGACTGGCAGCCATTTACCATGGATAATCCCAAATTTGCATATTTTAAGAGCAGGGGTTATAATTACTACTGCAATGTGGATTCCAGCCAGTACTGGGTACAGATCACAGATCTGTGTCTGCGCCAGGGAAGAAGAAATCTGGATGGATACCGTATGTATTACAATCCGGAGATGCTGAGTGACCTGTTTGATGTCAGTGAAGTCTGGGATTCTTCCAGACCGGAAGTACCTCCGATGTAACAGATAAAAAAGTAAAGGAGATTATTATGAAAAAAAGAACATATCTTGCCGTACTGGCAGCCTGTGCAGCACTGGCTTTGAGCGCATGCGGAAATGAGGATGCCGCAAAAAAAGAAGAGACAAAGACGGAAGCCGCAGAGGAGGAAACAGCAGAAGAAGAACCAGCTGAACAGGAAGAAGAAACACCTGCTGCGGAAGAGGAAAAAGAAGAGAAGCCGGCTTCAGAGACAACAACCGAATCCGGCGGACGTCTCGTCTCCGTGGATGATCCCACAAAGTATATTACACTTGCGGAATACAAAGGAATCACGCTGGAAAACACCATTGAAGAAATTGATGAGGAGTCAGTGGAATATGAAATCAGCCAGCGCCTTCTGGAAAATCCGGAAGAGGTGAAAAACGGAACCGTTGAGATGGGCGACATCGCAACCATCGATTATGTGGGAACCCGTGACGGAGAGGAATTTGAAGGCGGAAGTGCGGAAGGCTATGATCTGGAAATCGGAAGCGGATCCTTTATTGAAGGATTTGAGGACGGTGTCGTGGGTATGAAGACCGGTGAGACAAAGGACATTGATCTTTCGTTCCCGGAAGATTACTGGAATGAGGAGATGGCAGGTGTCAGCGTAACCTTCCGCGTGACAGTGCAGAAAGTCAGCCGTGCGCCCGAACTCACCGATGACTGGGTTGCTGCCAATTCAGAAACAAGCAAGACGGTAGAAGAATATAAAGAAGAAGTAAAGAAGGAACTTCAGGAAGAGGCAGTGGCATCTGCGAAAGAAAATCTGAACAGCCTTGCGTGGGAGCAGGTTCTCGAGGAGACAGAGGTCAAAGAATATCCGGAACAGGATCTGAAAAATCAGATTGAGCAGGCAGAGTCTTTCTATCAGGCATATGTTGAGCAGGCTGGTATGACCATGGAGGAATTCCTGGAATCCCAGGGAATGAGTCAGGAGGAGTATGACGAGCAGAATCAGATGTATGCAGAATATAAAGTAAAACAGAATCTGATTGTGCAGGCTATTATGGATGCAGAAGGATTTACACTGGATGATGCGAGATGTCAGGAGATTCAGGAAGAACTCATGTCTATGTACGGCTACGATAATCTGGCAGAATTTGTGGACGAGTATGGCCAGGAGGTGGATGAGACCATCGGTCTGACCCGTGTACTGGAATTTATTGTGGAAAATGCGGATATAAAAGAACAGGTAATCGTAGGGGATACCATTGCGGAGAGCGGAGACGAGAATGAGGCACTGATGGAAGAAATTCCGGAGGACGAGATGGAAAACGCAGAGGTCATCGGTGAACTGGAAGACATCGACCCGGAAGAGGAGATTATTTTTGAGGAAGAGGCCGGAGAAGATGATGTGACGGTGGAGGCAGATTTTGAAGATGCGGATGGCGAGACTGCAAATGCAGATGAGGCAGCAGAATAACAGGGCGTTTTCAGAAAGCCGCAAACGGTAAACAAAATCGCAGGAAATACTGGAACGGAGCAGGCGTCCACGGAGATACCGCTCCGTTTTATTATCGGAGAAAAACAGGAATAAAAATTAAAATAATTCTAAAAAAATGATTTAGTTTATGGAAATGAATTGTAATTCTCTGGCGAATGATGTATTATAAAAAAGAAGAATTTTAAGAGAGAATGTTTTCAGATATAAGGGGTTACATTACATGGATAAGCGGAAAATGCGCGAGAGAATGCGCAGGAAAAAAAGGCAGATGATGATACGGAAGCTGACCAGACTGGGGGTCATGGCAGTTGCTGCAATTCTGGTTGTGATTTTTGTCATCCGGGGAATCATTTTACCGATCATGCACCGTTCCGGCGGTGGAAAGACAGAGAGTTCCGTGACGGAACAACAGACAGTGGATGCAGCTGAGACGGATCCGGATGCAGCAGTCCGGCAGCCGTTGAAGGGCGGGGCGGACACGGATAAAATTACGGAAAAAACACCGGGCTGGCATGACGGCGAGAATGGCCGCTGGTATCAGAATACAGACGGAACCTTTTATGCAGACGGTTTTCAGGAAATTGACGGATCTACATACTATTTTGATCAGAATGGATACATACAGACCGGCTGGGTGAGCAAGGGATTTAATGACTATTATTTTAACGATGACGGGACATACAATCCGGACAAACAGCGCCCGATGCTGGCACTGACTTATGATGACGGCCCCGGTCAGTATACAGATCAGCTTCTGGACTGCCTGGAAGAGAACAATGCACATGCAACGTTCTTTATGCTGGGATCGCTTGTGAGCTCCTACCCGGACATCCCCAAGAGGATGCTGGAAATCGGATGTGAGCTGGGAAGCCATTCCTGGGATCATACGCAGCTGACAACAGTCAGTCTGGATGAGGCGGTAAAGCAGTACACGGATACAGACGCAGCTCTGATAGAAGCCTGCGGACAGGCATCCACGGTTGCGAGGGCACCCTATGGTTCTTACAATCAGGAAATCATTGAGGCGGTAGGAAAGCCGTTCTTCATGTGGTCGCTGGATTCTCTGGACTGGTCTCTTCTGGATGCTCAGCAGGATTATGATTCCATTATGAATGGCGATCTGACGGATGGTTCCATTATTCTCATGCATGACATACATCAGCCGTCCGTGGAAGCTTCGCTGCGGATCATTCCGGAACTGGTGGAAAAAGGATATAAGCTGGTGACCTTAAGTGAGATGGCAGCGGCCAAAGGCGTAACTCTGCAGAGTGCGAATTATTCCGACTTCTGGGCAAGCTCTCTCAATTCCGGGCAGGTAGCCGGTTACGAGGGATCCGGGGAGGAAGCTGCAGTGACGGAGGATTCCGGTTCTTCTTCGGATTCTTCCGACAGCGGAAGTTATGACAGCAGCTATGACAGCAGTTATGACAGCGAAAATTACGATGAGAGTTATGGCTATGACTATGACAGCTATGATTCGGACTACAGTGAATAGTCCGGGATGCTGCAGCAGCCGGAGTGAACGGTGAGAGATACATTCCGAGGCAGAGATAAAATAAAGATTGTAAAACGGCATGTTCAATTTCTGAAAGGGACATGTCGTTTTTTCATGATACTCCTGGAGGGGGGGCAGGCTTTGTGCAGGTTTTACCGGAATTTAGCAAAAACAGGTGCTTTCATTTAATATTTCTCTTTTATATTGTGTCCTGTAAGAGAAATCCATGGATACAAAATGGAAGAAATGAAGGAGATTATTATGAAAGCAAAAAAAATCGGAGCATTATTACTTGCAGCCAGCATGACGGTACCGGGAGTGGCCGTTCCCCGGAATGTTATGGCAGCGGAAGAAACAAAGACACCCAAATATATTTTCCTGTTTATCGGGGATGGAATGAGCTACCCGCAGATTCAGACCACAAATTATTATCTGAATGCCATTGAGGATGACCAAGATGAGATTCTTACCAGCGAGAGCAAGCTGAATATGATGGCATTTTCGGTTGCCGGATCCGCGCAGACTTATGACAGCACATCCTTCTGTCCGGATTCCGCTTCCACAGCCACATCTATTGCCACAGGACATAAGACTTACAGCGGAACCATTAATATGGATGAGAAGATGGAAACAGCTTATGAGACCATCGCGGAAAAGCTGAAAAAACAGCTGGGATATAAGGTCGGAATTCTTTCCTCTGTAAACCTGAACCATGCCACACCGGCAGCCTTCTATGCACATCAGGCATCCCGAAACAGCTACTATGAGATTGGGCAGGAACTGATTGCCAGTGAGTTCGATTACTTCGCCGGAGGCGGCCTGAAAAAGACAACCGGAGCAGAGGGAGATCAGGAGGATCTCTATGAGCTGGCAAAGGATGCAGGATACACGTTAGCCATGACAACGGCGGAAGCAGAGGCAGTGACAGCAGAGACCGGAAAGACCATTATCATCGATGAGAATCTGGCAGATGAAAGTGCCATGAGCTATGAAATGGATCTGGAAGAAGGAGACTGGAGCCTGGCAGATTATGTGCAGAAGGGAATCGAGGTTCTGGACAATGACAACGGCTTTTTCATGATGGTGGAAGGCGGAAAAATTGACTGGGCATGTCATGCCAATGATGCGGCAGCTACCATTACGGATACCGTCGCGCTGGATGATGCAATCGGAAAGGCTGTGGATTTTTATGAGGAACATCCGGAAGAAACACTGATTCTGGTGACCGGCGATCATGAGACCGGTGGCCTGACGATCGGATTTGCGGGAACAGATTATGATACCTTCCTTGCAAATATCAGCAATCAGAAGCTTTCTTATGCCAGGTTTGATTCCGACTACGTTTCTGCCTATAAAGAAAACAAAACAGATTTTGACACGGTCATGGCAGATGTGACAGAACTGTTTGGTCTTCAGGCACCAGCCGGAGAGAATGAGGCAGCAGCGCAGAAGGACAGTGTAGATTCCCATCCGGAATCTGAGGATACCGGATCCCTGGTACTGACGCAGTATGAATATGACAAACTGAAGGCAGCATACGAAGAAACCATGTCCAGAACCGGTGACGAGGAGGAATTCGGGCAGGAAGAATATCTTCTGTATGGAAGTTATGAGCCGCTGACTGTTACCATCACACATATTCTGAACAACAAATCCGGTATCAGCTTCTCCTCCTATGCACATACAGGACTTCCTGTGGAAGTATTTGCTATGGGCAATGGACAGGAGCAGTTTGAAGGATATTATGATAATACAGATATCTATAACAAACTGGCTGCTTTGACAGGAGTAAACTGATATGCTGAAAATACTGAAAAAGAATTCCGTTTCTCTTCTGGCAATTCTTTTGATCGGTATCCTCATGGCCCTTCCCACGGGCTATGAGGATGCTGTCATTTATAAAGGTACAGACCGTGTGAGAGCCAGAGTACTTTCCACAGACGAGAGTACCGTTACCAACTCCGGGCTGATTCAGTCCGGGGAGCAGTACTGTCAGGTGGAAATTCTGGGAGGAAAGTTCAAAGGGCAGAAAACCCGGGCAGTAAACATGCTCAGCGGTTCTCTGGAAAGCGATAAAATGTTCCGGGAGGGAGACGTTGCGCAGGTGGTGATCAGCTACCGTGACAATGAAATCCTGTCGGTCATGATGAGCGATCATTACCGGGTGGATAAGGAGCTGCTGCTGGGCGGACTGTTTGTGGCTCTGCTTGTACTGTTTGCCGGGCGGACCGGCCTGCGGGCAGTCTATTCTTTTGTGATCACGATTCTGACCATATGGAAAATCCTGGTTCCGGCATATCTGCGGGGAATCAATCCGGTCTGGTGCGGGATTCTGATTACGGCATTCCTTACGGTACTGATCATTTTTCTGGTATACGGCTTCAGCCGCAAAACCATTGCAGCCAGCAGCGGCGCTCTTCTGGGAGTTCTGGTGACCTGTGTGATGGGATGTCTGTTCACGGATGCATTTAAAATTCACGGGGCAGTGATGGCTTATTCCGAAAGTCTACTGTATTCCGGCTATCAGGATCTGAATCTGACAAGAATCTTTATGAGCGGGATCTTGATCGGAGCGTCCGGAGCAATGATGGATCTGTCGGTGGATATCACATCGGCGGTGAATGAGGTGATTGAAAAGAAGCCGGGAATCGGCTGGAGAGAAGCGGCCGGTTCGGGAATGAATGTGGGGCGTGCCGCAATGGGTACCATGACGACCACACTGCTTCTGGCTTATTCCGGAGGGTATATCGCCCTTCTGATGACCTTTATGGCGCAGGGGACACCCATTGGAAACATATTAAATTACAAGTATGTATCTGCGGAGCTTCTGGATACGGTGGTGGGAAGCTTCGGACTGGTTACGGTTGCACCCTTTACTGCGCTTACCAGCGGCTTTCTCCTGACACGAAACAGACAGTAAATATTACTTCCGGTCATCTGCTGTCAAATCCATAGACGAACACGCTCATACGCAAAAATGGCAGTGATTCCATAGCCTGCATGGAATCACTGCCATAGGGAGTGTTTTTTTGTTTTTATCGTTCCTCACGGAAGTATGGGATACCCAGACCTGCCGGAGGCTGATTCTCTTTTTTCTTACGGAAGCTGGTAATGATCAGAACGATGATGGTTACCAGATACGGAAGCGCTTTAAATACTTCCTGCATGCTTCGGCCGAGCCCCGGAATATACAGATAGAGGATATACAGGGCACCGAACAGAACAGAGCCCCAGATGGCATTCAGCGGTCTCCACATCGCGAAAATAACCAGAGCAACTGCCAGCCATCCGCGGTCACCGAATCCGTTGTCTGTCCAGGTTCCGCCGCTGTATTCCATGACGAAATACAGACCGCCCAGCCCGGCAATTCCGGCACCGAGACAGGTGGAAAGATATTTGTATTTTGTCACGTTGATGCCTGCCGCATCTGCCGTTCCCGGATTCTCTCCCACCGCACGGAGGTTCAGTCCCTTTCTTGTGCGGAACAGGAAGAAAGAAAGAATGACAGCCAGGATCAGAGCAACGTAGGTGAGAAAACCATACGAGAAAAGGATATCTCCGATCACCGGTATTTTGGAAAGTCCCGGTATTTTAGTCTGATAGGCCTTGGCGGTCGTGGCAACCGAAATCTGACCGACACCGCCGGCCAGCTTGGAGATGGAACCTCCGAAGAAGTTGCCGAAGCCGGTGCCGAAGGTGGTCAACGCAAGACCGGTGACGTTCTGATTTGCCCGCAGGGTGATGGTCAGAACACTGTAGATCAGACCACCCAGTGTGGCACATAAAAATGCACAGAGCAGAGAAATCAGCATACCAACGAAGGAATTGGGGTTTTCCGTGCTCTTTTCATAAAAGAATGCGCCCATCAGTCCGGCAATTCCGCCCATATACATGATTCCGGGAATACCAAGATTCAGATTTCCGGATTTTTCTGTCAGAATCTCGCCCTCTGCTCCAAACAGGATTCCCATGCCCTGTACGATTGCTTTTTGTATAAAAATGATAATTGTACTCATCGCATTTTCCTCCTATTTATGATTTCGTTCTACTTTATAACGGACAAAGAATTCTGCACCAATCAGGAAAAACAGGATGATTCCCAGGATGATGCTGGATGCGTTTTCGTTCAGGCCGTACTGTGAGGCAATCTGAATGGATCCCTTTTCCATGAACACGATTCCGAAAGAAATCAGCACCATGATAAAGGTGTTGAATTTCGCCATCCATGCAACGATAATAGCGGTAAATCCGCGTCCTCCGGCAGTGGATGTGGAAATGGTATGGCCGGAGCCGCTGACAAGGATAAATCCTGCAATTCCGCAGATGGCACCGGAAATGGCCATGGTGCGCAGAAGCACTCTGCGGACATTGATTCCGGCATAGCGCGCGGTCCGCTCGCTTTCTCCGACGACAGCAACCTCATAGCCCTGCTTGCTGTATTTCAGATAAATGAACATTGCAACGGTGAGAATCGAAACAATGACAATGTTCCAGAAGTAATCGGTACCCAGTGTTTTCGGAAGCCAGCCGGCGCGGGTGGACTGATTGATGATGCCGACAGAGTTGGAACCCTTCGGGTTTTCCCAGAATACCACGCAGAAGGTAACGACCTGCATGGCAATATAGTTCATCATCAGCGTAAACAGGGTCTCATTCGTTTTCCAGGAAGCCTTGAAGATCGTTGGAATCAATCCCCAGATCATTCCGGCTGCGGCACTGCCTGCGAACATGAGAACCAGAAGCAGAATATTCGGGATCTTTCCTCCCAGATTGATCATAAGCGCGGCCGAAACGACACCGCCCACAAGAATCTGGCCTTCTGCGCCGATGTTCCAGAAACGCATCCGGAATGCAGGTGCCAGACCTACGGCAATACACAGAAGGATCAGCATATCACGGATGGTGATCCACATACGGCGTTTACTGCCAAGAGCTCCGTCAAAGATGGCTTTATATACATCCACCGGATTCATATGCACCAGTGCCACAATGACACCGGCACTGACGATCAGGGCCATAAGCAGAGCTGCGGCATATATCAGGATGACCTTGCCGAGGCCGATGGATTCTCTTTTGGACATACGCAGAAACGGTTCTTTATGCATGGGCTGCGCCTCCCTTCTCATGTTTGGTCATCAGTACCCCGATTTCTTCTTTGGTCACAGAACGGGCATCCACGATACCGGTAATCTGACCGGCGCACAGAACCGCGATTCGGTCACATAATTCCAGAAGAACATCCAGGTCTTCGATGACACATATTACAGCGACACCCTGCTGCTTCTGCTCATTCAGAAGCTGATAGATGGTGTAGGATGAGTTGATGTCGATACCGCGGGTAGGGTAGGCAACCATCAGAACCTTGGGATTCTGTGCAATCTCTCTGCCGACCAGAACCTTCTGTACGTTTCCGCCGGACATTCTGCTGACCGGAGAGGTGATGCTGGGAGTAACGATCTCCAGCCGGTCTTTGATTTCGGTTGCCAGCTTTCCGGGAGTTTTCCGGTCCAGAAACTGGGAAAAGCCTTTGCGGTAGCTTCGAAGCATGACATTATCGGTCATATCCATAGAACCGACAAGTCCCATTCCGAGACGGTCTTCCGGGACAAAAGCCAGACGGACACCCAGCTTGCGGATGCTGGTGACATCCATGCCGGAGATCCGTTCCGCTTTTTGGGAATCGTTCGGGTAGTAGTCAATTTCGCCCTCTGTCATGGGCTGCAGTCCGGCAATCGCTTCCAGAAGCTCTTTCTGGCCGCCGCCGGCAATTCCCGCAATGCCAAGAATCTCGCCGCCGTAAGCGGTGAGGGTAGCATGATCCAGAGTAGTGACGTTTTCGATGTTTTTACAGGTGACATTTTTCAGTTCCAGACGTTTTACCGGATTGACCGGATCCGGCCGGTCAATATTCAGCTCCACCTTTTCGCCAACCATCATTTCGGTGAGCGAGGAGACAGTGGCCTGTGCAGTTTCTACGGTACCGATGTATTTGCCTTTGCGAAGGATGGTCACCCGATCCGATACGGATAATACTTCGTGAAGCTTATGCGTGATCAGGATAATGGAACAGCCATCATCTCGCATGTTGCGCATGACTTCAAATAAGCGGTCTGATTCCTGCGGGGTCAGTACGGCGGTCGGTTCGTCCAGAATTAGAATGCGGGCACCGCGGTACAGCATTTTGATGATTTCCACGGTCTGCTTCTGAGAAACAGACATGTCGTAGATCTTTTTGTTCGGGTCGATGTCGAAACCGTATTTGGAAGCAAGAGCATTGATTTCGGCAGCTACCTGGCGGATGTTCAGAACCTGTTTTCCGGGAAGGCCAAGAACGATATTTTCCGCCGCGGTGAGAATATCCACCAGCTTGAAATGCTGATGGACCATACCGATTCCCAGCTCAAAGGCATCTTTCGGGGAACGGATGGATACTTCTTTTCCATCCATAAAAATGTTTCCTTCGTCCGGATAATAGATACCGGAAATCATGTTCATCAGAGTGGTCTTTCCACATCCGTTTTCCCCGAGCAGGCTGAGGATCTCGCCCTTTTTCAGGGACATGTTTACTTTGTCGTTTGCCACGACACTGCCAAATCGTTTGGTTATGTTTTTCAGCTCAATGGCGTATGTCTGCTCCAATTCTTTCCTCCTCCTCTTCTAAAGTAAATAAGGGCTGATACAAAATCAGCCCTCAATACTGCAGGGAACCGGGAATGATTCCCTGCAGTACCAAACAGTCTTTGTAATGAATTTATTCTGCTACACACTCAATGCCGTCGATGATGATGTCAAATGCAGGAGCAGAGCCGTATTCGGATTCATGGAAATATCCGTCAGAGATATAGTCGATATCAGAGCCTTCTTTTACATAGCTGTCCAGTGTCTCTCCGTTTACTGTCCATGTGGAAGTATCAAATACCTTCAGAGAACCGTCTATGATGGCTGCTTCCACTTCTTCAACCTTTTCAGCAGTTCCTTCTGCAACTACGTTTTCGTTCAGGTCGGAAATCAGAACGGCACCGTCTGCCAGACCTGCGGTCCAGTCTGTGTCAATCTCAGTTCCGTCGATGATGGACTGAACTGCATATGTGTAGTAAATACCCCAGTTGTTTGTGGAGGATGTCAGTGCGGAATCCGGAGCAGTTTCGATCATGGAAACATTGTAGCCTACGCAGGGGATGCCGGCTGCCTGGCAGGCAGTAGGAGCACCTGTAGTATCTGCGTGCTGTGCGATCAGTTTGCAGCCGTCAGAAATCAGAGCGTCTGCACATTCTTTTTCCAGGTCAAAGCTTGCCCAGCTGTTTGTATATTTTACTTCCATGGTTACGCTCGGGCATTCGCTTTTTGCACCGAGATAGAAGGAGGTGAAACCGGAAATAACTTCTGCATAGGGATATGCACCTACATAACCGATTTTGGCTTCCTCTTCGGTGATGGTTCCGTCTGCGATCATCTCATTCAGCTTCATGCCGGCAACAACACCGGAAACATAACGTGCTTCGTAGATGTTGTCAAAATAGTTGTGCATGTTTGCCAGTCCGCTGGATGCTGCCTGGAAACCGGTAGCGTGGCAGAACTGAACATCCGGGTATTCTCCTGCGGCTTCCATCAGGTATGTCTCATGACCAAAGCTGTTTGCAAAAACGATCTGGCATCCCTGGTCTGCAAGGTCAAATGCAGCATCTGCACAGGTTTCGTCTTCGCCGATCAGCGTTTTTTCAATAACCTGGTCATCGCTCAGTCCAAGTGCTTCCTGCATGGCATCAATACCTGCCATATGAGCTGCGGTATAGCCTTCATTTTCATCACCGATGTAGATAATACCCACTTTTACATCTGCGGGATCAACCGGCTCTGCTGCGTTTGCCAGGCTGGCGGTAGCTGCAACTGCCAGTGCTGCAACAGCTGCGATTGTTAATTTTTTGAATTTCATAATGAGTCCCTCCTTTTTTTAAAAAAACTGGTGAGCTTTTTCTGATTTAATATTATCAACAGCAGAATAGAATGTCAAACATAATAATAAAATATTTTGGCGTTTTGGTAAAACCCGTATAGACTTTTCCGGGGGCTGGGCGTTATAATAAATAAAAGGGATTTTACAGGAGGTATGGGCATGGCAAAGAAAATGCACTTTACAGAGATGGATCAGTATCTTTTTGGGCAGGGGACTCATTACGAGATCTATAAAAAACTGGGAGCGCATGCGACCACGCAGAACCGCAGGAAAGGTGTCTATTTTGCAGTGTGGGCACCGAATGCGCAGGCGGTATCCGTCATCGGTGAATTTAATGAATGGGATGAGCAGGCAAACCCGATGGAGCGCGTAGGAGAGATCGGAGTTTATGAGACATTCGTTCCGGGCGCGAAAATCGGACAGCTCTATAAATTTTATATCAAGGGAATGCACGGAGAAAATCTGTACAAGGCAGATCCCTATGCAAATGAGGCGGAAATGCGGCCCGGAACAGCATCCAGGATCGCAGATCTTTCTGATTATACCTGGAAAGATGCCACATGGATGAAAAACAGGGAAAGCTTTGACGAGACGAAGAGTCCGATGGCCATTTATGAGGTTCACCCGGGTTCCTGGAAAAAACATCCGTGGACAGAAGAAAATAAGGAAGGCTTCTATAATTATCGCGAATTTGCAAAGGAACTGACTGCGTATGTCAAGGAAATGGGATATACCCATGTGGAACTGATGGGAATTGCGGAGCATCCGTTTGACGGCTCCTGGGGATACCAGGTTACCGGATATTATGCGCCGACCTCCCGCTACGGCACGCTGCAGGATTTCAAATATATGATTGACTATCTGCACCGGAATAAGATCGGTGTCATTCTGGACTGGGTACCGGCACATTTCCCGAGAGATGCCCACGGTCTTGCCATGTTTGACGGAACGGCCGTTTATGAACATGCGGATCCGCGTCAGGGTGAGCATCCGGACTGGGGAACCAAGATTTATAATTACGGACGGCCGGAGGTAAAGAATTTCCTGATCGCCAATGCATTGTACTGGATCGAGCAGTGCCATGTGGACGGACTTCGTGTGGATGCCGTTGCCTCCATGCTGTATCTGGATTACGGAAAGCAGAGCGGTCAGTGGGTTGCAAATAAATACGGCGATAACAAGAATCTGGAGGCAATTGAATTTTTCAGACATCTGAATTCGATCGTCATGGGAAGAAACAAAGGAACGATCATCATTGCAGAGGAATCCACGGCATGGCCGATGGTTACAGGAAAGGCTGAGGACGGAGGACTGGGCTTCTCTCTGAAATGGAATATGGGATGGATGAACGATTTCCTGGAATACATGAAGCTGGATCCGTATTTCCGCAAATATAACCACAACAAGATGACGTTTGCCATGATGTATGCGTACAGTGAGAAATACATACTGGTTCTTTCGCACGATGAGGTCGTGCATCTGAAATGCTCCATGCTGAACAAAATGCCGGGTGAGCTGGATGATAAGTTCCGTAATCTGAAGGTTGGCTATACGTTCATGATGATGCATCCGGGCAAAAAGCTTCTGTTTATGGGGCAGGATTTCGGACAGCTTCGGGAGTGGAGCGAGGAACGCGAGCTTGACTGGTTCCTGCTGGAAGAAGAAAATCACCAGAATCTGAAGGAATTTTACAAAGAGCTGCTGCATATATACAGAAAGTACCCGGCAATCCATGCCACGGACAATGATCCGGAGGGCTTTGAGTGGATCAATCCGAATGACGGCGACAGAAGTATTTTCAGCTTTGTGCGGAAATCTCCCACGAAGCGCAACAATATTCTGGTGGTATGCAATTTCACGCCGGTGGACCGTCCGGATTACCGTGTGGGTGTGCCGAGGAAAAAGCAGTATAAACTGATCATGAATGAGAGCGGTATGTGCACACCGCAGGTATTTAAGGCAGAGAAGAAGGAATGCGATAACAGAGATTATTCCTTTGCATATCCGCTTCCGGGCTACGGAATTGCCGTATTTGTATACTAAAAAGATACGCATCGGAGTTCCTTTTAAATTTTGTGAAATCAGGTATTGCTTTTTTGAAGGACCTGGGTTATAATGTGCGCGAAAACAGGAAAATGAATTTGAAAGGTGCGCGAAAGAAGCTGCGCACAGAAGGGAGTTAGTTATGAAGATTTCCAACATTAAAGACGTAGACAGATTTTTTGAGGTAGTAGATCATTGCAAAGGAAAAGTAGAGCTGGTTACAGGCGAAGGCGACAGACTGAATCTGAAATCCAAACTGTGTCAGTATGTTTCTCTGGCAACCATTTTTAACGGTGGAGAGGCAGAGATTCCGGAACTGGAGATCGTTGCTTACGATGAGGACGATATTAAAGATCTGATCAACTTTATGATGCAGGGCTGATTAAAAATGTGGTTTCGGGGACATGATTCGTCATGTCCCCATTTTGATGATGAAAAAAGGACAACAACCAGGGGGCGGAAATGCTTCCTGGTCAAATTTACGTTAAAAGGAGTGCAGAAAAAATGACAAAGATTGATATTATTTCAGGATTCCTGGGCGCAGGAAAGACGACGCTCATCAAAAAGCTTCTTCAGGAGGCTTTTCAGGGAGAGCAGGTCGTTCTGATCGAAAATGAATTCGGAGAGATCGGTATCGACGGAGGCTTTCTGAAGGAAGCGGGAATTGAAATCCGGGAGATGAACTCCGGATGTATCTGCTGCTCGCTGGTGGGAGACTTCGGAACGGCTCTGAAGGAAGTGGTAAGCAAATATCATCCGGACAGAATTCTCATTGAGCCATCCGGTGTGGGCAAGCTTTCCGATGTTATCAAAGCAGTTCAGGGTGTGCAGGAGGATGCGGATATTACTCTGAACAGCTATACAACCGTAGTGGATGCCAAGAAATGCAAAATGTATATGCGCAATTTCGGGGAATTCTTTAACAATCAGGTAGAATATGCCGGTGCAGTGATCATGAGCAGAACGGATATCGTAGATGAGGCGAAGGCGCAGGAAGCGATGAACATGCTGCGGGAGATCAACAAAAAAGCGGCGATTATCACGACACCGATTGCCCGTCTGGACGGAAAGAAAATCCTGGAGGTTATGGAACATCCGGTATCTCTGGAACAGGAAATGATGGAAGAAGAGGTCTGCCCGGAATGCGGACATGTCCATGCCCATGGTGAACACCATCATGACCATGAATGTGACCACGAGCATGAGCATGACCACGAGCATCATCACGAGCACGACCACCATCATGACCACGACCATGGATGCGGCTGCGGCCATGAGCATGACCATCACCATCATCATGCAGATGAGATATTTACCAGCTGGGGACGGGAGACGATCCGGAAATATACCCGCCAGCAGCTGGAGAGTATTCTGGAGCAGCTTGGCCGGACGGAAGAGTTTGGAACGATCCTCCGTGCAAAGGGTATGCTTCCGGCAGAGGACGGAACGTGGATCTATTTTGATATGGTTCCGGGAGAAACAGAAATCCGGGAGGGCGCACCGGAATATACCGGCCGTCTTTGTGTGATCGGATCCCGGATCGATGAAGGAAAACTGTCACAGCTGTTCGGGCTGGAATAAGAAGTGAGAAAGAAGGGCTGATTATGGACGAAATCACAGTACCGATTTATCTGGTAACCGGTTTCCTGGAAAGCGGGAAAACCACATTTCTGAATTTTACTCTGCAGCAGGAGTATTTCCGTATTGACGGGAAGACACTTCTCATTCTCTGTGAAGAGGGCGAGGAGGAATATGACCGCAGGGAGCTGGCGCTTCGAAATGTCGTTGTGGAGGTCCTGGAAAAGGAAGAGGATCTGACGGAGGAACGTCTTTCGGCCATGGATATCATTCACCAGCCGGAGCGTGTTGTGATCGAATACAATGGTATGTGGCTGGTCAGCAGATTCCGGCAGCTTAGGCTGCCTCAGGGCTGGGGGATCGAACAGGAGATCACCTGTGTGGATGCCGGCACTTATCAGATCTATATGGCGAATATGAAGTCTCTTTTCATGGATATGGTTCGGGAAAGTGATATGGTAGTATTTAACCGGTGCAGCCGGGAGGATCCGCTTCCGTCTTACCGAAGAGCTATTAAGGTGGCAAATCAGCGTGCGGAAATCATTTTTGAGGATGAAGAGGGAGAACTGGACGATATTTTCCAGGACGAGATGCCCTATGATCTGGATGCTCCCATTGTGGAGATCCTGCCGGAGGATTACGGCATCTGGTTTGTGGATTCCATGGATCATCCGCAGAGATATGTGGGGAAAACTGTCCGATTCAAGGCCCGGGCACTGAAGCCCAGAGGAATGGGAAGCAAATTTTTTGTTCCGGGGCGCACGGCGATGACCTGCTGTGCGGATGACACCACATTTCTGGGATATGTCTGCAAAAGTGCATACGCGCCGAAAATCCGTGAGGGAAGCTGGGTGGAAGTGACGGCAAAGATTGCTTTTGAGTACCGGATGGAATACCGTGAGGAAGGGATTGTTCTGTACGCCGAGGACGTGAGGGAATGTCAGCCCCTGGAAGAAGAAATGGTTTATTTCAACTGACGCAGGTTCAACGGATGCAAACAGGAATATATGAAGTGAGGAAACAGTATGTATTTAATTGTAGGGCTGGGAAATCCGGGCAGAAAGTACGAGAAGACGCGTCATAATATGGGCTTTGATGTCATAGACTGCCTGGTGGAAAAGCATGGAGTTCCACAGAGTGGTGTGAAATTCAATGCCATGTTCGGAAAGGGAATCATCGGGGGAGAGCGTGTGATTCTGATGAAGCCGCTTTCGTTCATGAATCTCAGCGGCGGCCCTGTCCGGGAGATGGTAAATTTCTTTAAGATAGATCCGGAAAAGGAACTGATCGTGATTTATGACGATATCGATCTGGATCCGGGGCAGCTGCGGATCCGCAAACAGGGCAGTGCCGGCGGACACAATGGAATGAAGGATATTATCCGCTGTCTGGGAACGGATCGGTTTGTGCGTGTGAAAGTCGGCGTCGGAGCCCGGCCCCAGGACTGGGATCTGGCGGATTATGTGCTGTCACGCTTTTCAGACGCGGACCGGAAAGTGATCGATGAGGGAATTGAACAGGCGGCGGATGCGGTGGAAATGGCAGTGGAAAAAGGCGTTGATATTGCCATGAACCAGTACAATAAAAAGAAAAGCGCAAGTAAATAGAAGACGTGTGAGGTTCGCATGAAAGCAATTATGAGACCGCTGCAGAATCTTGCAGAGTATGAAGAAATATGGAAACGGGCGGGGAATCACAGAGGGATTCTCCAGATCTCAGGATGTATAGAGTCCCAGAAGGTTCATATGATGTATGGACTTTCCGGGCTTTTTCCATGCCGTCTGATCCTGGCAGAGGATGAGCGGCGGGCGAAGGAAATCTATGAAGATTATCGCTTTTATGATAAAAATGTACAATATTATCCGGCGAAGGATCTTTTGTTCTTCCAGGCGGATATTCACGGGAATCTTTTGATCCGGCAGAGAATGCGGGTTATTCAGGCTCTTCTGGAGCAAAAAGAGGTCACTGTGGTCACCACGGTGGATGGCTGCATGGATTTTCTGCAGCCGCTGGAAAAGATCCGGGAGAGCCTTCTGCATTATCGGAATGACAGCGTTCTGAATCTGGATGCCATGAAGGCAAGGCTGGTGGCGCTGGGCTATGAGCGCGTGGGGCAGGTGGAACTGCCGGGACAGTTCTCCATCCGGGGCGGCATCATTGACATTTATCCCCTGACGGAGGAGAATCCGCTGCGGCTGGAGCTCTGGGATGACGAAATTGATTCGATCCGGAGCTTTGACGTACAGAGCCAGAGGTCACTGGAGAATCTGGAGGAAATCACCATTTATCCGGCTGTGGAAAAAATGGATGAGACCGCGAAGACCACATTTCTGGATTACTTTCCGGAGCAGCAGACACTGGTGTTTCTGGATGAGCCAAACCGGCTGACGGAACGGGCGCAGGAGGTGGAAGAGGAATTTCGGCAGAGCTGCATTCACAGAGAAGAAAGAGGGGAACAGAGGCTTCCCGAAAACTGGCTGTGCGAATACGGCAGTCTGCAGAAGACGCTGAATGGAAGAAACTGCATTTCCTTATGTGCGCTGGAGCCACGCCAGTCGGGCTGGAAGGTGACGGATAAATTCAGCCTGACGGTAAAATCCGTCAGTTCCTACAACGGCAGCTTTGAGCTTCTCGTAAAGGATCTGAGGGCGTATAAAAAACAGGGGTATCAGATCGTGCTTCTGTCCGGATCCCGAACCAGGGCTGAGAGACTGGCAAAGGATCTGCAGAATGAGGGATTGAGTGCATTTTACGGACAGGACCCGGAACGGGAGCTTCATCCCGGGGAGATCATGGTGGTGTACGGCAATGCGGCAAAAGGGTTTGAATATCCACTGATCAAATTTGCCGTGATGACGGAGTCGGATATTTTCGGCAGAGAACAGAAAAAGAAGAAAAAAAAGAAGGCTTACAGCGGAAAGCATATCCGGGATTTCTCAGAACTGTCCATTGGCGATTATGTTGTCCATGAGCGGCATGGCCTCGGTATTTACCGGGGAATGGAAAAGGTGGAAGTGGATAAGGTCGTCAAAGATTATATTAAAATCGAATACCGGGGCGGCAGCAACCTCTATATTCTTGCCACACAGCTGGATGCGCTGCAGAAGTATGCCGGATCCGATTCCGATAAAGTCCCGAAGCTGAACAAGCTGGGAACACAGGAGTGGAACCGCACGAAAACAAAGGTCCGCGGTGCGGTAAAAAACATCGCGAAAGAGCTGGTGGAGCTGTATGCTTCCAGACAGGAAAAGGAAGGCTATGTCTGTGGGCCGGATACGGTGTGGCAGAAGGAATTTGAGGAAATGTTTCCGTATGAGGAGACAGAGGATCAGCTGGCGGCCATTGAGGACACCAAGAAGGACATGGAAAGTACAAAAATCATGGACCGTCTGGTGTGCGGAGATGTGGGCTACGGAAAAACGGAGATTGCTCTTCGGGCAGCCTTTAAGGCGGTACAGGAAAGCCGCCAGGTGGTGTATCTGGTCCCGACGACGATTCTGGCACAGCAGCATTATAATACGTTTGTACAGCGTATGAAGGACTTTCCGGTGCGCGTGGATCTGCTCTGCCGTTTCCGGACACCGGCACAGCAGAAAAAGACCATTGAGGACCTGAAAAAGGGAATGGTGGATATTATCATCGGGACGCACCGGGCGCTCTCCGCAGATGTGAAGTTTAAGAATCTTGGCCTTCTGATCATCGATGAGGAGCAGCGGTTCGGAGTGACACACAAGGAAAAAATCAAGCAGATGAAAAAGGATGTGGATGTGCTGACGCTGACGGCAACTCCCATTCCCAGGACACTTCACATGAGCCTGATCGGAATACGTGATATGAGTGTTCTGGAGGAGCCGCCCATAGACCGCATGCCCATTCAGACTTATGTGATGGAGTATGATGAGGAGACGGTCCGGGAGGCAATCGGAAGAGAACTCCGCCGGGGCGGACAGGTCTATTATGTGTACAACCGTGTCACGGATATTGCGGAGATGGCTCTGAAAATCGCGAAGCTTGTGCCGGATGCCCGGGTAGAGTTTGCCCATGGACAGATGAGCGAGCGGGAGCTGGAACAGGTGATGTACCAGTTTATCAACGGGGAGATTGATGTGCTGGTTTCCACCACCATCATCGAAACGGGTCTGGATATTTCCAACGTGAATACCATGATCATTCATGATTCTGACCGTTACGGGCTCTCGCAGCTGTATCAGCTTCGCGGACGGATCGGGCGCTCCAACCGGACTGCCTATGCGTTTCTCATGTACCGGAGAAATACGGTCCTGAAGGAGACGGCAGAAAAACGGCTGGCGGCAATCCGGGAGTATACGGATCTGGGGAGCGGCTTTAAGATTGCCATGCGGGATCTGGAGCTGCGCGGAGCCGGAAATCTTCTGGGGGCACAGCAGCATGGGCATATGAATGCGGTGGGATATGATCTGTACTGCAAAATGCTGAATGAGGCCGTGAAAGAGGAGAAAGGAATCCACACCATGGAAGACTTCGAGACAGCCATTGATCTGAGTATGGATGCCTTTATTCCGGACAGCTATATCACCAATGAATTTCAGAAGCTGGATATTTATAAGCGGATTGCAGGAATTGAAAACCAGCAGGATTACGATGATATGTTAGAGGAACTCCTGGACCGGTTCGGAGAAGCTCCGAAGGCGGTTCTGAATCTGCTGTCGATTGCCCGCCTGAAGGCAGATGCGCACCAGGCCTATATCACGGAAATCAAACAGATGGGAAAAGAGGTACGGATCACACTGTATCAGAATGCACGTCTGAATCCGCAGGGAATTCCGATGCTAATGCAGAAATATCGGCGGGGATTAAGCTTCAAACCGGATACAGAACCAAAATTTATTCTGATTCCACAGGGGAATCTGATCCATGCACTGAAAGATTTTGTCCAGGAACTGTTGAAACTGGTGGAAGAATAGTTTATACTCATACTAATATGGCTTTGCGATACGTGCAGGAAATACAAAAGAACGGCGGAGGCTGTCCGGGTGTTTGCGGTACTGTCCGAAGTGAAAGAAGATATGGAGGCAAATATGAGCAAATCAATGAAACGTGCAGCCACGGCCGCACTTGCAGGAGTTCTTGCGGTGGGAATGCTTTCCGGCTGTGGTGAAAAAAAAGTAGATGGAACAAAAACAGTTGCCACGGTAAATGGAGAGGCGATCCCCATGGGCGTTCTGAGCCTGGTAGTTCGTGAGCAGCAGGCTGCCACAGAGGAACTGTACCGGATGTATATGGGTGCAGGTACGACGATCTGGGACAGCGAGGCAGATGAGGCGGGAAAGGAAACCTATGGGGAACAGTCCCGTGACCATATTCTGGAGCAGATGGAAATCTACTATATTGCCAGGGCAAAGGCCGGGGATTACGGAGTGGAGATCACAGAAGAGGATGAGCAGAAGATAGCAGAGGCTGCGGCTGCATTCATGGAAGCAAACTCCGAGGAAACGATTGAAACACTTTCTGTGACAGAGGATCAGGTGAAGGAGTATCTGGAACTGGAGACCTATTATTCCAGAGTGCACAATAAGGCACTGGAAGAGGCTGCGGTAGAGGTGACAGACGAGGAAGCACAGCAGTCTGCATTCACCTATGTGAGCATTTCCATTCCGGCGGAGGATACAGAAGAAACTGCGGATGCCGAGGCAGAAGATGCCGGTGAGGCTGCCGACACGGAAGAGGCAGCAGATGGCGAAGCTGCAGAGGATGAGACTGCAGACGCAGAAGAAGAGGCTGCTGAGCCGGAAATGACGGCGGAAGAAAAGGCACAGGAGATTCTGAAACAGGTTCAGGCAGATCCGGAGGGCGATATGGATGAGATTGCCAAGGGTGTGGATGAAACCTATTCCGCACTTAGCGGTAACTTTACGACAACCAAGTCGGAGGATGAGGAGCTTGCCGATTCCTATCCGGAAGAGGTGATGGAGGTTCTCCGTACGCTGAAGGAAGGTGAAGTGGCACCGGAAGTGATCGAGACAGATTCCTCTTACTATATTGTGCGTCTGGACAGCGAAAAGGATGAGGATGCAACGGAATCCAAGAAGGAATCTCTGAAATCTTCCCGTGAGCAGGAATACTTTACAGAGCTTACAGAAAAATGGCTGGAAGAAGCCGAAATCGAGGTAGATAAAAAGGTTCTGAATACACTTGTACTTACCGATTCCCACACCTTTACGTTTGTGTATCCGGAAAGTGAGGAAGAGCTCGCAGAGGATGAGGAAGTCGTGACAGATATGGAGGACACAGAAGACGTTACGGTTGTGGAAGATGAGACGGCCGACAGCGATGTGACGGTTGTGGATGATATGGATGACGCTCTGGAAACGGTGGAAGAGATGGAAGATGACCAGGCTTCCCAGGCTGCAGAGGAAGAGAACAACTGACAGAATGAGACAGAAAAGAGCCGCTGCAAATCAGATGACAGATACATCTGGCCTGCAGCGGCTTTGTTGTTTCCTGGGATATTACTCCAATTTGTTCTGAATCAGCCGGGCAGCTGCTCTTTCTGGATCAGGCCGAAATGAAGGAGTGCATTCAGTATGCCGTCCTTGTCGATATCGGCCGTCTGGTAGGTGCAGAAAGGAAGGATTTCCGCCATGGAGTTTCCCATGGCAATACTGGTGCCTGCATACTTCAGCATATCCAGATCATTGCTGCTGTCTCCGAAGGCATAGCTGTCTTCACGGGACAGTCCGAGTTTTTCCAGAACGGCTGCGATGCCGGTGGCTTTTGTGCAGCCCTTCTGTGTGATCTCATAGGTGTCATGGCCGTGGCAGAAGCAGGTAAAATGTTCTTCGCAGAAATCAAAGAAGCCTTTCCGGTCGGATTCCGGGATCAGCTGAGCCAGAAACTTTCCGAAAGAATAGCTGCCTGCTTCGTCCGGATCAAAGGAAGCGATATCCTTCATACAGGTGAGGTCTCTGAAAATTGCTGCGGAAGGCGCCTCCACAGGAGAACGGCTGTCAAAAAGGAGCCGCTCTCCGTCCTCGTATATGGCGGGAACCCGGAAACGCTTCATGGCTTCTGCCGTCCTGGCGCAGAGCTCGTGGGGCAGCGTGCTGTGGAACAGAAGCGTGTCGTGAAGATAGATCTGAGTGCCGCAGCCGCAGACAAAGCCGTCAAAATCCATCGCCTTGATTTCCGGAGGAACCAGACCGAAAATTCTTCCGGTATTGATAAAGGTCAGGTGACCGTTTTCGCGGGCCAGCTTTAAAGCCAGCCGGGTGCTTTCGGGGATGGAAAAGGGCGGCGGTGTCAGAATCGTTCCGTCAATATCGAAAAACAGTGCTTTTTTATTCATTGTCAGGATCCTCCGGTTCTTCTTCTGTGAGGGCGGATGCTTGCCGGGTGTGAACGCGGATGCCGTTTACCTCCACTTCACCTTCCATGGGAATGATCAGACATTTGCGTCCGTCGATATACTGGGTTTCAATGAGTACAGCCCGTTCCGGACTGACTTTTACCACCACATCCGGGGTCTTGATTTCAAAACTCCGGGTATTTGTAAGATTGGAAGCAACCAGTGTGGATTTTTCTCCGGCCTTGCTTTCAAACTGTTCATCAAAGTCTTCCAGGCGGTCTTCGGTGACACCGCATTCCTCAAACAGGCGCCGCACTTCGGATTTGGTCAGTGTGACCGGATCGGGCTCATCCTTCTGGGCGTCGATCAGTTCATTCAGCTTTTCGTGGATGTTCAGAACGGTATCGTAGGCACAGTCCTCCCCCAGGGTGTCCTCCACAAGGGCATTGAAGGAATCGCGCTGACCGCCTGCAGAAAGCGGCGGCCGGCAGCCGAAAACCTCTTCGATGAATTCGGTGCGAAGCGTCTCTGCATTTCTGGAATAATAAAGCATGCCGTGAATATCGGTGCTGCGGTCGTTGAACAGGGGGAAGAGGAAGCCAAGATCCGGCATCTCCACCAGCCAGTCGCGGATCCGGTCCTGGATGGAATTGGTTTCCGCATTGTAGCAGAGCCCGGCTTTTGTGAGATTCACCGGACAGATGCAGCACATGATGTGATCGTAGATTTCGTCGGAGGCATCCTCCATGTCCAGCCCGTCAGAAGTTTTTCCCGGAATGTCGTACACGGCATGGATAAGGATGATGTAATAGTTTTCCCCGTATTCGTAATTGGCGATGATCCTGTCGAAGAATTCTTCCACGAGGACATCATCTTTCAGTCCGCTGGCGCGCAGCTTCAGAAGAAACTCCTGGGTGCCGCCCTCCATTTCCTGTTCCAGAGGGAATTCCATATTCATCAGATTTTTTCCGATGGTACCGGAAAGTGCCTTGCGGAAGATCTCAAAATATTTGAACATTTCTTCTTCGGACAGAGAAAGAAACGCCTCTTTTAATTCGGTTTTTTTGTTTTTTTCACCGTCCACATAGCAGCCGCGGATGCGGTCAATGCTGCAGTGCTGCACAGTGAACTGTTTTTTGATTTCGGATATTTCTTTTTTATTCATGGGTCTACCTCATTTTGTCTGATCTGTATACAAACGGTATGTGAGAAGTATAACAACTGAAAGAAACAGAGTCAATAACCCAGATTCCGGTGTATGGGCAGCAAATCCGAAAACTGAAAAATATCTGCCCGGGAGATTTGAATTATACTGTCAGGTATGGTACTATGACATAGTACGACAGAAAAATTTTTACCGGAGGTGCAGGCAGAGACATGACACTTGCACAGTTGAAATATGCCATTACGGTGGCCAATGCCAAATCCATGAATGAGGCTGCGAGAACCCTGTTTATTTCTCAGCCCAGTCTGTCCTCTGCGATACGGGAGCTGGAGGAAGAAATCGGACTGGAACTCTTCCGGAGGACAAACCGTGGAATTTCCCTGACCCCGGAGGGGGAGGAGTTCATCGGCTATGCCCGCCAGGTGGTGGAACAGTATCAGCTGCTGGATGCAAAATATATCGCGAAGGAGCAGGCGAAGAAAAAATTCAGTGTATCGACGCAGCATTATACCTTTGCGGTGAGTGCTTTTGTGGAGATGGTGAAGCAGTTCGGGATGGATGAGTATGAATTTGCCATCCATGAGACCAAAACCTATCAGGTCATTGAGGATGTGAAGAATTTCAAAAGTGAGGTGGGAATTCTTTATGTCAATGATTTTAACCGCAAGGTGCTGGAGAAGCTGTTTCATGAATTCAGCCTGGAATTCCATGCGCTTTTGGAATGCAGTATTTATGTTTATATGTGGAAAGGACATCCGCTGGCACAAAGGCCGGAGATCGCGCTGGAGGAGCTGGAGGAATATCCCTGTCTTTCCTTTGAGCAGGGGGTGAACAATTCCTTTTATTTTGCGGAGGAAGTTCTGAGTACCTATGAATATAAACGGCTGATCAAGGCAGATGACCGTGCCACGCTGCTGAATCTGATGCGGGGTCTGAACGGGTATACGCTCTGCTCCGGGATTATCTGCGAGGAACTCAATGGGGCAGACTACTGTGCGGTAAAGCTGAAATCCGATGAGCGGATGACCATCGGATATCTGGTTCGTAAAGGCGTTAACATCAGTCCGCTGGGACAGAAATATCTGGAGGAGATATCCAAATACAAAGACCGGGTACTTCAGTGATCCGTCTGCAGGAGCGGACAGCAATAGAAACACAAATAGTTATAGGAAATCCCTATGGCTGGCTGAATTTTTTTGGAATTAACACTTTCTGAGAAATAATGATATAGTATCCATATCGGAAAAAAACCGATGTGAGAAAGAAAGGACATGACATGTCAGAGATTGTAATTGAAAATGTGAGCAAAACCTTTGTCACCAAGGATGGCACAGTGGAGGCACTGAAGAATGTCAGCCTGGAGATAGAGTCGGGAGACATTTACGGTATCATCGGAATGTCCGGAGCCGGAAAAAGCACGTTGGTTCGGTGCATTAATTACCTGGAAGTCCCCACAGAGGGACGGGTTCTGATCAATGACAAGGCTCTGGGGGATTACACAGAGAAGGAGCTGCGTAAGCAGCGGGAAAGTATCGGGATGATCTTTCAGCATTTCAATCTGCTGATGCAGAAAAACGTGCTGGAAAATGTCTGTTTCCCACTGTACATACAGGGCAAAAAGAAAAAGGAAGCCCATGAAAAGGCAAAGGAGCTTCTGGAAATTGTAGGACTTTCCGACAAGCAGAAGGCGTATCCGGCGCAGCTGTCCGGCGGGCAGAAGCAAAGAGTTGCCATTGCCAGGGCGCTGGCATCGGATCCGAAGATCCTGCTTTGCGATGAGGCAACCAGTGCGCTGGATCCTCAGACGACGTCGTCGATCCTGGAGCTTTTGAAGGATATCAATAAACGATTTAAAATTACAATTGTGATCATCACACATCAGATGTCGGTGGTGCGGGAAATCTGTACCCACGTGGCCATCATGAAGGAAGGAGAGGTTCAGGAAAAGGGCCTGGTTGCCGAAATTTTCAGTCATCCCAAATCGGCCGTGGCCAGGGAGCTGATCCGCAAGGACAGCGGCTCCGATTCCGACCGCAAGCGTTCCGCCGTCCAGAGTGAGATCCGCAGCGGAGAAATCATCCGTGCAGTATTTTCGGCCAACTCATCGTTTGAGCCGGTCATTGCCAATATGGTTCTTACGTTTGGACAGCCGGTAAATATTCTGAAGGCAGATACCAGAAATGTGGGAGGAATCGCCAAGGGAGAAATGATTCTGGAATTCCCGGCAGACTGCAGTATGACAGAACCCATGAAGGATTATCTGCGGGAAAGAGGACTTGATGTGGAGGAGGCGACCGGATATGTGGAGTGAGGCAATTATTAAAATGATGATCGAGGGTGTGGGAGAAACCCTCTATATGACACTTTTCTCCACGATTCTGGGATACCTGTTCGGACTTCCGATGGGAGTGATTCTGACCGTGACAGACAAAGGCGGGCTGAAGCCGAATAAGGTCATTTACAAAATCCTGGATGTGATTGCCAATGTTGTGAGAAGTGTTCCTTTCCTGATCCTGCTGATCGTGCTGATTCCCTTTACCAGGATGATCGTGGGAAAGAGCTATGGCTCCACGGCTACGGTAGTTTCCCTGACTGTGGCGGCGATTCCGTTTATTGCCCGTATGGTGGAATCCTCCCTTAAGGAAGTGGATCCCGGGGTTGTGGAAGCGGCAAGATCCATGGGTGCCGGTACCTTTACCATTGTATGGAAGGTGCTTCTGGTGGAAGGAAGAACCTCTCTGGTCACAGGCGCGACGATTGCCACAGCGACCATTCTCGGATATTCGGCTATGGCAGGCTCGGTAGGCGGAGGCGGACTTGGAGATATTGCGATTCAGTATGGATATTATCGTTATCAGACGGATATCATGCTGGTGACAGTGGTACTCCTGGTTCTCCTTGTACAGTTGTTCCAGACGGCAGGCACGATGATTGCCTCCCG
The DNA here is from genome assembly GCA_022769545.1 of Blautia sp. Taxonomy (GTDB): domain Bacteria; phylum Bacillota; class Clostridia; order Lachnospirales; family Lachnospiraceae; genus Blautia_A. Next base: position 72,985 of record JALEJS010000034.1, on the reverse strand, counting down.
TTTAGATAAAAGAAAATAATAAAATAAAAATGTACTGCAGAATGTGCAGACAAATAAAAAGAAACGGAGGAATTTTTATTATGAAAAAGTTAACAGCACTTACACTGGCAGCCGTTCTCGCTGCAGGAACATTTTCGGTAAACGTTTTTGCGGAAGAGGATAAAACCATTACCGTGGCAGCATCTGCGACACCGCATGCAGAAATTCTGGAGCAGGCAAAGCCGCTTCTGGAGGAACAGGGCTACGATCTGGAGGTAACGGTATTTGAGGACTATATCCTTCCGAACAACGTAGTGGAATCCGGAGAGTTCGACGCAAACTATTTCCAGCATATTCCTTATCTGAACAGCTTTAACGAGGAACACGGAACACACCTTGTAGATGCAGGTGACATTCACTATGAGCCATTCGGAATTTATCCGGGAAAGAAAGACAGCCTGGATGATCTGGAAGAGGGCGATACGATTGCAGTTCCGAACGATACCACAAATGAAGCAAGAGCACTTCTGCTTCTGCAGGACAACGGCGTGATCAAACTGAAAGACGGCGTAGGCCTGGAGGCAACCGTCACAGATATCGAAGAGAATCCAAAAGGTGTTGAGATCGTAGAACTGGAAGCGGCGCAGGTTCCGCGTGTAGTTGAGGAAATGGCATTTGTGGTCCTGAACGGAAACTATGCACTGGAAGCCGGCTTCTCTGTGGCTAAGGATTCTATCGCATATGAAGCAGCAGATTCGGAAGCAGCAAAAACATATGTAAACCTGATCGCAGTGAAGGAAGGAAACGAAGACAGCGAAAAGATCAAAGCGCTGGTAGATGTTCTGAAATCTCAGGAAATCAAGGATTATATTACAGAAACATATGACGGAGCCGTAATTCCGTTTGAATAAGGCTTACAAAAAGAGGCTGTCGACGTGACAGTCTCTTTTTTAGTTGAAAAAAAGAAAACAGACCTTTATAATGTTGAACTATGAAAGCAGTCTGTTTAAGGGGGAAAGAGTATGTATTGTCCGAATTGTGGCTCAAAAGTGGGAGAGGATGATCATTTTTGTGAGAACTGCGGGGTGAATCTGATGGAAGAGGAGCAGCAGGAGCAATATACCGGGTATTCCCGTTCACAGCCGGAATACCAGAAGAAAGAACCGGAGCAGCGCAGGACGGCCCGGAAAAAACCGTCCCAGAGCGGCCAGATTCTGAAGGCGGTGTTTTTTGTGGCGCTGGCGGCAGCTGTGGCGACCGGCGCGTTTTTCGGTGTGGCCAGACTGCGGGACTCTGTAAGCGGACACAGTGAGAAATCTGCAAAAAAGGAGTCTTCAGAAAACAGGGAAGAAGAGACAAAGTCTGAAAAAGCAGATGCAGACGAAGGAGAAACAGCGGCAGCGAAGAGAAACACAGAAACCGAAGATTCTGTGGTCACGGAAGCGGCAGCACCGACATCGACACCGGTGCCAACATCGACACCGGTGCCTACGGCGACACCGGTTCCGCAGCCGGAATTTGTCAGCAACGTGGAGGCCATTGAAAACATCCGGTCATCCTGCAGGAGGCTGGGAACAGAAAATGTTCTGGAGGCGGCTGCTTCCAGTACCATTCAGCAGACGAAGGTGGACAATTATCCGATCTATCTTTTTGACGGTAATGAACAGACCAGCTGGCAGGAAGGAGTAAACGGCTCCGGTCAGGGAGAGTACGTAACATTCCGTCTTGATCAGGAGTATACGGTGACTGCCATGTCCTTTAAGCTTGGAAACTGGAAAGATGACAGATACTATTACGGAAATAACAGGCCATCACGGCTTCAGATTGAGACACAGACGAATGTGTGGACGATTTCTTTCGCCGACGAACGTCAGGAATTTTTCGTGAAATTTACTTCACCGGTTCAGGTATCGCAGCTGAAGGTGGTGATTCAGGATGTCTGGCGCGGGACACAGTGGGATGACACACCAATTACCGATATCGGAGTCTGGGTGCAGTGATATGGCAGAGAAGAAGGTGTGTATGGATAAGAATATGAAAACGGTAAGGAATATCGGAAGGTGGACTGCGGCAGCGGTGGGGATTGCAGCAGGGCTGTTTCTGGCTGTGGCCGTGCATGCACAAATGCAGGGGCCTCCGTCTCTGGCGGAAATACAGGAATATCAGAATCAGGAACTCCCTTCGTCCGGAACACAGCCGGAGGATGAGGGCTCTGCTTGTGAAGGAACCGAACCGGCAGAGATGCAGCCCGTTCTGGAAAGTGTGGAGGCTCTGGAGCCGGGAACCGTGCTGGATGCATCGGAACTGGATACGTTTCACATCAGCCGCTACTTTACCGCCAGAGAGATTCAGGAGGGGGACGCGGTTTATCAGAGAATCATCGGAAAATCCTATCGGGAAAATCCGGATATCGGTCTGGAACAGCTTCGTTATCTGACGATGCTTCATTACAATTTTGAAGAACAGATCCAGGTGGGAGAAATGATCGTGAATGAGGCGATCGCACAGGACGTCCTGGATATTTTCCGGCGTCTGTTTGAAAACCGATATCAGATCCAGTCGATGTATCTGGTGGATAATTACTGGACCGGGGACGGCAACTCCACGGATACGGCATCCATTGATGCCAATAATACATCGGCGTTTAATTATCGTCCGATCACAGGGGGAGGAAAGCTTTCCAACCATGCGTACGGGCGGGCAATTGATGTGAACCCGCAGCAGAATCCCTATGTATGGCATAATGGGGCCGGCGGTCTGGAATGGTCTCATTCCAATGCAGATGGATATATTGACCGGACCAGCGGGGCGGCACATATGATCACGCATGAGGATATCTGCTATCAGATTTTTGCGGAGTACGGCTTTGGCTGGGGCGGTGACTGGAGTGATCCGATCGATTACCAGCATTTCGAAAAAAAATATTGAGGTGACGAAATGGGAAATACTGAAAAGAAAAAGGAACAGTTTGCGGCAGACACCTCCGGGCGGACAGCCGGAGCATGGGCGAAGGCCCTGATCGTTTTACTGATCGGACTTACGATCGCACACCTGGGAGTGACTCTGTTTCTCCTTTCGGAGATGGGGACGGATACATTTACCGTGTTTATCCAGGGGCTTTCCCGAACCTTCGGGACAACAGTGGGTACCATGCATGTGATCATTCTTCTGATCCTGATGGGAGTCATGCTGGTGACAACGAAGGGATATGTGAAGCCCGGAACCGTTGTGTGCGCATTCTGCGGAGGCCCGATTATCGATCTGTTTTCGTGGATGTTCGGAAGCTATATCAATGCAGAGGCTGCTATGACAGTGAGAATTGTCAGTATGCTGGCAGGCTGTGTGATTCTGGCGCTTGGCATGTCGGTGGTGATCAACAGCAACGCCGGTACCGGTCCGAATGATCTGGTGGCAATCATTTTGTCTGATAAAATAGCCAGAGTGGAATTTCGCTGGGTACGTGTAGGCTGTGATCTGTTTTTTGTAGTCCTGGGCTGGATCCTGAAAGGAACTGTGGGGATTGGAACGGTAGTGGCAGTGTTCCTCACCGGTCCGCTGGTGCAGTTCTGGCTTCCAAAGACGAAGCGGATCGTACAGGGGATTCTCAGGGAAGAATGAGAAGAAACGGAGGATTTTGCGGCAAGGGATGGAGATAAAAACATCTACGGGTAAAATAGCTGCTTTTTTTGGAGCATTTCTGTTGTCGGCAGGGCTGGCAGCAGTTTGTCTTTGGATCCCAACGGTGTCAGAGTGGATCGCGAAAAAAGGAAATGTGAATCTGCTGGTTTATGCGCTGTTTCTGATTTCTTTCTGCCTGTTTTATTTTTGTCTTTATACATGGCTGAACAGGAAGCACAGCGTCTGCAGACAGGCATCGCTGCCTGCTTTTCTGGCAGTGGCAGCATTGACGGCAGGTACGGTTCTTTTTCTGATCCGGATGATGCAGCTGGAAGGCGGTATCTACGGAGGGGTCAGTGACCGTTATGTCTGGCACAAGCTTCCGCTATGGCTGGTGCTCGGATTTCTGGCGGCGGAGATGATTCTGGTACTGTGGTGTGTGAGAGAAGGAACGGTTCATCTGCCGGACCGGGCCATGTACCTTCTGTACGGGACGTTTACCGTACTGGCAGGCTATACCTGCTATACACCGGCAGTATTCAATTACGGTGCTTCCAACCGTCTTCATACAAATGCATATTACAATTCCATTTACAATGTGATGCACGGTGCTCCGTACACCGAGTATACCACCAGCATTTACGGTCATTACGGAATCCTGTATCGCTGGCCTCTGAAGCTTCTGGGGGGCGATTTTGTGGATTTCATTCTGCTGAATGCAGTCCTTCTGGCGCTGTGCTTTCTGGCAATGTTCTGGGCACTTCATCTGCTGGTCAGAAACAACCTGCTTCGGGTTCTCGGAACGGTGGCAATGACATTTCCCTATCTGACCATGCGGGGCGGATATTACTGGCAGCTCTGGCCGCACCGGATTCTTTTCATGAGCCTGATGATCGCTTACGCGGCATGGTGTGTTAAGACCCGGAGGCTGAATCGGATCACCTGTATTCTGGGATATGGAATCAGCATGATCGCAACTGTGTGGAATACGGAAAGCGGTGTCTTCTGCGCGGTCGCGTGGGCTGCTTTCTGGATTCTGAAATATCTGTGCGAAAAAAAGTGGAGGCCGGGAGGAATTCTTCTTGTGGTAATCAGCCATGGGGCCGGTGTGGTTTTCAGCTTCGCAGGTGCCTGGGGCGCAGTAAATATATACAATGTACTTCATGGCGGAAGCGTGAACTCCATCCGGGAATTTCTGTTTCCGCTGATGACGACTTCATATATGGATGATCTTTTGCGGGTGGATCTTCCGCGTTTTCCGAGTGCTTACATGCCGGTTCTGGGGCTTTTGTGTCTGTCGGTGGCCTGGGGGATTTCCCATATGAAAATCTTTGACAGAGGAGAGGGCGAACCGGGACATCTGCTTCCCTGCACGGCGTTTTTCGCAGGGGTTCTCACACTGGGACAGATGTCGTACTTTATGAACCGTGCATCGTACCACAACCTGGATATTGTGCATCTGCCGGCCATCCTGCTGATGTGCCTTCTGGCGGAGCGGGGCATGGGCTTTGTGAAACGGTTCAGGGTTCGGGAGTACCGGAAATATACGCGGCCGGAGCTTGCGCAGGGAGCGTTTTCTGCGGTGACGCTGGGGCTTCTGGTGGCGCTTTGCACCGGAAACGCCGTGCAGTACGGATTTAATGCAGACATTAAGACGCAGTTCCACAACAAAAAGGACATCCATGATTTTGCCGCACATATTGCGGCAAACATTCCGGAGAATACCTATGCGTTTGGCATCGGTGTGGCGGAGCTTTACAGTATGCTGCGGTGGGACACCGGATGCTATACCCTTGATTTTGCGGACCTGTCGGTGCGTCCGCAGGTTGCGGATTATGTGATCAATGACATTCGGGAAAAGGATCTGCCGGGATTTCTTGTGGGAGAAAACACGACGAAAAAGTTCCGGGAATTTGCATCGGATCAGAATCGGTGGATCGAGGAGCACTATGAAGTAACGCAGGAATTTGAGTTTAATGGTGCTGTACTTCAGTATTATACGAAAAAGTGAAGAAAACGCTTTTGCTTCCGGCAGGCATCATGTTGATTGATGGAAGATATCTGTCGGAAACAAGAGCGTTTTTTATGATACAGGGAGTCTGAAGGGAATTTGTCCGCGTTGTTCCGTTCACAGGACGGTACTTCGTATTTTCTTATGGCAGACTGTATCCGGAATGGCAGAATATGTGAAAACATACGAAAAAAACATGGATAATACAGAAAAATTATGAATATTGTTCAAAATAATTGGAACAGCCAGTTCACTTAATTCCATTTACTGTGGGGATTGGTTCCGATATAATGAATTCATCAATAAAAATCCGCGGAGAAACAACATGCAACTGTCGATCTTGTTTGAAAGGAGAAATTTGATGAAAAAGAGATTCACAAAACTCATAGGCATTTCTTTATCTGTTATGATGAGTGTAACCGGAATGAGTGCAATGGCTGTACATGCTGATGAAAAGGACGTGACACTTACCATTGAAGCCAGCCAGGAAATCGTGAACAACATTCCTTATGCATTTTATGATGAAAACATTGCAGCATTTGAAGCTCAGTATCCCAATATCAAAGTTGAGCTTGTATTAAACCCGGATGCACAGAATACATCCATCCTGCAGACGAAACTGGCTTCCGGACAGCCATCCGATCTGATCTGCTACAACAAAGTAGCTGCAGAGAATGAACTTGAAGTTGTGAAAAACTGTGTAGACCTTTCGAATGAAGCTTTTGTAGATCGTCTGGAAAATAAAGACATTCTGGTAGCTCCGGATGGAAATATTTACGGATTTGCATATGCGATTAAAACAGGTGGAATGGGTGTCGTTTACAACAAAACTCTGTTTGAAGAAAAAGGATTGGAAGTTCCGAAGACATACGATGAATTCCTGGCAGTGTGTGAAGCGCTGAAGGCAGATGGAATCACACCATTCTATGGACCATTTAAAGATGTCTGGACTTTCCAGATGTGGACAAGCTCTACATGGGGATATTATGTAGGACAGAATGAGCCGGATCTGTGGGATAAGCTCAATGCAAATGAAATAGGCTGGGACGAAATACCGGCATTCCAGGACAGTCTGGAAAAAGCATATGCATTATATGAAGACGGATATATGCAGGAAACCGTTCTGTCGGATGATTACAACAGCATTACCGCAGCAATGGGAAGCGGTGAGTATGCGATGACGGTTGGTTCCAACACAACCGTACGCGATCTTTTAAATGCACATGAGAACATTGTTTTCGATATGTTCCCATATCCTGTATATGAAGGCGAAGATGAGTACATTACCATCAGCCAGCTTGACGCTGAATTCTTCATTCCGAAGGATGCAAAACACATTGACGAAGCAAAATTGTTCCTGGATTTCATGGTTCAGCCGGAGCAGGCAGACAGAGCACAGGCAGCAGCTTCCTTTGTACCGAACGTAAAAGGAGCAAAGGCACCGGAATTCGATGACTTTGAAGGCAGACTGTATGAAGAATACAATAAGACCGGAAAGACGGTTCTGGAAATGAATGCATACATGAAAGTTGATCTGAACGATCTTTGGGTATATTTCCAGGATATGTTTGCAGGAGCAAAAACTCCGGCGGAAGTTCTCTCTACCTGGGATGGAACTTTTGAAGAACTGATGAGTGCAAAGGGATTTGAAAACTTCTAAAAGACGATTCAGTGATGGGGCACCACACGTTTTTTGAGATACATTCCATGTTGGATTCTCTCAGGCACGTGCGGTGCCTTTTCTGATAAATGACTAAGAGAAAGCAGGTGAAAAAATGAAACGAAAAGTGCATTTATACAGTTATTGGCTGATCGTTCCTGCATTGTTGATTTTCGGTATCTTCTTTGTATTTCCCAGTGTTTATGGTGTGTATTATTCCTTTACAGACTGGACGATCGGTAAGGATTCCATTTCTTTTGTGGGATTAAAAAACTATATTTCCATTCTGGAGAGCAGTGAACTGAAACTGGCAATTTACAATACCTTTTTGTATGCGATCGTTGTTGTGATTGGCAAAAATGTGAACGGACTTCTTCTGGCACTGGCGGTTAATACGGATTTGAAATTAAAAGGATATTTCCGGGTGATTTTCTTTCTTCCCTGTGTAATCTCGACGATCATTATCGGTTTGGTGTTCGTTCCGATTCTTCACCCGAATGGTATTTTAAATGTGTTCCTGGGGAAGATCGGGCTTGGGTTCCTTCAGCAGAGCTGGCTGGTTGACCGAAAGATCGTTATGTTTTCAATCGCAGCCGTTTCGATCTGGCAGTGGACCGGATATCATATGGTGGTATATCTGGCCGGATTGCAGGGGATTTCAACATCTTACTATGATGCGGCGAAAATTGACGGCGCATCGGCACTTCAGAGATTTCGTTATATTACATTTCCTATGCTGGCGCCGGCGTTTAACATCAATATGCTGCTAAGTATGATTGGTGGTTTGAAAGTATTCAGCGAACCATATGCACTGACCAACGGTGGCCCTGGAAATGCTTCTCAGGTTATCGCGCTGGAGGTGTTTTCCAAGTTCGGAAGAGGACAGTGGGGACTTGGTACCGCATTGAATGTGACATTAACGATATTTGTGTCGATCATATGTGTCCCGGTTCTTTATAACATGAGAAAGCGGGAGGTGGAAGAATGAGTAAGCAAAAGATGAAACGAAATCTGGGGAAGTTGTTTTTAGAGCTGGCGCTTTTTCTGCTTTCTCTTGTAATTATTGTTCCGCTGCTGATCATGCTGTTTGGTGCGTTTAAAAATTCGACGGAAGTGACAGCTTTTGATCTGGCATTGCCGGAAAAATGGCTGTTTGAGAACTTTCTGGTTGTATTTGAGAAAGGAAAAATCTTAAGAACTTTTGCAAACAGTATTTTCATAACGGCGGTTTCGACAGCGATCACAATTACGGTAAGCTCTCTGGCATCCTTTGTTCTGGCAAGAAGAGGAACAAAATTATCACGCTTTTTGTACTACTTCTTTTTTATCGGAACCATTATTCCGATGCAGATCATGCCGACGATTCGTCTGTTTTCCAGGCTGAATATTTATGGCGGCTATTTAAATGTAATCATTTTGTATACGGCGATTAACATACCGTTCAGCTGCTTTTTGTATACTGGATTTATCAAAGGAATTCCGAGAATTCTGGATGAATCTGCGTTTATTGAAGGTGCATCGACCCTTCAGACATTTTTTTACATTATTTTTCCGCTGCTGAAATCCTGCAATATAACGGTTCTGATTCTGTTGTTTACCGGAATCTGGAATGAAATCAATATTCCGCTGTATTTTCTGAACAATCCAACCAAGAGGACCCTGCCATTATCGGTATACCAGTTCTTTGGAATGTATGGAGGAAGTAACTGGAATTTAGTGTTTGCAGACCTGGTGATTGCTGCACTTCCGATCATTATTTTATTCCTGCTGATGCAGAAAGAATTTATCAGTGGTCTGACAGAAGGGGCAGTGAAGGGGTAACGGGCTTCAAAAAGGAGATGTGTTTATGAATTTTAAGTTTCAGACGAAGCTAAACATGGTTTTTACGTGTGTGATCGTATTTGCGATTGCATCATTCAGTGTATTTGTTCATATACACATCTTCCGCAGGCTGCAGGATGAAAGTATTAATAACAGCAGACAGATCTGTATGAAGGTATCCGAAAATGTAGATACTTATGTGGAAAAAATGGATGATATCACAAAGAAAATGATATCGGATCCGACGCTGCTGCACTTTCTCAGGGAAATTAAAACAAACAGAGGAAGTCTGGATGATTATGAAAGCCTGATCCGGGAACGAAAGATTGCAGATGCTGTTTCAAATGCGATTACACTGACATCCTTTCCGTATGTGAATGTGTACATCTATAGTGAAAATGGTGATTTTCAGTTTGTGTATAACCAGGATAACAGTAATTTTCAAAAGGCATTTTCCAGTGAAGAAAACAAAGAAAAACTGCGGAATAAAAAACTCGTTATCTATGCGAATAAAGAGCAGGATGAAAAGAAATCTTCGATCTCTTTTATTCGTGCATTCTATGATGTCAGCGGAAACAGATACGGATATATTGAGGTACAGTCTAGTTATAAAAAATTAAATGAAATCTGTGATTTAAATAATGCCGCAAATGTGGTGATTTTAAATGAAAGCAATGAGGTGGTATATCCGCCGAAGGATATATCCGAAGAAAAGGAACGGATGCTTCAGGATCAGCTGCTTCAGGAGTCGGAGGGGGTATTCCGAAGCGATAGTCTGATGAATTTCAGCACGATTTCCGAATATTCCGGACTGCAGGTATTTATTCGCTATCCGATGCAGGTTTTGTATTCTTCCGTAAATCTTCTGCAGAGAACGACCATGCTGTTTTTGATCGTGATATGTATCGTTACCATTGTAATGATGTTCCTGTTTACAAGAATGCTGGTAAAACCACTTCGTGATCTGCGTGACAGTGTGCGGGCAGTTACCTACGAGAATATGGGGGTACAATACTCCAATACCGACAATAATGAGATCATGGATCTGAAAGATGCTTTTCAGGAGATTCTTGATAATCTGAAGGTATCGACAGAGAGGGAAATTGCTTCGAATAAAGCAGAAACAAGTGCCCGCCTTGCGGCGTTACAGGCACAGATCTCTCCGCATTTTATCCATAATGTGCTGTATTCCATAAGTATTTCTGCAAGAGAAAAGCGAACAGAGGATGTCTGCAGTATGTGTAAACAGCTTTCGGATATGCTTCGATATACAGTGAATTCCAATGCACATCGGGTAAGGCTTGGAGAGGAAATAAAGTGTATTACGAATTATCTGGCACTTCAGAAGCAGTACTATGAAGATTTCCTGCAGTATGAGATCGTTGTTTCCAGAGAAGCAGAGGCGATGGATATTCCCAGACTGAGTATTCTTCCGTTTGTGGAAAATGCGATCCAACATGCCTTCGAGGGGTGTAAACCGCCATATAACATTTGTGTTTCTGCAAACGTGCAGGATCAGAAATGGAGAATTTCCATCCGGGACAATGGAAAAGGGTTTGATCCGGGAAAGATTCAGGAGATTAACGACAGAATGAAGGCAGACCGACTGACGGTTGATGTTAACAGCGATGATGGGAATATGCCGGGGCTGGGGGGCCTGGGGATATTGAATTCCCTTCTTCGTTTAAATCTTTTTTTTGAAAACGGAATAAAATTCGAGATAAAAAACAATGTGGATAGTCCGGGAACAGAAATATATTTGGAAGGAGATATTTTATGTGTTGAGGACGAGGTGAACTAAGCCTGGCTTATAAGGAGAAATGGTATGTATCATATTCTGGTAGCTGAAGACAGTAAATTAATTATGCGAGATCTCATCCGCTTATTGAGAAAAATGGATGCGGAAGCGATGATCCAGGAGGCTTATGACGGAGAATCTGCGCTGGAGATCATGGAGGATTTCCAGCCGGATATTATTATTACAGATATAAAAATGCCGATGGTAGATGGTCTGACACTGATACAAAAAGCGAAGGGTATTTACCCACAGGTGAAGTGCGTGATCATCAGCGGCTATGGTGATTTTGAGTTTACGCATGAGGCGCTGCGGCTTCAGGTAGATGATTATATTATGAAGCCGGTGGATGAAAAGCAGTTTGATAATATTATGTCGCGTTTACGGGAAGAAATTGATTTTTTGAAGATTCAGAGACAGGAAATTATTCTGGAAAAAATGATTCAGGATGGACTGGAAATCAGAAATCCGTTTATTCCCGGGCAGTATTATCTGTCGGTGGTTCGTGTGGGACTTGTCCAGGAATATGCACCACCGCTGTCTAAGAAAATGCTTTATGACAATATGGGATTAGAGCGAAACGGAAGCAATTACTGGATCGCGAATACGAAGCTGAACAATGAAAAGGTCGTGATATATAACCGGTCCTGTTTCCCGGAACAGGAGATGCTTGCGCAAAGTGAGTGTCTTCTGAATTCTTTAAAGCAAAAATACCGCAGAGTCAATCTGATCTGCTCGGAACTTTTGGATGATTGTTTAAAAATAGGAATGCAGTATGAAAATCTGACCAAGCGCCTTCGAAAAGAAATCGTTCTGGATGAGTGCCAGGTGATTCATCATTCGGACCCGTACAATGACAGGAGAAACTATATTCTTCAGAAAGAGGCCATTGATATTTTTAAAAAGAAGATGGAACGCATTCTGATGAATCGATCTGCAGATGATTTTCGAAGAGAAATCCGGAAACAGATGAAGATCTGGAAGGAGCAAAGATACACGGTTTCGGTTATTCGAAAATATCTGCTCGCCTTGTTGGAGGAGTTATTCATTACGGTTGGAGAGAATCAGTATCCGATGGAAGAGCCGGTAACATTGGCGGACAAGATTCTGATTGCCAATGACAGCTTTGAGGCATTAGAAGAGAGCCTTTTAGAGTATACGGCATGTTTTTCCAGTGTAAAAGAAGAAAAACAGGGGATTTCCATGGAACTGGTTCAGCAGCTGACAGAATATATGCGCCAGAATGTGTACAATAATCTTTCTTTGCAGGATGTGGCTGCTCATTTTGAGATATCTTCTTCCTACATCTGCAGAATTTTTAAGATTTATTATAGTGATACCCCCATCAGTTTTTATAATCGCATTCGGATCGAAGAGGCAAAAAAACTGTTGGAAGAGTATCAGAACATGAAGGTAAAGGATATTGCAGAGCTGGTGGGATTCAGTGATCAGTACTATTTCAGCAAGGTGTTTAAGCAGCAGTACGGAGTGAGTCCTTCGGTTTATAAAACGCAGCTGGAGAATAATCCTGAATAGATATTTCGTTCAAAATATTCCGCTTTTGTGTCCAGTATATTCCATTTACCGTAGAGGTGATGCGAAGTATAATTTTGTCATAAGATTCGGAAACACATATTCATATAAAAAGGAGGTACATTATGAGTAGTTATGGTATGCATGCCGTAGAGTTTGGATTGAAATATCCACCGATGGATATCGAAAAACGACGCAGGTTATTACCGTATAAGAGTGTCAGCAGTCTGTATCCTTCGAAAGCAGATGAGGATGTTTTGGTTACTGCAAACGGTGTGCAAAGAATTGACATTGTCGGTGATCCTTATCATGAAAGAGTGATCTATCGCCGTGAGAGAATCATGGATATGCGCTGGAAAGATACTCCGGAACCGCCGGATGTTGCCTATGCGATTCCGGAAGCCCGTAAGTATTTAAGAGAAGGAAACTTTGAAGCAGCAGCGAAAGTAATGGACAAAGCGACGAAGGACGCCGGCTATGACAAGTGGATCGACAGCCGTCCGTTTGGCGTTGAATTCCCAAGACTGCATCCAAGACTTCATTCCGTCATTGAGCTCTTAATGGAATTTGAAGAAGGCAAAAATCCTCATGATTATTTAAGATATCTGGATATGATGTCCGGGGAAGCAATTGTCCGCTGTGAGGATGACAATGGCGGAATGATCCGCAGATCCTTTGTATCCTTTGATGATGATGTCGTTGTTCAGAATGCGAAGAAAATGAACGGCGAAGCCTTTGATGTGAAAATGCGTTTTGTGGCACCTGGCGGATACGACCTGCCGGATCATTTTGATCAGTTTGTACTGGTTACATACAATGATATGTACAAAATTGAGGGAAGTGATGTGAAGATCTGTACAGGACCGGATAGCTGTACCGTATCGCTGGCATATGATCCTCAGTTTGGTGAGAGAGGCTACTGCTGCTGTTCTGTGATTCAGACAGATGGAGAAGTAACACGTGCAGAAGATGGGTACGTGAATATTGAAGGTGCACATAGTGTTACAATTCTTTCCAGAACTGTGAAATACGAAGAAGATTATCGTCATTCTTTTGCGGAAAAAGTACTGGAAGACGTGAAGAAAATTACAGGCACCTATGAGGAAATGCTGGAAGCAAACAGAGCGCATTTGGAGCCGATGATGAGACGTTCCGAAATCACATTTCATGGTGACTGGGCACTGGCAGCAGAGGAGCTTCTGAATGAGCAGCACAGTGAAGGCGAGATCAGTCCGATGCTGATGGAGAAGCTTTACGATATGGGACGTTTCTTCATGATCACAGATACAGGAGAAGATCCCCCGTCTCTATTCCAGCATAACATCAATACAAACCTTCAGGTATGTGCCGGAAATATGACAGGACTTCCGGAAGTAATGGATACTTATTTCCGTTTTTACGAGCGGAAATTTGATGATTTCCGTCTGAATGCACAGAGATTCTACGGTGCGCGCGGTGTGCTTGGAAACATTCATTGTGATTACAACTCCGGGAAATTTTATCAGTTCTCCATCGTATATCCGCACTACTGCTGGACGGCCTGCCTCGGATGGATCTACAATGAGTTCTGGGGCCATTATCTGGTAAGCGGCGATGAGGAATTCCTGAGAGAACGTGTTGTGCCGGGACTGAAAGAAATTGCTCTGTTCTATGAAGATTATCTGTCGGATGAAGATGAAAATGGAAAAGTATTGTTCTATCCAAGTTATTCACCGGAAGATCCTTCTATGAACGATTATCACATTCCGTTCCCGAAGGATGTGTATGCAATGAACGTAAATTCTCTTATGGATGTGATGGTATGCCGTGAGGTTCTGGATAATCTTATGGAAGCCTGTGAGATTCTTGGACTGGATGAGCCGGATCTTCCGAAATGGAAAGCTCTGAGAAGCAAATTACCGGATTTCCTTATGGATGAAGATGGTGCCATTAAAGAATGGTCCTTCAAATATTCCGGTGAAAATTATGACCACAGACACGTTTCTCACCACTATGATATCTGGCCGGGACGTGCGATTTCTCCGGAAAAAACACCGGAACTGGTGAAACCATTTATCCTTTCCAACCGGAAACGCGGACACCAGGACGACTCTGCACATGGTGTGATCCACAGATATTTTACGGCAGTCAGACTGGATGACCACAAGGATGCAATGCACAATCTGCGTACGTTGATGGAACACGGTTATGTTACAAGAACGCTGAATACCGTACATTATCCGTATCGTGTCTTCTGCCCGGACCTGCTGGGTGCAATGCCGGCGATGCTCCTGGAGATGCTGGTATATTCTGACGAAGGATTTATCAAACTCCTTCCATCTGTCCCGGAGGATCTTTCCAAAGGAAGTGTTCATGGTGTATGGCTGTATACATTTGCGAAGATCGAATCCATGGAATGGGATATGAAAGCTGGTAAAGCATCTGTGAAGATTTCTTCTCTGAAGGATCAGGATATCAAACTCCTTTTCCCGGTGGGATACAACAAGCTGATGGTAGACGGACAGCTTCATGATGAAAATGGCAAAGAATTCACACTGAGTCTGAAAGAAAATGGCATAGTGGAACTGGAATTCGAGTTTGCCGGATAATTACATTATTCCTTAGGGAAATCCCCCGCCTGTGCCGGTGGGGGATTTCCTGCTATTCATACAGGATACAGAAAGGAGGAGGGAATCGTGTGTGGGGGAAAATATAAAGCAGCAGATATGAAGCAGGTAAAGATCAATGATACATTTATCGGGAAATATGTGGATCTTGTGAGAGAGGTCATGATTCCTTATCAGTGGGAGGTTCTGAATGACAGGATTCCCGGAATAGAACCAAGCCATGCCATTGACAATTTTCTGATTGCCGCAGGGCGAAAAAATGGAAGCTTTTATGGAGAAGTATTTCAGGACAGTGACCTTGCAAAGTGGCTGGAAGCAGCCGCTTACAGTCTTGCATGTTATCCGGATCCGGAACTGGAGAAGACCATTGATGAGGTGGTAGAGTTGATTCAGGAAGCACAGCAGGAAGACGGGTACCTGGATACCTATTTCATGATCGGAAGGCAGGAGGAAGAGTGGAAGAATCTGTACGAATGTCATGAAATGTATTGTGCAGGCCATATGATGGAGGCTGCAGCTGCGTATTATCTGGCGACGGGAAAAAGGGCTCTTCTGGATGTGATGTGCAGATGCGCAGATCATATTGCAAGGCGTTTTGGTCCGGAAAAGGATAAAATACAGGGATATCCGGGACACCAGGAGATAGAACTGGCACTGGTAAAACTGTATGAGGTGACAGGGAATCAGATGTACCTGGATCTGAGCAGGTATTTTCTGGAAGAGCGTGGAAAAGCTCCCAACTATTTTGTGCATGAGTGGGAAACCAGCAGAAAGAAATGTACTTTTAAAACGAACACGCCGGTCCCGACACCGGATCTGGAATACGATCAGTCTCATAAGCCGGTGGATCAGCAGCGGGAAGCCGTCGGGCATTCGGTAAGAGCAATGTATATGTATACCGCGATGGCAGACATTGCGAGACTGACGAAGAATGAGAAGATGTACGACGCCTGCCGTGCATTATGGGACAATGTGACGAAGAAACAAATGTACATCACAGGAGCAATTGGCTCTACACACATCGGGGAGGCATTTACCTTTGATTATGACCTTCCAAATGAAACGGCTTACGCGGAAACCTGTGCATCCATAGGTCTTGCTTTTTTTGCACATCGGATGCTGCAGATGGATCTTCAGGGTGAATATGGAGACATCATTGAAAAAGTTCTGTATAATGTTGTGCTTGCTTCCATGTCCACAGATGGAAAACGGTTCTTCTATGTGAATCCTATGGAAGTATGGCCGGAGGCAAGCCGGAAAAATCCGGATCGGAAGCATGTGAAATCTGTGCGTCAGAGCTGGTACGGATGTGCATGCTGTCCGCCGAATATTGCCCGTTTTCTGTCTTCTTTGGGACAGTATATTTATTCTTATGATGACAGCAATCTGTATGTGCATCTCTATATATCAGGAGAGGCGAAAGTGGAAACGGGAAAAGGTGCCTTTGTAGTGAAGCAGGCAGGCAACTATCCATTGGAAGAACAGACAGAACTGGTGATAGAAGAAATCCCGGAAGACGGAGCAGATGTTGCACTGCGCATCCCGGGATGGTGCCGTGAGTGGACGATGCAGGTAAATGGAAAAGAGGTGAAGCCGGATTGTCTGAATGGCTATGTATGGATCAGACACGTGGAGAAGGGAACGAAAATCAGCCTTCGTTTTGCAATGAAAGCGGAGCTGATGTGTGCAAATCCGCAAGTGAAAAGTGATGCCGGGAAGGCTGCGATCCAGAGAGGACCTATGGTTTTCTGCCTGGAAGAAGTGGATAATGGTAAGAATCTTTCTGCCATTCGTCTGGATACAAACTGTGAATGGGAGTACCATGCGCAGGATCAGATCCTGGATGGAATAGGATCTCTCTGGGGTAAGGGCTTCCGAAGAAAAGAAGAACAATGGGGTAATTGTTTATATGCGCCGCTCTCTCTTGAAGAGGAGGAGATTCTGGTGAAAGCAGTTCCGTATTTCTTGTGGGGAAATCGCGGAGAAGGTGAAATGCAGGTATGGTGCCGATATTAAGGAGGAAGGGTGCAGATGATTTCTTATAAAAATCCGATTATTCCGGGGTTTTATCCGGATCCAAGTGTATGTAGAGTCGGACAGGACTATTACCTGGTCACGAGTTCCTTTGAATTTTTCCCGGGTATTCCGTTATTTCACAGCAGAGATTTGATTCACTGGACCCAGATCGGCCACGTTCTCACGAGAAAATCCCAGCTGAATCTGGAAGGCTGTCAGTCATCCGGAGGACTTTGGGCACCTACTATTCGTGTGCATGACAACCGCTTTTACGTATCGGTTACCAATTTTGATCATGGCGGTAATTTCTTTGTGTGGACGGATGATATTCACGGAGAGTGGTCCGATCCGATCTGGGTAAAACAAGGCGGCATTGACCCTTCTTTATTCTGGGATGTGGATGGAAAAGTATATTTCCAGAGTACATATGACATGGAAGATGATCAGGCAATCGGCCAGTGTCAGATTGACATTGAAACAGGTGAAATGCTTACGGAAACCGAACTTTTATGGAAGGGAAGCGGCGGAAAATATCCGGAAGCACCGCATATGTTCCTTCGAAATGGCTGGTACTATCTGATGATCGCAGAAGGAGGAACGGAATATGGTCATATGGTCACCATTGCCAGAAGTAAGTCCCCGAAAGGGCCGTTTGAGGGCTGTCCGTTTAATCCGATTTTGACGCATAGAGATACCATGCTTCATCATTTTCAGGCATTGGGACATGGAGATCTGATCGATGCACCGGATGGAAAGACATGGATGGTTTTTCATGGAATCCGGACAACGCAGTATATGCTGCATCATATTGGCCGGGAGACAATGATCGCTCCTGTAGAGTGGACGGAAGATGGCTGGCCGGTGGTGAATGCGGGAAGAAAGATCCTGCCGGATATGACGGTGGATCGTGAGCCTTTTGCAGAACCTTTGATGGTGGTGCAGTCGTCCTGTAATATCGGATTATACAGTGATATCAGAGAAGAACTTTCCCTGGAATGGAATTACTTAAGAAATCCGGACCCGAGATTATATGTTTTTGATAAAGAACATGATCGTATCCGGATCCATGGTGCAAGGTGCGGGCTGAATGCATGTGATTCTCCTGCTTTTGTCGGCCGCAGACAGCAGCATTTTGATATGAAATCTGAGGTCTGGGTGGACTGTGATCCCTGCGAAGAAGGGGAGATGGCCGGTCTTACAATCTACCATACTTATGAGCATCATTATGATCTGGCGGTTACCTGTGCTGCCGGAGCGAAGGTGGTTGTTCTTCGTAAACATGTTGGCGACATGGAGACAGTCGAAGGCTTTGTAACGATTCCTGAGAAGGAAAAAGTACATCTATGTGTGACTTCAGATAAAAAAGTGTATGAATTCTGGGTCGGGACACAGAAAACAGATTTGAAAAAAGTTGGACAGGGAAGATCACAGCTGTTATCTACAGAATGTATGCCGATGACATTTACAGGATGCTATGTGGGACTTTTTGCAGAGGGAAATCACCATGCGTGGTTTGAAAGATTTCGTTATATGCAAACAGAACTGCGTTCATCAGAAAATGAATAAATGATTTTTGTCTGCCGGAAGAATTTTCTGCCGGCAGACATTTCCGTTTAGGATCATACACCAATCTTCTCCAGGAGAACATAGACGATCATGCCGACAATGCCGGAACCAAAAATAACCGGTATGGGGCCGATTTTTATTTTCCGGAGTACAAGCAGGCTGACGCAGAACAGAATGCATTCCACAATCCGAAAATCGGAAAGGCAGAGTTCCGTCAAAGATGCATCAAACAATGCCAGTGTCAGAAGGGTTACTCCTGCGGAGGCGATCATTGCCACAATAGCGGGGCGAAGTCCGGTAAGAATTCCCTGCATAGCCTTCAGACTGCGGTATTTTATGTACAGCCAGGACAGAAGCAGAACAATGATAAACGCCGGAAGGATGCAGCCCAGCGTGCAGACCAGCGCACCGGGAAGACCGGCGATCTGCTGTCCGACAAAGGTGGCACTGTTTACTGCAATTGGTCCGGGAGTCATCTCTGCAATGGTGATCAGATCTGCAAACTGGCTCATTTCCAGCCAGTGGTATCCCTCGACGACACGGCTCTGGATCAGCGGGACAGCAGCGTATCCGCCGCCGAAGCTGAACAGGCCGATCTGAAAAAATGCCCAGAATAATTGAAGATAGATCATCCCTTGCCCTCCTTTCCGGACGGAGTCAGGGCATGAAGCAGCCCTGTCGCGCCACAGATCAGGATGATTGTGACAGCACTGACCCGAAAAAAACAGGTGGCTGCAAATGCAGCGGCCATCATTCCGATCCAGAGAATGCTTTTCGATTTTATGATTTTTTCGGCCAGGCCGATTACCACGTCTGCGATAACAGCAGCCACGCCGGCCCGCATGACCTGAAGCATAATGGCTATATAGCGGTTATCCCGGAACTGACTGTAAAAAAGAGAAAGGATGGAAATGATTACGATGGGGGGAATTACAGCGCCCACCGCGCAGATGAGGGCACCTTTCAGACGCTGCAGCCGGTAACCGGTTACAATGGCAATGTTTACGCCCAGTGCACCGGGCGATGACTGTGCAATCGCTGTCATATCCAGCATTTCATCCTCCGTCAGCCAGTGCAGCTGATGCACCAGCTTTTTCTGCATCATACTGATGATGACAAATCCTCCGCCAAAGGTGCTCGCACTCAGGGTCAGTGTGATCCAGAAAAGCTGCATACACATCTGCCCATCGGTAAGCGGCTTCTGACGGGATGAAATGGTTTCTTCGTTTGCTTTTTTCATAAGCTTCTTCTTTCTGTGTTTTTTTACACCTTATCACATTTGGGAATCCGGTACAATATCTGCATTCTTTTTCCCAGGTGCTGCACATTCTGTGCGAAGCTGTTTCCGGAATCGCAATGTTCTTTTTTTCTTTGCTGTCTCCTTCTTTCGGCAGAAGAGACAGATGTGTCTGGAAATTACAGAAAGCCTGTGGTATGCTTAATGTGTTTAGACACGGTGAGATCTGCGTCAGCAGACCGGCCCGTTTTGAGAGAAAAGGATGATGCTGTCCGGGAAGGCGGTGTCAGGAAAAGAGGCAGAACATGAAGAGTAATCTGACAAGAGAAGAGGCTATGGAGCTTCTGAAAAAGTACAATAAGGAACCGTTTCATATTCAGCATGCACTCACAGTGGAAGGTGTGATGCGCTGGTATGCGAAGGAGCTTGGTTATGGAGAAGAGGAGGAATACTGGGGAATTACGGGACTTCTTCATGACATCGATTTCGAACGGTATCCGGAGGAGCACTGCCGGAAAGCACCGGGGCTTTTGCGGGACGGAGGCGTCGGTGAGGATATGATTTATTCCATCTGTTCGCATGGCTATGGAATCTGCAGTGAGCAGGAGCCGAAGCATGAGATGGAGAAGGTTCTGTTTGCAGCGGATGAACTGACAGGCCTGATCTGGTCTGCGGCACTGATGCGCCCGTCGAAGAGTGTTATGGATATGGAGGTTAAGAGCCTGAAAAAGAAATTCAAGGATAAACGGTTTGCGGCCGGATGCTCCAGGGATGTAATCCGTGACGGTGCACAGCGTCTGGGCTGGGAACTGGACGATCTGTTTGATAAAACGATCCAAGCGATGCGGTCCTGTGAAGCGCAGATCGGAGAAGAAATGGAGCGGTATCAGGTGTAGTAATTTTGGTGATGTCTGCGTCAGCAGATATGCCGATCAGGAAGGAAGACAAAAAAGACTATGGGAGAGCGCATTCGCATCCGTGATATCGCAGAGGAACTTGGACTGAGTACCGCTACGGTTTCCAATGTGATTCATGGAAAAACAAAGAAAATATCAGAGGAGACCGTGAAGCGGGTGCAGGAGCTGCTGGAGAAACGCGGCTATATTCCAAGCATGGCAGCTGTTCTTCTGGCACAGAATGATTCCAGGATCATCGGAGTTGTGATCAATAACCACCCGAAGTATGAACGCCGGGTGCTGGAGGATCCCTTTGTTTCCTCTTCTCTCAATGCGCTTGCCAACGAAATTGAGAACGCCGGCTATTTTATGATGGTGAAAACCACGGCAGACTGTAACGACATTATCCGGTATGCATCTATGTGGAATATGGAGGGACTGATACTGATCGGATTCTGTGAAAGCGACTATCAGATGCTCCGGGACAATATGCGCATTCCGTTTGTGGTGTACGACGGTTATTTTGAAGAAAATCAGAGGATCTGCAACCTCTTTGTGGACAATTACGGGGGCGGTTATGAAATGGGAAATTATCTGTACCGCATGGGACATCGGAACGTACTCTGCATTGCGGATAATTATTCCTGTATGGATAAAGAGCGGATCGTGGGATGTCAGGCGGGAATGAGAGGCGGAAAGGCAGGCTTTCTGCAGATTCCCATGTTAAAAGCAGAGAGGATGCGTTTTTATGAACGGCATCTGGAGGAGATTCTCACATACCATACGGCTGTTTTTGCGGCGTCCGATAAATATGCCATTGAGCTGATGCTGTTTCTGCAGCAGAGGAAAATCTGTGTGCCGGAGGAGCTCTCCGTCACCGGATTTGATAATATTCCCATGTGTGAAAATGTCTTTCCCGGACTTACCACGATCGGTCAGGATGTGGAAGACCGCGCGAGAAGAGCGCTGGCTGCACTGAAAGATCTGAAGGAGGGACATTGTGAAGAGCCGTTTCAGATATTGCCGGTGCAGCTGGTGATCAGAGGCAGTGTGAAGCAGATCACAGAGACGGAATGTGAATGATGTGCGGCAGATGGTTCATACAATTTGAAACTGGTCGGCAAGAAGCAGCCAGTTTGCCCGGAACAGCTGCATGATATTCCAGTATCCGGCCCCGGTGAGGTGATATTCCTGTATCAGATCAAATTTTGCCTGAAGACTTCGCACGTCTTCAAACCAGACCTCATGGATGATCTCTCTTTCCGTATAGCGAAAATAGGGGGACTGTGCTGTTTCATCAAACCGTATGGAGGCTCCCTGCTGTATGGCCAGCATAACCGCTTCCACATTTCCCAGTGTGCGGGCTCTGGTTACGCCGGATACATAGGGAAGCGGCCAGTCATAGCCATAGTTGGGAATTCCGAGATAGATTTTGGAAGGTGGAATTTCCGTTACAGCGTATTCCACCACCTGGCGTACCTTGTTTAATGGGGCAACCGCCATAGGCGGACCATAGGTATACCCCCATTCATAAGTCATAAGCAATACGGCATCTGCAGCTTCACCGAGTGCCGGATAATCTTTTCCTTCGTAAAGCAGTCCCTGCTGTGCGGCAGAGGTTTTTGGGGCGAGGGCAACCGATACCCGATAGCTGCCGGCAGCGTGCATGCGCTGAGCACAGAGACGGACGAATGAGGTGAAAGCGTCCCGGTCAACGGCCGGGATATATTCAAAGTCAATGTCCAGTCCACGGTAGTTTTTTTCTGCCATGACGATCAGAAGATTGTCGATCAGCCGGTTCATGGCTTCGGGGCTGTTCACCAGCTGATGGATCAGATAGTTGCTGAATTGTCCGGCTGCGTCCAGGGGTGTCAGGGTGAGAATGGGCAGAACACCCTCCCGGAGGGCGGCCGTCACCATGTTCGATTCGTCTGTGAAGGGCGGTATCAGATCGCCGTCGGCTGTAAAGCCATAGGAAAAGACAGACAGCTCTGTCAAAAAGGGAAGTGTCTGGTTCAGTACCCAGGGACTGATAAAGGGATAAGCATATCCATTGACGCGCAGAGGTACTGATTCTGCGGGTGAATTATCTGTGGGAATCAGGAGTGCCTGCCCTACCGCAAGATCGTAGGGCGCTGGCAGCTGGTTGGCATAAATAATTTCAGAAAGATCCACGTAGAATAATCTGGCAATGCGGCTTACCGTATCACCTGCCTGAACAACATATATTTCCATGGGGCAGAAATTCCATGCTTTTTTGTTATTTTATGCGCGAAAAATGGTTTTTCACACAGCCGAAGGCGTTTTGCTTCGGCTTTTTCTTTTTTCTCCGGAAGCCAAGAGATATGGCCTTGGCAGGGCAGACCTCCCGGCACTGTCCGCAGCGGATGCATTCCGCAGAATCCGGATCTTTCAGAGGATTTACATCCATCTTACAGATGTGTACACACGTTTGGCAGCTTATACATTTGTCCGGATCAATTTCCAGATGATAGATGCTGACTTTGTTGAGAAGACCGTAAATGGCTCCGAGGGGGCATAATGCCTTGCAGAAAAAGCGGTAGACGATCAGACATCCCAGAAGTGTTCCGGCAAGTATAAGAACTTTCAGACGGAACAGAGATCCCAGTGCGCTGCGAAGCTCCGGGTGAGTCATAAAAAGAGGAATTCCGCCTTCCAAAGTGCCGGCCGGACAGATGAACTGACAGAAAGACGGTTTGCCCATGCCCATATAGTTTGTGGCAACCATCGGCAGCAGGATTACAAACAGGAGCAGTATGATATATTTCAGAAAGCGAAGCGGTGACCAGAGCTTTCGTTTCGGGAAAGGAATTTTGTGAAGAAGTTCCTGGAAAAGTCCGAAGGGACAGAGAAAGCCACAGATCAATCGTCCCAGAAGGACTCCTGCAGCCAGAAGAAAGCCTGTCACATAGAAGCTGAGCTGAAATTCCATGGAGCTGCTGACTGCCTGAAGTGCTCCGATCGGACAGGACAGCGCGGCTGCCGGGCAGGAATAGCAGTTAAGGCCCGGGGCACAGAAGTGCTTCCATGGGCCTTTGTAAATGCTGCCTGTCTTAAAATTTTCGATATGAATGTTTGTAAAGCCGAAGGCTGCGATCTGAATCAGCTTTCGCTTGAAGGCGTTGACAGATTTCATATGTATTACCCCAGTCCTATGCATTCCATACAGATGTTGACGGCCTTGTTCCACACGACAGCTGCTTCATTCCGGCAGATTCCCAGAATCAGAAAGAATATGGCGGAAAGAATCAGCAGGATCTGCAGGTGCGTTTTTTTGCGCTCAGACATTTTCGGATGTGCTCTCCTGTGTATCGGATTTTTCTTCCGGAAATTCTTCGGCATATTCTGCCAGTCTCTTTTTATATTCTTCCACATTATTTCCCACGACAGCATCGCCCAGAAGGTTTCCCTCGCTGTCCACAAATATCGTGGTGGGAACGGCAGTTACATCCATAAGTAATTCTGAGAGATCGGCATTCGTAATAATCTGCGTAAAGTCGGCATCTGCTTTTTCCAGAATCTTTTTGGCCAGGGCAAAATTGGGATCGGTCTCATCTGTCACGTCGATCACCAGACCGATCAGCTGCTGGTTATCCGGCATAGAGCGTGAGATTTCACCCAGATAAGGCATTTCCTCCACGCAGGGACCGCAAAAGGTTCCCCAGATATTGACCATGGTAATATCCTTTTCGGCAAAGATTTCTTCGGTAATCTCGTTTCCTTCCAGATCTTTTGCGGTGAATTCGGGCATGGACCGGGCGCTTGCGGCTGACGGGCAGAGAGTCAGCAGCGCGGCAGAAAACAGTGGGATCAGAATATTTTTCCGCATTTTTGAATCATACATAATTTGTCCTCTTTTCTTTCATAATTGGTTATGGAGTCCGTCTGCAGTACAGAATTACAATAAGGTCAAATGATTCCGTGCTAAAAATGAAACTGTAACTGGTCAAACGAATCGTCTGTGGATTTTCGATGTGTGTGCTGTTTTTTAGGAGGTGCCGGAATAGCGGTCAGCGAGGCATCGATAACCGTTCCCCTGCGAAGTGTGAGTCCGGCTTTCTCCAGGCAAGTGTGAATCTTTGCAGATATTTGCTGCTCCAGCCCTTTGTCTTCGAGAAGATGCCGGAATTTCAGCAAAGTGGTGGAATCCGGTACCTGCTCATGCAGAAAATCCAGATGCAGAAAAGAGCGCATGGCATAGCTGTCATATACGGCGTCCTCGATTCGTTCGTCCGAGAGCTGAAACCATTTTTGCAGCAGATACATGCGGAGCATGGTTTCCATACCTCTTGGCCTGCGGCCGCGTTTTCCGGATGGATAAAACGGGCGAATGGCAGCCAGACACTCTGACCATGGGACGAGCTGATCCATAGCGTTAAGAAATTCTTCCCGTTTGGTTATATGCTTGCGGTTGGAGTATTCAATATCTGCGAATGTTTGCTGCTGCTTCACAGGGCATCCACCTCTTTCTTCATAGTTCTTTT
Source organism: Blautia sp. (assembly GCA_022769545.1). GTDB lineage: Bacteria > Bacillota > Clostridia > Lachnospirales > Lachnospiraceae > Blautia_A. Next base: position 47,742 of record JALEJS010000034.1, on the reverse strand, counting down.
GTGTGACATTGAAGTCAAAACTTTCTCATGTTTTGGCGGGTCCAAGGTCATTCATCCACGATCGTGCAGGCACGATGCGGTTTCAGACCTTTTGACCCTGGTATCTTTCTATTATACTATATAAAAATCCGCGCGCCAAGTCTCACGTGCGTTTGACTTGAACGTTGATCAGATGGTTGACAGTGTTTTTTTGGTTTGTTATAGTCAAATTAGCAGATTTCAAAGGTCAGATGCCGCAGTCCGGAGAAGGGATGGAGTTGCTGTATAAAAGTGTATTTCTGGCGCTGGAATCAAAAAAATAAGTGAGGAGCAGGAAAATGAGAAAAACGAAAATTATCTGTACGATTGGTCCGTCAAGTGACAACGAAGAAACATTAACACAGATGTGTCAGGCCGGCATGAATGTGGCACGGTTGAATTTTTCCCACGGAACGCATGAAGAACACCAGCAGAAAATTGATCTGATCCGGAAGGTGCGTGAGAAACTGCAGCTCCCCATTGCAATTATGCTGGATACGAAAGGACCGGAATACCGGATTAAAACTTTTGAAAATAAAAAGATTACGCTGGAAGACGGAGATGAGTTTATCTTTACCACGGATGATATTGTGGGGGATCAGACGCGTGTTGCTGTAAACTACCCCAATTTGATCCGCGAACTGAATGTGGGCGATCGCATTCTGGTCAACAATGGCCTTGTAATCTGTCAGGTAAAGAAGCTGGAGGGAAACAACGCCATTTGTGATGTGATTGCCGGAGGCGTTTTGTCTGACCATAAAAGCATGAATTTCCCCAATAAGGTTATGCCGGGAGAATATCTCAGCCAGCAGGATAAAGAGGATCTGTTGTTTGGTATCCGCAATGAGGTGGACTTTGTGGCGGCGTCCTTTGTTTCCAACGGAAAGGATATGCGTGAGCTGAAAGACTTTCTGAATGAAAACGGCGGAGACCAGATCGATATTATTGCGAAAATTGAGAATCGCTCGGGTGTGGATCGTATCGATGAAATCTGTGAACTGGCTGATGGAATCATGATTGCAAGAGGTGATCTTGGTGTGGAAATTCCATTCATGGAGCTTCCGTCCATTCAGAAATATCTGATCAATAAATGCCGCCTTATGGGCAAACGGGTTATCACGGCGACAGAAATGCTGGAATCCATGATTCATAATCCCCGCCCGACGAGAGCGGAGATTTCAGACGTGGCCAATGCCGTTTATGACGGAACTTCTGCTGTGATGCTTTCCGGAGAGTCTGCTGCAGGAAAATATCCGGTTGCAGCGGTGAAGAATATGGCAGAAATTGCAGAGTATACGGAGAAAGGGATTGATTATACCGAATGGTTCCGGACTACCCGGTATGAGATCCACAACAATCTGGATGCGGTTTCTCACGGAACCTGTGCCATGGCCATTGATGTGGACGCCAAGGCTATTGTGGTGAGTTCCGTCAGCGGAAAGACCGCCAGAATGGTCAGCCGTTTCCGCTGTCCGGTGGATATCATCGGCATGACGACTTCGGAACGTGCGTGGAGAAAGCTGAACCTGAGCTGGGGTGTGACGCCGGTGCTGAGTGAGGAATTCAGCTCCATGGATGTGATGTTCTATCATGGACTCCATCGTGCACAGGATGTGCTGGGCCTGAAAAAAGGAGACAATCTGATCCTTACCGGAGGTCCCATTAACGGGCAGTCCGGAAATACCAATACACTTCGTCTTGAGACATTGCAGAGATAAAAAGAAATTGTAAATATTGCATAAATCTGACACGACATTTTTGGGTGCGGTTACGCGCTTAACCTATTGTAAGACAGGAATGATATGCTTATGATGAAGGTGAGAATCAAGTCGAACGCACTTGAGACTTGGCGAAAAAACATCCAGGAAGGTGTGTTGGAAATATGGAAAAGAATTTTTACGGAAGCGTAATGAAAATTGCGATTCCTGTGGCTGCGCAGTCACTGCTGCAGGCATCCTTCAGCGTGGTAGATCAGCTGATGATTGGTCAGCTGGGGAGCAGCAGCATTGCCGGTGTGGGGCTTGGAGGAAAATTTGCCGCTCTTTATTCCGTTCTTCTGGGCGGAGCGGCGACAGCGGCAGGCATCCTGATCTCCCAGTACATGGGACAGAAAAATGACCGTGAGACCAGCAGAAGCTTTTTTGCAAACATGGGAATCGCAGGTTTTCTGGGAATCCTCTTTCTGCTGCTTTGTCTGTTGTTTCCCGGACCAATCATGCGGATATATACCCGGGATGAGGCGGCCAGACAGTTTGCGGTGAAATATCTTCAGATTTACGCCTGGGGCTTTGTGCCGATGGCGGTCAGCGGCATGACAGCTGTTCTGCTGCGCTGTATGGAAGCCGCACGGCTTCCCCTGTATGCAGCAATTGTTTCGGCAGTATTGAATACCGGTCTGAATTATCTTCTGATTTTCGGACGGGGAGGGCTCCCGAAGATGGGTGTGCAGGGAGCGGCTCTTGCCACGGTCCTTTCGCAGACTGCGGCATGTGTCCTGACAATCGCGTTCTTTTGGAGGCATTATAAAAGACAGGAAATGCGGCTTGCGTTTCTCTGGAAACCGGATAAAGAGAAGCTCTGGCAGTATCTGGGAATTCTGGGACCGCTGCTGATCTGTGAATTTTTGTGGTGCCTGGGCGAAAATGTGTATACCGCCATTTATGGCAACATGGGAACGGAAGCATGCGCGGCGGTCACGCTGACGGTGCCGGTTCAGACACTCCTGATCGGTGCGCTCAGCGGTCTTTCGCAGGCGGCAGGAATTCTGATCGGAAAAGATCTCGGAGCCGGAGAATATGACCGGGCAACACGGGAATCCCGGAAACTGATGCGGATGGGGCTTCTCGGATCGCTGCTTCTGTCAGCGGTGCTGATCGGGACCGGAGGATTCTATGTAAAAATCTTCCGTGTGGAGCCACAGGTAAGGCGTCTGGCCCGTCAGATACTGGTGGCGTTTGCCGTGATTGCTCCGGTGAAGGTCCAGAACATGATTCTGGGCGGCGGAATCGTGCGCAGCGGCGGAAAGACGAAATATATTATGTGGATCGATCTTATCGGAACATGGATGTTCGGAGTACCTCTGGGTCTTCTCGGGGCTTTTGTCTGGAAGCTATCTGTGCCCTGGGTGTACTTTATCCTGTCACTGGAGGAGTGTGTCCGGTTTGCTCTTACAGTAGTGGTATTTGAGAAGGGGATCTGGAAAAATCTGCTGTAAAAAAATTTCAGATGAGTGTATGATAGATTATGCAGAATCATTTTTGAAACAGGAGAATATGAATATGTTATTTGTGGAATATCCGAAATGTACGACCTGTCAGAAGGCGAAAAAATGGCTGGATTCTCATGGTGTGGCTTATGTGGACAGACATATCAGAGAAGAAAAACCGACACTGGAAGAGCTGAAGGAATGGCATCAGCGAAGTGGTCTTCCTCTGATGCGCTTTTTTAATACCAGCGGAATGCTTTACCGAGAGATGGGGCTGAAGGACCGGCTTCCCTCCATGAGCGAGGAAGAGCAGTATGCACTTCTGGCTTCGGATGGAATGATCGTAAAAAGACCGATTGTGGTGGGAGAGGATTTTATTCTGGTTGGATTCCGTGAAAAAGAATGGGAGACGGTGCTGGCAGGAGCGCAGGCCGGATCCGATTCGATATAAAAAAGTCGGCAGGAGGCAGATGATATGCGTGAGATACATGTGGAAAAGCTGACGGAAGAGATTCGGGATATGTGCATTCAGGCAACCCATTTTCTTTCGGAGGATATGAAAAAAGCCATTGACCGGGCAGAGCAGGAGGAGCAGAATCCTCTGGGAAAACAGATTCTCGGGCAGCTTCAGGAAAATCTGAAGATTGCAGGGGAGGAGATGATCCCAATCTGCCAGGACACAGGAATGGCGGTGATTTTTCTGGAAATCGGACAGGAGGTTCATTTTACGGGCGGCAGTCTGGAGGATGCTATCAACGAAGGCGTGCGCCGGGGTTATACGGAAGGCTACCTGCGCAAATCGGTGGTGAGTGATCCGCTTATCCGGGAAAATACAAAGGATAATACCCCGGCAGTGATCTATTACGATCTGGTGCCGGGAGACAAAGTAAAAATTACGGTTGCGCCGAAGGGCTTCGGAAGCGAGAATATGAGCAAAATGTATATGCTGAAGCCGGCGCAGGGAGTGGAAGGTGTCCGGGAGGCCATCGTGGAAGCGGTTCAGGAAGCCGGTCCCAATGCCTGTCCGCCGGTGGTGGTAGGCGTAGGCATCGGAGGAACCTTTGAAAAAGCTGCGCTTCTGGCAAAAAAAGCTCTGACCAGAGAGGTGGGAGAGCATTCGTCCGTGCCTCATATCCGGGAGCTGGAGGAAGAGGTTCTGAAACGGATCAACGGCCTGGGAATCGGCCCCGCAGGACTGGGCGGCACGGTTACCGCGCTTGCGGTAAATATCAATACTTACCCGACGCACATTGCCGGGCTGCCGGTGGCCGTGAATCTGTGCTGCCATGTAAACCGCCACATTGTCAGAGAATTATAGGAGGACGGGATGGAAAAATATATCAAGGCACCTCTGGATGCAGAAACGGCACGAAGCTTAAAGGCCGGGGATTATGTCTATATTTCCGGGACAATCTATACAGCCAGAGATGCAGCTCATAAAAGAATGCAGGAGGCCCTGAATGCAGGGGAGAAGCTTCCGGTTGAACTGGAGGAGAATATCATTTACTATCTTGGTCCTACACCGGCAAGACCGGGAAGGGTCATCGGTTCGGCAGGTCCTACGACCTCCAGCCGTATGGACAAATATACACCGCAGCTGCTGGATCTCGGGCTGAGGGGAATGATCGGAAAAGGAAAGCGGACACAGGAGGTACGGGATGCCATTGTCCGAAACGGCGCAGTGTATTTTGCGGCAGTGGGCGGTGCAGGCGCGCTTCTTTCCCGTCAGATCATAAAATCAGAGGTGATTGCCTATGAGGATCTTGGAACAGAGGCAATCCGGAAGCTGGAAGTGGAGAATCTTCCGGCGATCGTTGTGATCGATTCCGAGGGAACGGATCTCTATGAAAAAGTAAAGGATCAGAAATAAAAAAATCTGTGTCGGAACATGCGGGAACGGATGGAGCGTATGCACGGAAATACGGGAAGGAGGAGGCGGAACATGCGGGATAATGGGAACCGCCGGTGTCGGCTGAGACAGACGGTGGTGGCTGCTGTCTGTGCATTTATGTTTCTTCTGGCAGGAAACCGGACGGTCTTTGCGAATGATTACTGGATGGGAGATTCTGCATGGAGTGCGGAATACTATGTAGTGGTATCCGCACCGGACGGAGGTGTAAACTTTCGCCGGGGGCCGGGAGTGGAGTATGACAGACTCATCAGCTATATGATACCAAACGGGGTGATTCTTCATGTGACGAAGGAAGCCACGGCATCCAATGGGAACAACTGGGGATTTACAGAATACGAAGGAATGCAGGGGTGGATTGCCCTGACACAGGTCAGCGTGACGGATCCTCCGGTTCAGGAAATCCGGCAGGAGGGAATCACATTCGAGCGGGTCGTTTCCGGCGGAAAAGAACATGGTATCGTGACCTGCCATGATGCAGGCGGAAATGTATGCTGGCAGTATGTGACGGCTTCCTACGACTGTGCACAGTGTGAGCGGGTGACGGGACTGACTGTGCAGAACGGGTATTACTACCTGGTGGAGGACGGTACGATTCTTGCACTGGATGAGACAAACGGACAAATTGTATGGAAAAACAGCGAGTATGCAGGGGCAGCTCTGGAGAAAGGCTATGTGTTTGATGATGCGGGAAATCTGTATATCTGCGGATATATGGGACCGGATCTGTTTGTGGCAGATTCGGGTGGAAAGTCACTGTATCGCAAGGATTCCTTCAGTGAGAAGTTTTACTGGCCTTATGAGCTGGTTTTGAAGGACTCGGATACCCTGTCCATGCATTTCGAGGGAACACAGGATTTCCGGGAAGGCGGACAGTGGATCAATGTGGATCTGAACAAGCTGGGGATTCGCTGAAGGAGTGTAATGAAGAGGTCGAATGTATACATAAAAAGAGGAATTCTGGCATGTATCATTCTGGCATGCCTGTCGCAATACCGGTGCCCTTTCCGGGCACTGTTTCACAAGCCCTGCCCGGGATGCGGGATGACAAGGGCAATACTGGCATGTTTGCGGCTGGATTTTCAGAAAGCATTCCAGTATCACAGCCTGTTCCCGATTGTGATTATCACTGTGATATATCTGTTTTTTCGGGAGAAATGGTATATTGGGAAAAAAGGAGAGCAGATTGTTTTATGTGTTTTCATGCTGCTGTTCCTGGGACGATGGTGTATCTGCATTGTTTAAAATATGGAAAAAACAGTGCATGTGCATAGAAAGTAACTGTTTACAAGGAGGAAGGAAAGTTGGCAAATACATTTATGATGAATGTTCCGGTGAATTTTGATTTGAGATATCTGGGACAGAGACTGCGGGAAATTTATCAGATGAAGGGGTATGTTGTGACAATGGCAGGAGGCCCGACGAATCTCAGGATTCAGTTTGAGAAAGACTGTGGCGGAATCAATATGCTTCTGGGTCTGGGAAAGGGAATTACAGCAAACTGCTTCATACAGAATGGTTCCCTTGTTGTGAACTACAGTGATGGTGACTGGACCGGAAAAATCGTAGGACTTCTGGTGGGCTGGTTTTTGTGTATGGTTCCGTTTATTACCGCAATCATAGGCTGTGTCCAGCAGAGTGGTCTTCCCGGAGAGATCAACAGAGACATTATGCAGATTATGAATGGTCTGTAAAAAGATGTATCAAAAAAGACATATCGAAAAAACGACAGCGGAAATGGCAGAATCCATTTTCGCTGTCGTTTTGTATGGCTGCAGAAAGATATCTGAAAAATTGTGTGTTATCCGATGACACTGTCCATAAAGGCAATGATTCCGGCTTCCACCTCATCCTTCAGATCGCTGTAATTGTGAATCTCATGACGATATCCGGAATAAACCCTGGTTTTTACACAGTGGCCGGTCTGACACAGCCAGTTTGTCACCTGGTAAATTCCCTGTCCGTATTCGCCGACAGGATCCTGATCGCCGCCGATGTTGTAAACAGGAAGCTCTTTGGGAACCTTTTCGGCCCAGTCTGTTCCGGTAATGCATTCCATCATCTGAACAAAGTACAGAAGAGAGCGGTTGTTGGTTGGCTTGGTAAAGGCATCGAACGGGTCTGTGGCATGATCGATCTGTACATATGGATCTGCGCAGATCCACTCATTGCCGATGGACACCTCTCCGCACCGCTCGCACATCCATCCCAGAAGAGACCCTACGAGAGCAGGGTCCGATTCGTCGCCTTTCCCTTCTGCGACAATTGCTTCCAGAGCAGCGGCAGCCTCTGCGGCACCACGGAAGATGCCGGTTGTTCCGCAGATGGTCATTCCGGAAAGCTCATTTCCGTATTTTGCGGCATAATCTCTTGCGATGAAGGAACCCATGCTGTGTCCGAAGAGGAAATAAGGAAGCTCCGGATATTTTTCTTTTACCAGGAGTGTGAGCAGGTGCTCATCTTCCATCATGGTGTGGCAGCCTTTTTCGCCCCAGTTTCCCCAGGTATTGTTTGCCATTGCCGTTTTTCCATGGCCGACATGATCGTCAGCAGCAACAATGTAGCCTGCATCCATAAATTTGACGATCATGTGAAAATAGCGGCGGGAATGCTCGCCGAATCCGTGGATCAGCTGAACAATTCCTTTGGGTTTACAGGCAGGAACGTAAATCCAGCCCTGAACCATATCACGCTCGTTAAAGGATAAAAAACTCACTTCGTGCAGCATAAAAGAACCCTCCTTTTTCATATGAAATAATACAATCCTGCAAAACATTCGGAATTTATGGGAACCCTGATAACTACATTATGTCACAGTTATGTGATCCGGTCAATTTTTATCCTTATTTCAACAGAAAAAAAACTGCCGCCATGGTCTATTTGGAATGCATGTGCTTCCTGCAGTACAATGTATGGATGGGAGCGATGCTGACACGCAGAATGGTTGACAAGTCTTCGGAAATTGACTACAATCAGACTGTAGTACGTCGTACGAATTATCAGGAACGGCAGGAGCGAAAAAAATGGAAGAAAAATATGTAGTTGCGTTGGGTGTGGCCTGCATGGATGAGTATTATGCAGCAGATCAGTGGGTCGCGGAAGGAGAGAAAGGAATTGTGCGCTGTACAGGAAGTAAAGTGGGCGGCATGATTCCGAATGCGGCCTGTGTGCTTGCAGGACTTGGAAAAAAGACATACATGATTACCGCATTGAATTCCGGAAATAACAGCCGGATCATCCGGGAGGATCTGGAAAAGTGGAAGCTGGATCTGAGCTATGCGATCACGGATGACGGGGTTCCGGATCTCAAATGCATAATCGTCAATACACCTGCTGAGAGGACAATTCTTGTGTCCGATTCCAGCGGGATCCGCTATCCTGTGGAAGAACCCCTCCGGGAGCTTCTTATGGGAGCCGAATGCATTTATACCTCCATGATGGAGTTTCACCGGCTGGAGGGCTGGGAGGAACTGGCGAAGTCGCTGACAGAAAACGGTGTAAAGCTGGTGTTTGATCTGGAGACTTCCACCTTTGACAGCTGGGAGGATCCGCTTTTCCAATATGCCAGTCTGCTGTTTTTTAATGAGGAAGGCTGGAAAAAAATGAAGAGTGGGCGGACAGACGGAGAGTGTATGGAAGAACTGTTCTGCCATCAGGCGGAAGCAGTGGTGATCACGCTGGGAGCAGACGGCTGCTATTGCCGCAGCCGTGAAAAAGAAGTCCGGATACCGGGCAATCCTGTGAAAGTGGTGGATCCCACAGGAGCCGGCGATACCTTTAACTGTACCTTTACTGCATGCTGGCTGTCGGGAATGGAACTGGCAGACGCGGCAGAGCTGTCCAATGCAGCGGGGGCGCATGCGGTGACCGTACATGGGCCGAGAGGCGGAATTGCGTCTATGGAAGATATGAAAAAAAGGATGGAATTATTCAGACAGGAAAGGGGAGAGGCAAAGTCATGAAAAAAGGATGTGTAGTACCTGTAAATGAAGAAAATTTTCGCCCGTATGGCAGTTACTATCATGTGACACAGGGAGAGAGATGCAGCGGTGACTGGTACCGGATGTTTACCACAAAGGATGTGGTGGTGGAGCGTCCGCTGAAATTTGGAATTACCCAGTGTGACAACGGAAAAACGTTTCTGGTGGACAGTATGGAACGGCACCTTTCTTCGGAGGAGGTGCAGTTTGCGGGAAGTGCACCGATCATTCTCAGTGTGGCGGACAGTGATCCCTGGGGCAATCCCAGAGAGGAGGATGTGGCTTCTTTCCTGCTTTCTCCCGGAGATGTGGTTGTTCTGAAACGGGGAATCTGGCATGATGCCTGTCACAGCGCCGAACGGAAAACCATGTATTTTTTCCTTTCCTATACAAATGGGGAACCGAGTGAGACGGCATGGCTGCCGGTTCTTCCGGAACCTGTAAAAATCGAACTGGAGTAAACGGAAAGGAGCAGATTATGAGAGAGATAAAGGCAAAAAAAGCGGAAGTGCATACGTGCAGTCCCTACGGAGCATTTGAACGTCTGACGGATTCGGAGTGCTTCGCGGGAGACGGATGGGAATGCTGGATGACAGAAGGACTCTGCATGAGCCATGAGGCCAGAGTGACGGCCTGTCACAGCGATTCGGTACAGCCATATGAGCTGGAAGCGATGACGCGTACCATGGATAGCCAGCGTCTGCTGATCTGTACAGAGCATCCGATGATCGTAGCGGTAGCAGAAGAGACGGAAAACATTCCGCAGACAGAAAAGGTAGAGGCATTTGTACTGGAACCCGGGGAAATCTTTTTGATTCGGCCGGGAATCTGGTATGACATCTGCCGGGGAACCGAAAAACCGGTAGATTATTACATTCTCGGAAAAACGGGAGAAGATCCGGACAGCTTTACTTTGCTGGACAACGGGGCAGTAAAGGTGACATGGGATAAATAGTAAAGAAAAGCCAGAGATAATTTGATTTTACCGAAAATTATCTTTGGCTTTATTTTTTTTTGAAACAGCTTTGGCTTTATTGACACGTCACTGTTCCTGTGATAATATGAAAACATGACGTACGTCGTACCTATTAAAGGCAGGAGTACTGTCGGTATCAAAGCGGGTACGCATTTGCGGCCACATCACCTTACATTTCTTACAGAAGGAGGAAAGAATATGAAAAAACTGTTTCTGAGCCTGTTGCTTTCCGCAACCATGGCATGTTCACTGCCAGTATGTGCAATGGCAGAAACAACGGATGATTTCAAGGATGAAACATTGGTTGTTGGTGTTTGGGGAGGTACAATTGAATCTGTACTTCGCGAGAGTGTCGTAGATCCTATGGAAGAAGAATACGGCTGCACGATCGATCTTGTTCTGGGGGGAACCAGCGAGAGAAAAGCAAAAATGTATGCAGAGGTTGACAACCCGTCCATGGACGTTCTTTTCCTGAACATTTACGAATCCAAACAGGCCATTGATGACGGCGTGGCACAGGAGGTTGATACCAGCCTTAGCAACGTGGCATCTCTTTATGATTTCGCTCAGACCGGTGGCTACGGTATGTCCATCATGGGTCTTGGAATCTGTTACAACAACGAGCTGGTTACAGAGCCGATCACATCCTGGAAGGATCTGTGGCGTGAAGATCTGAAAGGAAAAGTTGCACTTTCCACTTTCCCGAGCTTCGAGGACGATGCATTTGTAGACATTACCGCACAGGCATGGGGACTGGATCTGGAAACACAGGAAGAAGAAATTTTTGCGAAGATCGCAGAACTTGGACCGTTCCCGCTGTTCTTCAACGATCTGGACGAGCTGTTCCTGGAACTGAAACAGGGTACTGTTAAGGCTGCAGTTATCTTCAACAGCTACAGCAATGACTATATCGAGCAGGGCTTCCCGTGTGAATTCGTATATCCGAGCGATCCGGGTTCCGTTCTTGCAAAGGATACCATTGTTATTGCAAAAAATACTGCACACGAAGCGCTGGCAAAAGAATTTGTAAACCGTTGTATCGGTGTTGATACCCAGACCGCATATGCAGAAAAAATATTCTTCTCTCCATGTAACAAGGATGTAGTAGTGGGTGAAGATGTCGCTAAGAAGCTTGTTTACGGTGATGACGTTGACAAACTGGTTTCTCTTGACTGGGATTATATCCTGGAACGTGAGAGCGACTGGACCGACCAGTATAACAGACTGATTGAGAATAATTAATAAATTATAACAAAGTCGTTGTAAAGGGCAGCGCCATTGTGTAGGCTTACAGACCATACATAATGGCGCTGCATTACAGCGATTTTTTGATAAGAGAGATCAGGGAGGGATCACAGTGAAAAAATCTGTAAATCGTGCAAATGCCATGATTGTTCCCCTGACAGCCGTTTTCGTAATTCTTTTTATCATACCGTTTCTTGTGCTGCTCTATTACAGTTTCCTGACATACAAATCCGGTCAGGTTATCCCGAGCACACCATACACAATTGACGCGTATCAGAAATTTTTTGCAGACAGCTTTTATCCGCGTGTGGTAGGACGTACCATTCGTCTGAGCTTTCTGACAGCGATTATCTGTGCTGTTTTGGGATATCCGGTGGCATATTATATTTCGAAAGCAAAGAAATATAAGAAAACAATTCTTCTGGTAATCGTAATTCTGCCGCTGGTAGCAGGCGTTATGGTACAGACCCTTGGCCTTTATGGCATTCTGACAAGCTACGGTCCGATCAACAATGCTCTGCTGGCAATGGGGATTATTAATGAACCGATTGAATTCCTGGGGAAAGAAAGCGGTGTGCTGATCGGTCTGACACAGGGATTCCTGCCCTATATGATACTGCCCATTCTGACCGTGATACAGGCGATTCCGGAGAATGTTCTGGAGGCAGCAGATAATCTGGGCGCCAATGGATTCCAGCGCTTTATCCGTGTGACGCTTCCGCTGAGCAAAAACGGAATCATTTCCGGCTTTGTCCTGGTGTTCGGATGCTGCCTGAATTCCTATACCACACCGCTGCTTCTGGGCCGCGGCAAGGTATCCGTGATCGGAACAAGTATCTATCAGCAGGCGATGGCACTTTATAACTGGCCGTTTGCATCTGCGATTGCCATGATCCTGATTGCGCTGGTACTGGTGGTATTCTGTGTTGCAAATGTGGTTCCAAAACATATGAAAAAGAGACAGGAGGCCTGAACGTGAAACGTAAACAACTGATTTCCCGATTTCTTCTTGCCTTTGTGGCAATTTTAATTCTTCTGTTTCTGGTATCACCCATGATCGCAGTGGTAGGTGCATCCTTCAGTGACGCGGGATATTTTGAGTTTCCGCCGAGCAAGCTCAGCCTGCACTGGTATAAGGAAGCATTTTCCAACAGAGAACATATCAAATCGCTGGCAGCCAGCCTGAAAATTGCCTGTACAACCATGATCGTGGCAGATGTTCTGTGTATTCCGGCATGCTTTGCCCTCACAAAGGGAAGCAGAAAGCTTGTGAAATCCGTGCAGACACTGTTTATGGCACCGCTGTTTCTTCCGGCGATTGCCCTTGGCGTCGGCCTGATGCTCTGGCTGGCAAAGCTTGGAATCCGCGGCAACTTCTGGACACTTGTGCTGGCTCATGTGGTGATCGTGACACCATATTATATGAGAGTTGTCGGCTCCTGCCTTGCGGAATTTGATTACGGTCTGGTGGATGCGGCGAACAGTCTGGGCGCCACACCGGCAAAGGCGTTTCTTTATGTTACACTGCCGCAGATTGCGCCGGGCATTATTGTAGCCTCCATGTTTGGATTTATGTTGTCTTTTTCCGAACTGATTATCACATTGTTCATCAGTTCAAGCAATATGATCACGTTCCCTGTCCGGGTATACTCCTCCATGGTAACAGAGGGACTGAACCCGATGGTACTGGCATATTCCACCATTATTATTATGGTTGTACTGATTATATCGATTCTGGCGGAAAAATTTGCACACTGGTCAAAATATTTTTAGAAAGGGACGGTAAAGAACTGTGGCTACATTGGAAATTAAAAATTTATCAAAAGCATATAAGTCAAATCAGGTGTTAAAGGACACCAATATTACAGTAAATGACGGTGAGATGGTAGCACTTCTGGGACCCAGCGGTTCCGGTAAGACAACCATACTTCGAATTGTCGCAGGTTTCATTGAAGCAAACGGTGGAAATGTGTGCATCGATGGAGAAAGTATTCTGGATCTCGAGGCACATAAGAGAAATATCGGTGTCGTATTTCAGAACTATGCTCTGTTCCCGCATATGACAGTATGGCAGAATGTGGAGTTCGGTCTGAAGATGCGCAAGCTCCCGGCAGAGGAGCGGAAAGCCCGTGTGGAAGAAGCGCTGAATGTTGTGGATATGCTGCCCTATGCAAAGCGTTATCCGAACCAGCTTTCCGGAGGACAGCAGCAGCGTGTGGCAATTGCCAGAGTTGTTGCCATCCGTGCAAAACTGATGCTTCTGGATGAACCGCTTTCCAATCTGGATGCGAAGCTGCGCCGTCAGGTTCGTGTGGAGATCAAGGAGCTTCAGAGAAAGCTGAAGATCACGACTGTAATCGTTACACATGATCAGGAGGAGGCAATGACGCTGGGAGACCGGATCGCCATCTTAAATGAAGGACGGATCCAGCAGATCGGAACACCGATGGATCTGTATGAGCGGCCGGCAAATCAGTTTGTTGCAGGATTTCTGGGAACACCTTCCATCAACTTCTTCGAGATGGAAATCCGGGATGAGAAATGCAGTATTGCAGGATTTGATGTTTCTTCGGATGTTCTGACAGAGCGGATGAAATCACTGAAGAACGGAAAATATTTCGTTGGAGTGAGACCGGAGCAGATGAACATTCACCAGGGAGATAAGAAATTCATCATGCCGGTGAAGGTTTCTCTTATCGAAAATCTGGGAGCAGAGACACTGATCTATTTCATGCTGAACAAAAAACAGTATTGCAGCCGTGTGTCCAGAACGGTACGCTATGATGTGGGTACGGAAATTGCGCTGGCAGTGGATCTTGAAAACTGTGTGTTCTTTGATGCACAGACAGGAGAAAACGTAGATATACAGGGCTGATCTGCCTGTTTGAAGATGGAAATGATGTAAGACAAAAAACACAGGGGCTGTTGTAAAATACCGTAACCAGTCAAAGCATTCCGGTTGAACACTGGCAGATCGATATTTTGCATCAGCCCCTGCATGGAAAGTCTGCTTGTTGCTGCAGAATGAATCAGTATTCGAGACGTGCGACCATGGTCATGACCATGTTTTCCGGGTGAACAAACACTTCGCCGGTTCCGACCGAACGGTCCCCCACATCGTAGATGACTTCATCCCAGCACATCAGGGGAGTTCCCTGGGGGAGATCCAGCTGTTCGCAGGCTTCAGAGTCTATTTTGACACGGCATTCCATTGCGCAGTAGTCGATGTCCTCGGCCATGTAAAGATGGCTCAGATGAGGAAGACTGGCAATTTTCAGCTGCTCAGGAAGTGGTTGTGTGAAAAAATCTCTTGGAAAGTGATAGCGGGTAAAAAGCCGTTTCTGCTGGTCTGCGGAATAGTTCAGGCAGAGCTTTACCGAGAGCATATCCGGGAACCATTTGTCATACAGAGAATCTGCGGACTCTTCTTCATTCCATGCAACGTCGATCTGAACGTTCCCATAGTGCTGTTTGATCATCTGACCGAAATCATTGTCCTGATCAATGCGGTTTTTCAGCTTCAGGACAGAAGGATGAGCAAAGGTTCCCCGTCCGTGAATGGAAGAAATTGCCCGTTTGATGGACAAAAGCTTCAGTGCTTCACGAATGGTGGCACGGCTTACGCCAAGCTGCCTGGCCAGTTCTTCTTCGGATGGAAGCTTGTTCTGATTGGGCTTCATTTTCAGGATGCTCTGACAGAGGATGTCATAAACCTGCATGGAGAGAGTCTTGCTTTTTACCAGCCGTTTTTTAATGGGTTGCTTATTCATGATTGAGAGTGCTCCTTGTTCTTGCTTTGTGTTATATTTTACCAGTATTAATAAATATAATAATACCTGAATTCGTAAAAGACAAGCGATTTTTGTTTCAGGACAAATTCTCAGACCGGGGAGGGAAAAGCAATTGCAAATGCGGCAGGGATATGTTAGTATAGAAACAGAGGAAGACCGTAGTACGTCTAACGTATAACTGAAAAGGAGGAAGCGAAATGAATGATATTATTTTAAAAAACATTGACAAGATCGTCAGCGGTGATATCACAAAGGGAATCATCCCGGGTGATACCATTGTTGTGAGAGATGGGCTGATCGCAGGTATCGGCTATGAAAAAGACCTGGATCTGAGCGGTATCGATACCGTTGTGGATGTGGACGGACAGATTGTCTGCCCGGGCTTTATCGATTGTCATATTCATAATACACTGGATGATTATGCACCGCAGCGCGGCGCAGTTGGCTGCTATTCGGATGCGCTGTACTATGGAACCACATCCATGGTTTCCGAAGGAGAGCAGGGACCGGGCTGGCCACGCTTTTACGATGATGCGATCGGATGTAAGGCAGCGGCAATTCTCTCCAAGCGTGTATTTGACCGTTTCCGTCCGGGCGGCGGTCTGAAATTCCACGGAGGAGCACTTGTTCTGGTACATGGTCTCACAGAGCAGGACTTTAAAGAGATGCATGATGCCGGCGTATGGCTGATCGCAGAAATCGGCGGCGGCGGTCTGTGTGATCCGGATGAGGTTGCTCCAATGCTTGAGTGGGCTCGGAAGTATGATTTCTTCTTCTCGGTACACCTTGCACCGCCTTCTATTCCGGGATCTTCCTGGGTAACTTCTGAGGAAATTCTGAAGTTAAGACCCAATAAGGTGGCACATACCAACGGCGGTTCCACAGGTGTTGATTTCTCACATATTCAGAGACTGATGGATGAGAGCGATATTCCGCTGGAGCTTGTTGTAAACGGAAACTTTGTAAACTTTAATAAAATGCTTCGCCATATGGATAAGACCAATCAGCTGCATCGTCTGGTTATGGGCAGCGATTCTCCTACCGGACAGGCATCCATGCCAGGTGCAATGAACCGCTGTATTGTAAAAGCTTCTGCACTGAATGACATTCCGGCAGAAAAATGTATTGCGATGGCAACCGGAAATACCGCAGATCTGTACGGTCTGAATACCGGTAAGATTGAAATCGGCCGAGAGGCAGACCTTCAGGTCATTGACTGTCCTCCGGGATCCTGCGGAACGGATGCACTGAAAGCAATCGAGCAGGGTGATCCGTTTGGAAACTCTCTTGTGATCGTTGACGGACGTATCATTGCATTCCGTGGACATGACTCCAGACCGACAGCACGTACCTGCAAGATCAATGGAGAGCCATACTTTGTTTCCGGTATCACAGAGCATCTGTTCTTCCCGCCGCAGGTTGGAAGACATTACGAAGGAATGAGCGCACAGACTCATTTCAAGGCAAATAAATAAGAGGAATCAGAAATGATACATTTTTTTCGTGATTTAAGCTGGAAAAAACACAGTGAGCTGAATAAAGATGAAATATATGCCATGCTTCCCATCGGAGCGATCGAGCAGCATGGACCTCATATGCCGGTAGGTACCGATGATCTGATCATCGAGTATGTTGTACGGCGTCTGACAAAGGATGAGAGAGTGAAACCGGAGGTCTATGTGCTTCCGCCGATTCATTATGGACTGAGTCCGGAACATATGGATCTGTCTGGTACAATTACTCTGCGTTCCTCAACGATTAAGGCGATTGTGGAGGATGTTCTGAACTGCCTGAAGCAGCATGGCTGGAAAAAGCTGCTCATCCTGAACAGTCATGGAGGAAATAAGCCGTTCCTGCATGGCCTTGCACAGGAGTGGAAGCGGAATTACGGACTGGATGTGTATGTGGTGGATACCCGCCATTCCATATTCAATAATTACGCGCGAAGTGTGCTGGAAACAGCGCCGGAGCTGGAAGTGCATGCAGGAGAGGATGAAACCTCACAGATGCTTTACGAGTATCCGGAGCTGGTACATATGGAAGAGCTTTCTGCTTTTTCCGGACGTGTGGAGAGACTGCCCAGACGCAGGGATTCCTGGTTTACGACAGAAGTGGATCCGAATGGCATCGTGGGAGCGCCTCATCTGGCATCCGTGGAAAAGGGAGAAAAACTGACTGAGCTGATCCTGCAGTGCGTGATCGATCAGCTGAATTCTCTGGAGGAGCTGTGTGACTGATTCCGGCAATCCGGTCTGATACAAAATACAAATAACAAGATACAAAAAACCAGGCTTACCCTGTTTTCAGGGCTGAGCCTGGTTTTTTGTACCATAAAGTGCGGAGGTGATCCGCTTATCATCATTTGCCCCGCTGCAGTTTGTGCAGAGGGCAAAATGAGAGGGCAGGAAAGATCGGTCAAAGATCCTTGAGATACTGATTGATGTGCTGTTCTGCCTCATAAGACAGTTTTTCTTCATCCACGGAAGTGAGTGCACCGTGTTCTACGACAATCTTTCCGTTGATGATGGTATAATCCACGCTTCCCTTCAGCCCGACTGTTGCAAGAACCGATTTCGGATCGCGGCATGCACCAACCAGTTCCAGACGATTGCTTCGAACCAGGAAAAGATCAGCACATTTTCCGGCTTCCAGACTGCCGATTTCATCCTGACGGCCCAGAAGGCGTGCACTTCCCATGGTGGCCATTTTCAGAACATCATAGCCGGAAGGAGCACAATCACTGGAATTCAGTCTGTGCAGAAGGAAGCATACTCTCATCTCTTCCAGAAGATTGGATCCGTCATTGCTTGCGCTGCCGTCAACACCAAGCCCGACAGGAACGCCGAGGGAAAGCATTTCCGGGATACGGGCAATGCCGGAGGAGAGCTTCATGTTGGAGATGGGACAGTGGCAGACGCAGGTCTGTGTCTGTGCCAGAAGATTCAGCTCGTCATCGTTGAAGTGAATGCCGTGTGCAAACCATACGTCATCACCGGTCCATCCAAGCTGTTCCATATAAGCCAGCGGACGCAGCCCTGTGGTTTCCAGCATAAAACGTTCTTCGTCCAGCGTTTCGCACAGATGCGTGTGCAGACGGACATGGTACTGGCGTGCCAGAAGAGCACTTTCCCGCAAAAGGTCTGCGGAAACAGAAAACGGAGAGCAGGGCGCCAGTGCGATCCGGTGCATGGACTGGAAGGAGGAATCCTGGTAGCGCTCAATGAGCTGAATACTGTCTTTCATGATCTCGTCCACAGTCTGTACGACAGAGTCTGGCGGCAGTCCGCCGTCCTTTTTGGAACGGTCCATGCTGCCTCTGGAAAAGTGCATCCGTACACCAAGCTGACTGGCAGCATCCCACTGTGCACCGATCAGATCTCCACAATGATTGGGAAATACATAATGGTGGTCAAAAACAGTTGTGCATCCGTTTTTCATCAGTTCTCCCATACCGGTCAGCGATGAGAGACGGATGGTATCCTCGTTCAGCATTTTCCAGACCTCATACAGGGTCCTGAGCCAGTCAAACAGCTCAAGATTCTGCACTTGTGGAAGATTTCGGGAAAATACCTGATAGAGATGATGGTGCGTGTTTACCAGTCCCGGATAGCACAGCATTCCGGTTCCGTCGATCACCTGATCTGCAGGCGGGGCTTCATCGCCGATAGAGACAATGATACCGTCTTTGCAGAAAAGATTTGTGTCTGTGTAAACCTGATCCCTGCTGTCGCAGGATACCAGAGCCTGGATGTTTTTGATTAATAAAGTACTCATAAGTCAGCCCTCCTTTTTGAAAGTCCGTTGTGTGATTCTGCTGTTGTTTGGGGCTCCTGATTTTTGAAATAAGGGGTCAGTCCAGACGGGGAACCCAGTAACGTTTCCCCTGTTTTTTTGCTTCCTCATCCATTTTGTGAAGGTTTGCCAGACCGTCAAAGGCAATGTCGATGGCGTGATCCTGGCCGTCGCCGGCGGAGAAGGATTCTCCGGTAACCAGGTTGTTGTCTACGGAAACAACGGCGCCGCCTCTGCGGCCGAAAAGGTTGCAGAGCGTAACAATACCGGAAGATTCACGATCCCAGTACATCACCCGCGCGCGGTTGTAATAATCGATGATTTCCGCATGTCTTGGCTGGAAATAGCCGCCCACAGACGGACGTCCGCAGCTGACATGCTCGCTGTCCTGGGAGCGTCCGATGCCGATGTGATAGGAATAGTTCCGGTCATCGGCTGCCTTTGCCAGTGCGGCTACCAGATCGTAGCTGCAGGAAGCCGGGTAGGTCGGGGTAACATAAGCCTGGCTCATGCCTTCGTCTCTTACCACACCGTTGGCGATGACCACATCACCGGAATGGACGTCTTCGTGAACGCCGGCCGCTCCTCCGAGACGGATGAACGTGCTGGCCTTGGTGTAATGCATAAATTCCACCAGAATCAGTTCGGCTTCCGGACTGCCGCTGCCGCCGGAAACGATGCTGATGTGTGCGCCTTTATAATAGCCGCTGTAGGTGGTAAACATTCCGGATTTTCCGGCCAGAACGCGGTTTTCAAGACGTTCGGAGAGAACCTCGGCAGGGTCGCCGCCGTAGACAAGCAGGGGATCACGCACCACCATGATGACGTAATCTCCGACAAGCTCCGGATCGATCTGAGTGAGCGCCGGTTTGCCGTCGATGACAAAGCCGCCGGGCTTCATGCGGTCAGAATAGTCGTATTGGCTGATGATTTTATCAAAGCAATTCATAAAAAGCCTCCTTTTCTAATCAAATACCAGCTTGCTGGTGATAATGGTCGGAAAGTCTTCTTCGTGGAATGGACCGCGGTGACCGTGCATGTAGTCGTCGCCTTCCTCCAGCGGCATGTATGCCGTCAGAAGAGCGGTCAGGAAAGAGAAGACAAGTGGGGCAAACATTTCACGCTGTGGAACCGGTACGCGTATGGTGTGGGCTTCGTCTGCGAGGAAGGAAGCACCGTCTGTCATGATCAGACAGGGCCGTCCCTGAAAACGCATGGACTCTTCCAGCTCCCGGCTGCGGACAAGGCAGCGTGAGGATTCCGGGCATACGATCACAGTTGGGATATGCTCCGGCTCCAGGGAGAAAAAGTTCATGTGTGAGAATTCCTCCAGCTCCGGACTGAGTGCTGTGTAGCCGGTAGCTTCCAGCGTCTTTGCCATACCAAAATCAGCAGAAGCACGACAGGGACCTGCGGACAGGAATTCCACACGCTTTTCGCGGGCGCACAGCTCACCGAAAGCCTGAAGCTTCTGACGGTTATCGTCCAGGGAAGTCCGGAGCAGCTGACCGGTGTTTTTCAGTGTGTCCAGCAGTTCATCCCGTGCAGCTTCGGTCAGCTGATTTCTGGCAAAAGCAAGATGAACGGCAAAGAGATAAAGCGACAGCTGCGCGGTGACGTAGCCGCGCACTCCGGGAATCGGAACCGGATCAAAGGGCGGAACAAAGGCATGAAATACTTTTCCGGCAGCTTTTCCGCCGGGGCTGTCCGGGTTGGAAGTTATGAGAATCGGACAGTAGCCTGCATTCGCCAGTGCAGTGGTGGCTTCCAGACCACGGGCAACCCTGCCGGAATTGCTAAGACCGATGGTCAGGACGGTTTTGGGTTCGGGCATACAGTAGCCGGGAGCGTAGCGGGAGGCCTGCATGGATGTAAGTGCAAAGCACGGAAGATGACACAGCTCCATAAAGGCGCCGGTGGCACCGGTGGCTGCGGCAAGAGAATCGCCGCTTCCGTAAAGATAGACTGCCGTCAGCGGCCAGTCAGCGACTTCCGCAGTCAGTCGGAGCGCTTCCTGATTCAGTGCCGGAAAAATCTGTTCCACCATATGTGGAATACTTTCAATATGTTTCAGATAAAGATTTTCTGCCATGGGTATTACCTCCTGTCACAATGGTTTTACAAGTGTTCTGAGTGCGTCACGTCTCTGACGTGCCTGCTGCATCAGATGATCATCTATGTTAGCGGGTACACCGTATTGTTCGATAATAAAGGATGAAGCGACAGCCGCACATAAACCGGCTTCCAGAATATCGCCGTCTGTCTCGCAGAAGCCTACGGTAAATCCGCCGGTGGAAGAGTTCCCGCCGCCTGTGACATCAACGACGTTTGTTGCAACGGCAGGGATATGATACAATTTCTGAGGAGAAGCTGCGATCGCTCCGTTGGCCCCCATACGAAAGATGAAATTTCCGGCATTCATATCCCGGAGGGCCTTCACAATATCCAGAGGCTCCGAGAGCCCGGTAAGGCGTCTTCCTTCCGTCAGATTCAGGGAAAACAGGTCAATGTGGTGCAGTACATCCCCGATGAAATCCCGGTTCTGAGGACAGGCGGATGCACCGAAAATCTCCCAGCAGGAAATGGCAGAACCATGCGTCAGAAATGGCAGCAATTCATCCCAGAAGGGCTGTTCACAGTCCTTAAAGAAATACATGCCGCGGCAGTCACGGTATTCCGGAGGGATTTCCGACACCAGGGGCTGGGATTCTCTGTGTGTGGCGCAGCCGGGAAGGAGAATTTCCTCCCGCTCTCCGTCCGGAAAATAATTCAGACGCGCATGGGTACAGTTCTTCTCTCTGCGGCCTCCGGAAATGCAGATCTGGTTGTCCAGAAACCATTTATCATAGTTCCCTTCATAATCGCATCCGGGTGCACAGCAGAAGCCTACCCGATCAGACCATATGCGCATTCCGGCAACGGTGTAGGTCCCACCGCCCAGCTGATTCAGTTTGCTTTCGCCGGTGGGAAAATAGATATCGTCCAGAAGCAGCTGTGTCAGGACGTAATAATCAACGGATTGTGTCATAGATACTCCTTTCCTGTGCCTGGGCACAATGTAGTACGTCTAACCTTTAATAAAATTGTATAATGTCAAGGGGGAAATGTCAATGTTATTAGAAAATTTGTATATATTAAGGTGACGATCATGTCTTACATGCGTTTGATTTGAAGGTATTTTCTGGCGGAAACAGCGGCAGGGCCTGCCGCCGTTTCCTGGTGCTGGTATGCATCGGAATCTATGTGGTAAACCGCAGAAGCTGAGTCCCTGCCGGATCGATTCTCTTTTTCTGACTCTCATTCAGGACGCGGAATAACAGATTCTGCCTTTGCAGATGGTGTGTATGATCCTGCCCTGCAGGCGCATTCCAAGGAATGGGGTATTGGAGGATTTCGAAGCAAAGGTTTCCGGAATCCATTCCTCGTCCGGGTTGAAAATCACGAAATCAGCCGGGGCATTTACCGCAATGCGTCCGCCGGGAAGCCTGTAGAGAGCAGCCGGGTTGGCTGTCATTTTTTCCAGAAGCTGCATGAGGGTCAGATGGCCGGGCTTAACCAGGAAAGTAATGCCAAGGCTCAGTGCTGTCTCCAGACCGATGATTCCGCTGGGGGCAGAAGTGACTGGCCGGGCCTTTTCCTCGGCACTGTGAGGTGCATGGTCCGTGGCAATCAGGTCAATGGTTCCGTCTGCCAGTCCTTCGATGATGGCCATCCGGTCTTTCTCTGTCCTGAGAGGCGGATTCATTTTGGCCAGCGTTCCATGTGTGAGAACGGCTTCCTCGGTCAGTGTGAAATGATGTGGGGTCGCTTCGGCATGAATTTTTGCTCCCATGGCTTTTGCCGTGCGCACGAGCGCAACGGAATTTCCGGAACTGATGTGCTGAATGACTGTTTCGGCACCGGAATGGAGTGCCAGCATGCAGTCGCGGGCAACCAGTACTTCCTCGGCAACAGCCGGAGAACCCTCAATTCCCAGTGCTTCGGAAACTTTGCCGTGGTTGATTCCGTTGTTGGTGATGAACGCGGGATCTTCTTCGTGAAGGCTGATGGGGAGTCCCAGATCTGCTGCCTTTTTCATAGCCTGGAAGCAGAGGACAGCATCCTTAAGGGGGATTCCGTCATCTGTAAATCCGCAGGCACCGGCAGCCTTCAGTTCTTCCATGGGAGTAAGCGTCTCACCTTTCAGTCCATGAGAGACAGCCGCTGTCTGATAAATATGAATGGCTTCGCTGTCTGCGCGGGTGAGTATGTCCTTCAGCACCGGAACAGAGTCTACGGTGGGGGAAGTATTCGCCATACAGATTACAGAGGTGAAGCCTCCTTTGGCGGCCGCGAGGGCACCCGTATGCAGATCTTCCTTGTATGTGAAACCGGGGTCGCGAAAATGCACGTGTGTGTCAATCAGGCCCGGAGCGATCACAAGTCCTGAGATATCGAGAACCTCATCTTCAGAACCTGCCTCTATCTGTCCAAGCTCGCGGATGATTCCGTCGGATATCCGGATATCTGTCTTTTTCATTTCGTTTGTGTGTGGATCTATCATTAATCCGTTCTTGATGATCATATTTATATACTCCTTCCTCCTGTTTTGCTGGACCCAAGGTCATCCAGCGGATGTTGTCTATATAGTATTTTCTCATACATATACCACCTTTGCAATTATTTTTAACATATTGTAACAAAGGGAGAGGGCGCAATCCACCAGGCGTTTTTAACAGAAACATTGGTTTTATGTTAAAAAAGATGGCGGATAAGTACTGTGCGGAATTCATAGCGTCGGGTGCCTTCGCATACACTGTAAAAACAGTGGCTTCGGAGGCTTATCCTTGAAAGACTATATTGAAGAACGTGCGGTGGAAATTGCGAAATATATTATTGAAACCAGAGCAACGGTGCGACAGACGGCAAAAAAATTCGGGATCAGTAAATCTACGGTACATAAAGATGTCACCGAGCGTCTTTCCCGGTTAAATCCTGCGCTTGCCAGTCAGGCAAGGGTCGTTCTGGATGTAAACAAACAGGAGCGGCATATTCGGGGCGGAATGGCGACAAAAGAAAAATATCTGCATATGGAACATCGATAAAAGGGGGTTGGGGACGCGCTGCGTTTCCAACCCTTCTTTCGCGATGCAATGTGGAATATACAACAGGTTATTCTGTCAGAGATCAGATTTTATTCTCACCAGAATCGTGATTTGGTAAAATCGACGAAAAATAAAATTTAAAATAAAAAATTTTAAATTTTATTGACATTAAAAATTGTTGTGGTAATATAAATATATAAGATGGGTGACCCAGAAACCGACGAATTTGCATTTTCAAAGATGAAAATGTGCTAAAAAGGCTGTCTAAAATTTGATTTTGATGATAAATATCAGATCAGCCAGTTCGGACAAACGGGTCCCCCTTTTTTGTTGGCTCGTTTTAACGGTGCCGCAGACTGAAAAAGGCGATATGGAAGTGCGACGGATGTGTTCAAATGAAAAATTCAAATAAAAAATGATGGAAGTATAAAAAGCAAAAGGAGGAAAATGAAATGTACAACCAGTTAACACCTGAAATCATCAGACAGATCAAAGCGGTTTCAGAGCATGTGTTTGAAGGAGAGGATATCAATCCGGACTACGCGAGAGATGAAATGCCGATCTACGGTACACGAATGCCGGATCTTGCAGTTCAGCCGCGTTCTACGGAAGAAGTTGCGGCAGTTATGAAGATCTGTTATGACAACAATATCCCTGTTACACCGAGAGGGGCGGGAACTGGTCTTGCAGGCGGAGCGGTTCCGCTTTGCGGAGGTGTTCTCATGGATATTTCAAAAATGAACCGGATCATTTCCTATGACATGGAAAATTTTGTGGTAAACATTGAGGCGGGAGTACTTTTGAATGATCTTGCACAGGACTGCCAGAGCAAAGGAATGCTTTATCCGCCGGATCCGGGAGAAAAATTTGCATGTGTCGGCGGAAATGTGGCAACCAATGCCGGCGGTATGCGGGCGGTGAAATATGGCGCCACGCGGGATTATGTGAGGGCAATGACCGTCGTTCTCCCCACGGGAGAGATTACTCATTTTGGGGCTACGGTTTCGAAGACATCTTCCGGATATTCGCTTCTGAACCTGATGATCGGATCGGAAGGAACCCTTGGAATCATTACGGAACTCACATTGAAAATCATTCCCGCGCCAAAGAAGGTGGTTTCCCTGATTATCCCTTATAAAGATCTGGAAACGGCACTTTCCACTGTGCCAAAGTTTAAAATGGCTCATATGGACCCCCAGGCTATCGAATTTATGGAACGGGAAATTGTCCTTGCATCAGAGCGTTATGTGGGGAAGGCAGTATTTCCGGAACGGCTGGATGGGACAGAAATCGGCGCGTATCTTCTCGTGACACTGGATGGCAATTCAGAAGACGAGATTGAGAGGATGATCGATCAGGCAGCAAAGATCGTTATGGAGGCAGGTGCCATCAACGTACTGATTGCAGATACACCCACCAGAATCAAGGATGCATGGGCGGCAAGGTCCTCCTTCCTGGAAGCAATCATGGAGGAAACAAAGCTTCTGGATGAGTGTGATGTTGTGGTTCCTGTGAACAGAGTTGCGGAATACCTTGCGTTTGTAAATAAGACAGGTGAGGAATGCGGGCTGGTTATCCGTTCATTTGGTCATGCAGGTGACGGAAATCTTCACATTTATCAGTGCTCCAATGATTTGTCTGAGGAAGAATTTAAAGCAAGGGTGGATTGTTTTTTTGAGATTATTTATAAGGCGGCAACAGACTGCGGAGGACTGGTTTCCGGGGAACATGGAATCGGATCCGGAAAGATACGTTATCTTGTTGATTCTGTGGGAGATACGAATATAGCACTCATGGAGGGAATCAAGAGAGTATTTGATCCGAAGATGATTCTGAATCCGGGAAAGGTCTGTTATAAATTATAGAAGTGTATAGGAAACCATGAGGATCTGGTGCGGCTGTATCAGAGACAGTCGCAGCCGTTTCGTTAAGAAGACAGGGAGAAAAAGATGAATATATGTGTTTGTATCAAACAGGTACCCGATACCAATGAAATTAAAATTGATCCGGTGAAGCATACGCTGATACGTACCGGAGTGCCAAGTATAGTGAATCCGTTTGACACATATGCCCAGGAGGTTGGTGTCAGATTAAAAGAAAAACTGGGTGGCAGGCTTGTGGTAATTACGATGGGTCCTCCACAGGCAGCGGAGGCAGTGAAATCCTGCCTGGCAGTAGGAGCAGATGCAGGATATCTGATTTCGGGAAGAAAGTTTGGGGGATCAGATACCCTTGCAACCAGTTACATTCTGTCTGAGGCGATCAGAACCGTTGAGGAAAAGGAAGGAATCAGGTTTGACCTGATTCTCTGTGGAAAGCAGGCGATTGATGGTGACACGGCACAGGTCGGCCCTGAAATTGCAGAACATCTGGGAATTCCACAGGTGACCTATGCCCTTGACATCAGAGAAGAAAACGGAGACCTGCAGGTGAAGCGGGAATGTGATGCGGGCTATGACATTATTTCTGTAAAGCTTCCGGCAGTGGTAACTGTTGTAAGACTTCCGTATGAAC
Source organism: Blautia sp. (assembly GCA_022769545.1). GTDB lineage: Bacteria > Bacillota > Clostridia > Lachnospirales > Lachnospiraceae > Blautia_A. The sequence goes on along the minus strand of JALEJS010000034.1, from coordinate 21,228 downwards.
CAAGATATCCTACCTATAAGACTAGAAAAGAAGCCAGAACAAAGGAAATTCCGGTGCTTTCGGAAAAAGATCTGACAACGATTGATCTCGGACGCTGCGGTCTGAACGGATCTCCCACAAAAGTAAAATCCACATACACACCGATAAGGGAAAAACACGGTATGATCATTCGCGGTATGAGAGCGGAAGCGGCTGCGAAAAAGCTTGCAGAGATGGTATGTGATGCAAAGATTTTATGAGGAGGGCGAGAGAATGAGTGATCTGAATGATTATAAAAACATGTGGATTTTTATTGAAACAGAGTGTGGTAAGGCGAAGAATGTGGGATATGAGCTCCTGAATGCGGCGAAGCCGCTTGCACAGAAGAAAGGATGTGAGCTGGTAGCTGTCGTTATCGGATACCAGGTGGATGCGATTGCCCGGGATGCGATTGCCTATGGTGCAGATTCGGCAATTGTCGTGGATGGACCGGAATATGAATATTATACGACGGATGCTTTTGCAAATGCGCTTGTGGCACTGACAGAAAAATACAAACCGGAAACGTTGATCGTCGGTGCGACGAACAATGGCCGTGATCTTGGGCCGAGGGTTTCCTGCCGCATCCGAACAGGGCTGACGGCGGACTGTACGGAAATCGGTGTAGATGAGGAAACGGGTAATATGGCATGGACACGTCCGACATTTGGCGGAAATCTGATGGCCACGATTATGTGTCCAAACAACCGTCCACAAATGGGAACCGTGCGTCCGGGAGTGTTTAAAAAGGGAGGTTACGACAGGGAACGTACCGGCAAAATTATAAAGGAAGATATTCATGTTCCGGAAGAACAGATTCGTACTACGCTTGTGGAACGGGTACAGGAGGTTGCGGAGACCGTGAACCTTTCAGAGGCGGAAATCATTGTTTCCGGTGGTCGGGGAATCGGCTCGGCGGAGAATTTTAAAATCATCGAAGAGCTGGCAGATGTGCTGGGAGCGACGGTGGGCTGCAGCCGTGCAGTTGTGGATGCCGGCTGGAAACCGCAGGTTTATCAGGTGGGACAGTCTGGCAAAACGGTTGCTCCAAAGGTATATTTTGCCATTGGTATTTCGGGTGCGATCCAGCATCTGACCGGTATATCCGGGGCGGATACGATTATTGCGATAAACAAAGATCCGGATGCGCCGATTTTCAATGTTGCGGATTATGGAATTGTCGGAAATCTGAATGAAGTTGTCCCGGCGCTGATTGCTGCATTTAAGGAACAGAAAGCATAAATAAGAATCAAAAGTCCTGTCATGCAAAGACTGCTCGTGACAGGGCTTGATTTTTTCTTATATTCGTTTAAAATGGTATTGCAGAAATGCAGCTGAGACAGTGACCGGATCCGGGTCGGAAAGAGGCACCGTGCAGGGGGAGTGTGAGACATGAGCAGTAACTGTGAGTATTGTGCGAATTATTCTTATGATGACGAATGTGAATGTTATATCTGTGAAGTGAATCTGGACGAAGATGAGATGGCCAGATTTATCACCGGTGATTTTAAACAGTGTCCCTATTTTCAGATGGGGGATGAATATCGGATCGTGCGCAGTCAGATGTGAAGAGAGAAAATGCGGCTGGTCAGGAAAGGAGACAGAAGATGCGTCTGGGAAAGATACAGGATGCCTTAAAGGAAAAAGGAATATCATATGAATATACAGAAGAGGATGGCTGCGGGAGTCTGGACTTTCTGTTTCGCGGACTGAAATTTCATGTGTGGGAGTTTCAGGACGGAGGCTGGGGTGCAGAAACCAATGTGTTTGCGGCAGGACGCAGTGAGGATGTGGAAGGTGACTATGAACAGAAGATTTCGGCAGAGATTCGTTCCTGGCCGGATATGGCGGGGTAAAAATGAAGATTATTAATATAAGAAGTGAAGCTGGAAAAAAGTATGAAAAGCCGCTTTGGGAACTGTATGAGCGTGCATTTCCGGAAGCAGAGAAGAAACCGCTCTGGCTTTTTGAGAAGATGGAGGCGGAAGGAAGACTGGAAATACTGTCTCTTGAGCAGGAGGGAAGGTTCGCCGGACTGATCATCAATATGATTTCCGGGGACAAGGCTCTTCTGGATTATTTTGCCATAGAGGACAGTGTTCGGGGAACCGGTCTGGGCAGCCTGGCCATTCAGGAAATGCTGGAACGTTTTCGGGATCGGAAATATATTCTGGAAATCGAAGCGCTGAATCCGCAGGCGGAAAATTATGAGGAGAGGAAGCGCAGAAAGCATTTTTATATGAAGAATGGTGTGAAGGAAACAGGAGTATTTGCCTATGTCTACGGCACGGACTTTGAACTGCTTTCTTCGGACGGCGTGCTTACGTATGAAGAATATGCCGGGTTCCTTGAAAAAATGATGAAAGACCAGGTGATACTGGCGGGTAAAATGCATCCGATGGAGGATCCACAGAAAAAAGACATTTAAAGTAAAATTTTGCAGAATACAGCAAGAAAAATTTTACAAAAAACTTGACATTCCGCTGTAAAAATGATATCGTACTACAGAACGCTGCCGAAGACAGTAGGTGCCGTAAGGCATAAGGATTAAAACGCCTACCGAGGACATAGTATTCTGAGAAAGATTACCAGGGTCTTACTGTCATGCAGTAGGATCCTTTTTTATCGGCGGTATACAAATCTATAAGGAGGTGTACCATTTCATGGCAAAAGTAGAACTGAAACAGCCAATCGTAGAAGAAATTGCTGAGAGCGTGAAAGACGCCCAGTCTGTAGTACTTGTAAACTACAGCGGTCTGACCGTAGAACAGGATACCATTCTTCGTAAAGAGCTGAGAGAGTCTGGTGTATTTTATAAAGTATATAAGAACACCATGATGCATCGTGCATTTGAAGGCACAGCATATGAATGCCTGGATAAGCATCTGGAAGGAACAAACGCAATCGCGGTTTCCAAGACAGACGCAACTGCTCCGGCAAGAATTCTGGCTAAATATGCAAAACAGTTCCCGAAACTGGAACTGATCGCAGGTGTGGTTGAAGGAAATTACAATGATCAGGCGGGTGTACAGGCACTGGCAAGCATTCCGTCCAGAGACGAACTTCTTGCAAAACTGCTTGGAAGCATTCAGTCCCCGATTACCAACCTTGCACGTGTTCTTAACCAGGTTGCAGAAGCAGGTGGTGCTGAAGCAGCAATTGCAGCGAAAGCAGAAGAAGCTCCGGCTGCAGAATAATTTATTAAAATAATAAAACGAAAAATAAATGGAGGAAAATAAAATGGCAAAATTAACAACAGCTGAATTTATTGAAGCTATCAAAGAATTATCCGTATTAGAGCTGAACGAGCTGGTAAAAGCTTGTGAAGAAGAGTTTGGCGTATCCGCAGCAGCAGGTGTTGTAGTAGCAGCAGCTGGCCCGGCAGAAGCAGCAGAAGAAAAAGATGAGTTCGATGTAGAACTGACAGAAGTAGGCCCGAACAAGGTTAAAGTTATCAAAGTTGTTCGTGAAGTAACCGGTCTTGGACTGAAAGAAGCAAAAGAAGTTGTTGACGGTGCTCCGAAGGTTGTGAAAGAAGCTGTTTCCAAAGCAGAAGCAGAAGATCTTAAAGCAAAACTGGAAGCAGAAGGCGCTAAAGTTACTCTTAAATAATCAGAGAATGACAAAAGCGGAAGCTGTCATGCTGTGGTCCTGTGGCCGCGGCATGACAGCTTTTTTTGCATCATAGGGAGTTCGAAGCGGACTTGTCCGCTTTGTTTACTGACAGAATAACGATCTGTTTGGGATGTGCGTAAATACAGCATATGTTATAAAAAAACGAACAAAAAAATGTGAAAAATTCTGAAAGATATTGTTGACAGGCTTTTTTTGTTGTGCTATAGTGAAGAATGCTATATTATGGCAAGATATGCCTACTATGTCTGTTGTTTAGTGGGAACATGTTGTAATAAATTTAAGAAAAACAGGGGTGAAACGTCAATGGAAAAAAACAGAATTCGTTCTGTAAAAACTGGAAAAAGCATGCGCATGAGTTACCAGAGACAAAAAGAAGTCCTGGAAATGCCAAACCTGATCGAAGTCCAGAAAGATTCCTACCAGTGGTTTCTTGACGAGGGATTGAAAGAAGTATTTGATGATATCTCTCCGATTACTGATTACAGCGGAAAACTCAGTCTGGAGTTCATTGACTTTACGTTCGAGGAAAAAGATGCAAAATACACCATCGAGCAGTGTAAAGAACGCGACGTAACTTATGCAGCGCCTTTGAAGGTTCGTGTAAGACTGATCAACAAGGAAACCGAAGAAATCAATGAACATGAGATTTTTATGGGTGATCTGCCGTTAATGACTGCTACAGGAACGTTTGTGATAAACGGAGCAGAGCGAGTGATTGTAAGCCAGCTGGTACGTTCCCCTGGTATTTACTATGCCATTGCCCACGATAAAGTGGGAAAACGGTTATTTTCCAGTACCGTTATTCCAAACAGAGGCGCATGGCTGGAATATGAGACAGATTCCAATGATGTATTTTATGTTCGTGTGGACAGAACCCGAAAAGTTCCCATTACCGTATTGATTCGTGCATTGGGAGTAGGCACAAATGCGGAGATCGTGGAGCTGTTTGGTGAGGAACCGAAGATTCTCGCCAGCTTCGGAAAGGATACTTCTACCAATTATCAGGAAGGTCTGCTGGAGCTTTACAAGAAGATCCGACCGGGCGAGCCGCTTGCGGTAGAGAGTGCGGAAAGCCTGATTACAGCCATGTTCTTCGATCCGAGAAGGTATGATCTGGCAAAGGTCGGACGTTATAAATTTAATAAGAAGCTTCACTTTGACAAACGTATTGTCGGACATAAGCTTGCAGAGACTGTTGTGGATCCTCTTACCGGTGAAATCCTCGCAGAAGAGGGTGCCAATGTGACCAGAGAACTGGCCCGCGAGATCCAGAATGCAGCTGTTCCGTATGTATGGATTCAGGGAGAAGAAGACCGGAAAATCAAAGTCCTCTCCAGTATGATGGTGGATATCCGTCATTTCCTTCCGGAAATTGAAGATCCGAAGAGTATTGGAATTACAGAATTAGTATATTATCCTGTCCTGGAAAAAATTCTGGAAGATAATGACAGCCTGGAGGACAGAATTGCGGCAGTGAAGCGTGATGTGCATGATCTGATTCCGAAGCACATTACACGGGAAGATATTTTTGCTTCCATTAACTATAATATGCATCTGGAATACGGCCTTGGAAATGATGATGATATCGACCACCTGGGAAATCGTCGTATCCGTGCCGTTGGTGAACTGCTGCAGAACCAGTATCGTATCGGTCTTTCCAGACTGGAACGTGTGGTTCGCGAAAGAATGACAACACAGGACACAGAGAATATTTCTCCGCAGTCCCTGATTAATATCAAGCCGGTTACGGCGGCTGTGAAGGAGTTCTTTGGTTCTTCCCAGCTGTCCCAGTTCATGGATCAGAATAACCCGCTGGGTGAGCTGACGCATAAGAGACGTCTGTCCGCATTGGGACCGGGCGGTCTTTCCCGTGACAGAGCCGGATTCGAGGTTCGAGACGTACACTATTCTCATTATGGAAGAATGTGTCCGATTGAGACCCCTGAAGGACCGAACATCGGTCTGATCAACTCACTTGCATCCTATGCAAGAATTAATCAGTATGGTTTTGTGGAAGCTCCGTATCGAAAAATAGATAAATCAGATCCGAAAAATCCGCGTGTTACAGAGGAAGTTGTCTATATGACTGCGGATGAAGAGGATAATTACCATGTGGCGCAGGCGAACGAGCCGCTGGATGCAGAAGGGCATTTTATCCGTAAAAATGTATCCGGCCGTTATCGCGAAGAGACACAGGAATATGAGCGCAATATGTTTGATTACATGGATGTGTCTCCGAAGATGGTGTTCTCTGTTGCGACAGCGCTGATTCCGTTCCTGCAGAATGACGATGCGAACCGTGCGCTGATGGGATCCAACATGCAGCGTCAGGCTGTACCGCTTATGATCACAGAGGCCCCGGTTGTCGGTACCGGTATGGAGACGAAGACGGCTGTGGACTCCGGTGTGTGCATCGTGGCGAGAAAGTCCGGAACGGTGGAACGCTCTACCTCCACAGATATTACGATTAAAAATGATGACGGAACCAGAGATGACTATCATCTGACAAAATTTATGAGAAGCAACCAGAGCAACTGCTATAATCAGAAGCCGGTTGTTTTCCAGGGCGAGCATGTGGAAGCCGGACAGGTGATCGCAGACGGCCCGTCCACGTCCAATGGAGAGCTGGCGCTGGGTAAAAATCCGCTGATCGGTTTCATGACCTGGGAGGGTTATAACTACGAGGATGCAGTTCTCTTAAGTGAAAGACTGGTTCAGAATGACGTATATACGTCCATTCATATTGAAGAATATGAAGTGGAATCCCGCGATACCAAGCTGGGGCCGGAAGAGATCACACGAGATGTTCCGGGCGTGGGTGATGAAGCACTGAAGGATCTGGATGAACGTGGAATCATCCGTATCGGGGCAGAGGTTCGCGCGGGAGATATTCTGGTCGGCAAGGTAACTCCGAAGGGTGAGACAGAGCTGACGGCAGAAGAACGCCTTCTGCGTGCAATCTTCGGTGAGAAGGCCCGCGAGGTACGTGACACTTCTCTGAAGGTACCTCACGGTGAATACGGTATTGTTGTAGATGCAAAGGTATTTACCAGAGAGAATGGCGATGAGCTGTCTCCCGGTGTAAATCAGTCTGTGCGTATTTACATTGCACAGAAGAGAAAAATTTCTGTTGGTGACAAGATGGCCGGCCGTCACGGCAACAAGGGTGTTGTTTCCCGTGTGCTTCCGGTGGAAGATATGCCGTTCCTGCCCAATGGCCGTCCGCTGGATATCGTGCTGAATCCGCTGGGTGTGCCGTCTCGTATGAACATCGGACAGGTCCTGGAGATTCACCTGAGTCTGGCGGCGAAGGCACTTGGATTTAACATCGCCACACCGGTATTTGACGGTGCGAACGAGAAAGATATTCAGGATACGCTGGAACTGGCGAACGATTATGTAAACACGGAAGATTTTGAGGAATTCCGTGCAAAATATGAAGATACACTTGCACCGGAGGTAATGCAGTTCCTGGATGAGAACAAGGCACACAGAGAGCTCTGGAAAGGGGTTCCCCTGTCCAGAGACGGTAAAGTTCGCCTTCGTGACGGACGTACCGGTGAATATTTTGACAGTCCGGTAACCATCGGACACATGCATTATCTGAAGCTGCATCATCTGGTAGACGATAAGATCCATGCACGTTCCACGGGTCCATACTCTCTGGTTACACAGCAGCCGCTGGGCGGTAAGGCACAGTTCGGCGGACAGCGTTTCGGAGAGATGGAGGTCTGGGCGCTGGAGGCATATGGCGCTTCCTACACGCTGCAGGAGATCCTGACGGTGAAATCCGATGATGTCGTGGGCCGTGTTAAGACATACGAGGCAATTATCAAGGGTGATAATATTCCTGAGCCGGGAATTCCGGAATCCTTCAAGGTTCTGCTCAAAGAGCTGCAGTCCCTCGGTCTGGATGTGAGAGTGCTCAGAGAAGACAGAACAGAAGTTGAAATCATGGAGACTGTGGACTACGGTGATACAGATCTTCGCTCTGTGATCGAAGGAGATTCCAGAAACCACAGAGAAGAGGAGTCATTCGGAGAGCATGGCTATACACAGCAGGAGTTTGAAGACGGAGAACTCGTGGGTGTAGAAGAAGATTTCGACGACGAAGATGACGATTTCATGGAGTTTGATGAAACTCTTGATGATGAAGAGTAGAAAGGGGAAAGAATACATGGCAGAATCAACCAATACAAAAGCAGCATATCAGCCAATGACTTTCGATGCCATCAAAATCGGACTGGCGTCCCCTGAGAAAATCAGAGAGTGGTCACGAGGTGAAGTCTTAAAGCCGGAGACGATTAACTACCGTACTCTGAAGCCCGAAAAAGACGGTCTTTTCTGTGAGAGGATCTTCGGGCCGAGCAAGGATTGGGAATGTCACTGCGGCAAATACAAAAAAATCCGTTATAAGGGTGTTGTCTGCGATCGATGTGGAGTTGAGGTGACAAAGGCTTCCGTCCGCAGAGAGCGTATGGGCCATATCGAGCTGGCAGCACCGGTTTCTCATATCTGGTATTTCAAGGGAATTCCGTCCCGTATGGGACTGATACTTGACCTGTCTCCCCGGACACTGGAGAAGGTACTTTACTTTGCCAACTATATTGTGCTGGATCCGGCGGATTCCGGTCTGCAGTACAAACAGGTTCTGACAGAAAGAGAGTATCAGGATGCCCGTGAGGCGTATGGCAGCGGATTCCGTGCCGGCATGGGCGCAGAGTCCATCAAAGAGCTTCTGGAAGCAATTGATCTGGACAAGGATGCCGAGGAGCTGAAGGCGGAGCTGGCAGACGCAACAGGACAGAAGCGTGCCAGAATTATCAAGCGTCTGGAGGTTGTGGAATCCTTCCGTGAATCCGGCAACCGTCCGGAATGGATGATCATGACGGTGATTCCGGTTATTCCGCCGGATCTTCGTCCGATGGTTCAGCTGGATGGCGGACGTTTCGCCACATCTGACCTGAATGATCTTTACAGAAGAATCATCAACCGTAACAACCGTCTGAAAAGACTGCTGGAGCTTGGGGCTCCGGATATCATTGTGCGCAACGAAAAGCGTATGCTTCAGGAAGCCGTCGATGCCCTGATCGACAATGGCCGTCGCGGACGTCCGGTAACAGGACCGGGCAACCGTGCACTGAAATCTCTTTCTGACATGCTGAAAGGTAAATCCGGACGTTTCCGTCAGAACCTTCTGGGAAAACGTGTGGACTACTCCGGACGTTCCGTTATCGTCGTGGGACCGGAGCTGAAGATTTATCAGTGCGGTCTTCCGAAAGAAATGGCAATTGAGCTGTTTAAGCCTTTTGTTATGAAGGAGCTGGTGGCAAACGGAACTTCTCATAATATTAAGAATGCAAAGAAAATGGTGGAAAAGCTGGAGCCGGCTGTGTGGGATGTGCTGGAAGAGGTGATCAAGGAGCATCCGGTTATGCTGAACCGTGCACCTACTCTGCATCGTCTGGGTATCCAGGCGTTTGAGCCGATTCTGGTAGAAGGTAAGGCAATTAAGCTGCATCCGCTGGTTTGTACAGCGTTCAATGCAGACTTTGACGGTGACCAGATGGCAGTTCATCTTCCGCTGTCTGTAGAGGCACAGGCAGAGTGCCGTTTCCTTCTGCTTTCACCGAACAACCTGCTGAAGCCGTCTGACGGCGGTCCGGTAGCCGTTCCTTCCCAGGATATGGTTCTTGGTATTTATTATCTGACGCAGGAAAGACCGGGAAGCAAGGGAGAAGGAAAATATTTTAAGAGTGTAAATGAAGCAATTCTTGCATATGAAAATAAAGTAATCACACTGCAGACAAGAATCAATGTCCGTATGACCAAAACCACAGCGGACGGAGAAAAATGCACTGGAAATGTAAGCACCACGCTGGGACGTCTGCTGTTTAATGAAATTCTTCCGCAGGATCTCGGATTTGTGGACAGAAGCATTCCGGGCAATGAGCTTCTTCCGGAGATTGATTTCCTGGTTGGCAAGAAGCAGCTGAAGCAGATTCTGGAAAAGGTTATCAATACACATGGTGCAACCAAGACCGCAGAGGTCCTGGATGCCATCAAATCCACTGGTTATAAATATTCCACCCGTGCGGCAATGACGGTATCGATTTCGGATATGACGGTTCCGCCGCAGAAGCCGGAAATGATCAAACAGGCGCAGGATACGGTGGACCTGATCACAAAGAACTACAAACGTGGTCTGATCACAGAAGAAGAACGTTACAAAGAGGTTGTGGATACCTGGAAAAAGACTGACGATGAGCTCACGAAGGCTCTGCTGGGCGGTCTGGACAAGTACAACAATATCTTCATGATGGCGGACTCCGGTGCCCGTGGTTCTGATAAACAGATCAAACAGCTGGCAGGTATGCGAGGCCTGATGGCGGATACAACCGGTCATACCATCGAGCTTCCTATCAAGTCAAACTTCCGTGAAGGTCTTGACGTACTGGAGTACTTCATGTCTGCGCATGGAGCACGTAAAGGACTTTCCGATACAGCGCTTCGTACGGCTGACTCCGGTTACCTGACCAGACGAATGGTTGATGTATCTCAGGAGCTGATCGTCCGTGAGATGGATTGCTGTGAAAACAGGGATGAGATTTCCGGCATGTATGTCAAAGGCTTCATGGACGGAAAAGAGGAAATTGAGAATCTGCAGGAGCGAATCACCGGAAGATTTTCCTGTGAGACTATCACAAACAAAGATGGTGATGTGATCGTAAAAGCAAATCATATGATCACACCGAAGCGTGCTGCCCGTATCATGAAGGAGGGCGTGAACGCACAGGGAGAAGCGATTGATACTGTGAAGATCCGTACCATTCTTACCTGTAAGTGTAAGAGCGGAATCTGTGCAAAATGCTATGGCGCAAACATGGCAACCGGTGAGGCGGTACAGGTTGGTGAGGCTGTCGGTATTATCGCAGCGCAGTCGATCGGTGAGCCTGGTACACAGCTGACCATGAGAACCTTCCATACCGGTGGTGTTGCCGGCGGAGACATCACACAGGGTCTTCCCCGTGTCGAGGAGCTTTTTGAGGCGAGAAAGCCGAAAGGTCTTGCAATCATCACTGAGATTAAAGGTGTGGCTGCCATCAATGATACAAAGAAAAAACGTGAGATCATCGTGACCGATCCGGAGAGCGGAGAGTCCAAGACATATCTGATTCCATACGGATCCCGTGTGAAGGTGCTGGATGGACAGATGCTGGAAGCCGGCGATGAGCTGACAGAAGGTAGCGTAAACCCGCATGATATTCTGAGAATCAAAGGTGTTCGTGCGGTTCAGGACTATATGCTTCGCGAAGTACAGCGAGTATACCGTCTTCAGGGTGTTGAGATCAGCGATAAGCATATCGAAGTGATTGTCCGTCAGATGCTGAAGAAGATTCGCATCGAAGAAAACGGAGACACGGATTTCCTTCCGGGTTCGCTGGTGAACGTCCTCGACTTCGAAGAGGTAAACGAAGCGCTGGTAAAAGAAGGAAAAACACCGGCAGAAGGAAAACAGGTTATGCTTGGTATCACAAAAGCTGCTCTGGCAACAAATTCCTTCATGTCCGCTGCTTCCTTCCAGGAGACAACCAAGGTTCTGACAGAGGCTGCGATCAAAGGAAAGATTGACCCGCTGATCGGACTGAAGGAAAATGTTATTATCGGAAAACTGATTCCGGCCGGTACCGGTCTGAAGCGCTACAGCGAAGTGGCACTGGATACTGGAATGCCGGAAGAAAAAGTGCATGAAGAAGTGTACGAGGAGCCGGTTAAAAGCACTGAAAGTGTAGAAGAAATTCTGGAAGAGCTGGAGAAGGATCTGGTGACAACAACAGAAGAAGAATAAAAATCAGGAACTGCTGCAGGCAATGCGGCAGTTCTTTGTTTTGCTCCGGTATATTAAAATAATATAAAAATAAGAATTATATTACAATTTCCTGAAGAGGATATGTTATAATTTACACACGTGAATGATGAATATGCAAAGGAGGGATGGTATGGACAGAGAACTGCCGGTATCGGCCTGGCCGGAGTGGAAAATTGTTGAAAAAATCGGGGAAGGCTCTTACGGAAAAGTGTATAAGGCACAGCGGACAGAAAAAGGCAGATCCTTTTATTCTGCAATCAAGATCCTGTCCATCCCTTACAGTAAGAGCGAACTGAATGGAGTCCTGAACGAGACGGGCAGTGAGGAGACTGCCAGAAATTATTTTGAGGGGCTTTTGGAGGAATGCATTCAGGAAATCAACACCATGGAATATTTCCGGGGAAATTCCCACATTGTTTCCGTGGAGGATTACAAGGTGGTGGAATATCTGGATGAAATCGGATGGGACATATCCATTCGCATGGAGTATCTGGAGAGCTTTATTGAGTATTGTGCAGGCAGAAACCTTACAGAAGAGGAAGTCCTGAAGCTGGGAATTGACCTGTGCCGTGCTCTGGAATACTGCGCGCAGCTGAATATCATCCACAGAGACATTAAGCCGGAAAACATTTTTGTATCCAGGTTTGGAGATTTTAAGCTGGGCGATTTTGGGATTGCCCGTGAACTGGAACGCAGCATGGGCGGGTTTTCCAAAAAGGGGACGTATTCCTATATGGCACCGGAGCTGTTTCGGGGGGAGAAATATGACAGCCGTGTGGATATTTATTCTCTCGGACTTGTTCTGTATAAGCTGATGAATCAGAACCGGCTGCCGTTCCTGAGTCTGGAGAAGCAGCTGATTACTTATCGTGATAAAGAAAATGCACTGAACAGAAGAATGTCCGGTGCCGCTTTGGATGCACCGGTACAGGCGAGCAGAGAGTTTGGACGGGTGATATTAAAGGCCTGTGCCTATGATCCGCAGGATCGTTACCAGACTGCCGCACAGTTCCGGAAGGCGCTGGAAAGGCTCCGGGATCAGGAAACAGACGAAATGCAGAAGCCGGAGGAGATTGAGGAGGCCGGGCAATGGGAACCGGAAGAGCTTCCGGAGGAGTATGAAGACGTTGATGCGAAGGACGAAAGGCCGGTAAGGAAAACGGTAAGACGTCAGAATCGCCGGTACATTCGTCTGCGTGCAATGATTCCGATTATTATTGTCGGCGTTCTGGCGCTGGGAACCGGGGCGAATCTGTATATCAAGAAGGTTCTGAAGGAGGCGGTGCGAGAGCAGTCGCAGGAACTTCTGGGACTTCTGGAGAACAGCAACAGCGAGCTGAATCCTCAGCAGGTGGATGATTTTTCGGAATGTATTCAGGAAATCAAGGATCATGCAACGGAAATTGTCAATAATCTTTCCGATTACAGGCGGGAAGGTGCGGAGGACAGCATTCTGCGTTATTATGATGAGAATGGAAATCTTATGAAGGTTCTTGTATATCCCGAGGAGTCGGAAGAAGGGGTATATGAGGAATACTATTATTGGAATAATGAATTGTTTTTTGCCTACATCTGGTCAGGAGATGATGAAGAGCTTTATTATTATCATGAAGGAAGCCTGATCCGATGGATCGATAAGTATGGCGAAAGCCATGACAATGAGCTGGATGAGCCGGAATACCTGGAACGGGGAGAACGGTACTGGTCCAATGCGCTGAAGCAGGCAGAAAACTGAGGAAGGACGATCATGGTATATCAGATCGATTACGCATTTACAAGCAATACAGGAAAAATCCGTGCAAATAATGAGGATAATTTCTGGTGCAGGGGAGAATTTCTTCCGGAGGAAAATGATGGAATGACGGAAATCCTGTCCGGCAGCGTCTCTGAGAAAGAACATCCGGTATTTGCCGTGTTCGACGGTATGGGAGGAGAATGCTGCGGGGAGACGGCTGCATATCTTGCAGCCAGGAGCTTCGGAAAGTTTTACCAGGAAGAAAGACTGACCCTTGGCAGGAAACCGGAAGGTTTCTGGCGGGGAGCCTGTATCCGGATGAATCGCTCTATTTGTGAGTACGGTGAGGAAAACAGGATATCTTCTATGGGATCAACGCTGGCGGGTGCAGCTTTTTCCGGCGGGTGTATTCATATCTGTAATCTGGGAGACAGCAGAATCTATCAGTTTCAGGATGGTGTGCTGAGGCAGATTTCTGTGGATCATGTGCTGCCGGGAAGCATTTTTGGAAAGGCACCGCTGACGCAGTATCTTGGAGCCGGTGAGGATGTATATCAGCTGGAACCGTCACTGGAATCCATTCTGTGCAGAAACGGAGAGAAGTACCTGATCTGCAGCGACGGTGTGACGGACATGCTTTCGGATGACGGAATCTGCGAGATACTTGCGCTTGGCCGGAATGTGGAGGAGACGGTACGGATTCTCCGGGACAAGGTGATGGAATGTGGGGGAAGAGATAATCTCACATTAATTCTCTGCCAGATACAGAGAAAAGATATCCGTTTTTGGGAAAAAGTAAAATGCAGGCTTTTGGGATCGTGTTAAGCAAAGGGGAATATTATGAAAAATCGTATGCAGGATCTGGATTTTGAACAGACAGTAGCGTTTGATTCCGTTCAGGATTTTGAATTTACCAGGAAAGCGGCACGGCGTTTCCGGGAAGTGGTCAGCCTGGATGATTTTGAGGATGAGGATGCAGATGTTATTTTCCATTATCTGTACAAAGAGATGGAGCTGATTTCTTTCGGAGATTACCTGAAACGATATATTTACGAACGGGCAGGGATCGAAGAGCCCTTCGCGGAGGTGCCGAAAGAGGTGTACCGGGATATTGTTGTGGAATCCTTTAAGGAAACCTTTACTCCGAAATCCATGACGCCGACGTCCACAAAGCTTCCGGCACTGGTAAATAACTGGCTGGTGCAGGCGTCTGTAAAACGCGAGACCGTCTTTCTGCTGGGATTCGGACTGCGGATGACCGTGGAGGATGTATCAGAATTTCTTACCCGGGTTCTCCGGGAGCAGGATTTTGATTTTCAGAATCCGGAGGAAGTGATTTACTGGTACTGTTACAGTAATCATTATGGCTATTATAAGACAGAAGAATATAAGAAAATGTACCAGGAAATGCAGCCGATGGAGAAAACAGATCACGAGGTGATTTACGGGACAAATGTGAATCTGGATTCGGAGCAGAAGCTTCTGGATTATCTGGCATATCTGAAATCCGGCTGGGTTGATCCGAAATCGGAGAAGAGTCAGGCATTTGCTCAGTTTATGGAACTCTTTGAGCATGCGAAGGAGATCGTGGCAGGCCTGTATCAGAAGGATGAAGAGGAACAGAAGGGCAGCAAGATCTGGACGGCAAAAAATATTACGCCTGCAGATGTGGAAAAAGTGATCTGCAGCGGAATTCCCATCAATGAAATGGGAAATCTGAAAAAAATGTCTGCCTCCATTCTGGCAAAGCATTTCAGCCAGAAGCGATTCAGCCGTCAGAGAATTGCAAACATTCTGAATCACAAATTCCCGGTAGAACGTTTCGATCTGATTACATTGGAGTTTTTTATTGTTTCTCAGGAAATGGAGGACGAGGATCCCTATACCAGATATCACTATTTTCTGGAAAAAATCAAGGAAATCCTGCAGAAATGCGGGATGAGCGAAATATATATTGTTAATCCATATGAGTGTTTTATTCTGATGTGTCTGCTGACGGACTGCCCGCTGGCAGTGTTTTCGGAAATATGGGAGAAGTCATACGAAGAACAGCCGGAATCCTAGGATTCCGGCTGAAACTTTACAGAGATTATTCATAAATTTAATTTGTCTGTGAATGAAATATGTTATAAATGGATAAACTTTCCTGTGCGATGAATGACTGTGCGGCATCGGCATCGGTAAGATTTTCTGACATAAAAACAAGGATCAGATCTTTGCCGTCCGCAGTGCCGTACAGGATGGCGGCGTCGTTTTTTACATTGGAAAGTTCGCCGGCTTTGTTGGCTGTTTTTGCATCTGCCGGCAGAAGTGAGGGGATTTTATCCGTTTGTTTCTGCTGACCAAGAAGTTCATTCATGCGGTCGGAGCCGGCGAGAGTCCCCTGGTAAATGTTTTTCAGGAAATTTCCGCAGTCTGTCACAGAAGTGTAATTATCAGCGGTGCGGTTGTCTGTATCTCCGGGAAGACGTCCGATGGAGGTGCTGCCAAATCCGTGGTTCTGACAGAACTGGTTGACAGCAGTCATCCCGGCCCGGGAATCTCCGTTTCCGAGAGCGTCCAGAAGCTGGACTGCGGCGGCGTCATCGCTGTCCGTGATCATGGAAGCCAGCGCAGTATCAAGGGAGGAACCATATTTCTGAATCAGGGTATCATACTGCTCATATACGCTGCCCATGATAAAGAGACTGATCAGACCTGCAGACTGCATGGATACATTTCCGATGGCGGCCAGGGAGTCTGTGCTGAGATCACACAGATAACAGGCCCATGTACCGTTTGCCTGCGGAAATTCTTCCTGCACTTTTAAAAGAGCGGATTCGACCGGGGACTGATCAAGGGAGGTGTCACTGCTTTCCATGGTTCCGAAGTAGGAATCAATGCCGTCGGCAATTCCGGATGCCATAATCGTCTGGAAAGAAGGGTCACTCATTTGCCGATCGTCGCTTTCGTAAGTCATGAATCCCATTTCCAGGATGGTAACGGGGATGGTGCTCCAGTTGATTCCGGTCATGGTATCTGTGTACTGAATGCCCAGGTTTTTGAATCCGGTAGCAGAGCAGTAGCTGTCCAGAATGCACTGGGAAAGCCGGTTGGATTCTTCATAAAGCTGCGGGACATAGGGATTGTCCGGGGAAGGACACATAGTCAGAGCACCACTGGCCGTATGTGTATCATCTCCGTTAGCGTGAATGCGAACATATATTTCCGCACCGGCAGCGGCAACAAGCTGCGCCCGCTCACTGTTGCTGATTGCGGTCTCATTATTTTCACGGGTAAGAACGACCTGATAACCACGCTGTTCCAGGATATCTTTCAACTGCAGGGATACATCCAGGTTCAGCTGATATTCATTCAGCCCGGTATAAGATCCCTGTGTGCCGGTAGAGCATTTTGCTTTCATTTCGGAAGAATTTGGCCCGTTGGGTTCCAGAGCGCTCATATCTATGGATTCACTCTGGTGTCCGGGATCGATTCCGATGATGTGCTTTTTCCTGCTGTTCTGTATCCGGGATTCTGCAGTGCTGAACACAGAAGTGTCGGAATCCTTCTGGGAAATGGTTCCCTCTTCTGCATGAATTACCTGCTCGTTCGGAGTCGGAGGCTGCATGGCGGTGTCTGCTTCTGCAGGAGCAGTTTCGTCGGAAACGTCTTCCTGGGAAGCGATTTCATTGCCGGAAGGCGTGCCGTAGGTTTCCTGTTCCGGAGAGACTGTCTGTTCTTCAATCACCGACAAAGAAGGCGGATAGGCCTGCTCTGCGTATATCGGACATGTAAGAAAAAAGGAAGAAAAAAGCAGACTTCCTGTCAGGAGGGTACCTGCGAAGCGGCAAAAACGAGAATTGTCTGATAGATGTCTCATATGATATCGAAAATCCTTTCTTATAAAATGGTGATGTAATAACATCATGATCGGCTTCAGACCTTTTGACCTTTGGCATCATTATAATGAAGTATATCTGAAAATGCAATTATTTCGTGAAAATGCAGTTTTTCGGCCTGTTTGAGAAAAAAATTGTGCTTAAATGGCTTGACAGGATTTTTCATAAGGGATATAATAATCGGGCGTGCGAGTGAATCGCTGTTTTTTCGTGCGCAAAATCAAACAATAGCAACCGCAAGGCCCCATACAATATGGAGAATTAATCGGGAGGTGAATTGGAATGCCAACATTTAACCAGTTAGTAAGAAAAGGACGTCAGACAGCTGTAAAGAAATCTACAGCACCGGCTCTGCAGAGAACATACAACTCTCTTAGAAAGAAAGCTGTTGAACAGTCTGCACCGCAGAAACGTGGCGTTTGTACCGCAGTTAAGACTGCTACACCGAAAAAACCTAACTCTGCTCTTAGAAAAATCGCCAGAGTTCGTCTTTCCAATGGTATCGAAGTAACAAGCTATATCCCAGGTGAAGGTCACAACCTTCAGGAGCACAGCGTTGTTCTTATCCGTGGCGGACGTGTTAAGGACTTACCTGGTACCAGATACCACATCATCAGAGGTACACTGGATACCGCAGGTGTTGCTAACAGAAAACAGGCCCGTTCCAAATACGGAGCTAAGAGACCGAAAGTTAAAAAATAAGACGAAGATTTATTCTAATTTAATCGAGAAATCACGAGTGACTATAAATTTGTACGGTATTCCATATACCCTGTCGGTTGCGGGTTAAATATAGGACTTTACCAGTGCGAACACCTTAGTTTCAAAAGTGAGTACCGATGAATTAATCTGTTGATTAAGGAGGGAAGTAACGTGCCACGTAAAGGACATACTCAGAAAAGAGACGTTCTGGCAGACCCGATGTACAACAACAAAGTGGTTACCAAGCTTATCAATAACATCATGTTAGATGGTAAGAAGGGTGTCGCTCAGAAGATTGTATACGGTGCTTTCGCCAGAGTAGAAGAAAAAGCTGGCAAACCAGCTATTGAAGTTTTCGAAGAGGCAATGAACAACATCATGCCTGTTCTGGAAGTAAAAGCAAGACGTATCGGTGGTGCTACCTATCAGGTGCCGATCGAAGTAAGACCTGACCGTCGTCAGGCACTGGCTCTTCGCTGGCTGACCATGTTCTCTCGTAAACGAGGCGAGAAGACAATGGAAGAAAGACTTGCAAATGAGCTTCTTGATGCGATGAACAACACAGGCGCATCTGTTAAGAGAAAAGAAGACATGCATAAGATGGCTGAAGCAAATAAGGCATTTGCTCACTATCGCTTCTAATAGAGGAGGAAACGCAATTGGCTAAAGAAGGAAGAGAATATCCGCTTGAGCGTACCAGGAATATTGGTATCATGGCTCATATCGATGCGGGTAAGACAACTCTTACAGAACGTATCCTTTATTATACCGGTGTAAACTACAAAATTGGTGATACCCACGAAGGTACTGCTACCATGGACTGGATGGAGCAGGAACAGGAACGTGGTATCACAATCACATCCGCAGCTACGACCTGTCACTGGACACTGGAAGAAAACTGCAAGCCGAAACCAGGTGCTCTGGAGCATCGTATCAATATCATTGATACCCCGGGACACGTTGACTTTACTGTTGAGGTAGAGCGTTCTCTTCGTGTGCTGGACGGCGCTGTCGGTGTCTTCTGTGCAAAGGGTGGTGTAGAGCCGCAGTCTGAAAACGTATGGCGTCAGGCTGATACCTACAACGTACCGCGTATGGCATTCATCAACAAGATGGATATCCTTGGTGCAGACTTCTACGGTGCGGTAGAACAGATCAAAACCCGTCTGGGTAAAAATGCGATCTGTCTGCAGCTGCCAATTGGTAAAGAGGATGAGTTCAAAGGAATCATCGATCTGTTTGAAATGAAAGCCTACATCTACAATGATGATAAGGGTGATGATATTACCATTACAGATATTCCGGAAGATATGGCAGACGATGCAGAACTGTATCGTACGGAGCTGGTGGAGAAGATCTGCGAGCTGGATGACGATCTGATGATGGAATACCTGGAAGGGGAAGAGCCATCCGTAGAGGCGCTGAAAGCAACGCTTAGAAAAGCTACATGTGAATGTACCGCCGTTCCGGTTTGCTGTGGATCTGCATACCGCAACAAGGGCGTACAGAAGATGCTGGATGCAGTCATCGAATATATGCCGGCTCCTACCGACATCCCGGCAATCGAGGGTGAAGATATGGATGGTAATCCGATCGTGAGACATTCTTCTGATGAAGAGCCGTTCTCCGCACTGGCATTCAAGATCATGACAGACCCGTTTGTTGGTAAGCTTGCTTATTTCCGTGTATATTCCGGTACCATGAACTCCGGTTCCTATGTGCTGAATGCTACAAAAGGAAAGAAAGAGCGTGTGGGACGTATCCTGCAGATGCATGCAAACAAGCGAGAAGAGCTGGATAAGGTATATTCCGGTGATATTGCAGCAGCAATCGGATTCAAGTTCACAACAACCGGTGATACCATCTGTGATGAGCAGCATCCGGTTATTCTGGAATCCATGGAATTCCCGGAACCGGTTATCGAGCTGGCAATTGAGCCTAAGACAAAAGCAGGACAGGGTAAACTTGGTGAATCTCTTGCAAAACTTGCAGAAGAAGACCCGACCTTCCGTGCACATACAAACCAGGAAACAGGACAGACCATCATCGCTGGTATGGGTGAGCTTCATCTGGAAATCATCGTTGACCGTCTCCTTCGTGAATTTAAAGTAGAGGCAAACGTTGGTGCTCCTCAGGTTGCATATAAAGAGACCATCACCAAAGCGGTTGATGTGGACAGCAAGTATGCAAAACAGTCCGGTGGTCGTGGACAGTATGGTCATTGTAAAGTAAAATTCGAGCCAATGGATGCCAACGGAGAAGAACTGTACAAGTTCGAATCCTCAGTTGTTGGTGGTGCAATTCCGAAGGAATACATCCCGGCAGTTGGTGAAGGTATCGAAGAAGCAATGAAAGCAGGTATCCTTGGAGGATTCCCGGTAGTCGGTGTACATGCAAATGTATACGATGGTTCTTACCATGAAGTCGACTCTTCCGAAATGGCATTCCACATTGCAGGATCTCTTGCATTTAAGGATGCGATGCACAAGGCAGCTCCGATTCTTCTTGAGCCGATCATGAGAGTCGAGGTTACCACTCCGGAGGACTACATGGGCGATGTTATCGGTGACATCAACTCCCGCCGTGGCCGTATCGAAGGTATGGAAGATATCGGTGGAGGCAAGATGATCCGCGGGCATGTACCGCTTTCCGAAATGTTCGGATATGCAACAGACCTTCGTTCCAGAACACAGGGACGTGGTAACTATTCCATGTTCTTCGAGAAATATGAGCCGGTACCGAAGTCCGTACAGGAAAAAGTTCTGGCAAAGAAAGACTGATCCGGCACATTTTATGACTTCGGATATTCGTCCGGAAAAAGCTGATTCATCAGACTTTCATATATAATAAAAATGACTTGCAAATATCCTTGGTTTGCAATATAATCAAGGATAGCAGGTTTTGATAATGAAAATGTATATCTTTTAAAAGAGACAAGTTTCAAGGAGGAAATTTAAAATGGCAAAGGCTAAGTTTGAGAGAACAAAACCACATTGTAACATTGGTACCATTGGACACGTTGACCATGGTAAAACAACCCTGACTGCAGCTATCACAAAAGTTCTTTCTGAAAGAGTTGCTGGTAACACAGCTACAGATTTCGAAAACATCGACAAAGCTCCGGAAGAAAGAGAGCGTGGTATTACAATTTCTACCGCTCACGTTGAGTATGAAACAGAAAAACGTCACTATGCACACGTTGACTGCCCAGGACATGCTGACTACGTTAAGAACATGATCACAGGTGCAGCTCAGATGGATGGCGCTATCCTCGTAGTAGCAGCTACAGACGGTGTTATGGCTCAGACAAAAGAGCACATCCTTCTTTCCCGTCAGGTAGGTGTTCCTTACATCGTTGTATTCATGAACAAATGTGATATGGTTGA
>JALEJS010000007.1 GCA_022769545.1 Blautia sp. | reverse complement strand
AATCAGCAGGTTATCGGTTCGAGTCCGATCATCGGCTTTTTGGACCTTTAGCTCAGTTGGTTAGAGCAACCGGCTCATAACCGGTCGGTCCTGGGTTCGAGTCCCCGAAGGTCCATTTTCTTTATAATTATTTGGCCCAGTGGCTCAGTTGGTTAGAGCGCCGCCCTGTCACGGCGGAGGTCGAGAGTTCGAGTCTCTTCTGGGTCGTTATGGGGTCTTAGCTCAGCTGGGAGAGCATCTGCCTTACAAGCAGAGGGTCATAGGTTCGAGCCCTATAGGCCCCATAACCTTTTTTAAAAACAATTACTTTCCGGTAATTGTCATAACAGGATGCCGCAGTGGCGGAACTGGCAGACGCACAGGACTTAAAATCCTGCGGGACTAACCTCTCGTACCGGTTCGATTCCGGTCTGCGGCATTGAAAAAACCTTGAGAAATCAAGGTTTTTTCGTTTCCGGACTTATTTTCAGAAGAAGCAGATGGCAATTTGACAGCAATTTTGACAGCAGTTTTGACAGCAGTTTGAGTTTATATACAAAGGTGCACGATTTTCTTTTTTCAAAGACAGGGTATGAAGAGACCTCCCAAAATAAAGCATTGAAACAATTTAAGAAAATATAAGAGTGTAAGGAAGAGACGGATAAGGTTCTGTGTCTTCCTTTTTTTGTGGTGAATAAACGTGAATATTTATACTTTAGTTCTATTTCTATGGTATTATGTTGGATAGAAAAAAACAGTTTTCAGATCAGGAGAAATCAGTATTTCACAAGCAGTAAAATTGGAATTCCGGAGGAATAAGATACAATGGTTACATTAGAAAACGCTTTGCCTGAAGATGTACAGCAGTGCTATGATATTATCGACATCGGAAGAAAATTTCAGCAGGAGCAGGGATTTACACAGTGGACAGAGGATTATCCGAATTTTCATACGATTCAAGATGATATCCTGAACAATAAAGGATATGTTGTAAAAGCAGATGGAACGATTGCCGGATATATGTGTATTGATTTTGACGGTGAATCTGCGTATGACAATATTGAGGGAAAATGGAATTCGGATGCCCCATATGCAGTTGTTCATCGAATGGCATTTTCTCAACAATATCGGGGAATTGGACTGGCAGATACTGCCTGGGGATTGATTGAGGAGTATTGCCGAAAAAGGAATGTAGGCTATATTCGAGTGGATACTGATTTTCCAAATAAAATAATGCAGCATATTTTGGAGAAGAATGGTTTTAAGAGGTGTGGAGTGATTGTTTTTCAGGGGAGTGGAAAAGTTGCTTATGATAAAGTATTTTAACAATATATTCTGTAATCCGGATTTACGAAAAGATGTAAAGTGAAACTGTACAAGCCATGAAAAGGATGCTATTCTATAGTTGTGATACCAGGATTGTGGGAGCATGAAATGCGAAACAATCGTGTGGTATTTTTTGACCTCAACATCTGTTTGTAAGATACTGTATCAATTGTGACGAAAAGTCTGTGTTTTGGTCAGATTTTTGTATCAGATACAGTCGGAGGAAGAAAACTATTGAAGAAATCGGGATTAAAGAAGATACTGAATACGGTTTTTTTACTTCTGGTATTTTCAGTGACACTCTGGTCGGTTTTTCGGGGAGAAAATTTCCGCCAGGTGCTCACACTGGTTGAAGATGCCAATATCTTGTACATTCTTCCGGGAATTGTGTGCGTACTGTTTTTTATTCTGGGGGAGTCTGTCGTAATATTTTATCTGATGCATGTGCTGGGATCCGGGGTCCGGTTTTCCCATTGCTGTCTGTATTCTTTTATCGGCTTTTTTTACAGCAGTATCACACCCTCCGCGTCCGGCGGGCAGCCGATGCAGGTGGTGGCCATGCGTAAAGACCGGATACCGGTAGCCGTGTCGACGGTGGTTCTTGCGATTGTTACGATTACATATAAACTGGTTCTGGTTGTTCTGGGAGTTGCAATCATGCTGATCAGACCACCGCAGATCTTTCCATTTCTGGAACCGGTGAGCGCGATTATATATCTGGGACTGGGACTGAATATTATCTTTGTGACGGTTCTTTTACTTCTGGTATTCCATCCCGATTTTGTGCGTTTGATTGCACAGGCGCTGCTCCGTGTTCTGAAGAGGCTGCACATACTTCGGAACCCGGAAAAAAGATCGGAGCAGCTGGAACGGATTTTGAAGCAATATCACGGAAGTGCAGCGGTTTATCGTGAACATAAGCATGTAATCCTGCAGGTTTTTCTGATTACGCTGCTGCAGCGCTGCCTTTTGTTTTGTGTTACCTGGTTTGCTTACCGCTCTTTTGGACTGTCCGGATATTCCCTTCCGGCGATTATCGGCCTGCAGGCTATGATATCCGTGGCTGCGGACATGCTCCCGCTTCCGGGAGGAATGGGAATCAGTGAAAATCTCTTTCTGCAGATTTTTGAGACGGTTTTTGGAAACGAGCTGGTTCTTCCGGGAATGCTGATCAGCCGTGGAATCAGCTATTACAGTCAGCTGCTGATCAGTGCTGTGATGACGGTTGCGGCACATTTTATCTTAGTTGAAGAAAAAGTCCGCTTTCATAAGCGGTGAGTACGAATAGGTTTGTTCGACTTGAATCTGGAAGGAACGAAAGGAAAAATGATACGATTGATTGGTTTTTATGATTATACCGTTGTACTGACATATATCGGGATGGTCTCTTCCGTGTTTGGTATGACGAGGGCAATTCATGGGGATTATAAAATGGCAATTTTCTGTCTGGCACTTTCCGGCATCTGTGATGCTTTTGACGGACGGATTGCCCGCACCAAAACAAACAGGACAGAGGACGAAAAAAACTTCGGAATCCAGCTGGATTCTTTATGCGATGTTATCTGTTTTGGTGTATTTCCTGCGCTGATCTGTTATCTGCTGGGAGTACGGGGGCTTCTGGGCTTGTGTCTGATCTTTTTTTATTGTGTCTGCGCAGTGATTCGCCTGGCGTTTTTTAATGTGCTGGAAGCAAAAAGGCAAAAAACAGAAGGAGGAAGTAATAAGATATATCGGGGACTTCCTGTAACATCGATTGCTTTCATTCTTCCGGTGTCATTCTGGCTGCAGTTTCTGGTGCCTCAGTTTGTCTTTCTGATCATACTTCATCTGATTCTGGGAGTGGTTGGATTTCTGTTTATTCTGGATTTTGAGATGCATAAGCCAAGTCTGAAAATGCTGCTGGTTATGATCGGTATTGTAGTTGTTACGGTGTCCATTATCTTTGCGTATACAAGATTCCGGCTTCCGTCACCGGCAGATGAGTCCAGTCAGATTATTGAAGAGATTGTTGAGGGAATGTATGAAACTGAAACGCCGTGACGGAACGATGATTGAAAGGACAGATGGGCAGGAAAAACTGCTGAAGAAACTTTACGGTACTGTGTGGGGAAGGATGCTGCTAAGGCCGCTGACAGCGCCTGCAATATCCGTATTTGCCGGGAAACTCCTTTCCACGCGGCTTTCCCGTATTCTGATAAATCCATTTATCCGGCAGAACCATATTGATATGTCTCAGTTTGAGAGACGGACATATGACAGTTATAATGATTTTTTCTCCAGGAAGATCCGTGAAGGATTCCGCCCTGTGGACATGCATCCGCAGCATCTGATCAGCCCCTGCGACAGTAAACTGACGGTGCTTCCGGTTACGGAAAAAGCATCGTTTACGCTGAAGCACACGCGATACTGTGCTGTATCGCTTCTGAAAAACAAAAAGCTGGCAGATGAATACGCAGGAGGTTTTGTGCTGATATTCCGCTTGTCAGTGGAAGATTACCACCGATATATCTATGTTGCAGATGGTGAAAAAACGGAAAATATTCGTATACCGGGCGTTTTTCATACGGTCAATCCCATTGCAAATGACTATTACCCGATCTATAAAGAAAATACACGGGAATACAGCACGCTTCATACGGGAGAATTTGGAGATATCCTGATGATGGAAGTGGGGGCGCTTCTGGTGGGAAAAATCGTGAACCATCACGAAAAGGCCCATGTGTTACGGGGACAGGAGAAAGGGTACTTTCAGTTTGGTGGATCTACAGTGGTATTGCTTCTGAAAAAAAACACGGTTCGAATCGATGAGGATATTCTGAACAATTCCCGGCAGGGAGTGGAAACGATCGTCCGCTGTGGGGAAAAAATCGGAACAGCAGTTTCCGGAACGTGATATGTGGTGAAAATAGTTTGCTGCAGAATTTGGCAGATCCGAAAAAACCTTGAGGAATCAAGGCTTTTTTCGTGTTCGGGTATTTTTCAGGACAGGAATTAATATTTACGAAAAATGACGGAGGTAAAGGGAGAAAATAGTTCAGACTCATAGGTATAGACTCAAATTTTCCATATATCTTTTTCATTCTTTCCATTTTATGTAATTAAAAAGAAAGATATACTAAAAACACTAAGAAACGTACCAAATAAAAGGAAATGGAGGAAAAGGTATGAAGAGAAGAGCGAAAAAAATGGCAGCACTGTTTATGGCCGGGGTTATGGCAATGTCTGTTGCGCCGGTTGTACACGCAGATGAGAAGGTGGAATTAACCGGTATGGTACAGCAGTCCAGATGGTATTCCGGACTTCAGAATATGGTGGAAGCTCTGGAAGAGAACGAAAACATTTCCATTGAATTCGAAGTTATCCCGGATGATCAGTATGATAATCTGATGAAAATGAGGCTCAATTCTCATGAAGCACCGGATTTGATCGCATATCAGTTTGCAGATCTCTTTGCAGCTGTGGATCCGGAAGAATTTTTTGTGGAACTGGATGAAGAACCCTGGATGTCTAAGGTTAAAGCACCGGAATTGACGGAATATAATGGAAAACATTATGGATACTGTTTCGAGGCATCCAATGGTTTCCAGGGGCTGATTTATAATAAAGATGTATTTGAAGCAAATGGAATCACTGAACTTCCGAAAACACTGGATGAGTTTTATGCGATTTGTGACAAACTGAAAGAAGCAGGTATTGTTCCGATCGCGATGCCATCTGATACGTGGGTTCCGCAGATCTGGATGACATCCGGTATGTCCAGAGCTCTTGGTACCGTTGAGGCATGTGAAGATTTTGCTGATAAAATCCTTACGAACCAGGCAAAATTCAATGATTATCCGGAAATGGCAGCTGTAATTGATGAATATTTACAGTTGTTTGAAAAAGGTTATGTAAATGAAGATTATATGACAGTAAGCTATGATGAAATCCTTGGACGTCTGGCAAGCGGTGAAATCGCAATGATTTATGGAGCAACAGAAATCCTGACATCTATTGAAGAGTCCTATCCGGATGCAAATCTGACAATTTTCAATCCTCCTGTAGGATATGATGATAAAGATGTACTGGCATATCTTCCAACGGCAATGGGACTTGCGGTAAATAAAGATACAGAAAATCTCGACACCATCAAAAAGGTATTTGAGCTTTGGAGTACACCAGAGTATGGTAATCTGTACTTCCAGTCCCGTCCGGGATTCCCGAATATCGAGGGAGTTGATGGAAATGAAGCTGCAATGAATCCGGATATTCCGAAGATCTACAATGAGTACATGGAGGCGGGAAGAGTAGTAGCTCAGATGAATCAGTATATTGACACACTTCAGCCGCTGTTCGGTAATACTCTTTGGATTTATTTCCTGGAAGCGCCATCAAAAGGGAATATGGATGGAGCAGCAGTACTGGATCGTTTCCAGTCAGACGTTGACAAATTTATGACAGAAAAGGGAGCAGAGGGCTGGAATTAGTACAGCATTTTGTGAATGAACAGACAAGGATGCAAAGAAGGGGACTGGAGCAGGGACTTTGGTCCCCTTCTTGTTAAGGAGAAAAAATATGGTAAGAAAAAAGAAGTCTATTTATCCGTTGTGGGTGCTTATCCCGGCACTTATCATATATACCGTTTTTTCGGTAGTGCCTATCATGATCAGTCTGGTATGTTCTTTTACAGACTGGAATATGAGCAGGATGTATGCCCCTGTTTTTAACGGTCTTGCGAATTATGCAGAACTTCTGAAGGATCCTGTTTTTTTGCGGTCTATTGGAAACACATTCCTTTTTGCACTGGCAACAACCATATTAAAAACAGGGGCAGGCTTTCTGCTTGCTCTTGCTCTGGTGAAAAGGATACCGGGAAGAGGGCTCATGCGGACAATATACTATGCACCGTGTGTCATCAGTATTACGGTGGTTGGGGTATTGTTTAAATCGATTCTTGCAAATAAAGGACTGCTGAACAATGTTCTGAATACGATCGGACTTGGAGGGTTTGCTCATGATTGGCTTGGCAGCTATGCAACGGCTATCGGAAGTGTGATTCTGGTGGAAACGTGGATGTGGGCAGGCTTTAATATGTTCATTTTTATTTCAGGGCTGCAGGCGATTCCCGATGATTACTATGAGAGCGCTACCTTAGACGGAGCATCTGCTTTCGCGAAATTCAGGAATATCACTCTTCCGCTGATTACTCCGTCTATGACGGTTGTCGTAACATTAAGCATTGCCGGTGGACTGAAAGTATTTGACATCATCTATGTGATCACAAACGGCGGACCGGGCTTTGATACACAGGTTCTGGCGACTTATACCTATCAGTCGTTCAGTCTTGGATTTCTGGGAGAATCCGCTGCAGGAAGTGTGATTCTGGCAGTGATTGTGGTGATCATCTCGTTTACAATGAACCGTTATTTCACAAAAAGGGAGGTGGAGATGTGAGGAAAAAAAGTATTGGAAAATGGATTCTCTTTTTATTTATGGTTGCACTTGCAATGCTGTATGTAGTACCATTTTTAATGATGGTACTTGGTTCCTTTAAGACACAGGCAGAAGCATCTATGTTTAATCTGGCATTGCCAAAGGAATGGTTGATTTCAAATTATTCACATGTATTGGAATCTGGAAAAATCTGGAGGGGTTATGTGAACAGTGCGATTATTACCATTCCTGTAACGGCAATTTCCACTCTTTTAGGTGCGGTATCCGGAATCGTAATATCCAGGCGCAATGATAAACTGTCAAGGGGAATCTACTATTACTTTATTTTTGGACTGACACTGACGCTGCAGATTGCATCTATATTCTTTCTTCTGCAGGCATTGCACATATACGGGACTTTTATTTCTGTTATCTGTATTTTTATTTCACTGCGTATTCCTTTTACAGTTATGACGTTTTGCAGTTTTGTAAAAGGTGTTCCACGGGAAATTGATGAGGCAGCTGTGATTGACGGATGTAACTTCTGGCAGATGACAGTCAAGGTACTGTTTCCCATATTAAAACCGATTATGGTAACGAATATTGTTATTACTGCGATTGATGTATGGAATAACTTTATGATTCCGTTGTTCTATCTGGGATCTGCGAAAAAAGCTACGGTATCAATGGCAATATACAGTTTCTTTGGACGATATAACAGAGACTGGCAGTATGTATTTGCGGCATTGATGCTGGTTGTGCTGCCGATGCTGATTCTATTTATCATTCTTCAGAAACATATTATTGCAGGTATGACTGCAGGGGCAGTAAAGGGATAAGAAGGAGGAAAATACAGAATGAAAACGAGATATATGGTTATTGGATACGGCTGGCGTGCCGACTTCTACTATCGTATTGCAAAGCTTTTGCCAGAGCAGTTTTCTGTATGTGCGGGGGTACTGCGGACAGAAGAGCGTGCCAAAGAGGTGTCTGTACGGGAACAGGTCTTTGCTACGGCGAATCTGGATGAGGCACTTGCTGTGAAACCGGATTTCGCAGTTCTTTGTGTACCGCGTGGAATTGTAAAAGATTATCTGATACAGCTGATGGAAAGAGGAATTCCCGTACTTTGTGAGACACCGCCTGGAAAAGACACGGAGGAACTCAGGGAATTATGGCAGCAGGCAAAGGCATACGGCGGGCGGGTACAGATCGTGGAGCAGTATTTTCTGCAGCCGTATTATGCTGGTATCCTGGATATTATTAAAAGAGGATATCTTGGAAATGTGTCCAGCGTTATGCTGTCTGCACTGCATGGCTATCATGCAGTAAGTATATTCCGGAAAATTCTCGGGATTGGATATGAGAACTGCACAATACAGGGAAAGAAATTCTGGTCAGAAGTAACCGCTACCAATGGGAGAAATGGCTTTGATGAAAGCGGAACTGTGATGAAAGAGGACCGAGACTGGGCATTTATGCAGTTTGAGAATGGAAAAACGGCTTTCATGGATTTTGAAGGGGAACAGTATTTCTCTCTGATCCGTACCAGGCGTTGGAATATCCGCGGGGTAAGAGGCGAGATTAATGATATGACAGTAAGGTTCCTGAATGAACTGAATCAGCCGGTAGAGCAAACAATAAACAGGGTAGATGTGGGAACGAACAACAACAGTGAATGGTCTCATAAAGGAATGATGTTCCTGGACCGGGCAATTTATCAGAATCCTTTCTATCCGGCAAGAATGAATGATGATGAGATCGCAGTAGCTTCCTGTCTGGCTGCCATGAAGGAATTTGTGGAAAACGGAACGGAGTTTTATTCCCTGCGGGAAGCACTTCAGGATACCTATTTGTCTTTCGAGATGGAAAGAGCTGTTGAAACCGGAGAAACAATTAAGACGGAAGCACAGCCCTGGGCATTGTAAGAATATCAGAGGGGTGATCGATTGCGGAAATATCAATTTCAGAGACAGATTTTACTGCGCAGTATTCTGATCATAACGGTTTTATTTGTTGTGCTGACAACCGTATTTGCAAGTTATGTGGTTAAAACCAGCGAGTCTGCGTTTGAGGAACAGGTAGATGTACAGTTACGCGGAATTACGACTCAGTTGGATAATACGTTGCGGCTTGCCGATGACATTGCTCTGCAGATTGCCGCAAACTACCAGATTATTGAAGCGTTTGCCAAAATTAAGGAATATACAGACGAAAAGAATTATTTTGTTGAAAATGCAGAAATTGATCACGCGCTGAAACAACATTTGATTTCTTATATGCTGAAGCAGAACTTCCTGAGAAGGATCAGTCTGTTTGATGAAAATCAGAATCTGACATATGTGGGGAGAGCGGTTGATTTTGGATATTTAAAGAAAGACTGTCCGGACAAAAGTCTGTTTAACGATACCAGATCTTATTTTGAAGACGGAGGAAAAGGAAATCTGTTTCGGATCGATTCGGCTGATCCTTATGTACGGGACTATGTTCCGACTATTTCAGTATTTCGTGAAATTAAAAACTATCAGTTGATTCCCTCGCGATGTCTTGGATACGCTCAGGTGCAGATTCAGTTTGCAAGCTTTGCACATTTGGGGAAACTTCTGGGAAAGGAAGCGGAGTGTTTTATCCTGGATCAGGAGACTGAAAATGTACTGTATTCTTTTCAGAGCGAAAGAGATGAGAAATCAGTGAAAACTCTTCTTTCCAAGGCTGACGGATTTGTAAAAGGAGGGTTATACTGTCGGCTTTGGGAATCCGATGAATATGGTTTAAAAGTGCTTGTTGTGTCTAAGAATACCAGTTTGAAAAAAAGTTTGACATCTGCATTTGCCTGGGGCGTGTTGTTGTTTTTTTCCATAACCGTAATCATGATTATGGGGCAGAAGCTGGTTATCAAAAAGACTACAGAGCCCATTGTACAGATGTGTGATATGCTGGATGGATTGCAGGTTGATGAGAACTTGCAGGAAATTCCGCTTGTGGTACGGGAAGAGACAGATGAGCTTAGAAGATTGAACCGCGCATTTGATGAACTGGTAAAAAATTTAAAACTGTCAATGGAAAAAGAGATGGTCAGCAGGGTAAACGAGATACAGAGTCAGATGTATGCGCTGCAAACGCAGATGAATCCCCATTTTATTCATAACATTCTGACTGTTATTTCTGCTATGTCAGGAACCTCTGAGAGTGAAAAGATACCGGAAATATGCGAAAAATTATCAAATATTATCCGATATAATGTCAGCAATGAGGAAAGCTATGGAGATCTGGAAGCAGAAATCTTTCATGCAGAAAATTATCTTGAATTGATGAAAGTCCGATACGAGGACAAATTTCAATACTCAATGGCGTGCGTGGGGGAAATGCAGAGGTGCCGCCTTCCGAGATTTATCATTCAGCCGCTTTTGGAAAACTGTTTTGCACATGGATTTTGTGCCAGAGAATTTCCATGGAAAATGGATATCCAGGTTTATTATGCAAGAGATTGTTGGGAAGTGCAGATCAGAGACAATGGATGCGGTATGGAGCAGGAGAAACTGGAAGAATTAAAGCTGGAACTGAAAAAGATGCGCAGTCGTGACATGAGAGAGCTTATGAAAGAAATGAAAATCGGAGGACTCTCTATCAAAAATGTTTATGTTCGATTGTATATCGCATATGGGGAGAATATGATTTTTGACATGGAAAGCAACCGTACAGGAACCCGTATAACAGTGGGAGGAAACTATGAAAATTCGTGTGATGGTGGTGGAAGATGAACCGCCGATTCAAAGGAGCATCTGCCAGAAGATAGAAGAAATCAATGAGAATTTTGAAGTCACTGCAGCAATTGACAACGGAAAAGACGCGATACAATATCTGAAGGAGCATTCTGTAGATGTGATGTTTGTAGATATGAATCTTCCCATTGTGAGTGGAAAAGAGTTGCTGGAATACACTGCGGCCGAAAATATCAGGGTGATGCCGGTGGTCCTGAGCGGATATACAGATTTTGAATATGTGAAGTGTGCTTTGTCAAATCATGCTATTGATTATCTTTTGAAACCGTTAAAGAATAATGAACTGAAATTAGTTCTGGATAAAATAGAAGAAAAAGTACGAAAACGGAAGTTTGAGGAAAAGGTACAGGATCTTGAGGATGCGGTAAACGGTTTGGAGACATCCCAGAAGGACGGAAAGAATCAGGATATCTGTTCTACATACAGCATGCTGCTGATGTCCGTTGGAGGCGGCTATGGATATCTGGGGGAGAATGAGCGAAATTATGCGGAAATATTCCGCAGCCTGAGACTGGAAGAAAAGCTGGCGGAGGTAGTGCCTCAGGAAAATTTCTGGCTGGTGGACGGAAAGAATATGAATGAGAAGCTGATATTCATTCGAAAGGGCAGTGAGCCGGAAGTGAATCGGCTGAATCAGATTTTTCATAGCCTGAAGTGTTCATCACTCACGATGACAGCTGTATATTATAAAGAAACGGTGGAACTGGCTGATATTTTCCCGGTATATCGTCTTCTTCAAAAATACACACGAGAACATATGATTTTTTTAAAGGATTCTGTTTTGGTTTATGGGCCGGAAGATTTGTGCTCGGAATTTACGGACTGGAGAAAGGAAATCGATCGCTTGGTACATCAGTGCGGCAATGCCGGAGCTGACAAAATATATGAAACTTTTGTACAGCTTCTGTATCTGCTGACGGTTCGTCCGACTACGCATAAAGAAGCGGTACGGGATATTAAATATTTTATGTCTCAATTATATCGAATTCAGCCTGGACATAGAGAATTTTTTGAAGTGGAGGAAGAAGTTCAGTTCATTCTTGAGAATTATTTCACAGAGGAAGAGATTAAAAAAGAGTTTTGCTTCCTGCTGCGCGATACGTTTGGGGCAGCGGCGAATGATTCCAAAGATAAGGCAATACTGGCTTCAAAAATGAAAAAATATCTGGATGAAAATTTTCGGACAAACATCACAAATCAATTTCTGACGGATCGTTTTGGATTTGTGCCATCATATCTGGGAAGTATTTTTAAGACGCATTATGGTATGACTCCGATTGATTATGTCGTGAAAAAAAGAATGGATGAGGCAAAAGCACTTCTGGAAAACAGTGAAATGAAGATAAAGGATATTGCAAATGGAGTCGGATATGAGGATTCTCTGTACTTTTCAAAGGTATTTAAAAAGGTAACGGGGACGAGTCCAAAAGAGTATGCACGTTTGAGTAAAAGAATTTTGTAATTTTGTCCGGAATATATTGATTTTTCTGTGTGTGGGCGTATACTATTGTTGGGTTATTGCAGAGTAAATGAACCGGCAAAAAACGGCTGACCTCTGTCAGGCAGAAAACAGAATAGGATGGGTAAATTCATGGAAACATGAAGACACAAAGCTTCAGGGTCTAACCTCATGAGAGTATGACAGCCAGCTGCATTTTTGATATGTATGGCATTCATTTCATTATTTGGGATGGATGTCATTTTTCATTTCATAGGTAAATTCCAGAGGAATTTCCTGTGAAATGAAAAGCCCTCCGGGCGGGATGCGGCCAGGCTGGCAGTTTATAAATTCAATTCTTAAAGGAGAAAAACGTATGAAGAGAAAAAGAAGACGGCTGACGGCACTGGCTTTGACGGTGCTCCTGCTTGTCGGCACGCTTGCTGGGTGTGCGGGGCAGAACAATTCCGGGGAACAGTCATCCGGAGATGAAAAAATCAAAATCAGCATGTATCTGTGGGACAGGTCTATGTTCAAGGAGTTCACGCCCTGGCTGGAGGAGAAGTTTCCGGACATTGAATTTACCTTTGTACAAAGCTACAACACAATGGAATATTATAAAGATCTTATGGCCCGGGGGAAGAGATGCCCGACATCATTACCTGCCGCCGGTTCTCTCTGAATGATGCGGCAGCTCTGTCTCCGTATCTGATGGATTTGAGTAAGACAGAGGTTGCGGGAACCTTCTATACCAGCTACTTAAATGTAAATAAGGAGAACAGCGGAGCTATCCGCTGGCTGCCCATGTGCGCAGAGGTGGACAGTACCATGGCGAATAAGGATTTGTTTGATGAGTATAACATTACGCTGCCGACAAATTATTCCGAGTTTCTGGAAGTCATTGAAGCGTTTGAGGCGGTGGGAATCAAGGGCTACCAGACCGACTGGAATTATGACTACTCCTGCCTGGAAACCATGCAGGGCTGTGCGATCCCCGAACTGATGAGTCTGGAGGGAACTCAGTGGCGCAGAAATTACGAGAGCGAGACCGAGGACGAGTCGGTGGGTCTGGACGATACGGTCTGGCCAAAGGTCTTTGAAAAATATGAACAGTTCCTGAAGGATGTTCACTGTAAACCCGGAGACGAGGAACTGCAGTTTTCGGTGGTGACAGAAGCTTACCGTAATGGAGAGATCGCCATGATCCGCAACACGGCGGCACTGGCAGACATTATTTCTCTGGAGGACGGAACAAACAGCGTTATCCTGCCTTATTTTGGCGAGACTTCCGATGATAGCTGGCTGCTGACCTATCCAATGTGCCAGCTGGCTGTTTCTAAAAACGTGGAACAGGACGAAGCCAAGTCGCAGGCAATTCAGGAAATACTGATGGCTGTTTTCAGCGAGGAGGGTCAGACTCATGTGGCGGCAGGTACTTCTGTGCTGTCATATAACAGGGAAGTAAATATTGCAACATCTCCATCTCTCCAGTATGTACAGGACTGTATCGACAGCAACCATCTGTATATGCGTCTGGCTTCTACGGAGATTTTGGCAATTTCTCAGGACGTTGGGCACAAGATGATTACAGGGGAATATGATGCTAGAGAGGCCTATGAGGATTTCGGCGGTCAGCTTATCCATTATGTGGATCCGGATGCGGAGGAAATTCTGTTTACCCAGGAGAAGGCTTATTCCAACGACTTCGGCATCCATGGAAGTGCCGCGGCATCTTCTTTGATGAACACGCTGCGGGCTGCTTTTGACGACCAGATTGCAGTGGGCTATTCTCCGGTGACCAGTACATCCATCTACAACGGAACCTACACATTGCAGCAGGCGAAGTGGGTTTTGACCGCAAGAAATGCCATCTATCGAGGCGAGTATACCGGAGAGGAGGTTCGCCGGATCATGGACTGGCTGGTGAATGTGAAGGAGGATGGATCCAACCCGATTCTTCACAGAAATCTGATGCCTGTTACAAGCGGTCTGGAATATACGGTTACTGAGACGGAGAGAGGCAGGTTCCGTTTGGAGAGCATTGCTGTGGACGGCAGGCCTCTGGATGAAGCTGCTACTTATACTATGCTGCTCGTGGGGGCAGATACCTTTATGGAGCATGAAACTTTCTGCAACTGTCCGATGCCTGAAGATTTAAAGGACAAGAGGGAGGCATACCTGGTGAGTGATTTCTCCAGCCAGGAATGCATGCAGGAGGCTCTGGAGAAAACAAAACAGTTTCTGGAACCGACGGAGTATGTTACCATTATTCCGGGAAAATAAAAAAACGGAGAGAGCTGAAAGGAGGGATGTGCCTTGAGAAAACGATTACGGACCTTACTTCTGATCCTTGTACTGGCAGCAGGGGTGTACGGGGCTGTCTCTGTCTATTTCAGCTTTGTCTCCAAGACCATTTATGATGAGAGCACTGCTCATCTTACCGAAATTTTTCATCAGGCCAATCAGACTCTTTACAATCTGGTCTCTGTCAACTGGGATCAGATGGGTATGTGGACGCCCTATCTGGAGTCCTCCATCAGCGAAGAAGAGACGGTTGTATATGTGAATCGTGCCCGCGAGAAAAACAACTTTACCGACTTCTATTTTATCTCCCGGGACGGATATTATATTGCTTTGGATGGTCAGAAGGGCTATCTGGATCTACAGGAGCACCTTATGGATCTGATTCTGGAGAAGCAGCCGGTGGTTGTCAACTCTGTTGTCCCGGATAAGCCGGAGATCATGGTGTTTGCAGTTCCTACCGATAAAAGCTCCTACCAGAATTTTGAGTATGAGGCGATTGCCATTACTTTCAATAACTCTGATCTGGTGGATGCATTGAGGATATCTGCTTTCGACGGACAAGCCAGTACCTTTGCTTCCCTGCCCGACGGAAGGGTGGTAGTAGATAATGCCAGCGAGGATATGCAGGATGTCCGGAATATTTTTGCACTGTTGGAAAAATCCCGTGATCTGGACGATGAAGAGATCGCTTCTGTGCAGGAGGATTTTCATGCAGGCAATTCGGGCAAAATGGTGTTTGATGTGGATGGCAGAAAATATTATTTCATTTATGAGTCCGCAAATTTTCAGGACTGGATGGTTTTGGGAATCGTTCCTGCGGATGTGGTCAATGCCAGCATGAACCAGCTTCAGTATATGACCTCGATTGTGATGGGGGGAATTACGGTTGCGCTGGCATTGGTGATTCTGTTTTTTATGATGCAGCAGAATCGGCAGAAGCTGAAACTGATGGATCATCAGTTACTCTCCCGTGACGAGCTGTTCTCTAAGCTGTCTGTCAATGTGGATGATGTTTTCCTGATGGTGGACGCAAAGAGCCTTAAGGTGGAATACGTCAGCCCCAATATAGAGAAACTGACAGGCATTTCGGAACAGCAGGTCATGAACGATCTCTTTGTGATCGAGCATCTTATCAGGCCAGACGAATCCGTTCACATACTGGATCAGCTTGTGACGATCGCTCCGGGAGAACAGCGGGAGTGGGACAGGGAGTATATTCACCAGAAAACCGGCAAGGAGCTGTGGTTCAGAGCGGTTGTATTCTGTACGGACATTCAGGGTGAGAACAAATATATTCTGGATCTGTCCGACCGGACCAAGGACAAGAAGATCAACCAGAAACTTGAGGATGCAGTCCATACTGCAGAGAATGCAAATCTGGCAAAGACGACCTTCCTCAACAATATGTCCCATGACATCCGGACACCTATGAATGCGATCATCGGTTTTACAAACATTGCCATGAAACATGATCCCAATCCGGAAATCCGGAACTGCCTGGAGAAAATCAGCAACAGCTCAGAGCATTTGCTGACGCTCATTAATGATGTGCTGGACATCAGCCGCATCGAAAGCGGAAAAATTAAATTTTCGCCCATCCCGGTGGATATTGCAGAGGTTACAGACACGGTGCTGAGCATCATGTACGGCTTTTTGTCCAACCGGAATATCTCGTTCCACTCGAATCTGGAAGAGCCGAAACAGCGTTATGTGCTGGCGGATGCCGTGCGTATCCGGGAAGTGCTGGTAAATATTCTTGGTAATGCGGTGAAATTTACGGAGGACGGCGGTGCTATCAACTTTGAATCCAGCTACTATCCTGGGGTTGATGAACGCCATATCATAGTCCGTTACTGTATCACAGATACAGGGGTAGGCATGACAGAAGATTTTTTGAAGCATATTTTTGATGAATTTTCTCAGGAAGAAAGCGGTGCGCGGACGCAGTATAAGGGCACTGGTCTTGGTATGGCAATCACAAAACGGTATGTGGATCTGATGAACGGCACGATATCTGTGGAGAGCAAAAAGGGCGAGGGTTCGAGCTTTACCGTGGAGATTCCTCTGGAAATTACGGATAAGAGCAATATTCAGGAGAAGAAGTATTCCGGCGTCAATGTGAATCTGATGGGTGTGAAAATTCTGATGGCGGAAGACAACGACCTGAACGCAGAAATAGCAATTGTTCAGCTGGAGGAGCTGGGAATTCAGGTTACAAGAGTATCTGACGGCGCTGAGGCGGTGAGAATCTTCTTTGAGAATCCGCCGGAAACCTTTGACATGATCTTTATGGATATTATGATGCCGACCATGAACGGATTTGAAGCTACGCAGGCCATCCGGTCTGATACGGAACGTCCGGATGCCCGCACGATTCCAATCATTGCCATGACAGCCAACGCTTTTGCGGAGGATGTTCAGGCATCTCTGGATGCAGGAATGAATGGGCATATCGCCAAGCCGATTGTGATAGAAGAGGTTGTAAAGGCTGTTGCAAGAAATCTGGATAAATAGTTGAAATGGTACATAAGGGCATTCAGCATTGCGCTGCTGTTCTGGTACTGGGTATCTGTCACTGTGGGGATCCCAAAAAAGAGATGGCTAAGGACTGCCGGTATCCTGCCGGGTGCGATATCCATTTGCATGACGGTACTGTTTCTTCCAAATATCCAGTTTATTGAGGGAAAATACACGAATTATTCGATGGGTGCTGCAGTGTATGTGTGCTTTATCAGTGTTGCAGTGCATATATTTTTCACAGTGGTATTTATTGTGGTTAATCGAAGAAGAATACTAAGCCGGAAAATGATCGGATTGGCTACAACATTGGTATTTATTGTGATCATCCTTACGATACAGATCGTTTTTCCGGAATCACTGGTATCGTGCATAGCCATTGCACTGATTCTTGTCAGCATCTACCTGAATATGGAAAATCCGGCGATTCATGGACTGGAATACTATCATAGTGAAATGGTCATGGGATTTGCAACACTGATCGAGAATAAAGATGACAATACGGGCGGTCATATCAGGCGTTCTTCGGAATATGCGCGATTGATTGCAAAAAACATGAGCAGGAACAAAACGTACAAAAATATAATCAATCAGGATTACCTGAACAATTTGAACAAAGCCGCTCCCATGCACGATATTGGTAAGATTGGTATCCCGGATGCCATTATACAGAAACCCGGGAGACTGACAGGGGAAGAATTTGAGATGATCAAGAAGCATCCGGCCATTGGCGGGAAAATTGTCAAAGATACATTTGGACATTTATTTGATGAAGGATATGAGTCCATGGCATATGACGTTGCAATGTATCATCATGAAAAATGGAACGGAAAAGGGTATCCGGATGGACTTGGCGGAACGGATATTCCTCTGTGTTCACGCATTATGGCGGTGGCGGATGTATTTGATGCGATATCAGCGAAACGCTGTTACAGAGACGCGATGCCGCTTGACGAATGTTACCGGATTATTCTGGAAGGACGGGGAGAGGACTTTGACCCGGATGTGGTAGATGCGTTTCTGGCAGATAAGAGTGAAGTGGAAGAAATATATTTTCATGTTTCTGCCGGGAATCATACATAATGTTTTGTATATGGACTGCTTGGTCCGGATGCCTGAGAAGGGATAATCCGATAAAATTACAGGGAGGTTAAAAATAATCTGCTATAGTTGGGGCGGAAAGAAAAAGCGGACTCATGAGTCCGCAGAAGGCAAGGAATTCAGATGAACACAACGATGATTTCTGGTGTGTCAGTTATACATGTTTCGATATTCTTTTGGTGTAGATCCCTTGATTTCCTTAAATTTGCGTATAAAATAGCTGATATTTTCAAATCCACAGTCTAAAGCGATTTCTGTAATGGATTTTGAGCTTGTAAGAAGTTGTGCACATGCCTGGTCTATCCGGTAATTGATGAGATATTGGATAGGGCTTATTCCGGAAATTTCTTTAAAAAAGCGACAGAGGTACTGACTGTTACAGGGAATAGTGTCTGCCATCTGCTCTAAAGAGACCGGGGTGGAATAATGGGCTTCAATATAAGAAATAACGGATTTATATCGCTCGATCTTTTTTGTATCAGCAGGTGAGAGAACTTCTGTTGTATGGAGGAGCATTTGCTGTTCACACATGTGGGAGAACAGTTCCAGGAGCAGAAGTTTCGACCGGATATACCACCCGGAGCGTTGTTCCAGGGATTCTTCCAGAAGCTTTCTGACAAGCACGGAAGTATTGGGATATCCCGGATCATTGGATCGAATAACATTTTGCAAGAGAAGAGTCTGTTCTAAAAAAGGGGATATATACATCTGTTCCCATTCGTCTTTATAAGAAAAATCTATAATTCTGGGGTCAAACAAAACTACCGCATGAGAGGTATCTGGCTCCAATCCGGTAATCTGATGTAATTCTTCACTGTTTAATATGCAAATGTCTCCCTGGGATAAATAATGGTTCTCCAGATTGATCTCAAAGAGGTAAGATCCTTTCTGGATAAAGATAATTTCTATATAATTGTGCCAATGACGTTTTACAAAGAAATGATCCGGAAACGGTGTTCCTTCTCCTGCAGAGAGGTGCAGGGCATGAATGGGATTGCGGGGAGTTCCGTGAGTCACTTTTTCTTTTAGCGCGAGATCTGGATACATATGGCACCTCCTGAGAAATGTCAATATTGTGTTATTAATTATAGAGAATAATGCAAGCATTTGCAAGAAAAAGTATTTATAATCGTACTTGAAAATATGTGTGAAAGAAAAACTTAAAACAGGAGAGTATACTATGATAAAGAAATATGTATATGGAAAACCATTTGAAACAGATGCGGTGATCGCAAATGTAGAATGTGCAGAGGAAAAACCAGCCTTGGGAGAAGTTGATACAAAGGATGGTTTTTTATTTACATATACCCTTTTCCCGAAGGATGTGGTATATGGACTTGGTGAAGCAAGCCGTGGAATTAACAAAAGAGGATACTGTTATGTGAGCAGTTGTGCAGATGAACCGAATCATACAGAAGATAAGCGTGCTCTTTATGCGGCTCATAATTTTATTGTTGTAGCGGGAGAGAAAAACTTTGGAATTTTTGTGGACTATCCGGCAAAATTAACTTTTGATATCGGCTATACACGCATGGATACAATGACTGTATCGTGTGAAGAAGCGAATCTTTATCTGTATGTGATTGAAGGAGATACACCATACGATATTGTAAAACAGTTCCGTAAAATTATCGGAAAGAGTTATATTCCTCCTAAATTTGCTTTTGGTTTTGGACAGAGTCGCTGGGGATACCGCACAAAAGATGATTTTCGTAAAGTTGCAGAAGAACACCGCAAATACAATATTCCTCTTGATATGATCTATATGGATATTGATTATATGGATTCTTTCAAAGACTTTACATTGCATAAAGAAAACTTTTCTGATTTTTCAGGATTTGTGCAGGAAATGAAAGATCAGCATGTCCGTCTGGTTCCGATTATTGATGCAGGAGTAAAAGTCGAAAAAGATTATGATGTATATGAAGAGGGCGTAAAAAATCGCTATTTTTGTCAGTGTGAAGACGGCAGTGATTTTACGGCGGCTGTATGGCCGGGATACACGCATTTTCCGGATGTTTTAAATCCAGAAGCAAGAAAATGGTTTGGTGATCATTACAAATTCCTGATTGATCAGGGAATAGAAGGATTTTGGAATGATATGAATGAGCCGGCAATTTTCTATTCCAGAGAGGGAATGGCACAGTTAAAGGAACTGATGAAAAAATACCTGGAAATGGGCGAAGAGCGTATGGACTTTTTTGAGCTGAAGGATGCCATGCTGAAAGTGGCAGACAGCCCCAAAGACTATGCATCTTTTTATCATCAGACAGAAGCAGGACGTATTCGTCATGATAAAGTGCACAACTTGTTTGGATATAATATGACAAGAGCCGCAGGGGAAGCGTTTGAACGAATTGAGCCAGATAAACGTATTTTAATGTTCTCCCGTTCTTCTTATATTGGTATGCACCGTTATGGCGGGATCTGGACAGGGGATAATAAATCCTGGTGGTCTCATATCCTTTTGGAACTGAAAATGATGCCGTCTTTGAACATGTGTGGATTCTTATACGCAGGTGCCGATGTTGGCGGCTTTGGTGCAGATACTACAAGAGATCTTGTGCTGAGATGGACCGCACTTGGTGTTTTTACACCTCTGTTTAGAAACCATTCCGCTATGGGAACAAGAAGACAGGAGTGTTATCAGTTTGAGAATCCGGAGGATTTTGCTCATGTGGTTCAGGTACGTTATCGATTGATTCCGTATTTGTACAGTGAATACATGAAGGCCGCTATTTCTGATGATATGTATTTCAAGCCGTTAGCATTTGTATATCCGGAAGATTCTTTTGCTGCACAGGTAGAAGATCAGCTGATGATAGGAAATGAAATTATGATTGCGCCGGTATACACTCAGAATGCTCTGGGACGTTATGTATATTTGCCGGAAGAGATGAAGTTTGTGAAGTTTATGCCGGATGGAACTATCTGCGAAGAAGTTTTGGATGCAGGACATCATTACGTAGAGGTGGCATTAAATGAAGTGCCGCTCTTCATCCGCAAAGGAAAAACGATCCCTCTTGCACAGGCGGCTCAAAGTGTGGCAGCGCTGGATACAAAGAATTTGGAAATGCTGGGATACGAAGGAGCAGAATACGTATTGTATGAAGATGACGGAATTCATAAAGATTACGAAAATCCGGCAAATCTTCGTACCTTACGGAACTGAAAACAGGATAAGAGCATAAAAGAAAGACAGGTTTTTTGATTCTTAAATGAGTCATGAAACCTGTTTTTTCTTTTTTATAAAACAAGTATGGGCAAGGTACGGCTCATCCGAGCCTTTCCTCGCCCTGTTTAGAACTGTCTGTTTCCTGACAGCCCCTTTATGGCACTCCTTTTTTGGTGAAAATACATATTACCGGAACATCGATTCCACAAACTGCCGCATTTCTTCCCGTGACTGAACAAGGCGTGCCTGATCGATCACAGATTTCTGTTCAGCTTCCGATAATCCGGAAAAACGGTTCAGCACATCTGAGTGCTGTGCAAGTTCCATGGTAAAACCGATGGGAAGCTCCTGATTATCGATCACTTCCATCACCTCCGGGGCCGTCTTTGCGTGGTCTGGAGGATTCCGGAAGAGGCTCTGTGATCCAGGAATCCTGCGGAAGATCTATTTCCGGAATATTGTCATCATCGTAAATTTCTCTGGGTGGGGTTGGTAGGATTGGCTTGTTTGACATCATTGATACACCATCCTTTCGAAAACAGGATGTGCAGAAAGAAGAATTTTTATGTACATTGAGATATTTTTTTCGTTATGAAAGCGGAGAGTTCGTATCCGGCAAAGAAATCGAAACGGAAAAAAGCGCAAAAAAATGGAAGCAAGGAGGCTCGAACTCCTGACCTTTCGCGTGTGAGGCGAACGCTCATCCCGGCTGAGCTATGCTTCCATAAGGATAAGCAGATAACGGGAGTCGAACCCGCCTTTCCAGCTTGGGAAGCTGGCGTTCTACCGATGAACAATATCTGCATGTGATTATTATAGCACTTCGAAACAGAATTTCAAGAGTATAAACAGGAAATGTGGAAGGGAGAGAAGAAAAAGTGACTGTGAACGGAGTGACGAATATGAACAAGAAAACGTCGAAGCCTTGAAATCAGTGGGCAGGATATGGTAAGCTAAGCGAATAAAAGCGATCAGACTATCAGATGCTATGACAGGGGGGACGGGGATGAGTCTTTTTGATATTATCGGGCCGATTATGGTAGGCCCTTCCAGTTCTCATACAGCTGGAGCTGTGCGGTTGGGGTATGTGACCAGAAAGCTGTTGGGGCAGGAAATAAAAGAGGCAGTGATTGGCCTTTATGGTTCCTTTTTGGCAACCGGGAAAGGGCATGGAACGGACCGGGCGCTGGTGGCCGGTCTGCTTGGAATGAAGGAAGACGACGAGAGAATTCCGCACAGCTTTGAAATTGCAGAAGAACGTGGCATGAAATTCCGGTTCGAGGAAGCCATGCTGAAAGGAGCACATCCCAATACCGTGGAAATCACGGTTACCGGTACGGAAGGAAAGGTGCGGACGGTGGTCGGCTCTTCGATTGGCGGAGGAAGTATTAAGATCAGCAGGATTGATGATATCGAGACAAACTTTACGGGAGAGTATCCCACGCTGATTGCCAGGAATCAGGATAAACCAGGAATGGTTATGAAGGTTGCGGATCTTCTGGGAGAACTGGACATCAATATCGCAAATCTGAATCTCTATAAGGATAAAAGAAAAAAAGGTACGGCAATTATGATCATAGAATGTGACGATGCCATACCGGAGGAAATTATTGAAATCATTCGGAGCTGGGACGGGATTGGCAGAGTTATTTATTTATGCAGGGAAGGAATGAAAGTGAGCCGGCATACAGAGGAGATGGCTGCGCGATACCGGGAAAAGCGGGCTGCTGTCTTTGCCTGGGC
This sequence comes from Blautia sp., assembly GCA_022769545.1. Classification (GTDB taxonomy): domain Bacteria; phylum Bacillota; class Clostridia; order Lachnospirales; family Lachnospiraceae; genus Blautia_A. The sequence continues at coordinate 18,267 of JALEJS010000007.1, read as the reverse complement.
AGAGCAGAAGGAGGAATGGTAAATGGCATATCAGGCAATTGCGGATATGATTGCAGAAGCGGAGGAGAAGGCAATGCCGCTCTGGAGACTGCTTCTGGAGGATGATCTGGAGGATTCCAGACTTACAGAAGAAGAATCTTTGAATAAAATGAGATGCATTTATCATACGATGAAGGAAGCATACCGGACTTACGATCCGGCGCAGATGTCCAGAAGCGGCCTGGTGGGAGGCGACGGACAGAAAATGCACCAGGCAGTGGCGCAGGGGAAGACCGTCAGCGGAGGCTTCCTCGGGAATGTGATGGAAAAAGCCCTGAAAATGGCAGAGTCCAATGCCTGCATGAAGCGGATTGTTGCAGCTCCCACAGCAGGCTCCTGCGGCGTGATCCCTGCAGTTTTCTGTGCCTATGAGGAAATGTATCATGTGGATGAGGAGGATATGATCCGGGGGCTGTACGTCTGTGCCGGGATTGGGGAAGTGATCGCGGCCAGAGCTTTTCTGGCAGGCGCTGCGGGAGGATGTCAGGCGGAGATCGGTTCCGCTTCTGCGATGGCAGCAGCCGGACTGACGTATCTCAGAGGAGGCTCCGCAGAGGCGGTGGCGCACAGCTGCAGTATGGCCCTGTCAAATCTTCTGGGACTGGTATGTGATCCGGTAGCCGGTCTGGTTGAGGTTCCCTGTGTCAAACGGAATGTGATCGGTGCGGTGAATGCGGTGACCAGTTCGGATCTGGCAATTGCAGGAATCCGGACCAGGATTCCTCCGGATGAGGTGATTGATGCCATGAAAGAAGTGGGAGAATCACTTCCTGCCAGACTGCGGGAAACCGGAGAAGGAGGACTTGCCGCTACGCCGTCGGGAATGAAGATTGCCAGGGAATTATGGTAGGATTTCAGTAGCCCGAAAACGCTGTGGCAGCCGGAAACGGCAAGAACAGATTACAAAAAGACAGAGAAAGAGAATAAGATGAAAGAAGAGAAAAAACAGGCAGAGGAATCGATCCGGGAGCGGCTGTTTGCGATGCAGGATTTGGGTTATCGGGATTTTCATGCAAGACTGATGCCGACAGTGGATAAGGAGACCGTGATCGGAGTCCGGATTCCCATGCTGCGCAAATATGCAAAAGAATTGTCAAAGCTGCCGGAAAAAGACGTGTTTATGAAGCAGCTCCCCCATACCTATTATGAGGAAAATAACCTTCATGGCTATCTAATCGAGCAGATCCGGGATTATGATACATGCATCCGGGAGGTAGAGCGGTTCCTTCCGTATATAGACAACTGGGCGACCTGTGATACGATGAAGCCTGGCGTTTTCAAAAAACATCGCCAGGAGCTGCTGGAAAAGATTTGCCAGTGGATCCGCTCGGATCAGACATATACGATCCGCTTCGGAGTGGGAATGCTGATGCAGTCTTATCTGGACGACGGCTTCCTGCCGGAATATCATCAGTGGGTGGCGGAAATCGTTTCGGATGAGTATTATGTGAAGATGATGGTTGCCTGGTATTTTGCCACAGCACTTGCGAAGCAGTATGAAGCATCGGTTCCTTATCTGGAAGAGAAGCGTCTGGATAAATGGACGCATAACAAAACCATTCAGAAGGCGGTGGAAAGCTATCGGATCACTCCAGAACAGAAAAGCTATCTGCGGACACTGAGAAGAAAAGAGACAGGAGATGGAACAAAAGAATGATGATTGATACGACCATATACAATGGTCGTCCTGATAACACACAGGGACGGCCGGACAAGGAAATTGCATCGTATGATCTGCTGGAGACGCTGGAAATACCCTTTCGCAGGGTGGATCATGAACCTTTGATGACGATTGAGGCATGTCAGGGTGTGGATGCACTTCTGGGAATTGATATCTGCAAAAATCTTTTTCTGTGCAATCGGCAGGAGACCGATTTTTATCTGCTGCTGATGCCGGGAAACAAGCCTTTTAAAACAAAATATCTGTCAAAGCAGCTTGGTACGGCAAGACTGTCTTTTGCCAGTGAACAATATATGGAAGAATTTCTGAATATCACGCCGGGATCGGTCAGCGTACTCGGACTGATGAATGATCGTGAAAACAGAGTCCGGCTTCTGATTGATAAGGAAGTCCTGGAGGAGCCCTGGTTTGGGTGTCATCCGTGCATCAATACCTCCAGTCTGGTCATGCGCACATCGGATCTGACGGAAAAGCTGATTCCGGCCATGCATCATGAATACACGATAGTGGAGCTTCCTGTGGAGGAATCGAAATGAAATGTTGTCAGTGTGGAAAAACAATTGATGGGAACAGCCGGTTCTGTGAGTTTTGCGGGGCACGGCAGGGATACTCGGAGCAGCTGATCCAGGATGCCATTTATGGACGGGAGCCGGCAATCCGTGAATTGTATAACCGTACCTATGGATCGGTTTATCGGATGGTAAAGTCTATGATTAAGGATGAGGATGCCGCCCTGAATCTGATCCAGGATGCCTATATTCTCGGATTCCATAATCTGCACCGGCTGAAAAATCCCGGTGATTATGAAAAATGGATTGTGCGTATCACACAAAATAAAATGGCCGGCTATCTCCGGAAAAAGAAGCCGGATACATATGGAAACATTACCGGAGAAGATGTGGAGCGAATCATCACATATTCCAATGAAAAAACGCAGGATCTCGGAGATCTGAAACCAAACCAGCGCCTTCTGGAGCTGATTGAAAATGAATGTGTGTATGAGAATGCGCCGGAAGAAACAGGCAGACCACATTCGGACAGGAAAAGATCCGACGGGGCATCGTCCGCAGGAAGTGCATCCGGCGGAAATCCATCCGGGCAGAAAAAGCATGAGGCGAAAACTTCCGGGACTCCGGTCATCCTGAAAATTGCACTGGTTCTGATGCTGCTTGCGTTTGGTATGGGGGCCGTTGCAGCGCTGATTCCACGGGGAGGGGGTCAGGAGGATGTACTGACACCCAATCCTACTCCGTCACCGGAAGCGGTGGCTACCCCGACGCCGATTCTGCAGGGATCTTCGCTGGCGACACCCACACCTCGGCCAACGGCAGTCCCGACGGCGACTCCTGTGCCGACGGAAGCACCGATGCCGACAGCCGTGCCGATGCCGACAGCCACTCCGATTCCGATGGCTACTCCGACTCCGGGAGTGATACAGGAGCCTGTGCAGACATGGCCGGAGGAATATTCCTCCGGGGAGGTCACACCAGAAGAAGAACCGTTATTCGAAGAGACCATTGTTCACGAACAGACATTTTACACAGAATAGGCTCGGGCGGCTTTCGGCCGCTCGGAAAGGGATAAAAAGAAAAAATGAAGATATTGATCATAAGACATGGAGATCCGGATTACAGCAGGGATTCTCTCACGGAAAAGGGATGGAGAGAGGCGGAATATCTTTCGGAAAAGCTGTCGAAAATGGGTATTACATACAGCTATGTCTCTCCGCTGGGCAGGGCAAAGGATACGGCATCCTTTACTCTGCAAAAACTTGGTCAGACAGCGGAGGAGAAGGAATGGCTCCGGGAATTTGTGGCCCCCATTCACCGGCCGGATGTCGCAGACGGAAGAATCATCCCATGGGACTGGCTTCCGCAGGACTGGATGCAGGACGAACGCTTTTTTCAGTTTGACCACTGGTATGAAAATGAACGGATGCAGGAAGCGAATGTGAAAAAAGAGTACGACTGGGTGGTACAGGGATTTGATGAGGTTCTTGCCCGGCACGGGTATGTGCGGGACGGTCATTTCTACCGTGCGGAAAAAGCAAACAACGATACGATTGCATTTTTCTGCCATTTCGGACTGGGGAGCATACTGACCTCTTATCTGTTATCTGTTTCACCGATGGTGATCTGGCATGGAGCCTGTGCGGCGCCATCCTCGGTGACCACCTTTGTGACGGAAGAGCGCAGGAAAGGAATTGCCAGCTTCCGGATGAGCTCCTTTGGAGATATCTCTCATCTGTACGCACATGGTGAGGAACCGGCATTCGCGGCACGCTTCTGTGAGTGCTATGACAATGCGGATCAGCGCCATGACTGATGGAAACCGGTACCGATGAAGGATGTTTTTCTTTGATTCGAAATTCATAATAGGGAGTTTAGAAATTTTATAAAATTATTAGAAATTAGACAAATTCTTATCACATTTATTCGGTATGATATAAGTGTCTTAAAGGTAAGCAGTTACTTTTAAGAATACTCTTTCCTTTCCCTAAAAATATGTAAAACAAAACGCGAATGACCGCCTTACTGACAAGAACGTCAGTAAGGCGGTCGTTTTGTACTATGAAAGTCACGGACAGCAGCGATGTGACGGAGCATGCCTGCATGCGCAGACACATGGCTATTGGACGGGCTGATCCGTATGAGCAAGTAGGCCGGGAGGCCGGATTGCGAATATGGGCAGCGATTGTGAGAGCACGAAGTGCGGAGCAATCGACTTTCATAGATTGTAATGTCTGCTTCTCTATGAGAAAGTCCCGGACAGCAGCGATGTGACGGAGCATGCCTGCTTCTCTATGAGGAATTCTCCGCTTTGACCCTGAGGCTGTTTTGTGGTATTCTCTAGAGAAGATGTTATCTCAGCGCAGGAGAGATGCCTGCAGATTGTTGACGAAAATGGTCTGAGATGTCTGACAGAAAAGGAGACAGAAGAAATGCTGAAAGATTTGGTAAAGAAAAACCGCAGTTACCGGGGGTACGATGAAGCTTACCGGTTTACGAAGGAAATGCTGATGGATTTTGTGGATCATGCCAGACTGGCACCGTCCAGTGTAAATGCACAGCCGTTCCGGTATTATCTTGCATGGGAAAAGGAGGAGACCGACAGGATTCAGGCTCTGACAAAATGGGCCAGAGCGCTGCCGCAGATGGAGCTTCCCCATAAGGGAATGTGCCCCACTGCGTTTATTGTCATCTGTCAGGATACCCGGCTTGGAGAATCTCTGCAGCGCTATCAGAAGGATGTGGGCATCGTTGCGCAGACCATGCTTCTGGCTGCTGCCGAGAAAGAACTCGGCGGCTGTATGATCGGGAATTTCAACGCGGGCGAGGTAAAGTCGGAACTGAAGCTTCCGGAATATCTGGCACCCATGCTCATTGTGGCTTTCGGAAAGCCTGCAGAGACCATCGTTCTCACAGAGCTTAAGGAAGGCGGGAACTGCGCATATTATCGTGACGAAAAGGATGTACATTATGTTCCGAAGCGGAAGCTGAAGGATATTGTCATATCCGCCGATATCGATTAAAGCAGGAGTAGATTTCCTGAATGCGCGGCATGGCATAGCCGCAGGGAACGTAGCTTCCTTCTGACAGGAAGGACAATCCCTTTGTTTCCAGCTGACGTTCCAGCCAGCGGACGATTTCCGGGAGTGTTCGTTTTCCGTCGATCAGATTTTCCACGGTATATTTCAGAAGCATTCCCAGAGCGGCAGTCTGTTCGGCATCGATCAGCTGCTCCAGATAACGCAGATCCACATCCTGGCGTCCAAGGGTGAAACCGTCCCGTCCGTGCACCCGAACCTTCAGATGCTCGTCCTGCCCGGCTTTTACTGCTCCGGTGCGGTAGTCCCTTCGCCTGGGTGCGCCGAGGGAGGATTTGCTCATGACCCGGCGGGAGGATGGCTGATGATACGGCGGAATGTCGGCAGATTCCAGAGGATACTCCCTGCAAAGGGCTTTGACCTGGGTCGTGATATCCAGGGGAACATAGCTGTCCATCTGGATCACGGTATCTGCAATATGGAAAAAGGCTCCGGAGCTGCCGGCAACCATGATCGTGGAGATTCCTGCTTTTTCGTACAGGTCCCGTGCACGTTCCAGGAAGGGCGTGATTGGCTCTTTTTCCCGGCGGATGACCTTCTGCATAAAGGAATCCCGCACCATGAAATTGGTGGCGGAGGTATCCTCGTCCAGCAGGAAGACCCGGCTTCCTGCCTCCATTCCTTCCACGATTCCGGCAGCCTGAGAAGTGCTGCCGCTGGCATCTTCTGTAGAGAAACAGGAGGTGTCTTTTTTGTTGGGAAGATCATTGATAAACAGCGAGATATCCACATCCCGGATAAAACGTCCGTCCTCAGAGCGAAGCTTCAGTGCGCTGGCGTCTGTGATGACATATTCCCGCCCGTCACCGGGGATATGGTTGTATACACCCAGCTGAAGAGCGGTCAGAAGCGTGGATTTTCCGTGGTATCCGCCGCCTACGATCAGAGTGATTCCCTTTGGAATTCCCATGCCGGAAATGATTCCCCGGTGAGGAAGCTTCAGGGTGACACGAAGGCTTTCCGGGGAGGAAAAGGGAACCGAGGATTTCATGGGGCGGGAGGAAACCCCGCTCTCTCTGGGAAGTATGGATCCGTCTGCCACAAAGGCGGCAAGACCGCGCTCTTTCAGCTGGAGGCGGATTTCTTCCTGATCTTCTGCGAGTGCCATAAAGTTTTTCAGATCACCGGCATTCAGATTTTTGTACAGGAAGGAATTCCGGACACAGACCGGAAGAAAATCAAACAGAATCTTTTCCAGCTCACCGGAGTTAATGGTACGTCCGTTGGCAGGAAAACCGATAAAGAACCGTGCGGTGATTCCGTCCGGATCAATCTCACAGGCTGTGCGGGAAAGCACTTCCTGGCCGCAGTGGGTGACGCTGATCAGACCGCTTTTGCCGGAACCCTTTGCGCGAAATACATAGGGATCGATCTGGCGGGCAAACTGTCTGGTAAGATAATCGGCCAGTGTGGTGCGTGCAGACGGATGAGATAAAAATTCCGCAGGGAAACCGGCCGTACTGTGCCGGAGGCGGATACTGACGTTGGAAGGGGAGGCAAAAGGATCTCCCTGCACATGGTCGACGGACAGAATGTAGTCGGGAAAGGAATACGTTCCCCGCAGCGATTTATAGGCCGGGTAACTTTTCCGGTTGATCGAGTGTAAAGTTTCTCTTAATTGAACAGATGTCTGCATAATATGCTCCTTGTATGTTGGAAATATCTATTTTATAATATGAGTTGCCTGAAAAATGAGTCTGACCCACAGACATAAAAACACATGCAAGCATGTCTTTTATGTCCGTTTGTCCCCTGACTCATAATATAAAGAATATTCAGGAAATTGTCCAGATGGAAAATGGTCTGGCAAGGGCCGCGGTTCACTGGATAGGAATCTGGAAAAATGAGCCTGTCAAAAACTTGACAAAAACAGAAGAAAGGGGTAGGCTCAGATTAAAATGGATATACTATGTGAAAATCAGAAAGGGGATCAATATGGAACGAAAAAATGCGTGGCTTTCCTATGGGGAAGCAGAAGAGAAGAAAATGGAGGAGCTGGTGAAGAGATACCGTCATTTCCTCGATGAGGGAAAAACAGAACGGGAATGCGTGGAGCAGATCATAAAAGAAGCTGAGGAAGCTGGATATCGGGAGCTGTCTGAAAAAACGGCAGAAAGCAAAACGCTGCGGGCAGGCGATAAGGTTTATACAGTAGCTATGAATAAGATTGTTTCTCTGTTCCACATCGGCAGTGAGCCGCTGGAAAAGGGAATGAACATTCTGGGAGCGCATATCGATTCGCCCCGTCTGGATATCAAGCAGAACCCGCTTTATGAGGATACGGATCTGGCTTATCTGGACACACATTATTATGGAGGCGTGAAAAAATATCAGTGGGTGACGCTTCCCCTGGCCATGCATGGAGTTGTGGCAAAGAAGGATGGCAGCGTTGTGGATATCCGCATCGGTGAAGATGACGAAGATCCCATTCTTTATATCACAGACCTTCTGATTCATCTGGCAGGAAGTCAGATGGAAAAGCCTGCTGCCAAGGTGATTGAAGGCGAAAATCTTGACATTCTTGTGGGAAGCCGTCCGCTGAAGGATCTGGATGATGACCGTAAGAAGGAGGCTGTCAGGGAAAATGTTCTTGCCATTCTGAAGGAAAAATACGGAATCGAGGAGGAAGACTTCCTGTCTGCAGAGCTGGAGATTGTACCTGCAGGAAAGGCACGGGAGTGTGGTCTTGACCGCAGTATGATCGCAGCGTATGGCCAGGATGACAGAGTGTGTGCCTATACTTCTCTGGCTGCACTACTGGAGATGGAAGCACCGGCACGTACCTGCTGCTGTCTGCTGGTAGACAAAGAAGAAATCGGCAGTGTGGGGGCGACGGGCATGCAGTCCCGGTTCTTCGAGAACAGCGTGGCAGAACTTCTGGATGCGATGGGAATTTATTCGGAGCTTACGCTTCGCAGAACACTCCGGAATTCCAGCATGCTGTCCTCCGACGTAAGCGCCGGATTTGATCCTGCCTACGGTGAGGCCTTTGAGAAAAAGAACGCAGCATATCTGGGACGGGGAATCGTTCTGAACAAATTTACCGGTGCAAGGGGAAAGAGCGGCTCCAACGATGCCAATGCAGAGTATGTGGCACGCGTGCGCCGGATTTTTGACGACCATCAGGTGGCCTTCCAGACATCAGAGCTGGGTAAGGTAGATGTGGGCGGCGGCGGAACCATTGCGTATATTGCTGCTCTTTATGGCATGGAAGTGATTGACAGCGGTGTATCTGTATTAAGTATGCATGCGCCCTGGGAGGTTACCAGTAAAGCGGATATTTATGAGGCAGAAAAAGCGTATAAGGCATTCCTTCTTGATGCTTGATTCTGAGGAAAGGAAGTGGGGAAATGCTGCTGTTGTTTTTTCTTGTGTGGCTGATCTTTAACGGAGCGATTACCACAGAAATCGTTATTTTTGGTATTGTGATATCGCTGCTGATGTTTGCTTTTATCTGCAAATTTATGGATTACAGTCTTCGCAAAGAAAAGAAGCTTCTGATGCGGTCCGGATATTTCCTTCTGTATGTACTGATTCTCATCAAGGAAGTACTGAAGGCAAATATGGAAGTGGTCCGTATGATCATTTCCAGGGATGTTGTGGTTCAGCCTGTTATGGTGTCGTTTCAGACATCCCTGAAGTCCAGATTCTGCAGGGCGATCCTTGCAAATACCATCACTCTGACGCCTGGAACCATAACGGTTTCACTGGAGGACAGTGAGCTGATTGTTCATTGTCTGGACAAGAGTCTCGCAGAGGGAATGGAGAATTCTGTTTTTGTGGAAATGCTGGAGAAGCTGGAAAGGATTGGTGAATAATTATGGAAATTATGCAGTCTTATCCATGGATTTTTTCCGTGATGCTGATTTTTCTTGCAATTCTTCTGGTTTTGTGCCTGATCCGTTCGGTGATCGGGCCGTCCATTTCGGATCGTGTGGTAGCAGTGAATATGATGGGAACCATTGTTATGGTCATTATCTGCATCCTTGCCCTTCAGATGGGGGAGGGATACCTGGTGGATATCTGCCTGATCTATGCCATGATCAGCTTCCTTGCGGTGGTGGTACTGACAAAGGTTTATACCGGTGTGTACCGGGAAAAGATGGATCATGGAAGAAAGCGGAAAGCGCTGGAAAGAGAAGAGGAGATGCAGGAAGGAGGAGACGAAAATGGTAATTCTTAAGTGGCTGCAGTTTATCATAGGAGTGCTTCTTTTGCTTGGGGGACTGATGATTTTTGCTGTGCAGGTATTGGGGGTATTTAAGTTCCGATACATACTGAACCGTATGCATGCGGCAGCCATGGGAGATACCCTGGGAATCGGAGCGTGCCTTCTGGGGCTGATGTGCCTGTCCGGATGGAATTTCACCACATTGAAAATGCTTCTGGTTATCTGCTTTCTGTGGTGTGCTTCTCCGGTTTCGTCTCATCTGCTTTCCCGTCTGGAGGCAGTGACAAATACGGATTTGGACCAGAAATGTGAGGTGTCCGCGGAAGTTCTGGAACGCCTGAAGCAGGATGAGGAAAAGGAGGAAAAGCTATGCTGACATTTCAATATATACTGCTCGGCTTTCTGATCATATGCGGAGTTGCGGTAAGTTTTTCCAAAAACCTTCTGAATTCGATTCTGATCTTTATGTCATACAGTCTGATCATGTCCATTATCTGGATCCTTCTGGAGTCCCCGGATCTTGCGATCACGGAAGCCGCAGTCGGAGCCGGTGTCACCAGTGTACTGTTTTTTGTGACATTGAAGAAAATTCATGCCATGGGGGAGGAGGAGAAAAAGGATGAATAAGCCAAAGGAAAAGGAATCTTTAGTTCTCCCAAGAGAGTATCAGCCGGATGAGCAGAAAAACCGGCGCTATCAGAAAGAACATGAACAGATTTTTCATAAAGTGAATGACACGGAACATAACGGACATTATCTTTTTTTCAAGAGATTCTACAAGGCTGCGGCACTGGTCTGCTGTCTGACTCTGATTCTGATCCTTCTGATGGAGGTTTCCTATCTTCCGCCGGTGGGAAGTCCGGAAAATCCGGTAAACAATGAAGTGTCGGCGAAATATATTGAGGACGGACTCCAGGATACAGGTGCGGTCAATATTGTGACCGGAATGATTCTGGACTATCGTGCGTTTGATACCTTCGGAGAATCCAATGTACTCTTTATTGCAACCTGCACGGTACTGATTCTTCTGAGAAATGACAAGAAAAAGGGAAAGGACAGTGCCAGAGTTCAGGAAAAGCTGGACAGCTTTTATGAGCCGAAGCATGACGCTATCCTGCAGGCAGTGTCTGCGGTTCTGGTACCGATTATCGTGATCTTCGGGATTTATGTGATTCTGAACGGACATCTCTCTCCCGGCGGAGGATTTTCCGGAGGAGCCATCATCGGTGCAGGTCTGATTCTTTACCTGAATGCGTTTGGATTTGAGAAAACAGAGAAATTCTTTACAGAAAAAACCTATAAATGGGTCAGCTTCTGTTCGCTGACATTTTACTGTCTGGCAAAAAGCTATTCCTTCTACACGGGAGCGCATCATCTGGAAAGCGGGATTCCGCTGGGAACACCCGGAGCTATTCTGAGCAGCGGTCTGATTCTTCCGCTGAACATCTGCGTGGGGCTGGTGGTTGCCTGTACCATGTATGCGTTTTTTGCACTGTTTCGAAAGGGAGGATTTTAAGATGTTTGGTACAAATCTGATCCCCAATTTCGGGGAAGAGGTGGCCATGATCCTTTTTGGAATAGGATTTGCGAACCTGCTGCTGCAGAAAAATCTGATCAAAAAGATCATCGGCCTGAATATCATGGATACTGCCGTGTATCTTTTCCTGGCGGAAAAGGGATATATTGCCGGGAGAGCGGCGCCCATTGTGGTGGATGGCGTGCAGAGCGTGGAAGCATATATCAATCCTATTCCCAGCGGCCTGGTGCTGACGGGAATAGTGGTTTCTGTCTCTGTCACGGCATTGATGCTGTCACTGACGGTGCGGCTGTATAACCGCTATCATACGCTGGATCTGGATGAGATTTCCTCCAGACTCAGGAAGGAGGGACTGTGATGGCTTTTGTACAGAATGTTCCTTTCTTTTCCATTATTATATCGATGTTTTCCGGAATCATTTCTTCGGTTCTGCCGGAGAAGGCGGCAAGAAGGCTGAATTCGGCAGTGATCATCCTGGTAGGAATCATGTCGGGGTGGCTGCTGATCTACATGATGAACACCGGAGGAAGCTACACCTTTATGATGGGGCATTTCCCTGCTCCGTGGGGAAATGAGATCCGTGCCGGTGCGCTGGAGGCCGGAATGGCGCTGGTCTTTTCCGCGATCATGCTTCTGTGCATGTGGGGCGGACGGAAAAAACTCATGGAAGAGGTGGAGATCACAAAACATAACATCTATTACATTCTTGTAGATCTTCTGCTCAGTTCTCTGCTGGCACTGATCTACACCAATGACCTTTTTACTGCATATGTGTTTGTGGAAATCAATACCATTTCTGCCTGTGGTCTGATTATGATCCGACAGAACGGACGAACGATAGAGGCAGCTGTGCGGTATATGATCATGAGCCTTCTCGGATCCGGACTTCTGCTGATGGGAATCTGTATGCTTTATGATCTGACCGGACATCTGCTGATGTCCAATATAAAGGATTCCGTGGCTGCGATCATGTCAGCAGGGACCTACCACATTCCTCTGATCATTACCATCGGTCTGATGACAGTGGGACTTGCCATTAAAAGCGCGCTGTTTCCCTTTCACTCCTGGCTTCCGGATGCCTACGGGTATTCGACGGTATCTTCGGCAGCGATGCTGTCCAGTCTTGTGTCAAAGGGATATATTTTTCTGCTGATCAAGATTTTTTACCGTGTCATCGGCTTCCAGACAATTTGTGCTACGAAAATCATCAATGTCCTGTTTGTGTTCGGCCTGTGTGGTATGGTGTTCGGATCGGTCAGTGCGATCTGGGAGAAGGATATCCGAAGGATGATTGCCTTTTCCTCTGTGGCGCAGATCGGGTATATCTATATGGGGTTTGGCCTGGGAACCACAGTGGGTATGGTGGCAAGTATCTACCATATTCTGGCACATGCGGCGACCAAGTCACTTCTCTTTGTATCGGCGATCGGACTTACGGATGTTTCCGGAGGAAGCCGTAAAATTTCCGATCTTACCGGTTCCGGCTATCGGAATAAGATTGCCGGTGTGGGATTTGCGGTGGGATCTTTTTCCATGGTGGGAATCCCCATGTTTGCCGGATTTATCACAAAATACCTGTTTGCCGAGGCGGCGGTCATGCATCCGTCTCACAAAATGCTGCCGACTCTGATCGTACTTGGAGTCAGCACCATACTGAATGCCATCTATTTCCTGAAAACCTTTATCAATATTTATGTGCCGGCAAAAGCCGGTGAGGTAAAGAAAAAGGGATATTGTAAATTTACGATAAGACAGCAGAAACTGTATACGGTCACGATCATCCTGTTTATTATCCTGAATCTGATTCTGGGTCTCTGCTCACAGAGCATTCTCAGGGTGATCACCGTTGGCCTGAACAATTTCGCGTAGGAGGAATGGAAAATGAATACTTCATTTATGATAATCCTTGCCATATTGTTTCCAGTTCTCTGTGGCGTATGGATCTTACTGTGTCCGGGCCTGAAAGAGCGGTCGGCTCTGCACCGGGCGGCGGGAGCAGGACTGGTGATCACTACGGTACTGGCGGCAGCTGTCATTTTTGGCAGCAGTGGTGCGCTGAATTTACCTGGCGGAGGCGTTTTGAAGCTGTATTTCTGTGTGGACACGCTGGGACGTCTGATCGGAGCTGTGGTTTGTGTTGTGTGGCTTCTGGCAGGTTTCTTTTCCTTTGAATATATGAAACACGAGGGAAATGAAAAACGTTATTTCGGATTTTATCTGCTGGTTTACGGTGTGCTGCTTGCGCTTTGCTTTTCCGGAAACCTGGTTACCTATTATCTCTTTTACGAGCTGATGACGCTGACCGCAGTTCCGCTGATCCTGCACTCCGGCACCAGGGAATCCATTATGGCTGCAGTGAAATATCTTCTGTATTCCATGTGTGGCGCATATCTGGTATTGTTTGGAATATATTTTTTGAATCATTATACCGTCTCTCTGAACTTCACACCGGGAGGATCCTTAAATCCGGACCTGGTGAGCGGAAATGAAGCGCTGCTTCTGGTGGTGACATTTCTGCTGATCGTTGGTTTTGGGGCCAAGGCAGGAATGTTTCCGCTGCATGCATGGCTTCCGGCTGCCCATCCGGTGGCACCGGCACCTGCCAGTGCAGTTCTGTCCGGCCTGATCGTGAAGATGGGAGTGCTTGGAATCATCCGGGGGCTGTATTATATTGTCGGTGCGGATTTCATCCGGGGGACCTGGGTACAGACTGCCTGGCTGGCTTTGACGCTGCTGACGGTATTCATGGGGTCTATGCTGGCGTATCGTGAGCCGGTTATGAAAAAGCGTCTGGCATATTCCACGGTGAGTCAGGCTTCCTACATTCTTTTCGGCCTGGCGCTGCTGCAGCCGCAGGCCATGGCGGGAGCGCTGCTTCATGTGGTCTTTCATGCACTGATCAAATCCTGTCTGTTTTTGTGTGTGGGTGCCATGATCTTTAAAACAGGAAAGACAAGAGTGGAGGAGTTTCGGGGAATCGGAAAGGAAATGCCGGTTACGGTATGGTGTTATACCTTTGCGTCCCTGGCTCTGATCGGAATTCCTCCGGCCAGCGGATTTATCAGTAAATGGTATCTGGCGGAAGGCTCGTTAAATTCCGGTATCCGCGTATTTTCCTGGCTGGGACCGGTTATACTGCTGATAAGTGCACTGCTAACAGCGGGGTATCTGCTTCCGGTTACCATTCGCGGCTTCCTTCCGGGCAGTGATTTTGATTACGGAAGTCTTCGGAAAATGGAGCCGGTGAAGATCATGACAGTTCCGCTGCTGATTCTGGCAATTCTGGCGGTGGTGCTTGGAATGGTACCGAATCCGCTGATCCGGTATATTGCACAGATTGCGGAAAGCATATTATAGAAAGGACGAAGGTGTGATATGAGTCAATACTGGATTTTGGCGGCAATTCTGCTTCCTATTCTGGGCGGAGCCTTAACTCCTTTGCTGCCTTTTCGAAACAGAAAATATATGATGATCTATCTGGAAGTCCTGACGATCGTGACATCCGCGATTGCGTTATGCCTGGTTGCACATGGACCGATGGAAAAAATCGAGGTAATCCATTTTGTCAGAAATCTGTCGATCTCGTTTAAGATTGACGGGCTGACCATGCTGTTTGGCGGCATGATTTCCATTCTGTGGCCATTTTGTATGCTGTATTCATTTGAATATATGGAGCATGAGGGCCACGAAAAAATATTCTTTATGTTTTACAGTATGACCTTCGGAGTGACGCTTGGAATTGCTTTTGCGTCAGATATTCTCACAATGTATCTGTTCTATGAGCTTCTGACCCTGGTGACGGTTCCGCTGATCATACATAACCTGTCCAGAGAAGCGATTTATGCATCGCGGAAATATCTGTATTATTCTCTGGGCGGAGCTGCCTTTGCCATGATGGGAATGGTATTTCTCCTTGTGTATGGGAACACCGGTGAATTTGTTCTGGGCGGTGTTCTGAATGCGGTGAAGCTGGGAGATAAGGTGAATATTCTTCTGATCATTTATATGCTTGCATTTATGGGCTTTGGCGTAAAGGCGGCTGTCTGGCCGCTGTGCGGATGGCTTCCGGATGCCGGTGTGGCACCGACACCGGTCACTGCGCTGCTGCATGCCGTGGCAGTTGTCAAGGCTGGTGTCTTTGCCATTATCCGAATCACCTACTACAGCTTTGGAACAGAGTTTCTTCAGGGGACGTGGGTGCAGTATGCTGCCATGGGCATTGCCATGATCACGATTGTGTACGGATGCAGCAAGGCTGTGAACCAGATGCATATAAAACGAAGACTGGCATACTCCACAGTGAGCAATCTTTCCTACATCCTTTTCGGGGCTATGATTATGACTCCTCTTGGAATGGTGGGGGCGCTCTGTCATATGGTCACCCATGCATTTATGAAGATCTGTTCCTTCCTCTGTGCCGGCGCCATCATGCATCAGACCGGCAAAAAATTTGTGAATGAGCTGGACGGACTGGGAAGAAGAATGCCGGTTGTCTTTACCTGTTTTACCATTGCCGCACTGGGCCTGATGGGGGTGCCGGGACTGGCCGGATTTGTCAGCAAATGGTATCTGGCAGATGCCGCGGTGGAAAGCGGGAATGTACAGGCATATCTGGGAATCGGATGTCTTCTGATCAGTGCGCTTCTGACGGCAATCTATATGCTGACCATTGTTCTTAGGGCATTCTTTCCCGGAAAGGATTTTGATTACAGTACCGTTGAGGTATACAGAGATCCGTCCTGGAAGATGTGTCTTCCGCTGATTGTGTTTGCAGCTGTGACGGTTGTGATCGGTCTGTTTTCACCTCGCCTTGTACAGTTTATTTTTAACATTGCATGCGGCGTATATTAGAAGGGAGGAGATAAAATGAATCACGCATTTATACTGGCGGATATTGTTTTCTTCCCTGTGGCGGGAGGAATTCTGTCTTATCTTCTGGGAAGAAAGGATAAGGAGCTGCGGGACAAGACGGTTCAGGCGGTGTCAATTGTGGAATTTCTGATGCTTCTTTATCTGTTTTTGGCAGGAGGGGAGTCGTCTTTTGATCTGTCCGGTTTCTGTGGAATGGGACTTCATTTTACGACGGACGGTTTCCGGATTCTGTATGGAACGATTGCCGCGTTTATGTGGATGATGACATTGCTGTTTTCGGAGGAATATTTTGCGCATTACCATAATCGCAACCGGTATTATCTGTTCCAGCTGATCACACTGGGAGCGACCGAGGGAATCTTTTTGTCGGCAGATTTATACACGACGTTCATTTTCTTTGAAGTGATGTCTCTGGCATCCTATGTCTGGGTTGCGCAGGATGAACGGAAAGAATCCCTGCGGGCGGCATCCACCTACCTTGCCGTTGCGGTGATCGGCGGTCTTGTCATGCTGATGGGGATTTTCCTCCTGTATCAGCAGGCAGGTACTCTGTATATCGGGGAGCTTTACGAAGCATGCCGGGGAAAGAATGTCTATGTGGCGGCAGGATGTCTGTTTTTCGGGTTTGCGGCGAAGGCAGGAGCCTTTCCGCTGCATATCTGGCTGCCGAAGGCGCATCCGGTGGCTCCGGCTCCTGCAAGTGCGCTTCTGTCCGGAATTCTGACGAAAACGGGAATTTTCGGTATTCTGGTAATCAGCTGTCAGATCCTGTTCCATGATGCAAAATGGGGAACCTTTGTATTGCTTATCGGTTCTGTCACAATGATCTTAGGGGCCGTGCTGGCACTGGTTTCCATTGATTTCAAGAGAACACTGGCCTGCTCGTCGATATCGCAGATCGGTTTTATTCTGGTGGGGATCGGCATGCAGGGACTTCTGGGAGAGGAAAATGCTCTGGCCGTGAGAGGAAGTCTGCTTCATATGGTGAATCATTCGCTGTTTAAGCTGGTGCTGTTTATGGCGGCAGGGGTGATTTACATGAATGTGCATAAGCTGAACCTGAATGAGATCCGCGGCTTCGGACGGAACAAACCATTTCTGGCGGGAGTCTATCTGAGCGGTGCGCTGGGAATCGGCGGAATGCCGCTGTTTTCCGGGTATGTAAGTAAGACGCTGATTCACGAAAGCATTGTGGAGTATGCGGATGGTCTTGCACAGGGAACACAAAAGGCGGTATTTCTGGGTGTGAGCGATATGAAGCTGATCGAATGGCTGTTTCTGATCAGCGGAGGCCTGACAGTGGCGTATATGTGTAAGCTTTTCTTTGCCGTTTTCGTGGAAAAGAATGAGGACCCGCAGGTGCAGGCGAAATATGATGCCATGAACAGATCCTATATGAACCGGAAGAGCAAAGCGGTTCTCGGAATCTGTGCGGTCCTGTTTCCGCTCATGGGCATTCTGCCGCATCTGACCATGGATCATCTGGCAGATATGGGGCAGGGATTTATGGGGCTGGAAAAAGCTCCGCACGCAGTGGCGTATTTCAGTATTGAAAATCTGAAAGGGGCAGCGATCTCCATTCTGATCGGTGTGCTTGTCTATCTCATAATCGGAAGAAAATGGATGATGGTAAAGACGAAAGCCGGCGGGACGAAATATGTCAGACGATGGCTGGAATTTCAGGATCTGGAGGATTATGTTTACCGTCCGCTTCTGCTGGTGGTTCTGCCGGGAATTTTCGGCAGGCTCTGTATGATTCCGGACCGTCTGGTGGATGTTCTGGCGAAGACACTGCCGGTTGCCAGTGGGGTGGAGACGGGCCTTTTTGATTCCATTGAGGATCCGGAGGTCATTTTCCTGAAAAAGAATGTATATGTGGATACACCTCTGGCTCATGAACTGGAAGAGGGCAATGCGCTGACTTATGCAATCGGACGGATAGGGAACCGGATAAACCGGCTGCTCAATGTCACAGTCCGGCGGAAAAATCCGAAGGAAAAGGATTACGTGCATGCAGCGGCGCTGGTCTATACAGAGTTTAAGGAAAACACGGGACTGATCGGCAGAAGTCTGTCGTATGGTCTGATTCTGTTCTGTGTGGGTCTGTGTGCCACACTGATCTATCTGCTGACGGTGCTGGCATCACACATGTGAAAAAGAGAAACGGAAGTGGGCTTTGCCTGCTTCCGTTATCTTTTTACAGAAAAGTGAAAAAAACTATGTCAAGCATTTTTGAAAATGTCCCAAAATAATTCAAACATTAGCCCCGGCATTTGCTGGGGCTTTGTGTATTCAAAACGGTAGTCCGTTCTTGGGGATGCCCTTCGAGAAGGGCACCCCGCCACTCGGGCATCCCCCGC
>JALEJS010000017.1 GCA_022769545.1 Blautia sp. | reverse complement strand
GCCTGCTTTATGGGTGGAATCGGGATTTGCCAGCTGAGAAGCAAATGGCCGGTGGGATTTTATTCGGGAGAGAAACCGCCAAAAGCGGAAGAACTGTCAAATGTGAAGGCATGGAATAAAAAGCATGGAATGATGTGGCTGCTTTATGGGGGAATCATTATGATTTCCTATGGGATCGGAGCAGCGATCGGCGACAGTCTCTGGTGCGTGATCCCCATGTGTGGGGGGATCGTGATTCCGCTGCCGGTTATGATCTGGTATCATCATCGGCTGATCAAAATGTATAAAAAGTAGGATATATTTTCCGGAATTGTCAATGTAGAAGTGCAGCGTCTGATATGGGAATAAAAGGAAAAACACAAAGGAATTTCATAATTACAGAAGAAAACTTGAAAAAACGCTTGACCTTCCGGTTTGTGGAAGCTGTAAAGTGGAACCAGGATACAGGAAACAAGAGGTGAGACCATTGAAAATCAAACAGGTGGAAGAGCTGGTGGGGATTACAAGGAAGAACATCCGCTTTTATGAGGAACAGGGGCTCCTTCAGGTGCAGCGGGCCGAAAACGGATACCGGGAATACTGCATGGATGACGTAAAACGGCTGCAGGAAATCAAACTGCTTCGCAAATTAGCTGTCTCCATCGAAGAAATGAAACTGGTATTTGCCGGGCGGTGCAGCCTGTCGGAATGCCTGGAACGGCAGGCGGATATTCTGGAAAATCAGAAAAGCAATCTGGAATCCATGCAGCGGTTCTGCAGACAGATGCTGGAAGAGCGCCTTTCTCTGGAATCACTGAATGCGGAACTGTGTCTGGAGGAAATGGAACAGTTGGAAAGAAAGGGCGTGAGCTTTGTGGATGTGAGGAAAACGGATACGCGCAAAAAGAAGCTGGCAGGCGCGGTGTTTGGTGCCATCGCCATGGTACTTCTGATGGCAGTGATCATTGGAATTATGGTGTGGGGATATTCAGAAGACCCGATTCCCATCGGACTGCTGCTGTTCTTTATCGGAATACCTGCTGTTGTGATTATCGGAGCAATTGTGGCACTGGTATGCAGAGTAAAAGAAATCGAAGGAAGAGAAGAAGATGAAGCTGCTAAGTATTGAGTATATTCCGGGAGTGGATGATATTGAAGCATTGGGTATGGTAAAAGGAACGGTGGTTCACAGCAAAAATATCGGCAGAGACTTTATGGCCGGTATGAAAACCCTGGTGGGTGGGGAAATTGTAGGATATACGGAGATGCTCAATGAGGCCCGCCAGATTGCAGTGAAGCGAATGGTGGACGAAGCCAAGGAGCTGGGAGCCGATGCGGTCATCGGTGTGGAATATGGCTCTTCTCAGGTTATGACCGGAGCTGCAGAGGTAATTGCGTACGGAACTGCCGTAAAATATCTCCGTTAAATTAATGCAATGACGGAAATCCGTCAGAAGGAGGAGAAATGGCCTATTGTCAGGAATGCGGGGAAAAGCTGGTGGAAAAATATCTGAAAAGCTTAGTGAAGAAAGACAGAGGTTTTCCACCAGATTTGTTTAATATATGTATGGAGCGTGCCGGATTAAAGTACAGGATGCGGAAAATATCTAAGGGATCTTTTGTCATTGAGGATACCTCAAATGAAAATATAGATTAAGACAGTATTTTGATGTGGAATAAATCGGCTGCCGGATACTGGCATAGAATGGTGAAATATAAAAAAATATCCGTCTATGAACTGAATAGTAACCAAATTCAATTTGGAATTATCAGAAAGGAGTTTTAAACATTATTCTTTGATATAGTTGTATGGAATTGATGTACGATGCAAAGTGAATATGTTTCAAAAAAGTCGTTGTTTATACAGCGGCTTTTTTGGTAGTGTCAAGTAATCTATGAAAAACTGAGCCGAAAAAAACAGGCTCAAACGAACCTTGAAAATTGCAAATATATAAGACAGAAGGCCCTCCGGGGGCACAGGGCTCTGCCCTGAGAACCCGCAAGGGACCAGTCCCTTGACCCAATTCCGGGCTCTGCCCGGACCTGTCCTCGCCGGAAGGCAGGAAAAGGGCGCACTTGCCCCCCTTTTCTGCTAAACAGGATAACCCGTGAACCTTATGTCAAGAGGCTTTTGCGGCATATCCTCGCACTTCGTGCTCCGGTATTCCACGGTC
>JALEJS010000050.1 GCA_022769545.1 Blautia sp. | reverse complement strand
CATTGATGGATTTGTAAAAGATGAGACCGCAACGTTTGCAACGACCGGAAGCCAGACAGAAGTAGGAAACAGCAAAAACACCTACAGCATTACCTGGGACGGAACGGCAGTGGCTAGTGATTATACAATCAGCGAGAGCATTGGAACCCTGACCGTAACCGAAAACACTGACGAGATCGTGGTAACGACAACAGGCGGAACCTTCACCTATGACGGAGAGGCACACGGTGCAACGGTAAGTGTAAGCACCCTTCCGAAAGGATATACATTGGAGACGGCAGTATCCAATGATAAGGCAACGCACGTGGCAGAGGGAACCGTGACAGCCAACTGCGATATGCTGGTAATTAAAAATGCGAAGGGAGTAGACGTAACCTCCAGGCTGAACATCAGATATGTGGATGGAAGCATTACGATCACCCCGGCAACGCTGACGGTAACCACACCGGATGCAAGCAAGGTATATGATGGCGATCCACTGACGGCAGCAGGAAGCATCAGCGGATTTGCAAAAGAAGAGACCGCAGCGTTTGCAACGACCGGAAGCCAGACAGAAGTAGGAAACAGCAAAAACACCTACAGCATTAACTGGGATGGATCGGCAGCAGAAAGCGACTACACAGTCAGTGCAACAGTCGGAACCCTGACCGTAACAGAGTATGCGGGAGAAATCACCGTAACAACAACGGGCGGAACCTTCACCTATGACGGAGAAGCACATGGTGCTACCGTAAGCGTAAGCACCCTTCCGAAAGGCTATACACTGGAAACGGCTACATCTGATGATACAGCAACGCATGTGGCAGACGGAACCGTGGAAGCTAACTGCGACACGCTTGTCATTCGAAATGCAGCGGGCGAAGATGTCACCTCCAAGCTGAATATCAAATATGTGGATGGAAGTATTACGATCACCCCGGCAACTTTGACTGTGGAAACACAGAGTGCAAGTAAGGTATATGATAAAAAAGCATTGACAGCAGGAGGTACTATTACCGGATTTATTAAAGATGAGACAGCATCCTTTGCTGTAATTGGATCTCAGTTATATGTTGGATCAAGCAAAAATAAGTACACCCTGACCTGGAATGAAACTGCAAAAGAATCCGATTATACAATTGCAGAATCCATTGGTACTCTCTCCGTAATAGACGGCGAAATAGATCCGTGGGTAGATCCGTCTCTTGTGATCACAAAGACAGCAGAAGACAAGAACTACGAACTGAACGAAGAAGTAACCTTTACAATCAATGTTACCAATATCTATGCAAAAGCGCAGACAATTACCGTATCTGAGCAGGCAGGTGTGACACTTGCAGATGCAAAAGACGGCGTGGTTGTTTTCGAGAATGTAGCTCCTGGTGAGACGAAGACAGCAACAGCAACTTATAAGATCACTGAAGCAGACATTGTGGCAGGTTCCTTTACCAATACTGCAAAAGCAGCATTCAGCATCGAAGGCACCGTAAGGGAATACTCAGCAACAAAGACAGTCAACACAGTGGCAATGGCTGCAGACTTCTCTGTCACAAAAGCTGTAGTTGGCGAGACAGGCGGATATAAAGCTGACGATACGGTAACCTTCAATATCACTGTTGAGAATGAAGGAAATGTCACTCTGAAGAATGTGACAGTTGCAGAAGCGCTTGCAGGTGCTGCATTTATAACCGGATACAACAGTATCGTGAATGGCAATGCAGTAATCAGCAGTCTGCCGGTTGGACAAAGTGCAACGATTAAGGTTGAATACAAAGTAACCCAGGCAGATGTGGACAATGGAGGAAATACCAACTCGGTAAGCGTAACAGCGGTTGATCCGAAAGAGCAGAGCGTTGGTCCGAAGACTGCGGATGCATCCTTTACAACGGAAACTAAGGCTCCGTCTATCACAGTGACAAAGGCTCTGACAAGGGCACTGAAAGATACGAAATTTGCAGTTGGTGATAGGCCGCTCTTTGAAATCACAGTTAAGAACAGTGGAAATGTAACCCTGCATGGTGTAACGGTAACAGAAGCGCTTACAGGTGCAGTAATTGAAACAGGCAGCGGATATGAAGTAACCAACGGTGCAGCAGTTCTGACAGAAGATCTGGCACCGGGCAAAGAAGTGGTTGTGAACGCAACTTATGTGGTGACTCAGGATGACGTGGATGAGGGCTCCTTTACCAATACGGTAAATGCAGCTGCAAAGGATCCGGATGACGGCGACGTAACGGATGACGACAGTCTGGATGTTTCCACCGTTGACAAGGTTCAGACCGTAACGGCAGTGAAGAATCTGATTGCAGAAGAAGCAGGAAAGAAATTTGCAGCCGGAGAAACCGCACACTTCGAAATTACAGTTACAAACGTAGGTAATGTAACCCTGAAGGGAATTACCGTAACAGAAAAACTGAATGGCGCAGTTATCACAGATGGCACAGGCTATACACATGACGGTACAGCGGCAACCATCGCAAGCCTTGGTGTAGGTGCAAGCATTACCGTAAATGCACAGTACACAGTAACCCAGGCAGATGTGGATAACGGCGGTACGATCAATATCGTTGGTGTGGATATCCCGGGAGACAATGATCCTGCAGATCCGACCGTTCCGGTACCGACCATCGATAAGACGGCAGAGATTGGTCTGTCCAAGACAGTTACCAATGCACCGGCCAGTGGATTTGCTGTTGGTGAGACGGCAGAATTTGATGTAGTTGTAACCAATAACGGAAATGTTACGCTTCACAATGTAATTGTGGAAGAAATTCCGGTACGCGGAACGATTGCAGCAGGAACCGGATATGTGATCAATTCGGACGGCAAAGCAGTCATTGAGACAATGGCACCAGGTGCAACTGTAACAGTAAAAGCAACCTATAATCTGACGCAGGATGATATTGATGCAGTAGGCGATGTGAAGAACACCGTAAAAGCATCCGGAGAGGGACCGGAAAGCGGACCGGATCCGGCAGATGCAACTGCAGATGAAGTAATTCCGAGAGTCAGCAAGAATATCTCCTTCACGGCAGACAAAGAGCTGAAGAATGAAGGAACGGGAACCGATAAGAAATTCCGCGTAAATGATATTGCAGAATTTGATATTACGGTTACCAACAATGGAAACGTAACACTGACAAATGTTCAGGTAAGTGAGATGGCAGGCGCTGAAATTGCTGTTCCGACAGATGCGAAGTATACAGCATCCGGAAATGTGGCTACCATCGCAAAACTGGAAGTAGGTCAGAGTGTTGTTGTAAAAGCAACATACAAGGTGACGCAGGCAGATGTGGATAATGGAATTGCAACCAACGTTGCAACCGTGACCGCAGAAGGCCCGGGAGGAAATCCGGATCCGGTAACGGTGACAGAAGATGTTCCGACCGAGGCGAAAGCACCGGCATTTGATGTGACCAAGGTCATCACAAATCTGGATGGTGCACTGGGAACCAGAGGCAGTGGAAAAGCATTCAACGCAGGTCAGACGGTTGAGTTCCAGATTACTGTAACCAATACCGGAAATGTCACGCTGAAGAATGTAGCAGTAACGGATATTCTGAACGGTATCACAGTCTTTAACGGAAACGGCTTCACAGTATCCGGAAACGTGGCAACCATTCCGACCATTGAAGTTGGAGAAGAGGTTGTGATCACAGCAAGCTATGTGGTAACGCAGGCAGATGTGGACGCAGACGGAACGAAGAACGTAGTAACCGTAACCGGTGAAGGCCCGAATCCGACGGATGGAAAACCGGCTGACAAACGCGCAGAGGTTTCTGTACCGACAGCAGACCGGAATCCGGATCTTCGTGCAGTGAAGACAGTGACCAACAGCGGCAGCGGCAAAGACGGAAAATTCAAGGCTGGTGAAACAGCAGAATTTGCGATCGTTGTGACCAACAGCGGAAATGTGACACTTACAGATGTAACCGTAGCGGAAGGTCTGAGTGGTGCAGAAATTACAACATATGAAGGCGCACCGTATACGGTAAATAACAATCGGGCAGTTGCTGCAGAACTTGGAGTAGGCAAATCTGTGACTGTGACAGCAACGTACACAGTAAAACAGTCCGATATCGACAATGGAAGAGTAAGCAATATTGCAACTGTTACAGGAACGGCTCCTGGAAATAAGCAGCCAGATCCGGTAAATCCGACCGTATCGATTGGTCTGGATGATCAGAATCCTGCCCTCAGTGCAGTGAAGATCATCACAAATGAGGGCTCCGGTACCGAAGGCAGCTTCAAGGTAAATGAGACTGTAAACTTCAGGATTACTGTACGGAATGTCGGAAATGTGACACTCACAGACGTGACGGTAGCAGAAGGACTTGACGGTGCAGAAATTATTTCGGACAGTGCATACGATCTGGAAGATGGTAAGGCAGTTCTCTCGAAACTGGGAGTTGGCGAATCAGCAGATATTACAGCAACCTATGTAATCACTCAGGATGATGTGGATGCAGGCGGAACGAAGAATATCGTGACAGCTTCCGCAAGTGCACCGGGAGACGATCCGGAGGATGCAACGGCAGAGGTTGACGTTCCGACGGATGAGCAGGCACCGGCTGCAGTGACAGGCAAGACGGTTACCAATGCACCGACGGGTGGATTTAAGGCAGGCGAGACTGCAGAATTTGCAATCACCGTTCAGAATACCGGAAATGTCACTCTGAAGAATGTGACAGTAGCGGAAGCACTTACAAACGCATCCATTACAGAAGATGACGGATATACCATCAATGAGTATGGCGAAGCAGTTATCAGCCAGATCAATGTAGGCGAAACTGCAACGGTATATGCACAGTACACCGTAACACAGGATGATATTGATGCAGGAACCCTGACAAATATTGCAGCTGTGAAGATTCCGGATCAGCCGGATCCGCAGCAGCCGGAAGCAGAGGTTCCGCTGGAAGAAAAGGCACCGGAGTTGAGTGCAGTGAAGAAGCTGACCAGCGAGGGAAGCGGAGTAAACGGTAAATTCAAAGTTGATGATATCGCATACTTTGAGATCACAGTTGAAAATACCGGAAATGTAACGCTTACCAATGTGACAGTGACAGAGCAGCTTGAAAATGCTGTCATTCGCCTTGGAAACGGATATGAGAGATCTGAGGATTACAGAACGGCAACCATTGGTACCATGAAGGTTGGAGATAAGATTACCGTTCTGGCAGCTTACAAAGTAACCCAGGCAGATGTGGATGCCGCACAGCTTGAGAATATCGCTGTTGCAGCGGGCAAAGGACCTGGAAAAGATCCTGCATCCAAGACGGTGAAGGCAGCGGTTCCGACCGATGTTCAGAGCCCGGATATCACAGCAGTCAAGACTCTGACAAATCTGAATGAAGCAACCGGAACCAAGCTGGCAGACGGCGTGGAGACGAAGGCATTCAAAGCAGGTGAGAAAGCGAAGTTTGACATTGTTGTAAGCAATACCGGAAATGTTACTCTGAAGAATGTAACAGTAGAAGAAACACTGACTGGTGCAGCAATCATTTCAGGTGACGGATATGATGTCAATGAAGAAGGCAAAGCAGTTATCAGCGAGCTGGCAGTAGGCGCATCCGTAACTGTGAAAGCAGAATACGTGGTAACTCAGGCAGACGTGGACAACGGCGGAGCAGTCAATACCGTAACGGTGGGAGGCGAAGGACCTGGAGAAACCGATCCGGATCCGGAAGAACCGGAAGAGCCGATTCCGACGGAAGATAAAGATCCATCCTTCACAGCGGTCAAGACTCTGACAAATCTGGATGATGCACTTGGAACCAGAAATGGAGAGAAGGCATTCCAGAAGGGCCAGACGGCAGAGTTTGATATCACGGTAACCAATGACGGAAATGTGACTCTGACAAATATCACAGTGACCGAAAAACTTGCAGGTGCGAAGATTGTGTACGGTGAAGGTTATACAGTCATCGACGGCGAGGCAGTCATCAGCAAACTGGAAGTTGGAAATAAGGTTGTTGTTAAGGCAGAGTACGAGATTACCCAGGCAGATGTGGACAACGGCGGTACAACAAACGCAGCCGCAGTGGAAGGCAAAGGACCTGGAGAGGATCCGGATCCGGAAGAACCGGAAGAACCGATTCCGACGGAGGAAGAGAAGCCGGATCTCACAGCGGTCAAGACTCTGACAAATCTGAACGAAGCAGCCGGAACCAGAAACGGTGAAAAGGCATTCCAGAAAGGTCAGACAGCGAAATTCGATATTACAGTAACCAACAGCGGAAATGTGACATTGACAAACGTCAGAGTAACCGAGAAACTTGCAGGCGCTAAGATCGTGGCAGGTGATGGATATACCGTATCTGCAGATGGTAAGACAGCGACCGTTGCAAGAATGGAAGTTGGCGATATAGTTATTGTCAAGACAGAGTATGTTGTTACTCAGGCAGACGTGGATAACGGCGGTACAGCAAACGTAGTAACTGTGGAAGGCGAAGGACCTGGAGAGAAAGATCCGGATCCGGAAGAACCGGAAGAGCCGATCCCGACAGAGGATAAGAAACCTGCATTTGATGCAGAGAAAGATCTGATCAATACAGGAACCGGCAAAGACGGAAGCTTCAAGGTTGGTGAGACTGCAAACTTCCAGATTACCGTAACCAATACCGGAAATGTCACTCTGAAGAACGTGGTTGTAACAGAAAAACTGACAGGAGCAACTATCCTGGCAGGAAACGGATATTCTGTAAACGAAGATCAGACAGAAGCAACCTTCACGGAAATCCCTGTGAATGGTACAGTCATTGTAAATGCAACCTACCAGGTAACTCAGGATGATGTGGATGCAGGCGGTACGAAGAATATCGCAACAGTGGAAGGCGAAGGTCCGGAACCGACCGATCCGAAACCGGAACCGAAGGAAGTAGAGGAACCAATCCCGACCGATGAGCAGAAACCGGATGCAATTACCGCTAAGGTGGTTACAAACACCGGTTCCGGAGCAAACGGAAGCTTCCAGGCAGGAGAAACTGCTACATTTGACATCCGTGTTCAGAATGCCGGAAATGTCACTCTGAAGAATGTAACCGTAGGCGAGGCACTGGAAGGCGCAGTGATCGTTGAAGGTGAAGGCTACACAGTGGAAGACGGTAAAGCAGTCATTGCCAGCATGGCAGTCGGCAGCGATCCGGTAATTGTAAAAGCTGAGTACACAGTAACGCAGGATGATGTGGACAATGCAGACAACAGTGGTCTGAAGAACATTGCGACGGTTAAGATTCCTGGAAAAGACGATCCGCAGCAGCCGGAGGTTCCGATTCCGACCGATGATCCGAATCCGGCATTTGAAGCAGAAAAGACTCTGACAAATCTGGATGAGGCAACCGGAATCAAAGTTGCAGATGGTGTTGAAACCAAGGCCTTCAAGGCTGGTGAGACAGCAAAATTTGATATCACAGTAACCAATACCGGAAATGTCACTCTGACCGACATTCGTGTAACGGAGAAGCTTGCAGGTGCAAAAATTGTTGAAGGAGACGGCTATACCGTATCCGACGGCACAGCAGTCATCGATAAGCTGGAAGTTAAGAGTGCAGTAACGGTACAGGCAGAATACACAGTAACCCAGGATGATGTGGACAACGGTGAAATTGCAAATGCAGTGACCGTAACCGGCGACAGCCCCAACCCGACCGATCCGGATCCGGAACCGAAGGAACCGGAGGAACCGATCCCGACCGAGGACAAAGATCCGAAGTTTGAGACCTCCAAGGTTCTGACAAATGAAGGAACCGGCGAAGACGGAAAATTCAAGGTGGATGAGATTGCTGAGTTCGACATTACCGTGAAGAATGCCGGAAATGTTACTCTGAAGAACGTGGCAGTTACTGAGATGGAAGGCGCAGTGATCACAGAAGGTGAGGGCTACTCCATCAATGAAAACGGCGAAGCAGTGATCGCAGAACTGCCGGTAGGTGAAGCAGTCGTTGTGAAGGCAGCTTACACAGTGACGCAGGCAGATGTGGACAATGGCGGTACCACAAACGTGGTTACTGTCAAGGGAGAAGGACCTGGAGAAGATCCGGATCCGGAAACACCGGAGGAACCGATTCCGACCGAAGATATCTCCCCGGCACTGGCCGTAGACAAAGCAGTAACAAACAAAGCTCATGCAGAAAACGGCAAATATGAGCAGGGTGAAACGATTGAATATACGGTAACCGTAACCAATACCGGAAACGCATCCGTAACAGATATCTCCATCGAAGACAGTCTTGCAGAACAGCTGACTCTGATCTCCGGTGCAGAAGTAACCGCAGAAGGCACTTTTGCAATTGGTGACCTGGCTCCGGGAGCTTCCCAGGCAGTGGTTTACGAATATGTGGTAAATGCAGAGGATATCGAGGCAGGCATTGTCATCAACGCTGCAGTAGCAAGCGGTACCGCAAAGAATCCGGCAGAACCGGAAAATCCGTTTATGCTCAGCGAAGAAGACGGAACGGAGACACCTGTAGAAAACCCGGCAATCAATCATGTAACCGTAACAAAAGAGCTGACAGATGAATATGGTCGGGGAACTTCCCTTGCAGAACCGGAATCCTTCGAGATTGCACTCTACAAAGATGCAACCCTGACAGAGGAAGTCGGAAGAGCAACCATGGAATTCAATGCACTGGAAGGTTATAAATCTGTAACCTTCGATAATCTGGTACCGGGAACCTATTATGTTGCCGAGCTGGAGAACGGCAGCCCGATCACAGAGCTCGTTGCAAGAGAGGAAACAGGCGTACAGTTTATGCCATCCTACCTTGTGGACGGTGTTCAGGAAGTCGTAGTTGAGAAGGGTGCCATGGATGAAGAAGTAACTGCTGAGTTCACATTCAACAACCTGATATTCAAATCCGGATATTCGCATGTTCGTAAGAACGTAACGGTTACCAAAGAAGTATACAATAAGGACGGCAGCAAGAAGAATACTTCCGAAACCTTCCTGATCGGTATCTTTGGTGAAGACGGCAAGCTGGATACCACACACGTTGACAAGAACATCATTGCAATTCCGATGAACGGCAGCTGGACAGGAACAGAAACCTTCCACGTATCTATCCTGGAGAATGAGAATGTGACGCTGTACGTAAGAGAAATCGTGGACAGCAATGGAACACTGGCAGAAGACAGTGAGAAGTTTGAATACGATCCCGAGGTTGTTAATTCTGATCTGACGTTTGATCTTCATTGTGATGAGAATCAGACTGTCATTGTCAAGAATACCGCAACAAAGGATCCGGAACCGACCAAGGCTCCGACTGCAGCACCGACGAAGACTCCTGGATACTCCGGAGGCAGCGGAAGCAGTGCAACAGACAAGACAACTTCTTCCAAGGTAAATGCAGTTAAGACAGGCGATAACTCCATGATCGAGTTCTACCTGATCTTGTTTGCAGCAGCTGCAGCAGCAATCGTAATCTTCGTATTCGTACGCCGCCGCAAAAGCAATGCAGACAAGGATAAAAAGTAAAGCATAAGCTTTCAGGCGCAGCCAACCGGCTGCGCCTGTTTTTCAACTTGAAAAGGAGAATATGAATGGAATGGGAATCAAATTATAAAAAATGTACCAGAGAATGGAAAAAGCGTTTTCTGGAGATGGATAAAGACAGCCTGAGGCGAAGAATACCTTCTCTGAAAACAGAAGGAAATAATCTGACGATATTTTATTTTGACCGGAAGCTGGGGATCTGTCTGGAGAGCGGAGAAATTGCGGTGCTGGAGGATAAAAATGCCCCGGGAGGAAACCCGGGGGCGAGCATACTCACGGAAAATGATGAGCTGAATATATTTACATATTTCTGGTACTGTAAGGAAACCGCTTTTTTCCGGAATCAGTGGCTGCCCTTCCGGGATCTGAAGGATGCCCGGCCCTTTGGTCCGGCGTTTCAGAAGGGGATTAATAATACGCTTGCGGAAACCTTTGAAGGGAATGCCAGGGAACTGGAAAAGGTGCTGATTCGCATGGGAGGGAAGAAACTTTCCTCAGCGGATGTGGGCTATGAGCTCTATCCGGTTGCGGAAATCCCCATGCGCGTTCTGTTCTGGGACGGCGATGAAGAATTTCCGGCACAGGCAAATATATTGTTTGACAGGGGCTCAACCGATTATATTCATGTGGAAAGCCTGGTGACTATGGCAAGCTCTGCTCTGTACCGGATGGTGAAACTGTCCGGAATATCCGCGAAAGGAAGTCCGTTTCCAGCAATGTGAGCAGGCTCCGAAGACCCTGACTGCTCAGAGAAGAATCACACCTTAAACCGGTACCCCACACCCCAGATGGTCTCGATATACTGTGGTTTTGCGGTGTTGAATTCGATTTTCTCACGGATTTTTTTGATATGAACGGTGACGGTTGCGATGTCTCCCACAGACTCCATATCCCAGATTTCACGGAAAAGCTCTTCTTTGGTAAATACGCGGTTCGGGTTTTCCGCCAGGAATGTGAGAAGGTCATATTCCTTTGTGGTAAATGCGGTTTCTTCTCCGTTTACCCATACCCGGCGGGCGGTTTTATCAATTTTGATTCCCCGGATTTCAAGGACATCGTTCTTGGGCATTCCGGAGCTGATCAGACGGTTGTATCGGTCCATATGTGCCTTGACTCTGGCAACCAGTTCGCTGGGGCTGAAAGGCTTGGTCATGTAGTCATCGGCGCCCAGGCCAAGTCCCCGGATTTTGTCGATGTCGTCCTTTTTGGCAGAAACCATGATGATTGGGGTATTTTTTTCGCGCCGGATCTGTCTGCAGATATCAAATCCGTCCACACCCGGCAGCATTAGATCCAGAATGATCAGGTCGTAGTCTTCGTTCATGGCACGCTCCAGCCCAATGTCTCCCCGGTTGGCAATTTCCACCTCGAAGCCGGAAAGCTCCAGATAGTCCTTCTCCAGCTCTGCAATAGATTCTTCGTCTTCTACGATCAGTATTTTACTCATGAATCGGTACCTCCTGATATTTTCTGAGTACAAAATAGATTGTGGTGCCCTGGCCCTCCCGGCTGGTTGCCCACGCTTTTCCGCCGTGATCCTCCAGGATTTTTCTCACCACGGAAAGACCGATCCCGCTTCCTCCCTTGGAAGAATTCCGGGAGACATCGGTGCGGTAAAACCGGTCAAAAATATATGGAAGATCCTTGGCTGCAATTCCTTTTCCGTTATCTTCGATTTCCACCTGGATGAAATCACCTACATCCCTGACACGGAGCAGAATGGCTCCCGGTGTTTTGTCCATATATTTTATGGCATTTCCGATCACATTGTTGATTACCCGGCGGATCTGCTCCCCGTCTGCGATGACAAGCACATCCCGCCCCACGGTATTGGAATAGCCCAGAGAGATGTCCTCATTCTTCAGCTCCATTTCCATCTCTTCCGCGCAGTCATCAAAGTAGCTGCACACATTCAGTTTGCTGAAGGTATAAGGAATACGGTTTGTGTCAATTTTGGAATAGAAGGTCAGCTCATTGATGAGATGATCCATCTCGTTTGTTTTTTTGTAGATCGTGCGGACATACCGGTCCATTTTCTCCGGTGTGTCTGCCACGCCGTCAATAATTCCTTCTACGTAGCCTTTTACAGCAGTGATGGGGGTCTTCAGGTCATGGGAAATGTTGCTGATCAGTTCTTTGCTTTCTTTATCCAGGAGTACCTTTTCTTCTGTGGACTCCTTCAGACGCTGGCGCATTTCATCGAAATTGCGGAACAGCTCGGCAAATTCATCGTTTCCTTCTGCTTTCAGTTCGAAATCCAGATTTCCTTCCTTGATATTCTGGGTGGCGATCTTCAGCTTCACAAGAGGAACAGAAACACTGCGGTAAAGCCAGAGGCCTACGGCAAGGGAGGTAAAAATCAGGATCAGAAAGATTGAGACAAATACGTCCTTCATCAGCAGACGCACGGTGGCTCCGCCATCCTGGAGCTGTTCTATGGATATGGTGTAGGATGCAGGGGACTCTACGGAAATATGTCCCTGCGTGTGCTCTCTGGCCTGGGAATAACCGATCCCGTACAAAGATGCGAAAAGCAGGAGCATCGGCACCAGAATGACCATAAAAAAGCCTGCAATGATACGATTCTTCAGCTTCATGGGAATCGCCTCTTTTCTTTATGTATCTTTTATTATTTCTTTCTTATTATATCATACTCTTTTTTTCCTGTTTCTAAATTTTCTATTAAAGATTCGAAGGATGCGTGGCTGCCGGATTCTGCACGGTGAAAATGGTGAAAACCTTCTTTACCAGCGGATAGCTCTTGTGGTAGAATGGCGCTATGAAAAAAGCAATGTATCAGTTATTAAAAGAATATGATAAACAGAATATTTATCCTTTTCACATGCCCGGACATAAAAGAAATGTCAGGGTTTTGGAGGAATATTTTCCGGTGAGACAGGATATTACGGAGATCACCGGGTTTGACAATCTGCATCATCCGCAGGGGATTCTTCGCGAGGCGCAGGATAGACTGGCGGAGCTGTACGGTGCGAAGCAGAGCTACTACAGTGTAAACGGAAGTACGGCAGCACTTCTGTCTGCGGTCAGTGCGGCAGTTCCGCGGGGAGAAAAAATACTGATCGCCCGGAACTGTCATAAAGCGGTCTACCATGCCATATATCTCAGGCAGCTTCAGCCGGTATACGTTTTTCCCGAAACAGATTGCCCATTGGGGATAAACGGAGGAATCCGACCGCAAAATGTGGAAAAGCTTCTGAAAAGAGATCCGGACATTAAAGCAGTCCTTATTACCTCTCCCACCTATGATGGTGTCGTTTCTGATGTTGCCGGGATCGCAGAAGCGGCGCACCGTTATCAGATTCCGCTGATCGTGGATGAGGCCCACGGAGCGCATTTTCGTTTTTCTGACCGGTTTCCTGCCAGTGCAGTGGGAATGGGTGCAGATCTGGTGATCCAGAGCCTTCATAAAACGCTTCCATCCATGACACAGACAGCCGTGCTTCACAGATGTACCGGGCGGGTGGAAAAAGAGCGGCTGCAGCAGTTCATGGGAATTTACCAGAGCAGCAGTCCTTCGTATGTTCTGATGGCCAGTGTGGATGCCTGTGTGGAAACGCTGAAAAGGGATGGAACGGAGATGTTCCGAAGATTTACCGATGATTTGCTTCGGCTTCGTGAAAGACTGTCGGAAAATAAGAGAATCCGTCTGATTACGCCGGAAAAATCGTCGGAGAAGGGGATTTATGATTATGACCGGTCCAAAGTGCTGCTTTCGGCAGAGGGAGGTTCTCTGAACGGACATCGGCTTCACCGGATGCTTCGGGAGGTATATGGACTGGAACTGGAGATGGAGACAGAGCAATACGTTCTGGCGCTTACTTCGGTGGGAGATACCAGGGATGGGTTTGACCGTCTGGCCCGTGCAGTGGAGGAGATAGACCGGAAGCTGCAGCAGGAGGAAAATCCTTCGGAAAGACCGGCGGAGCAGACGGGCAGCGGGTCTGTGGAGGTTCCCTGTCAGAAGCTCATCCCGGCACAGGCTATGGATGCACAGGTGCAGAGGGTCTCGCTGGAGGAGAGTGTCGGGAGGATTTCTGCGGAGTTTGTCTACCTGTATCCCCCCGGGATCCCGCTGCTTGTTCCGGGCGAAGTGATGACTGGACAGATTCTGAAAAATATGAGAAGATACATAGAACAGGGCCTGGATCTGCAGGGCCCTTCAGATCTGACCAATAACAGCCTTCTGGTGGTGCGTCGGGAAGCGGAGTAAAGCAATGGGAAAAATATTTTATATCATGGGAAAAAGTGCATCGGGAAAGGATCACATCTATGGACGGCTGGCAGACGATCCTGCGCTCCGTCTGAAGAAGCTGGTGCTCTATACCACAAGACCGATCCGTGCAGGTGAGGAAGACGGAAAACAATACCATTTTGTTACGGATGAAAAGCTGGAGGAATTCCGGCAGAACGGCCGCCTGATCGAGGCGCGGGCCTACCACACGGTTCATGGAGTCTGGACATATTTTACTGCGGATGACGGCCAGGTGGATTTGGAAACCTCAGATTATCTGGGAATCGGAACACTGGAATCCTTTCGCAGGATGAAGGAATACTACGGCGAGGACAGAGTCTGCCCGATTTATATCGAGGTGGAGGATGGAGAGCGTCTGGAGCGTGCTCTGCAGCGGGAAAAGAAGCAGGCAGAGCCGGGATATGCAGAGATGTGCCGCAGATTTCTGGCGGATCAGGAGGATTTTTCAGAGGAAAAACTGCGGGAAGCGAAAATTTCCAGGCGTTTCCGCAATGATGTTCTGGAGGAATGTGTCGGAGAAATTGCGGATTATATAAAATGCTGCTGATGCAGACAAAAGTCTGTGAATCCGGAAAAAGTCGTTTTACAGGAATGAAATTCATGTTATACTTAAACAGGAGGTGATTTTATGCCAAGCTTTAAAAATATAATCGGACACGATGAAATTGTTGCTCATCTGCAGAATGCACTGCAGACTGGAAAAATTGCAAACTCATACATTTTTCACGGGGAGCATGGTTCAGGCAAAAAGCTGCTTGCAAATACGTTTGCAATGGCACTTCAATGTGAAACGGGAGGAATCGAGCCCTGTCAGAAGTGCGAATCATGTAAGAGAGCCCTTGGTAAAAATCATCCGGATATCATAACGGTTAAGCACGAAAAGCCGGGAACTGTCACGATTGATGAGATTCGGGAACAGCTGGTGCACGATATTTCCATCAAACCATACAACGGCCCGTATAAAGTATATATTGTACCGGATGCGGAGATGATGACGGTGCAGGCACAGAACGCTCTTCTGAAAACCATCGAGGAGCCGCCGGAATATGCCGTGATCATGCTTCTGGCCAGCAATATCGGCAGTCTTCTGCCGACGATCGTTTCGCGTTGTGTTCGTCTGGATCTGAAGGTGGTAGATGACCGTCTCGTGAAAAAATATCTGATGGAGCACCTGCATGTGCCGGATTACCAGGCAGAGCTGGATGCGTCTTTTGCACAGGGAAGTATCGGAAAAGCAGAAGAGGCAGCGGTTTCCCAGGAATTTTCCGATCTGACCGCAAATGCGCTGAAAATACTGAAATATGCAGGACAGATGGAGGTTTACGAGCTGGCGGATGAGATCCGCAGCCTCACATCGGAGAAGCAGAACCTGAATGACTATCTGGATCTGTTCCAGTTCTGGTTCCGGGATGTACTGATGTTCAAGGCAACCCGGGAAGTGGGAAATCTGGTGTTCAAGCAGGAACTGAATTTTATTAAGGAGCAGGCACAGGAGCGTTCCTATGAGAATGTTGAGAAGGTGCTGGAGGCCATTGACAGAACCAAGACCCGGCTTCGGGCCAATGTAAATCCGGATCTGGCGCTGGAGCTGCTGTTCCTGACGATCAGGGAGAAATAATGAAATGACAAAAGTTGTAGGTGTAAGATTTCGAAATGTGGGGAAAATTTATTACTTTAGCCCCAAAGGATATGATATTAAGGTAGGAAGCCATGTGATCGTGGAGACTGCCAGAGGTGTGGAATTCGGAAAGGTCGTGCTGGGAGCCAGGGAAGTGAAGGACGAGGATGTGGTACATCCGCTCAAGGAAGTGCTTCGCGTGGCGACCCGGGATGATGAGGAGCGGGAGGCACAGAACCGAAAAAAGGAAAAAGAGGCATTCAAAATCTGTCAGAAAAAGATCCGGGAGCACGGCCTGGAGATGAAGCTGATCGATGCGGAATATACCTTTGATAATAATAAAGTTCTGTTTTACTTTACGGCGGACGGAAGAATTGATTTCCGCCAGCTGGTAAAGGATCTTGCAGCGATTTTTAAGACAAGAATCGAGCTTCGTCAGATCGGTGTGCGGGATGAGACAAAAATTCTGGGCGGAATCGGTATCTGCGGAAGATGTCTGTGCTGTCATACCTATCTGTCAGAATTTGCCCCGGTATCCATCAAGATGGCCAAGGAGCAGAATCTGTCGCTGAATCAGACAAAAATTTCCGGTGTGTGCGGAAGACTGATGTGCTGTCTGAAAAATGAGCAGGAGACTTACGAAGAGCTGAATAAAAAACTGCCGGGAGTGGGCGATTCGGTTACCACACCGGATGGAATCACCGGGACTGTGCAGAGTGTCAATGTGCTCCGCCAGCTTGTCCGGGTGGTTGTTGAGATCAATGATGAGAAGGAAATTCAGGAATATCCGGCGAGTGAGCTGAAATTCCGTCCTCGGAAGAAGAAGGTAAAGATTTCCGATCAGGAACGTCGGGAGCTGGAAGCGCTGGAAGATAAAAAGGGAGATTCCAAATTAAATGGATAAGGATCTGATCAGAGAGAACGAGCGGGTAGATGACCTTCAGAATGGATACTATGTGATCCAGGATCCGCAAAAATTCTGTTTTGGGATGGATGCGGTGCTTTTGTCCGGATTTGCCAGGGTAAAAAAAGGTGAGCGGGTGCTGGATATGTGTACCGGCACCGGAATCATTCCCGTTCTTCTTTGTGCAAAAACACCGGGCGAGCGGTTTGTGGGAATGGAAATTCAGCAGGAATGCGCCGAGATGGCCGGCCGGAGCGTGCGTCTGAATCACCTGCAGGAGCGGGTGCAGATCATTCAGGGAGATATCAGAGAAGCTGCGCAGCTGTTTGGGGCAGCTTCTTTTCATGTCGTGACCTGCAATCCCCCTTATATGATCGGGCAGCATGGACTTCAGAATCCGGATATGCCAAAGGCCATTGCCAGGCATGAAATCCTGTGCACGCTGGAGGATGTGGTGAGTCAGGCGGCGAGGGTTCTCACAGACAACGGAAGATTTTATATGGTGCACCGTCCCTTCCGGCTGGCTGAGATCATGAATGTGCTGATCCGCTACCGGCTGGAGCCGAAACGGATGCAGCTGGTGCATCCATACATAGACCGGGAACCGAATATGGTTCTGATTGAAGCCAGAAAAGGCGGAAACTCCCGGATTCAGGTGGAGAAACCGCTGATTGTCTATGAGCGTCCCGGCGTTTACACCCAGGAAATTTATGATATTTACGGAATGGAGGGCGTATGAGCGGAAAACTGTATCTATGTGCAACACCGATCGGCAATCTGGAGGATATCACACTGCGGGTTTTGCGCACATTGAAGGAAGTGGATCTCATCGCTGCGGAAGATACGCGGAACAGCATCCGTCTTTTGAATCATTTTGAGATCCGGACGCCGATGACCAGCTATCATGAATACAACAAAATCGACAAGGGCCGCATTCTGGTGGAAAAAATGCTGGAGGGGCAGAATATCGCACTGATCACTGACGCGGGGACACCGGGGATTTCAGATCCCGGTGAGGAGCTGACTGCCATGTGCTACGATGCCGGGATCGAGGTGACATCCCTGCCGGGACCGGCTGCCTGTGTGACGGCACTGACATTGTCGGGGCTGCCTACCAGACGCTTTGCGTTTGAGGCGTTTCTTCCGCCGGATAAAAAAGAACGGAAGGCAATTCTGGAGGAACTCAGATCCGAAACCAGAACCATTCTCATCTATGAGGCACCGCACCGGCTGGTGCGCACGCTGGAGGAGCTTCTGGAGATTCTGGGGGATCGCCGGATCACTCTGTGCAGGGAACTGACAAAGAAGCATGAGACGGCTTTCAGGACAACGATTCGCGGACTTCTGGACTTTTACCGGGAGGAAAAGCCTCTGGGAGAGTGTGTCATGGTCATAGAAGGGAAGAAGCGGGAGGAGATCCGCCGGGAAGAGCAGGCCTCCTGGGAGGAAATTTCCATAGAGGAGCATATGGACCGGTATCTGGAAGAAGGGAACTCTCAGAAGGAGTCCATGAAGCTGGTGGCAAGGGACAGAGGGGTATCCAAACGGGACATTTATCAGTACCTGCTGGAACACAAAAACGGGTAATTACAGATATGCGATTTAAGGGGGCAGATACGGCGTATTTGCCCCCTTTAAAGAATTTATGGGAAAAACTGCGTTTTTGTTTGGAAAACGCGTTTTTTTATGGTATAATTAATATGTATGACCAGGTGTCAAAATAGAAACGGAGAATCAGGAGGAATAGTATGGACACAGTGAAAAATGAATACGGTGCGGACCAGATTCAGATTCTGGAAGGACTGGAAGCTGTAAGAAAAAGACCTGGTATGTATATAGGAAGTACATCCGGGCGCGGCCTTCATCACCTGGTTTATGAAATTGTAGATAATGCGGTTGATGAGGCGCTGGCAGGCTTCTGTACAGAGATTCAGGTAATCATCAATCCGGATAATTCCATAACAGTAATCGACAACGGCCGTGGGATTCCGGTGGGAATCAATCACAAGGCAGGTCTTCCGGCGGTGGAGGTGGTATTTACCATTCTGCATGCGGGCGGAAAGTTCGGCGGTGGGGGATACAAGGTTTCCGGCGGTCTGCACGGCGTAGGCGCTTCTGTCGTAAATGCTCTTTCCGAGTGGCTGGAGGTTGAGATCTGCCGGGAAGGAAAGCGGTATCGTCAGAGATATGAGCGCGGCAAGACCATGTACCCTCTGAAAGAAGTGGGTGAATGTGCGCCGGATGAGACCGGTACGAAGGTATCGTTTCTCCCGGATAAGGAGATTTTTCAGGAGACGACCGTATATGATTACGATGTGCTGAAGCAGCGTCTCAGAGAAATGGCCTTTCTTACCAAGGGACTGAAAATCGTACTCCGGGATACCCGGGAGGGAATGGAACGGGAAAAGACATTCCACTATGAGGGCGGTATCCGGGAATTTGTGACTTATCTGAACAAAAGCAAGGAAGCTCTGTATCCGGAGATCATTTACTGTGAGGGTGTAAAGGACGGCGTGACGGTGGAAGTTGCCATGCAGCACAATGATTCCTACACAGAGAACAGCTATGGATTTGTAAATAATATCAATACACCGGAAGGCGGAACACATATCGTCGGTTTCCGCAATGCTCTTACGAAGACATTTAATGATTATGCCCGTAAAAACAAGCTGCTCAAGGACAGTGAGCCGAATCTGAGCGGAGAGGATATCCGGGAGGGGCTGACGGCGATTGTCAGCGTGAAGATCGAGGATCCTCAGTTTGAGGGACAGACGAAGCAGAAGCTGGGAAACAGTGAGGCCAGAGGGGCGGTTGACAGTGTGGTCAGCCGGCAGCTGGAGATTTTTCTGGAGCAGAATCCGTCCGTTGCAAAATCAACGGTGGAGAAATCCGTGCTTGCACAGCGTGCCAGAGAGGCGGCAAGAAAGGCACGGGATCTCACCCGGAGAAAGTCTGCGCTGGACGGCATGTCTTTGCCGGGAAAACTTGCAGACTGTTCTGATAAGGACCCGAAAAACTGTGAAATTTATATCGTTGAGGGAGATTCTGCCGGCGGTTCCGCAAAGACAGCCAGAAACCGTGCCACACAGGCGATCCTTCCTCTGAGAGGAAAAATTCTGAATGTGGAAAAGGCCCGTCTGGACAGAATTTATTCCAATGCCGAGATCAAAGCTATGATTACAGCATTCGGAACGGGGATACACGATGATTTTGATATTTCCAAACTGCGTTACCATAAAATTATTATCATGACAGATGCGGATGTGGATGGCGCGCATATCGCCACGCTGCTTCTGACCTTTTTGTATCGCTTCATGCCGGAGCTGATCAAACAGGGATATGTATATCTTGCTCAGCCTCCTCTTTACAAGCTGGAGAAGAACCGGAAGATCTGGTATGCCTACAGTGACGAGGAACTGGATCAGATCCTGACAGAGGTGGGCAGAGACAATAATAACAAAATTCAGCGATACAAAGGTCTTGGAGAGATGGATGCGGAGCAGCTCTGGGAAACCACCATGGATCCGGAAAAGAGAATCCTGCTGCGTGTGACGATGGATGAATCTGCCACATCGGAAATCGACCTGACCTTTACGACTCTCATGGGTGACAAGGTGGAGCCCAGAAGGGAATTCATTGAGGAAAATGCAAGATTTGTAGAAAATCTGGACATTTAATGGGGAGAATCGATCATGGAAGATAATATTTTTGATAAAGTCCACGAGGTGGATCTTCAGAAAACCATGGAAAAATCCTACATCGACTATGCCATGAGCGTAATTGCTTCACGTGCACTGCCGGATGTGAGAGATGGTCTGAAGCCGGTACAAAGACGAGTGCTTTATTCGATGATAGAGCTGAATAACGGGCCGGATAAACCGCACCGTAAATGTGCGCGTATCGTGGGTGATACCATGGGTAAATATCATCCTCACGGCGACAGCTCCATCTATGGAGCTCTGGTAAACATGGCACAGGAGTGGTCTACCCGCTATCCGCTGGTGGACGGTCACGGCAATTTCGGTTCCGTGGACGGTGACGGCGCGGCAGCCATGCGATACACGGAGGCACGTCTGAGCAAAATTTCCATGGAAATGCTGGCAGATATCAATAAAGATACGGTGGATTTTCAGCCGAACTTTGATGAGACAGAGCGGGAGCCGGTGGTTCTGCCGTCCCGTTATCCAAACCTGCTGGTAAACGGTACCTCCGGTATTGCCGTAGGTATGGCAACCAATATTCCTCCGCATAATCTGCGGGAAGTGGTGAATGCGGTTGTCAGGATCATTGACAATATTATAGAGAAAGACCGGGAAACCGATATTGAGGAACTTCTGGAAATCGTGAAGGGACCGGATTTTCCCACAGGTGCCACCATTCTTGGAACACGGGGAATCGAGGAAGCATACCGTACCGGCAAGGGCAAGATCCGTGTCCGCGCGGTGACCAATATCGAGACACTTCCCAATGGGAAGACCCGGATTATCGTGACAGAGATCCCGTATCTGGTAAATAAAGCCAGACTGATCGAAAAAATTGCGGAGCTTGTCCGGGATAAGAAAATTGACGGAATTACGGATCTGAATGACCATTCCAGCCGGGAAGGGATGCAGATCTGTATCGATCTGAGAAAGGATGCCAATGCGAATGTAATCCTGAATCAGCTGTACAAGCATACGCAGCTGCAGGATACGTTTGGGGTGAATATGCTGTCTCTGGTACCCAGAAACGGAAAGCTGGAGCCGAAGGTTCTGAACCTGAAGGAAATGCTGAATTATTATCTGGCTCATCAGGAAGAGGTTGTCACCAGAAGAACGAAATATGATCTGAATAAGGCACAGGAACGTGCGCATATTTTAGAGGGACTTCTGAAGGCGCTGGACAATATTGATGAAGTGATCCGTATCATCCGCGCGTCCCGGAATGTGCAGACAGCCAAGGAACAGCTGATGGAGCGTTTTGAACTGACGGATGTGCAGGCGCAGGCAATCGTAGATATGCGTCTGCGTGCACTGACAGGTCTGGAACGGGAGAAGCTGGAGGCGGAGTATGCAGAGCTGATGGAAAAAATCCGCAGATACCAGGCGATTCTGGCAGACCGGAATCTTCTTCTTCGTGTCATTCGCGAGGAGATCCTTGCCATTTCGGAGAAATACGGAGATGACCGGCAGACGGCCATCGGATATGATGAGTATGATATTTCCATGGAGGATATGATCCCGAATGAAAATACGGTGATTGCCATGACAAAGCTGGGATATATCAAGCGTATGACAGTGGATAATTTCCGCAGTCAGAACAGAGGCGGTCGTGGAATTAAGGGTATGCAGACGCTGCAGGATGATTTTGTGGAAGAGCTGATGATGACCACGACGCACCATTATATTATGTTCTTTACCAATACCGGCAGGGTATACCGCCTGAAGGCATACGAGATTCCCGAAGCGGGAAGGACAGCCAGAGGAACGGCGATCATCAATCTTCTTCAGCTGATGCCGGGTGAGAAGATTACCGCGATTATTCCGATGCGGGAGTACAAAGAGGGTGAATACCTGATGATGGCGACTCGTAAGGGTATTGTGAAGAAAACTCCTGTGATGGAATATATGAATGTGCGTAAAACAGGACTTGCGGCGATCAGCCTGAGAGATGACGATGAACTGATTGAGGTGAAGTTTACCAATAACAAAAAGGATGTTCTGCTGGTGACAAAATACGGACAGTGCATCCGCTTTAAGGAAACCGATGTGAGGGCAACCGGAAGAACCTCCATGGGCGTCAGAGGCATGAATCTTGCAGATGATGATGAGGTTGTGGCAATGCAGCTGAACACACAGGGACATTATCTTCTGGTGGTATCTGAGAAGGGTATGGGCAAGCTTACCTGCATCAGTGACTTTTCTGCTCAGAACCGGGGTGGAAAAGGTGTGAAGTGCTACCGCATCACAGAAAAGACAGGAAATGTGGCCGGTGCGAAAGCGGTAAATGATGAAAATGAGATTATGATGATCACGACAGAAGGAATCATTATCCGCATTGCCTGTGAGGATATTTCCATTCAGGGACGAATTACTTCCGGAGTAAAACTGATCAATCTTGCCGATGACGTAAGCGTGGCAAGTATCGCAAAGGTCCGGGAGAAGAAGGAAGAGTCCGCTGCAGAGGAAAAGCAGATACAGGATGTTGCGGCAACGGCATCAGAAGGTGCGGAAGGGGAAGCTGATCGGTCATGAGTGAGAAAAAGAAAAGACGAAGGAAAAAAAGCTCTGTAAATCCGGGAGCTCTGCTGAGACCGGAAATACTGCGGTATGTAGTGGCAGCAATTGCAGTGGTGGTTGTGCTGATCCTGATCATTACCGGCGTAAAGAGCTGCGGGGTAAAGCAGGACTCCCCGGAGAAAGCCGTACAGTCTCTGGTGAAGGCCGGAGTGAAGGGAAAGACAAAGGATATGGCGAAATGCTTCGGAGCGGGAAAAGAAGTTCCGGAGGATATTCAGAAGGAAATTGA
Organism: Blautia sp.; assembly: GCA_022769545.1. Classification (GTDB taxonomy): domain Bacteria; phylum Bacillota; class Clostridia; order Lachnospirales; family Lachnospiraceae; genus Blautia_A. The sequence continues at coordinate 2,586 of JALEJS010000050.1, read as the reverse complement.
CGCCACCGTAAAATATTACAAGGCGCATGATCCGGCAAAGGTAAAAATTGTGGACTGCGGAGTTCTGACGCAGAGCAAGAAGCAATCCTATGTGTATATTACCTATAATCTGGTTCTGCAGAATGAACAGGAATATCCCTGCATCGGAACCTATATGGTACAGCAGGAGGATGATGGGAAATATTATGTGATTCCGGCATCGCAGATTACAGAGGAAATGAGCCGGACGGCAGCGGAAAGCTATTCTGATTTCATGAAGGAGTCTGCTTATAAAACCTATACCAAGGCTTATGATGCGTTTATGAAAAAAAATCCCGGTTATGAGGATAAAATTGCCGATAAGGTAAGATAATGAAACAGCTGTCTTCGGGCAGCGGAGGAGTCAGAGATGAAACGAATTATAATGATGGTGCTCCGAAACCTGATTTTTGTCCCCTATGGCTGGATCAAGCTGTGCTGGTATGCATCTCATGTGGATCGCTATACAGAGGAGCAGCGCTATGCGGTTTTGAAAATGATCGACCGCAGAGCCAACTGGGGCGGAAAAATCGATGTACAGGCTCACGGAGTGGAAAATATTCCGAAAGAGAACGGCTTTATCTTTTATCCCAATCACCAGGGGCTGTACGATGTGCTGGCGATCCTGGAAGTCTGCCCTGTTCCGTTTTCGGTTGTTGCCAAAAAGGAAGTGGCGGATGTTCCTTTTCTGAAGCAGGTATTTGCCTGTATGAAAGCATATATCATTGACCGGGAGGACATTAAGCAGTCTCTTCAGGTCATACTGAATGTGATCAAAGAGGTAAAAGCAGGCAGAAACTATCTGATTTTTGCGGAAGGAACACGAAGCAAAGCAGGCAACCATACGCTGGAATTCAAGGGCGGAAGCTTTAAAGCTGCGACGAAATCAAAATGTCCGATTGTGCCGGTGGCGCTGATCGACACTTATAAGGCGTTTGATACAGGCTCGATTCAGAAGCTGACAGTGCAGGTTCATATTCTGCCGCCCATGTATTATGAAGAGTATAAAGACATGAATACGGTGGAGATTGCTGCGGAGGTTCGCCGCAGGATTGATGAGACCATTGCTGCGAATACGCAGGATTGAGAGGGCAGGACAAGTGAATAACCGATCCGTGTTTGAAAAACTGAAAACAGGAAGAAAAGAGGCGGAGAGACGTCTCTGTACAGTGCTGGACGGTGTGTTTGCAGGAGAAAAAATGTTGACCGAGGAGGGGGGGGCGATTGCTGCCCCCTCTTCTTTAAAAGCAGCAGAGCTTCTGAAACACTGTGCGGAAAAAGGAAAGACAGGAGTTGTCCGGGAGGAAGACTGCCGTGTGTTCTGTGAGAAAATAAGCGGCCGGTGTACGCTTGTAATCTGCGGAGCGGGTCATGTGTCGATTTCTGTAATTATGATGGCAAAGCGTCTGGGAATGTACACGATCGTAATAGAAGACAGGCCTTTGTTTGCAGATCATGCCCGCGCAGTCTGTGCGGATCAGGTGATCTGTGAGTCCTTTGAAAAAGGACTGGAGCAGGTTGTCGGGAGTCCGGACACCTATTTTGTGGTGGTCACAAGAGGGCACCGTCATGATATGGACTGCCTGAGGGTGATTGCCGGAAAACAATATGGATATGTGGGGATGATGGGAAGCAGACGAAGAACGCAGATGGTGAAGCAGCAGCTGATGGAGGAGGGGATTTCCGGAAGCTTTCTGCAGCAGCTGCATGCGCCTATCGGGCTGGATATCCATGCGGAGACACCGGACGAGATTGCAGTATCCGTTCTCGCAGAGATTATCCAGGTGAAAAACAGTACGGAGCGTCTGGGTGGCTATGATGATGCCATGCTGGAGAAAATAACGGAAGCCGGAGCCGGTAAAATGACGCTGGCAACCATTATTTCCAGGAAAGGTTCTGCGCCCAGGGCGGTGGGAACCCATATGCTGATTCTGGAGGATGGAAGAACTGTGGGGACCATCGGCGGCGGCTGCATGGAAAGCAGGGTGATACATGAAAGCCTTTCCTGTATGCGGCAGTGCGATGAGTTCCGGAAGGTACTGAACGTGAGTATGACAGCGGAAGCTGCGGAAGAGGAAGGGATGGTCTGCGGAGGTATCCTGGAGGTATATATCGAAAGTTTGTAAATCGGTATAAAATTTGAAAAAAAGTGTTGACAATTGACGCAGAAATAAGTATAATCATTTATGCGCTTTGAAAAAAGCGAAAACGAATTTAATAAGAAATTTTAAGTTCGGAGTCTGGAGAAGTACTCAAGAGGCCGAAGAGGTGCCCCTGCTAAGGGTATAGGTCGCTAACGCGGCGCGAGGGTTCAAATCCCTCCTTCTCCGGTTACTTTTTTGGTTTTGAAAAGAGATCAAAAAGAAAAAATCAAAAAAGTTTCAAAAAAGTATTGACAAGCTGAAAAAGATATGGTAATCTATTAAAGCTGTCGCAAGACAACGAAACAAAACGAACCATGATAACTGAACAGTGAAACACATACGATTCTCGAAAATTCTTTACACATTCAAAGAACGGTTCTATGAACCAAAACAGTAAAAACGAGAGATAGCCAAGTGGATATCT
>JALEJS010000012.1 GCA_022769545.1 Blautia sp. | reverse complement strand
ATTATAACACTCTACTTGTTGGATTGCAATCTGGAAATGTTAAGTTTTTAGTCATCACACCTTTGCTCTTGTCTTTTTCTTTTTTGTAAATATGAAATCATTTCTTGTTTCTTACTTATTGGAAATAAGTAAACTCCAATATCACTTCCATGCTCATTTGGATTGATTTGCCAAAAATCATTTTCTGCATCTGCAAAGTCATCTGGTGTCAGATTTGTTTGAAACCCCACGGATTCATAATACTCTGAAAAAGCCTCAAATTTATAATCATAAAAAGGGTCAAAGCATTCGTAATTTCCATTACCCAAATCTTTACTTATTTTCAGATATTTTGGATTACTAGACCTTGTTCCATATGAATGCCAGAAAAAAGTGTAATCTAAAACTGATAATAAATCTCCAACATTAAATCCCATACCAGTTTCTTTGATTATGTATCGCATAAATAATTTCGGATCATTTTCTTTCATGTATCTTTCTGCATCATTTAATAATTCATCTTGCATCATCATAGGACAGCACTTAATAAGTTTAAGTCGTGCGCTCAAGAAAGAACAAGATTTATTATGTGAATGATTAAATTTACATTCTTTACAGCAACAAAGCATATTCATCCCTCCACTTCCAGTTCTGTCTTAATAAGATATTCCGCATAATTCTGCATGAAAATCTTCAAATTCTTTTCGATCGAATCTAAAATATAGTCATAATCTATTTTCTCCAAAGGTACCTTCATTTCATAGCCCCAATCAATGAGTCCATAAAAGTACAGTTCATATATTTTTATCTTTTCAGTGACCTTCACATGCAACTCACAAAAGGGTATTGGCAGAATAATAAAACACTCTCCACTACCATTAAACCGTAATGCTCTGTTAATGCTATCAAGTAACATATGATTTTTCATATACCTCATCCCTCCACTTTCCTATATTCATATCCAACAACAGCAATAGTCCTTGGTTGACCTGGCTTCATTGTAATCTTCCCTTGATGTTCCAATACTCTTAAATGATTACAAACATTTGCAGTAGAGCCAATATATACGCCCTCTTTAATTTCCCTGACACTTGGTGAATACCCATGCTCTGTAATAAATTGGATGATAAAATCTAACATATCTTTTCTGGTTGCATCGCCACGCTCCGCAAATTCTTTATTCATACTCCTATACACCTTTCTCCAAATCATCCATAATGTCACGTAAATTTTGCAGATCACCTCTCACAAAGAAAGCCCGTCCACCTATCTCTATTGGTGTACCATTCTCACAGGCCAGTAACATCCGTTGTTTCATTAACTTGATTCCATCTTCTACGCCTTTTTTATACTGAATATCTAACGCCTGCTGCATCTGTTTTTCATTTATTCTGACCATTTCTTGTCCTCCTGATTTATGATTTCTGAATGAGTTACTTCCTATTATATAGGGTTCTCTGAATTGCTCTGAATCTTCACAATAATTTGATGTGGTTCTGTAACGCTGTCTCAATCTCTTTCCGTTGTAAACCAATGTATCTCTGAGTAGTTGCCACCGAGGAATGTTGGAGTAATACTCTTACCAGTTCAATATTGTAATTATTGTTCTCATAGATACTGGTCGCAAAGTATTTTCTAAAGCTATGGGTCGATATATTCTCATAACCCAGATAACCACATACTAACTGTAAATGGCTCTGTACAGTGCGTTCAGATATATCAAACAGTTTGGCAGCCGGATTGATTCCGTTTTCCAGTGCATAATTCTGTATGTAACTATAAATCTCAATCGGTACAGTAAACTCACGCTTCTTTTTTGTTTTCTGCTCCACAATGTTTAGCCTATATCTATTTCCGTCATGGATGATTGATGACAGCCTTAATTGCAGTACGTCAGATATTCTCAGTCCCAAGTTCGCTTCCAGAGAAAGTGCTGTAGCTATTCTTTTATTCGGCTTTACAATATGACCATCAGCACATACAAATCCTGTACGAATTGTTTCAATGATATTCTTGTATTGTATTTCTGTAAGTGCTACTGTTCTCTTGTTCATTCTTTCACCACCTTTATTATTGCGTTATTTGTATGTAGTTTTTTGCGTATATCGAATCTGAAATATTTTTAGGTCACTAAAAAATATTTGCGTTTTTAAAAAATCCCATAAATAAAGGATTCTTCGTATTCTGTAAGAGAATACGCAATAGATTAATTCTTGTCTTTTCAGCCGATATACCTTACACTATATATAAAGTAAAGTTCTTCAGAATTTTACACGGTTTCCAAAAATTTTTAAAAAAATTTTCCCAAAAGAGTTGATTATTATAGAAATTGAAATTAAGCCCAGGAACAGGGTAAAAGAATTTTTCGATATGATTAAAGACAAATCCGAAGACCTTATGTTTTCCATCATCACCAAGCTACCAGAACGATTCATACCATCTTCACTCATGCAGTGGATCACAAACTACATTGATAAACGCACTCAGGAACTACAGCAAGAGATAATCCGGCAACAATGGCAGAAGGTCTATCTGGAGAAAGTAGTATCAGAAATCCATGACAGGCAGCATGACACAAATAAAGCACCGCAGGAGGATTAGATTCCTTCCGTTGGTGCTTATCATTTCCTATTCAATATTGCCTGCTAAGTATCCCTTTATACTCTGCAATACAATTTCCGCTGTCTCTATCTGCTCAAGTGCTTCATCTCTGGAAGCTATATAAAAATCATCGTAGTCACTTTCTTCACGTATCTGTTTAAGGATTCCAATTTTTCTTCCCAGTGTTCTAGGAAATATCTCTGTAGCAATATATTCCTTATTGAAATATGCAATAACATCCTTATGACGTTTGAAATCAATCGTTCCAAGAGCAAGCACAGCCTTGATTGCATAGAATGCGGAATAGTAAGAACGATTGATAGAGTCTTTGTAAAATCCATTGTCAAAGCAGTTTTTAGAAGCTTTTAAGCTTTCTTCCGCCTGTTCAACTCTATAGATGGTTAATTCTTTTTGTCTATCTTCCATCCAGGACTATGCCCTCCTTTTCCACATTATCATAAAACGGCAATGCTCCAAGCCAATGTGCAAAATGTTCTTCATTCTTTATGATTACGCTTATATCAATTCCATATTCCATCTGGAAATCAAACGCCAGATCAAATATACCTGTTTCAATCTTTTCGATTTCATCATCCGTAAGAGTAGTTAATACCATAATATCAACATCAGAATTTTCCCTGTAATCTCCGCGGGCATATGAACCATACAATATAACTTTAGACAGCCTGTCTCCAAGGATTCTTTTTACCTGCCGTGAGAAATCCAGAATGATATCATGTGTTGTATTCATATATTTCAACCCCCTTCCTGGTATAAGTGTGATTTCCCATAGTATATCATAGATTATTCTTCTTTTCAGCTTAATTCACACTAATATTATACCATTACTTCTTATTTTTAGACAATTCAACTTTTATTGCTGATATCAGCGCGAGCAGACATTTCCGTTTCGTCAGCAAAGGGCTTCTGAAACAAGATTCAAATGATGGCATTAAAAATCCGGGCGATGTCAACTCACCGCCCGGTTTTTGTAACAAATTTTATTTTTTGATCACGATTCCCTTATACGGACTCCACGCAGAATAATAATTCTTGCTTCCGACCGTCTTATAGGTTCGGATTCGCACATAATAGCCTTTTCCTTTTACAAGGCCTGAAATGTATGTGGCAATCTTCGTATTCGGCCGAACGGTTACCGTTTTTGCACCGGAGAAGGCTTTGCTCGTTGCATACTGAATCTGATAACCAGTCACTGCAGAATTTCTCTTCCATGACACCGTCAGACGTCTTGCTGCCGTATTGGCAAGTCCGGAAATGGCCGTTCCTTTTGGAAGGACTGTGACGGTAATCTTTTTGGTTGCTGCATGGTAATTGGTGTTGGATGCCGCTGTGATTGTAATCGTTGCCGCAGCAACGCTCTTCACCTGTACATTTCCCTTGGAGGATACCGCAGCAACCGCTGTGTTGCTGCTCTTATAAGACAATGTTCCGCCTCCGGAGGTCCGCTTCGCTCCAAGTGAAAACAGTGCCGCTCCAAGTGTCTTCGTCTGATTGGACGCGGTAATTGTCTGCGTTGCCTTTGCAATTGTATACTTCAGCGTCTTGGTCCCGCTGTAGTTTCCTTTGAATTTTACATACACCGAATAGGTACCTGCATTGATGCATCCGGAAGAATAGCTCACCGTATAGTTGCTGCTGCTGATTACCTTGCCCTTGGAATCCTTCACAGACTTCACCGTAGGTCTCTGCACCTTCCCGTTGTATTTGTAGGAGGTGGCAGAAAGCGTGTAGGCGCTCGCAGAAGAGCTCAGGCTGTAGATCGTCTGCGTCTCCACATGTTTGCCATCGTTTGCACATACACGTGTCAATTTTCCGTTTTCCGTGAAGCCTGCCTTCTTTGTTGTCTCCCACGCACCCCAGTCATGGCCGGTCTCAGGAATTCCCTTCTGTTCTTCCAGTACTGTCTCACATCTGTTACACACCGAACCGGCTGTCAGTCCCGGCTCTGTACAGGTTGCTTCTTTTCCCTTCACATCCTTCGGGTCATGGCCCAGCGGATCGATCGGTGTGATATCGGTCTTCTCCTCACAGCGGCTGCAGTGGCGGCTCTTACTTCCGGAATTCACACAATCCGGTTTCTGATCAACCGTGTATTCTGTATCAAACGCATGGCCAAGGGCAGTTGTCACACGTGACAGTTTCCCTTCACATCTGGTACACACAGCTTCCTCACTTCCTGTTTCCGTACAGGTTGCCGCCTTCACCGTTGTCCATTCCAGTTCCTCTGCATTCACATGTCCGTTCACACAGAGATCTGCCTTCAGGATAAACGGGCTGAGCGACGGAGTCACAAAGGTAATCGTACCGTCCATATTATCAGTATACGGAATCTGCACTTCTCCCTGATCTGTCACATGATAAAGGACAAATGCCACATCCTGATAGGACGCCGGTACCGGAATGGTAATGGTGATCGGTGCCGCCAGAGGCGCATCCTCCTTCACCACCGTGTTTGTACTGTCCACGATATTCAGACTGATATCCAGCTGATATGCTGAGGTTTCCTCCGTACTTACCGGAACGACACAGACCTGTGCATGATACAGTTCTCCGGCTTCAAACGGATTTCCTTCCGTCTCCTTTGACGCTTCGATGGCTGCCGCCACGGATACCGCCGCGCCGGATGCAGATACATTTCCGGATACCGCACCTGCACTGCTGTCAATCTTTGTTTCTCCTACTGTCGGCTCATTTTCCGATGCAGTCTCCTGCACGATCTGCTCCTCAATTCTGTCCAGGAGTTCTTTCTGCCCACCGTCAATCAGAGCCTGGTTATCGATCTTCGTGATCTGCTCCACGATCTCAGAAGCGGACGCCTGTCCGCCTTCTCCGTTTACCAGAGAATCGAGCGCATTTATCTTCTCCTGCTCTTCGGAACGCAGGAGAATCTTATCTACGGAAATCGCATCGCATTTTGCACATTTCCGGTATTCTTTTCCGTTTTTCTCTTCCGTTGCCGGTTCGACGATTGTCTCCTGCCCTTCGAACTGATGTCCTGTCGCCGGAATTGTTTTTGTATTCATTGCGTCACAGTCTTCTGCGGTACATTCCTGACCGAGAACTCCCTCTGTAATGCAGGTTGGTTCCACCAGACAGATCCACTCATCTGAGAAGACATGGTCAATTCTGGTCCCTTCATCTGCAACTGTATCCGTCGCATCACAGTTATCACACACCGCGGTTTTGGTTCCGTCTTTGGTGCAGGTTGCATTTCCGTCTGATACGTAGGTTGTAAAGCTGTGGGGTACTTTGCTTCCCTCTAAGACCCTTGTATCGGTGGTCTGTCCGCACTGGCAGGCTGCCGTCTCCGTACCGTCCTGTATACACGTTGCATCATTGTTATATACATATTCCGTGTAAACATGGTCTGCCACTGTACGCATTGTCACGGTTTCGTCACAGCCTCTGTCTGTACAGTGGAACACCCGCTGTGCTTCACTGCCGCAGACAGTTGCTCCGGTCACGGTGCCATCGTCCCAGTGATGGCTGTGTCCATTGTTGTAAACCCGTATCTCTAACAGATCTTCACAGCCTGACCAGGGGGAAAGCTTTTCCAGAGAGAAAACAATATAATCCCCTTCGTCAAGATACTCATTCAGACTGTACAGAAAAGCGCCTTTCCTGATGACATTTCCAGCCTTGTCGTAATGGCAGTAGTTCTTCGCAGTTTCATTATATGACATCGAGCCTAACCGGAAGCTGTATTCTGCCCTTTCTTCCGCCTGGAACCTGTAATAATATCTGCTGCCGGAATCCTGACTCATTTTTCCGTAGCTGTATCCGATGGAAAGCAGGACTGCCCTGTCCGGGCTGTCCGGTTCCTCCATATCTTTCGGAACCACGAGAATCATGCAGTTTTCAGAAGCATCATACTCCCAGTCACCATACGCATCCTCGGTATAGTTTAAATATGCCCTGGCTGTGTAGAGTGTCGGTTTTTCGATACCGGAAACCTTAAGGGAGCTGCCGGTTTCGCCTTCCAGTACGGTTCCATATCCGGTTTCTCCTGTTCCTCTTCCGCCGAACCAGCGATATGTCACCGTTCCGGCTTCCGGAACCAGACAGGATGTCTGCAAAACGGCATTTCCATTCTGATCCGCCTGTACAACAGCAGGTGCAAAAAGCCGGAATTCTGCCGATTCTGTCACACGAAATGTGAGGGGTTCCCTGCTGCTTCCATCTGAAACCTCACACCGATACATACCACATTCACTGACCGTCAGTGCATGCTCCGTTTCTGTCTCCAGAATGGACCATTCCACATCTCCGTATTCCTCATCCTCAATTCCCCGGAACCACTGATAACGAAGTGTGCCGCAATCAGAAGATGCGACCACCGTCAGTTCTGCGGATTCATTTTCCGGCTTCCGGATCGATACGATTCCATCTCTCCAGTCTTCATATCCGCTGACATCGATGTTCAGTGTGGTTTTTACAATCACTTCCATATAGCAGGACACCTGATTGCCATTTTCGTCCCGGACAAGACAGGAATACTCTCTGCACTTTTTCAGTTCCTCCGGCGTGCGGTGCAATACAGAAGCATTTGCACCTGCGATCGGATAATAGTCACCGCAGCCATCAATACTGAACCACTCATAGGTTATCTCTGCGCCTTCCGGAGCCCTTACAAAAAGATCAGCCCCTTCCGCCGGGTCCGCAAAAATCTGCCCATCGTACTCCAGATCCACACCAAAAGCACTTTCCGTCACTTCAATATAGAACCAGATTTCGGCATCATTATATCCGTCCGAAACGTAGCAGCGAATCGATCTGGACTCCCGTATATCCGTCAGATACAGCACATTTGTATCACTGTCCAGCGGCACATATGCATACTCCCAGCAATCATTCTCCTCCGAATAGGACTCTTCTTCATAAGACCATTCATAAGTCAGCGCCCCAATCCGGCTGGAGGCCGCAACCGTCATCAAAAAGCTTTCTCCCGGTTTCAGCGATATACTGTCCGCAGAACTGGGTTTGCACGAGAATCCGGAATCCACGCACACATCGATATAGACCGAATCCCACTCATATCCGTCAAGTATGCGGCAAAAATAATTTGCCGATTTCTGAATGTCATTCAGGACAAGCTCGCTGCCTGTTTCATCCGCAATCGGCTCCTCATCACCGTTCCGATACCAGTGATAAGAAATCTCCCTGTCAGATAATGTTGTCACATTGACCTTCAGCGTCGCCGATTCCCCCGGCAGAACCGTGATCGTATCCGACTCCGCGCTCGCCCGGAGCTTCGACGATACAGAAATGACATATATAATCCATCTGGAATCCACACCGTCTGACACATTACAATAATATTGTACACGATCCGTCACCGGTTCCGACGTCCAGGATGCTTCTGTTGCTCCTTCGATTTCTATTCTCGGTGCCTCCTCGGAGCCTCCCCAGCGATACCACTGGTAGCGGACTTCTCCGACCGCTGATGAGGCATTCACGGTAAGCGTCACGGTCTCATTCGGCATAACACTTTTTTCCTGCCAGGTGGAGCCCGTTATCGTCAGTGTATCTACCCATATTTCCCGGGAAATCGTATCGTCATTGACACCGTCGCTGACCATACAGTAGTACATCCGGGTCTCCGTTACAGAAGGGATCCGATAAGAAGACTCCTTATCATCCTGTAAGATAACTTTTTCCCCTTCTTCATCATAGTAATACCACTGGTACGTCAGCGAATCACTGCCCAGCGTCGAGCTGGCTTCCACAGATAAGGTGAGCGGTTCTCCATATACGGTCTCACCAGATGTCACAATCTCTCCTGCCGTCAGCGTAGGAACACGGATCCAATCTGCGATGCCGCAGGAATTTATTCCGTCACTCACAAGGCAATAATAATACCTGGATTCTGTCACAGACGGAATCGTATAGAAATTGTCCGGACCGTCCTGCAGCACAACCCTTTCCGCATTTTCTTCTTCATCCTGTTCATAGACATACCACTGATAATTCAGGACCGCATCTTCCGCCAGAGAACGTGCATCCACATACAGTGTCAGCGGCTCTGCGTATACCGGATCCTGAGATTTCCGGAATTCCATTTCGTCTTCCACCACCAGAGAGCTGACGCTCAGCCAGATACTCGTCTGTTTTGTCACATTTCCATCTGACACTTCACAGCGAAAATCCCCCCGTCCGGTCAGTTTTGAGATGGTACAGGAAGCCTCCGATCCCTCCTGCAGCAGTTCTTCCCCCATGTATTCTCCGTCTGCGCCTATCAGATTGCAGGTCCAGCGATACGTCAGCTGTGCATCCGGAATCGCAGAGGACGCCTCCACGGACAATGTCACCGGCTGACCATAAACCGCTTCTTTGCTTATTTCAATGTCTCCGACCGTCAGAGAATCAACATTTACCCAGAAGCCGACACCTTCCACACATACGTCATCCGCATTCCTTACGATCTGAAATTCATAGGCAGCATTTCTGAGCAGTGCACCCGTCTCGTATGTGTCCGACACAGCCCCCTCGATCCTTGTTCCCTCTCCCTGCTCATCCACAGAATACCACTCGTACCGGTAGTCATCCGATGCCGTTCCAAGGAGCACCGGAGTCAGAGTCACACCTTCCCCTGCATTGATCCAGAAATAGGATTCTGTGCTTCCATAATCAATAGTCTGTCTTTCTTCTCCATCTGCAGCCAGCTGTCCGGCCTCCTGCATATCTGCAGACTCGATCCAGCCAGAATCATCCGCAAACGGCTGCTCTGCACCTGCATTTTCATCCGTTCCGCTTTCGATTTCTCCCACCTGGTCCACCGGTGCTTCCTGCTCTTCATACACCGGAGCATCCTCGTTTTCGAAAGCACCATACTCCCCGGAATCCATCTCCGGTCCCACATCAGGAGCCGTCTCCGCCGCTTCTTCTGCGGCAATTTCCGGAAACAGCTCCTGTACCTGTGCTTCCGCAGACGTTTCCTCTGCAGCTCCCTCATCCGCAATCATCTCCTCGCCGTAAGCAATGAGACTGCTCTGCGGAACAGAAGACATAACCATCGCCGCAGCCATGATCAGTGCCAGTTTTCTCTTCATTTAAAACTCTCCTTCCGGCAGCGTGTATCCCTGTCAATTCCCGGGCTGTCACATGCGATAAATCTGCCTTGATTCATATATAGTTTATTATAAAACCATCCATAGTCTGTTGCAAGAAATAATTACGGCATATCATTCATTTTACACGAAATAAAAAATCCGGACGACTGCATCATCCGGATTTTTCCTTATGTACACCTCTATGGCATTTTCTATTGCTGTGGATAAAGAACCTCCACACCTTTTTCCTCGAGAACGCTTTTCCACTCTTCCGAAGGCTCCTGATCTGTGATAAGCATATCCATATCAGCGAGATCCATCAATCGCACAAAGGCAACCTTGTCAAACTTTGTGTGGTCTGCCAGCAGGATGATCTTCTGCCCCCGCTCGATCAGCACCTTCTTCAGCTCTGCCTCCTCCTCATTGGAATCAAACACACCGCCATCCATTTCCAGAGCGGTACAGCTGATCAGTACAATATCCACATAATAATCTTTAAACGTTCTTCGGACCAGATTTCCCTGCATGGAGAACATCCCTTTGTTCACAATTCCTCCCGTGGAAATAATACTGGCCGGAGAATTGTCCAGTGTTTTTAATATTTCAACAGAATTCGTCAGAATTGTAATACCCGGCCGGTTTTTCAGCAGTGCAATTGCCTCCATAACCGTAGAGCTGGCATCCGCACCAATTGCCGCATTCATCGGGATCACCGATGCGGCCAGACGGCCGATTGCCATCTTTTCTTCTTTGTATTTCTGTGAACGCCTTACATAGTCCACATGCTCCGTTATTTTTTCAATATTCAGAACCGCCCCTCCGTAGGTTCTCGTAACAAGCTTTTCCTTCTCCAGCTTCTCCAGATCTCTTCGTATCGTCTCCTCAGTCACTCCATGTTCCTTGCTGAGCTCCGAAACAAAAACTTTTTTCTTCTTCCGGACAGACTGTCGGATCATCTCCAGGCGTTCCTTCTGCGCCATGTTTCACTCATTCCTTTCCGAATTTCATAATTAGCTTCCGGCTTCCTTTCTGAGTTCCATATAGCTTCTCAGAAATGGATATTTCTGCCGATTATATTAATTTTACTATTCCGCTCAGAAGGATGTCAAACGGTTTTTATAAAAAACCAATGCAGAAAAACAACAGCGGGATTGTCACGGCACATGCCAGAGTGGAAACCGACACGATTTCCCCGGCATAGTCCGGATCCAGATGATATTGTCTCGAGATCATAACGGCAATGGTGGTGGAAGGAGACGCACAGGTCAGCATCAGCACAATGGATTCCGTCTCCGGGAAGAACCGGCTGGCAACGACATAGACCAGCAAGGGAACCAGTACCATTTTTCCTGCCACATAGAGCAGCGCATGTCCCAGATTGTCCAGCTTTTTCCAGTCCATGAAGCAGAGACTGGCCCCCAGATAAATCATCCCCAGGGGTGTGCTCACAGAACCGATCTGTGCAATGGTGTCTGTCAGCAGATGCGGCAGCGGAAGGGAAATGGAATTTACAAGAAACCCCAGCAGTACCGCATAGGTAATCGGATTCAGCGCTTTCTTCAGTCCGGAAAGACCCTGTCCTCCCTGTCCCCAGGTAAACAATGTGATTCCCAGCGTCCAGATCACCAGTGCTTCCACAGAGCATCCGATCGGAATATAAACGGTTGCACGCGTCCCCTGATAAAGAGCATAGAGAAGCGGAAGAACCACATACGCATAATTTCCGCTGATCATACAGCCCAGGTGGACATTTCTCTGGGGATATTTCATTCCGGCCAGTCGGGTACTGATCACACCAGCCAGAATCAGCACCGGATAGATGCAAAGCTGCGCCAGCACCATCCATTTGATAGACAACAGATCCATAAACGTCACCTTCTGCTCCAGCAGAAGGCTGAAGGACAGGATCGGAAGAATAATCTGCATCAAAAGATCCTGCAGGACCTTCAGACGTTCCCTGGTCATAATTTTTCTTCCTGCCGCATAGGCGCCCACCAGAAGGAGCAGCAGCAAATTAATCAGTTTCGGAATGATTACCGCAAAATATTCCATTCTTCTTTTTCTCCAATCTTTCCCTTTGTATCTGTACACGTTTTAATGCATTCAGCCCGGAGGGCTTTTTATTTCACAGGTGAATTCCAAAGGAATTTCCTATGAAATAAAGAAACATATCGGCAGATGAGCATCTCACCTGCCGATACGAATCATCTTCTTTAAAATCCAAGCTGTCTCATTTTATGTTTCACAACTTCTTTTTCGTCGTTCAACGGACGCTGCAGCAATTTACAGTATACGTAATCATTGGGACGCTCTGCAAGCTCTGCACGAAGACCTTTGTCAAATGCCACTCGCAGTGCAGTACCGATGTTTACCTTACATACATGGGAAGCGCGCAATTTCTGCAGCTGATCATCCGGAAGTCCGGTAGAGCCGTGAATGACAAGAGGTACTTTTACTTCATTCTGGATCTCTTCCAGAAGATCAAAATGAATATTTGCAGTCTGGGTTCTCATCATATGTGTGGTTCCTACCGATACGGCCAGACAGCTGCATCCGGAAGCATCTGCAAATGCTGCTGCTTCCTTTGGATCCGTAAGCTGATCCTTATGCGTATCTCTGCCCAGGTATGCCACAGAACCGATCTCTGCTTCTACAGAAGCCCCATATTTTTTCGCACGCTCCACAACTTCCTGTGTAATGCGCACGTTTTCTTCGAAAGGAAGCTGAGATCCGTCAAACATTACAGATGAGTATCCCGCATCCAGAGCCTTCCAGATTGCCTCTGTATTATTTGCGTGATCCAGATGCATGACAACCGGAACAGAAGCTCTGTTCGCCATCTCTCTGGCAATCATGCCCCAGTAATCGTATCCGATAAATTCAGAAACCATCGGACTTGCCTGCAGAATGATCGGAGCATTCATTTCTTCTGCTGCGGCGATCAGCGTCGGAATATCCGGAAATACTGCCAGATTAAAAGCGCCAACAGCGACATCTTTGTTTATGTATTGCGGTAACAATTCGTCCAGTGTCATTAACATTGTATTATACCTCTTTTTAATTTTATTTTTTTATTATTTCTGTGTTATGCTTATCTTTCGTCCCAGTTTGGCATCGGGTAAGTTGTCTCGATTGTTGCATTTGCAAACGGATATACAGTCTGATAAGCGCCGTCCTTCATCTGTACTACGAAGGAGTTTGCTTTTACGTTCTGGCCGTACTCGTCAATTTCAATGCCTTCCCACGGAATCGGGAGTGTAGCGGTATCAACATCCAGATTGCGAAGTGCGTCTCTGATTGCCTCTGCATCTGTTGTTCCTGCCTGGTTGATTGCAATTGCAAGAAGCTGCAGGTTGATCATATCTTTTACATGACCTTCGCTCAGTTCAGCGCCGTCCGGAGTGAATTCTTTATAGTATTCTACAAGCTGTTTGGATGCATCGGTATCAATGTCTGCGGACCATCCTGATGTTGTGCAGATATATTCGGTATCACCAGCCATGGTATCCAGGAAGTCTGTCTGAACGAAGCCGCCGCGCTGTCCAAGGAGCATTTTCGGAACATAGTTCTGCTCTTTGAAGGTTTTCAGATACAGAATCGCATCAGAAGAATAGGATGACATAAAGATGACATCAGGATCTGCTGTCTTGATCTTCAGAACCTCAGCAGATACGTTTGTTGCGGATGCGGAATAGGAAATATCTTCTACAATTTCGAATCCATATTTTTCTGCCAGTGTCTGCTCGGAAAGACGGATGTTTGCACCAAACTCCGTATCCTCAGATACCAGTGCGATGGTCTTTGCATCTGCTTTTCCGCTTTCATTCAGCTCGGTCAGATATTTAAATGCGTCTTCGATATATGTATTGTCGTTCGGTCCGAAACGGAAATACCATTCCAGTCCGGTTTCCGGGTCTGTCAGAGAAGGAGAGGAACCTGCTGTCAGAAGCGGGATACCGTAGGTCTCTGTTACAACGGCAACAGCTTTTGTAACAGCACTTGTGTACTGTCCGGTTAAAGCTACAACACCTTCCTCAGTGATCAGACGTTTTGCTTCGGATGTTGCAGTTGTCGGATCCTGCTTGGAATCTGCAAATACCAGCTCAATTTTTGCTCCATTCAGGTTTGGAAGGCCTGCTTCTGCTGCCAGAGCAGTGGCCATCTCCGGATGTGCCTCGTTGATGACATCTGCCATCATTTCGCCTGCGGCCTTAACCTGCAGACCATAAGTTGCATTTGCTCCGGACATCGGGGTAAGGAATCCGATTTTAATGGTTTCTTCTGCTTCTGCCATTACGGTTGTCGGAACCATACCAAGTGCCATAACTGCTGCCATCGTCAGTGCTACAAGTTTTCTTTTCATGTTTTTTCCTCCTTAAATACATTATCTTTTTTGTGTTTGTCGTCTGTTCTGCAGGAAACAGACAGACCTTATATGAAGACGCCTGCTTCTTTGAATATCCCATTCAGGCAGTGCGCAGCTTCCTTAACCGCTTCATCCAGATCCATTTTTTCATACCGGTCTGTCGTAGGTGACATGGGCTCCACGATCACCGGTCCTTCATATCCGTGCTGATGGAACAGACGGACAATCTCTGTGGAGTCAATCGCCCCGGTCTCATTGGGCATCGCCCGCTCGCGGTCTTTTTGCTCCAGAGCCGTACGTCCCGGATATGCATCGTCCAGATGAAGATTTACAATTCGATCCATATTATTCAGACAGAGATACAGATCTTCTTTTTTTGCTCCGGATGTATACCAGTGAATCCCGTCAAAGACGAAACCGATCTCATGACTTACGCTGTCAGCAAGAGCCATCGTTCCGCTTAAGGTGCGCAGAAACGGATACTGAAATTCGTCACAGACGGTCTGTGCTCCCATAAATTCCAGGCCATACTGAATCCCGTTTTCTTTCATAATATGGAAGATTCTCGCCAGACGCCTGTGATGCCATTCAAAATTCTCCTGGAAATCTCTGGTATCCGAACCTGGCCAGAAATGATTGTAAGCTCTGGTACAGCCTGCCGCTCTGGCACGCTCCAGCCATCTGGCCCACTGTTCCACCGCCTGATCAAACTCCTCATCACTGACCTTGTACATGTCACAGGGTGCCATCATGAGCCCCCATTTCATTCCCATGGATTCCAGACGTTTTCCTTCTTCACGGGCTTTTTCCACACTTCCGAAGGCATGGGCCGGAACCTCGATCCCTCCGAAACCGTTTTTGTGGGCTGCCGCCAGCAGTTCTTCATAAGAATGGTGATTCATTCCCATGGTACGTGGGTTCAAATTGGAATAAATCATATTTTTTCTGCTCCTTTTTATAAATCCAGAGGTCTTTCCATCAGACGAATCACTTCTGTCTCCGGAATGTTTACCACACCGCCCAGAAGATTTGCCATGATCAGCTCCTTGGCAAGCTTTTCTGCGGATACGATTCTCTGGCACGCAAGGCCCAGATTAGACGCAATGCTGAGTACCCCGTGGTTTGCCATCAGCACCAGATTGCGGTGCAGAAGGTACGGTCTTGCTTTCTCGATAATTTCGTCCGAACCGGGTTTCCCGTAAGGTACACAGGGAATATCATGATAATGGAACAGAAGCTCCGGATGACATTTCACCTCAATGCTTTTATTTGCAATGGCATAGCTGGTCAGTACCGGCGCGTGGCAGTGAATTGCCGCATTGACACCTTCCTTCACGGTATAAGCTCCTTTATGCATCTTTGTTTCCGAGGATGCACGGCCGCCCCAGATCTGCTCGTCCTTTGCCAGGTCAAATACACAGATATTATCATAGGTAAGAGCCTTTTTGCTGGTTCTGCCCGGTGTGATATACATCAGGTCACCATCCTTGATAGAAAGATTTCCTTCAAAGGTATTTACAAGCTCCAGATCCTGCATTTCAGAACCTACTCTCATAAGTTCGTCCATAATCTCTGTCTTGATTCTGCTGTCCATTATTTACTGAACCTCCTTAAATAATCCTTTTTCTTTCATATATTCCAAGCGCTCATCCCAGTAAGGGGACGGATTGCTTTGATACCTTACAGGCTGCGTGGAATCATAGCAGACCTGTTCCAGTTCTTCTTTCGACGTAAGGACTCCCGACGCATAAAGCTGCATCAGAAGATTTCCGTACGCCGAGGCAAGGGGACTGCAGGCAACCACAGGGATACCTGCAGCATCAGAAATCATCTGGAGGAGAAGGGTATTTTTTACTCCTCCATTCATAGCGTCAATCTCATGGTAAGTGATACCGGTCAGCGAAGAAAGCCGCTCCACACTCCACCGGATATACAGCGCGTAGCTCTCGAACAGACAGCGGGCCGTCCGGGCCATTCCCTCCACCTGCTGCTGCCCCGTTTCCTCACAGTACTCCCGAATGGTTTTCAGGATATCTTCCTCTGCCACACGGAACCGGTCATCACTGATATTGATAAATGTATGATTTTCTTTTACTTTCTGTACTTCGCTGCAAACTCTGGCATAATCTACGGATGGGTCATTTTCCTTCCATTTTTCCATACAGCGTTCCAGGATCCAGAATCCGGGAACGTCCTTGCACAGAGAGTAGGTTCCGAAAACACCACGCATATTCTTGAATTTCTCCCGGAAGCTGTCCGGCGTCACCACCGGTTCCGGTACACGGCTGCCCAGAATAAAGGAAGTGCCCATGCTGATGAACATCTTTTCCTGATCCAGACCAGGTACTGCCGCCAGTGCAGACTCCGTATCATGTCCTGCCACGGTATACACCGGAATCCCTTCCCACGCACTTCCGCGGGCAAATTCTTCTGTGATACTGCCTTTCCGGTACCCGGGTTCCTTCAGCTCACCAAACAGTTCCGTTGGGATTCCCAGCTCTTTGAATACCGGCCGGCACCAGTCATTTCCGCCTTTTTCCAGAAGATAGAGCACCGATGCAATAGTTTTCTCGGTTCCCTTTTCTTTTGTAAGCAGATATTCCAGGAGACTGGAAAGCGGAAGAAATACTTTTCCTCTTTGGATATTCCCGGAATCTTCCAGCACATCCTGATACAGATGAAACAGTCCCCGTGTCTTAATCGGGCAGTTTCCCATCTGCTCATACAGCTGCCAGTCCGTAAAATGCTTATGTACCCGTTCCATCACCCCATCGATTCTCCGGTCCCGGTAATGATGGGGCAGCTGGATCAGTTCCCCGTTCTCATCCAGAATTCCGTACCCGTTTCCATAGGTATCGATTCCCACAGAGACACAGCGATAAGTTTCGCTGAACCGGTCCAGTCCCTCACGGATCGTCTGAAGCATATGTGCAATGTCTGCCTTCTCGTGCCCATTCTCCACATATGGCGGATTGCCGGCGGAATAAATATCCCTGATCTTCAGCTTTCCATTCCGGAATGCCGCCGCTGCCATCTTAATCCCGGTAGCGCCCACATCCACCGCCACATATACAGCTTCTTTCATCGATCAGCCTCCAAGATATGCCTTCTGAACTTCTTCATTGGAAAGAAGATCATCTCCTTTTCCTTCAATTACCACTTCACCATTCTGTACCACAAATGCGTAATCACACATGGCAAGTGTATCGTTGGCATTCTGCTCCACGATAATAACCGTGATGCCGGATGCTGCAATTTCCTTAACAAATTCAAAAATCTCCTGTACCAGTTTCGGCATCAGACCAAGGGATGGCTCATCCAGGATCAGCAGCTCCGGATCACTCATCAGCCCACGGGCGATGGCCACCATCTGCTGCTCACCTCCGGACAGTGTTCCGGCGATCTGTTTCTTTCTCTCTTCCACCCGGGGGAACATCTTGTACACTTTCTTCAGACGCTCATGGATCTTGGCTTTGTCCTTTTCCAGATATGCGCCCATGATCAGGTTGTCTTCCACCGTCATTCCGGAGAAAAGCATACGTCCTTCCGGAACCATGGAGACACCCATGGATACCAGCTTATGGGAAGGCATTCCCGTAATATCCTGTCCTTTGTAGATGACCTTCCCGGCCATCGGTTTGATAACACCTGTGATGGCACGAAGAGTGGTGGATTTTCCGACACCGTTGGATCCCAGGATTGCCAGGATTTCTCCCTTCTCAACTTCAAAATTGATTCCATGAAGAACAGACATTCCGTTATAGCCTGCTTCCAATCCTTTCACTTCTAAAATCTTATTCTTATTTTCCATCTGC
The DNA here is from genome assembly GCA_022769545.1 of Blautia sp. Classification (GTDB taxonomy): domain Bacteria; phylum Bacillota; class Clostridia; order Lachnospirales; family Lachnospiraceae; genus Blautia_A. The sequence goes on along the minus strand of JALEJS010000012.1, from coordinate 44,834 downwards.
CTTCGCACCTCCCAGATATGCACTGATTACTTCCGGATTCGAAGTAACCTCTTCCGGTGTTCCAATTGTCAGAAGCTTTCCGGATACGAGTACAACTACCCGGCGGGATACATTCATAACTACGTCCATGTTATGTTCGATGGTCAGAATGGAAACACCTGTGGCATTGATTTTCTTGATCAGTTCTACCGATTCTTTTCGCTCTGTGGCATTCAGTCCGGCCATTGTCTCATCCAGAAGCAGAAGCTTGGGATCCGTTGCCATGGCACGGGCAATCTCCAGTCTCTTTTTCTGGGGAACGTTCAGCTTGCCCGCCAGCTCATATTTCAGGTCTGCAATGCCGCACAATTCCAGGACCTTGTCCACATGCGCCATTGCTTCATCCATATTGTTTCTTTTGCAGAGTGCACCCACAAGAACATTCTCAAACACCTTCAGCTCGATGAGGGACTGCGGAATCTGGAAGGTTCTTCCGATACCCAGTTTACAGATATCGTAGGGTTTCATTGTGGTGATGTCTTTTCCATCAAAAATCACATGACCTTCTGTAAGAGGATGGGCACCGCTGATGGAATTGAACAGGGTTGTCTTGCCGGCTCCGTTCGGTCCAACCACACCGACGATTTCTCCTTCTTCCACATCAAATGTAACATTCTCATTGGCTACCAGACCGCCAAAACGCTTCGTCGCATTCTTTATTTCCAAAATTTTACCCATAATCAGCCTCCTACCACTTCACTCTTTCCCTGTTTGGAGGCATGTCTTTTTTCCGACCATTTGTGGAAAATGGAAAGAATACCGCCAGGAACAAAGAGTACAATCAAAATTACCAGTACACCATAAAGAATCAGATCCAGTCCGCCATACTGACCAAGATATACTCTGGAATACTCCGAAATGGTTGTCAGAACGATGGCTCCCAGAATCGGGCCTTCCACGGTACCGACACCGCCCATAACTGCGGTAAGTACGATCATCATGGAGATATTCAGTGTCATCATTGTGGACGGGTCAATGTAAAGAATGAACTGTGCATACAGGCTTCCGCCGATGCTGACGATTGCCGCACTGAGCATATATGCCCGGTTTTTGTATTTTGCCGCGTTGATACCAACACTTTCCGCTGCCATCTCATTTCCCTTGATGGTTCTTAAGTAATAGAAGAATTTTGATTTATCCAGCACCTTGATCAGGATCAGGATCGCAACCACAAAGATCAGGAATACATAATAGTAATTCAGCGGATTTTTAAACTGCATATACAGATATTCATTTACACCCTTGGTATAAATGTATACACCGGTAGCACCGCCGACCCATTTCCAGTTTACGAAAATGATTCGTGCACATTCCGCCAGTGCCATGGTGGAAATGGCAAACACATGACCTTTCAGTCTCAGAAGCGGTTTACCTACAACAAATGCAACTGCTACAGAAATTGCAACTCCGAGCCAGATGGAGATCCACGGCGGAATTTTCCAGTACTGACAGGTAATTGCTACCGTGTAAGCGCCGATTCCGTAGAAAAGGCTGTGACCGTTGGATACCTGGCCGCAGTAGCCGCCGATGACGTTCCATCCCATTCCGACAACTGCCCATACCATAATCAGTGAAAGCAGGTTCCATACAAAACGAACTCTTACAACCTGGGGGAAGAGGATTGCCACTACGAGACAGGCAGCCAACCCCATGAACCATTTTTTATTATTCGACACAAATTTTCCCATCTTACTTACCTCCGAATAATCCTTTTGGTTTGAACTGGACAATCAGCAGGAACGCCACACAAATACCTACATATTTGAAGGATGGGCTGAAATAAACACCGGTAAGGGAGTCCGCAATACCCATGATCATTCCTCCCAGAAGTGCTCCCGGGATGCTTCCGAAGCCTCCCATAACAACTGCGATGAAACCGAACAGCTGGAAGTTTGCACCTACACTTGGGTATACATAATAGTAATAGGTCAGTGCACATCCGGCTGCACCTGCGATGGCTGCAGAAAGACCAAACGCAAATGCGTATGCTTTCTCAGAGTCAATCCCCACCAGACCGGCCGCTGTCTTGTTCATGGAGGTTGCACGGATGGCTTTACCAATACGTGTTTTATTCAGGAACCAGAACATGAATGCTGCTACAATCATGGAAATCACAAAAGGAACCAGTTTGTTCTTTGCCACAATGATCACGCCCAGATCCACAGAGCCGCTGATTGCAACTTCCCGGATCGTTTTGAAATCACCGCTGAAGAACAGAAGTGCCATGTTGATCAGCACCATACTGAGTGCGAAGGTGATCAGTCGCTGGCCGAGAACCGGTCCTCTCAGTGCCCTCGCAATGATCAGCTTGTAGATAAAGTATCCGATACAGAACATGATAATCATGCAGAACGGAAGTGACAGGATGGGATCCAGTCCCAGGTAAAGATTCAGGTAATAAGCTGCAAACATGGCTATCATCAGAAATTCGCCCTGTGAGAAGCTCAAAATCCCCATTACGCCCCATACAAGTGCAATACCCATGGCAATCAACGCCAGAGCAGATCCATTAATAATGCCTTCGTACAAGGTCTGCAAAAAAATACTCATCAGCAGTTTCCCCCTTTTTTTTGTTAATATAATGCTACCATATTATTGTTTGTTTTTCAAGTTCTTTTTGTTGGTTTTTAATATTTTTTTGTTGTTTTCAAAGATTTTTATCTTTTTTTCGGTAATTAAAACTTAAAAAAAGAAAATTGAAAAGGGCCCTGTTGTATCACAGAAAAACAGATTTTTCCCCTGATACAACAAAGGCATTCTGCATTTCTGCAGAATGCCGGTTTTCTGATTGCAGTGCCTCAGTCCTCCTTCGGATACAATACCTGGAGCCCATTTTTTTCAAACAGATCCATCCATTCCACGGACGGTTTCCGGTCTGTGATGACCACATCCATCTGTCTGAGATTTGCCAGTTTTGTAAAACCAACATTTCCGAATTTCATATGATCCACAAGGAGATAGCGTTTTCCGCCCTGCTCCAGCATGGATTTTTTCATATCGATTTCCAGTTCGTGAGAATCAAAAATGCCTCCGTCATATCCGATTCCTTTACAGCTCATGAAGATCTGATCAAGATAATATTCCTGAATCAGATTTCTGGCTGTCCCGCCCTGCATGGAATACGACTGCGTATTCACATAGCCTCCCGTGGACAGCAGTCTGAATTCATAGCTATCCAGGTCCTGAATGGCTTTTGCAGAATTGGTCAGGACAAGCACATCACTTCTGTCTTTCAATACATTCAAAAACTCCATGGATGTAGAACTGGCATCACACCCGATGCTGGCATTCGCAGGCACCTGGCCGGCTGCCAGCTGTGCGATCACATGCTTTGCCTCCACATTTGTTTTTTCCCGGTATTGAAAGCTCACCTTCTCAGGCACATTTCCCTGCCGCAGTACGGCGCCGCCGTAAGTTCTGGTGAGCAGCTGCTTATCCTCGAGTTTCTCCAGATCCCTGCGTATCGTCTCCGGTGTTACCCCCAGACGATCGCTCAGATCTGTTACGGTGACCCTTTTCTCTTCCCGGATCATCTGTTCAATCTGTTCCAGCCGTTCTTTTTGAGCCATGCTCCACCTCTCAATCGCTTATCAGCTTTAAGTATTCCCGATAGCGCTCATCTACCTGTTCTCGGCTCTTTACTCCATCTGTTGCCCCGACAGCCTCCACCGCGATGGACGCTGTGCAGTTAGCAAATTCCGCGCATTCCTTCAGACTTTTTCCTTCCAGGAGTCCGCAGATAAATCCGGAAGCAAAATTGTCTCCTGCTCCTGTGGTATCAATGCAGTTGGACTTTGGATATCCAGGAACAATAAAACGCTCCCTGCTGTTTTTTACCAGACAGCCTTTTTTTCCGATCTTGATGATCACATTTTTCACGCCAAGAGAAAGCAGGACGTCCGCTATTTCATCCGGGTCATCTTTTTCCACCAGTTCCTTTGCCTCATCATAATTGGGGAAGAAATAATCCACATAAGACAGTGGTTTCTTAATATCCTCCAGCTTCTCTCCGCGTTTGGCGCCGACAATATCCGCACAGATGATCATTCCCTGGGCTTTTGCCCGCTCAAACAACGGAATCATAAGGCTTTCATCCAGAAGAGGATTGTTGAAGATGCTTGCGAAGGACAGAATCTGTCCTCCGCATACGGCATCCATTTCCACATCTTCCGGACAGAAGGTCCAGATACTTCCGCTTCGGTTATTGATAAAGGTACGTTCTCCGTCGTCACCGATCAGGCCAACGTTGATTCCCGTCACTTTATTTTTGTCTCTTTTCAGATAGGTCGTATCAATATTGTTTTTTTCGCAGTGTTCCACAACCATGGAACCGATCATATCATCTCCGATGCAGCTCACCAGTTTTACATTATGCCCCAGGCGGGTAATGATGGTCGATTCATTCAGGGAATCGCCGCCCACAGACCAGACCATTTCCTTCACTGGATAGGATGCCACATCCAATACTTCACGCCCCACCGGATAAAGCTGCAGATCCATATGGGCAGCTCCCACGATTACCACATCACAAGTATCATTCATATTCATTTCTGTCCTCCGGTCGCTTTTTTCTTTATTTATCCAGTGCCTCTGCCATATCCCGGATCATAGCCACATCTTCTGCACTCAGCTCGATCTCGGTAGCTCTGGTATTCTGGCTGATCTGATCTGCAGTGGTAGCTCCGCTCAACAGAACCACTTTTTCATCCTGTGCAAGGATCCATGCCATGTTGATATCTGCAACCGAGCAGTTATATTTCTCTGCGAGCGGTCTCAGCTCATCCAGATAATCGAATACTCTCGGAAGATTTTCCGGCTGGAACCACTTCTTCGGAATCTGTGCTCCCACCGGCTTGTAATCTCTCGGGAAGGTTCCTGTCAGAAGACCCATTTCCAGCGGAGAATATGCCTGCAGTGCAACGCCGTGTTCTTTACAAATCGGAAGCAGCTCATCTTCCACAGCTCTGTCCAGTACGGAATATTTTGCCTGTACGATATCAAGGCTTCCCCATTTCAGGTATTCCTCTACCTGTGCCGGTGATACATTCGCTGCACCGATGGCTCTGATCTTGCCCTGTGCCTTCAGTTCGTTCAGAACATCCATGGTTTCAGAGATCGGGGTAAAATACGGTTCCACTGCCTGCCAGTGGGACATATAGATATCAATATAATCAACGCCCAGTCTTTCCAGAGATTTATCGATTTCTTCCAGGATGGATTCTCTGGAAAGATTCCAGTAAAGCTGTCTTCCGTTAACTTTGTTGAACAGAGAACCTTCTCTGTCCCATACAACACCGAATTTGGTGATGATGGCAACCTCATCACGATTCATACCCTTCAGCGCTTCTCCCACGATTCTTTCACTGGTTCCGAAATTGTATCCCGGAGCTGTGTCAATCAGGTTTACGCCAAGCTTGGGTGCAGCCTGAATGGTGGCAATACTGTCATTTTTGTCTTTGTCTCCGCCCCATGCAGAGCCTCCGCCGATTGCCCATGTACCAAGTCCCATTCTGGAAATCGCTTTGTCCAAAGTACCAATTTTCACTGTTCTCATTTTTCATCCTCCATTTCTGAAAAACATGTTTATATGTGTATGTATGAAACTGTCACAGCTCCTCTGTGACGGCTGCTGTTATTCTGCCTTTCCGTCTGCGCCAAACAGAATGATCTTTTCTGCTGCTCTCTGCTTGATGGCTGCACGTACTTCTCTTTCCAGTGCCAGGAATGGCTCATTTGCATGGGCACGTACGGCATCCATAGCAGCCTGGCAAAGCTCTGTATGAATATTGATCTTGGTAATTCCAAGGCTGATGGCTGTGCGGATATCTGCATCGCCAATTCCGGAAGCTCCGTGAAGTACCAGCGGAACACTGACAGCATCTCTTACCTTTTCCACTACCTCAAAGTTCAGCTTAGGCTCGGAAGTATATACTCCATGCTGGTTTCCGATGGCAACTGCCAGGGAGTCGCATCCGGTTCTTTCCACAAATTCTGCAGCCTGAGAAGGATCGGTATACTGATAGTGAGCCAGTGCTTCCTCATAAATTGTCTCATTTCCCACATGTCCAAGCTCAGCCTCAACCGGTACTCCAAGCGGATGGAAATAGTCTACAACTTCCTTGGTCAGACGAATATTTTCTTCGAACTCAAAAGCAGATGCATCTCTCATGACAGAATTCATACCATGCTTGTATGCGTTCTGAACGATTTCCATGCTGCGGCCATGATCCCAGTGTGTAATAACCGGAACGGTTGCTTTTTTCGCCATGGATACCATCATCCAGCAGAAATCTTCAAAAGAAGTATTTCCAACAAAGCCTGTACCGAAAGAAATGATAATCGGTGCACGCAGTTCTTCAGCTGCATCCATAACGCCCATCAGCATCTCTGCATTCCACACGTTAAAATGAGGAATTGCATAATGGCCTGCTTTTGCTTTTTCTTCCCAATATCTGATATTTGCTAACATATTATCTCTCCTCTTCTATAAATCTTCCATTTTGATTACACCCTTGATGATTTCTGATTTTCGGCTCAGGGACTCTTCAAAGGCTCTCTGTACCTCATGATAATCATAAATATCCGTAACCATGGATTTCACATCAAACCGTCCGGATGAAATTGCCTCGATGGTCATTGGGTAATTGTTAACATAACGGAACACCGTCTGAATCTTCACTTCCCGGTTGATTCCAAGGAAATTCACCGGAGTATCTCCCGGCACCGTTCCCACGATCATAATGCGGCCGCCGCGCATCACAAGGCTGGTCGTCTGTCTCGCTGTCACCGGGCTGCCGGCTGTCTCAAAGACAATATCTGCGCCCCATTCTCCCAGAAGCTCTTTCGATCTCGCAATGGTATCTTCTTCTTTTCCGTTGATCACTTCCATCGCGCCAAGCTTCTTCGCCATTTCCAGGCGTTTCGGGATCACATCGGACACCACGATTTCCGTCGCTCCCATGGCACGGCACGCCTGAAGGGTCATCAGTCCGATGCAGCCGGCACCGAGAATCACGATTTTCTTTCCCGGCTTAACATCGGCTTCCATCGCTGCATGCATTCCGACTGCTGCCGGCTCCACAAGTGCTCCCTCCATCGTATCCATATTGTCCGGAAGCTTGTATGTGTACGCCTCCGGATGTGTAATGTAATTCGTCAGTGCGCCTCTGTAATTCGGCTGTGTGGCAAGGAAATCGACATCCGGACAGATATTGTAATGTCCGCTCAGGCAAAACCTGCACTTTCCGCAGGGAACCCCCGGTTCGATATTGACTCTGTCGCCAACCTTGATTTTTTTTACCTTGCTTCCGACTCCCACAACCGTTCCGGCACATTCATGTCCGAGCCCGATTTTCTGGTTCGGATCCTTGGGAGGGATAAAAGGACCACTTTCAAAGCCATGTACATCTGAGCCGCAGATTCCTACATATTCCACTTTCAGGAGAACCTCATCATCCTTCGGAACGGGAACCGGTGCCTCCTGAATCTTCATGGTTCCCGGAGTCACAAGAATTGCTTCCGTATTCTTCATCTGTCTTTCCTCTTTAATCTTCGAAATCGTATGTCATAATTACTTTGATCGCTTCTTTGTCTGCCATTGCCTGGAAGCCCTCTTCCCAGTGAGAAAGCCCGATGCGGTGTGTGATCATCGGCTGTACCTTGATCGCACCGCTTTCCAGAAGGCGAATCGCATTTCTCCAGGAGGTGGAATCATATGCCATGTGACCGATGATACTCTTGTTCCAGGAGGTGATATCGTTGATGGAAAATTCCAGCGGTTTGAATCCCATGCCCACACGGATCACTTCTCCATTTGGCCGGAGCATCTCAATCGCCTGTTTCAGTGCAATGTTTGCGCCGGAGCACTCAATGACCAGTCCCAGATTGTCTTTTCCGCAGATTTCCTGGCATCTGGCTACCACATCCTCTGTGGAAGCATTTACACAGTGCGTTGCTCCCAGCTCTTTTGCCACGCCGAAACGCACTTTTGTGTCTTCCTGAAGACCAACCATTACAATATTGACCGCACCCATGATTCTGGCGATCTGTACGGAGAAAAGTCCCAGCGGGCCGGTTCCGAACACAACCACATCCTGTCCCGGAAGCAGGGAAGACTGCTGCGCAACTGCCTTATATGCGTTGCAGATCGGATCCAGAACAGCTGCTTCTTCATATTTCACATTTTCCGGAATCTCCCAGAGTGCATGTTTGTGGATTTTCAGGATCTCTCCCGGAACCAGACAGTATTTCGAGAAACCGCCTCCCCAGGTATTGTTGTCAAGTCCCAGATTCACCTTATGTTCACAGCAGAGGAAATCTCCCTGCTCACAGGCCGGGCAGACACCGCAGACATGTGCGGAATTATCCGACACGACACGCTGTCCCACTTTCCAGTCCGTCACATTTTCGCCCACCTTCACGATCTCTCCGGCAAATTCGTGGCCGCGGATGGAATTGAACTCATCTGAACCGTTTTCCACTTTATAATGCTTCATGTCTGCTCCGCAGATTGCTGCCGCTTTGATCTCAAGAACAACATCATCCGGACCGCAAACCGGTTCCGGCACATCGATCATGCGATACCCGCCAAACGCTTTTCCGTAACGAGCCAATGCTTTCATATTACTTTTTCCTCCTTTTCTTTTTGATTTATCTAAATGTTATCATATTATATATCTAATTTCAACATATTTTTCTTTGTTTCAAAGATTTTTATGATTAAATTGTGTGTTTTCAAATAATATTTCTTTGTTTTTAAACAAACAAAAAAACCCTCAGGATACAGATCCCGAGGGATATCTTTTTTCTTCTGCAATCTGCAGAAACATTGGCAGCAATAAAAATAAGGCGTAGGCTGCATAAAACACACAGGAAAGTGGTGTGATACGATTCATGACAATTTCCGGATCATAGAGGATGCCTGTCTGATCAAAAGCCTCCGCTGCCGTCATCAGCGTTATACACAAGGACATTACAAGGACCAGCCCTCTGTCACGATTGTCAAAACGATAAATGGAAAATGCCGTTCTCCCGCGCAGCGAATATCCCCTGCACTTCATAGACTGAGCACTCTCCATAAAGTCCTCCAGCGTCCAGGTAACCAATATGGAAATAAAGCTGCCGCAATTCTTCAATCTGCAGACAAGATTCCCCTGGAAACATCCCTTTCCGATTCCCCTTCTGGAAAGCTCTGTCTTTGCCGCCCGCTGTTTTACTCTCGGAACAAAGCGCAGTAATATGGAAAGATAAAGCGACAGCTTCGGTGATATCCTTCCAAATAAATACACGATCTTATCTGCAGAAACCAAAGTAAAAATACAGGAAAAAATCATCAGGACACTGGCGGCCATAACACCTCTCACCAGGCCGACCGTCAGCGCTTCCAGTGTAATCCGATTTCCGATAAAGTTCGTCCGTAATGCCGTCACGCCAAAATGATTATAATAAGAATAATATATCGCATAAGCTGCAATGAACGGGATCAGACACAGATTAAAAACAAACGAACGTACCCCGTTCAGCTTAATTGAATAGAAAAAAGCTGCCAGATAGGAAATTACAAGAAAAACCGGATGATCAAACTGCACTGCACAGGCCAGAGCAACTGTAAAATATATAAAATTGATTACCGGATGGTAACTGTCAAACCTCATGCCCCTTTATCCTCTTCCATCATCCCATATTTGATTTTTATTCGGTTCAGCTTTTCTGTGATCGGCCTGCACAGGAAGAACAGCGTCAGAAACGTGGCCAGCGCATGAACCACATTCACGGGGAGTCCTGACAGATAGATGGCTGCTGCCGAAGCACGATTGATTTCTGTCACCATAGTAAACAAACTGCAGGTATCCAGAATCGGTCCAATCAGAAGTAATACGGTAAGCCCGCCGAACAGGGATGTCCGAATCCTGTCATTACCCCTTAAAACGCCTGCCCTTCCCAGAATACCTGCAAGAAACCCTGCAACTCCAAACGCAAACATCTGCCAGGGAGTCCATGGTCCCTGACCGAAGATAAAATTGCTGACAAATCCACTGACTGCACCGGTCAGAAATCCTGCCTCCGGCCCGAAAGCGATCCCCGTTATCATGATGATTCCTGTCATCGGCTTAAAATGAGGAATCATGATAAAGGCCGCTCTGGAAGCAACCGCCACGGCGCACATGACCGCCAGCGTCACAATTTCCCTCGCCTGCGGCTTTCTCTTTTCAAACCCTGAGAGAAAAAGAAGCATCGAATAAAAGATCAGCAGTACACTGCACAGATAATATCTTCGGTTTCCAAACTGTCTGGATAACCCCAGTGTCGCCGGCACCAGCAGAAGAATCACTGCCGCAGCAAAAATCAGATGTTTTTTTTCCGTTCTTTTCTGTTCCGTTTTTCCCGACATATTCTCTTCCTCCTGATCCATTACCGGTCGTTTTTCCGACACAGACCGATCACATCCTCATCTGTGATGGCATTGGAAAACATATGGCGACTCATTCTGTTTGCCGCAGTCGTATAAAAGCTGTTGCGGGAAAAGAATCGTCCCGGTGTATTTGTCGTCACAATACCGCCGTCAAAAAACATACTTACCAGGTCTGCATATTTCGCACAAAATTCCACATCATGGGATACCATAAGGATCGTCACACCCTGCCGCTTCAGCTTTTCCAGTATTTCCGCAAATTTCTGTTTGAAAAAGCTGTCCATCCCCTTCGTTGGCTCATCCAAAAGTAAGATCCTCGGATGCGTCAGCAGCACCTTCGCAAGAGCAACTCTCTGCTGCTCTCCGCCGGACAGATCATAGGGATGGCTGTCCAGGAGATGTACAATTTCGCACAGCTGTGCCATTCGATCTGTCTCCTTTTCCCATTCTTCTTTTCTCCCCGGAAGCATTTCTTCCAGTTCCTCCCGGACAGTCTTTTTCGCAAACAGACTCTGGGGATCCTGGGGAAGCATGGCCAAAACCCCCTGAAACAGCTCTTTCTGTCGATATTTTTCGATTTTCTTTCCCTCAATAAGCACCTTACCGCGATAGGGTCTGCAGATCTTGCAGATGGTTTTTAACATCGTAGACTTACCGGTTCCATTTCCTCCGACAACAGCATACAGCACATTGGGAGGAACCTGCATGGTAACTCCTTTCAGGATATCCGGGCCGTCCTTCTCATACCGGAACCAGACCTCCTTCACAAGAAGAGCCGGCTTTGCAAGATTATCCGGATCCAGGCTTTCTTCCTCTTCTCTGATTATTTCTGTTATCTCCGGTTTTCTGTTCTCAAACAGATGTTCCAGCCATTCTGCACCCTCCCGCACCGTCAGAGGGCACTTCCCGGCTGGTTGTTCCTCCCCTGTCTTGCCGGATTGTACTCCGTAATAAATCTGTACCGGAGCCGGCATGGCTGCAAACATTTCATTTCCTGTCCTGCGAAGATGATCTCCCACCCTGCGCGGCTCGTCCACAGCAATGATTTCTCCATTTTCCATGACTGCCACACGATCTGAGCAGTAATAGATATCCTCCAGCCGATGCTCTGTAATAATAATCGTTGTCCTCAGCTCCCGGTTGATTTTTTTCACCGTATTCAGAAAGTCTGATGCTGCAATAGGATCCAGCTGACTGGTAGGTTCGTCCAGAATCAACACACTGGGCTGCATCGCCATGATGGAAGCAAGATTCAGAAGCTGCTTCTGTCCACCGGACAGCTCGTTTACATTTTTGTGAAACCACCCCTGAATTCCAAAATAGCTGGCCATCTCCGCCACCCTCAGCCGAATTGTCTTCTGATCAACGCCAAGACTCTCCAGTCCGAACGCCAGCTCATGCCAGACCTTATCTGTCACGATCTGGTTGTCCGGATTCTGCATGACATATCCAATCTTCGCAGACTGTACCCTCAGATCCGCCTGAATCAGAGGTTTTCCCTCAAAAAGAATTTCCCCTGTCCGCTTTCCATGAGGAGTCAGTACACTCTTCATATGCTTCAGCAGCGTTGTTTTTCCACTTCCGCTCTTTCCGAAGACCGTTATATATTCTCCCTGTTCGATACACAGATTGATTTTACTCAGAGCGGGCCGGTCTTTCTGCCCGGGATAAAAAAAGCTTAAATCTTTGATTTCAAATTGTACCATCGTATTTCCTCCCAAATGTTCACCGCTGATGGAATCAAAAGAAACAGAAAATATGCCAGAACCCCTGCCGGGACATACGGATTTTCCTTTCCCGCAATCTGCAGATGAGGTGTAAAAGAAGCGGCCGCCGCTCCTTTCATGCAGCAAATCAGCACAGTCCCAAGAGTCACTGCCATATAGAAAAGCAGACACCGATCTCTTTTTTCAAAGCGGCAGAGAGAAAAGCAGGTACGCTTTCCACAGCCGTACCCGCGGCTGTACATACTGTCCGACGTGATCACACCGCCCTCCAGAGCCCACGAAACCAGTGCCGACAAAAGAACCATACCATGCCGGAGCCTATCCTTGACGGATCCGGTATCGGTACCTTTTCCAATTCCTTTTCTGGCCCCGTTCATTTGTGCAATCTTATTTTTATATGACGGAATCAGGCGAAGCGCCATGGTAAAAACAAGTGACACAGCGGGCGCCGTTCGGCTGGACAGATACAAAAGTTTATCGTCGGTCATCACCGCATTGAAGGATGCAAACCAGCACAGAACCGATACCACCACTGCCGCCAGTGCCATTCCGAAAAGCAGCGCTTCCAATGTATACAACCTTCCGTTCATGTAAGAAAATAATATCATCTCCCCATATGTATTAAAGATCGGATTGATTACCGAAAGAAGGACAAACAAAACCAGCATAGCCATAAGATAATGCAGCGCATTCCTGCCATGCACGGTCAGATAATACAGCATGGAAAGTGCCATGGAGCAAAGCAGATATCCCGGATGCATCAGAACCATTCCACAGCCGATTGCTCCCAGAAAAAAAGTAAAATTTACGATGGGATGATACGATGCAAATTTATCCTTCACCACGTTTCCTCCTGAGTAGCAGCATCAGAACCAGCAGAAGCGCCGATACGCCTCCCGGAATCAGATAAATCCAGAAAACCTGCCCTTCTTCTGTCTCTTCCATCAGGCCTTCCAGCGTACCGTGAAATCCCACAATTCCATACATGGAAAACTCATCGGTGTCAAATTCCAGGCTGGAGCCGGAAAGATGCCCTTCCAGCAGTTCGATTTTCCCATCATCCTTCACATGAATCACGGCAGCACATTCATATTCCCCTGTGTTGACCATGGGAATACAGACACGTATCACTTGTTCCGGCTGATACTCTCCTCCGTTCAGAAGATCGGTCAGATGAATGTCACTTAGCGTAAAGACTTTTCCCTTCCCCTCCATCAGCTTCTTCGCAGAATCTGCGCAATCTTCACCGACCAGACCGGTATTCACCTCCAGCTGAATATACCAGGGAAGAACGTCCTCTTCGTTATCCCGCATATCTGTTCCACTGGCTTCATCATAATGATATGCTTCCCGCATCTTCTCAAGAACCGTAAGGTACTCCTGATACCAGCTGCTGTCTTTCACTTTATTCTGCTCCTCTTCCTTCATTTTCAGGAAGCTGCGGTATATTTCCAGGATCTGCGAGATCTGCGCATCCGTATATTCCTCTGCCTGATCCGGCAGTTTTTCCCGGTCTTCGCCAGAACCAAACAAAGCTTCCAGATCCCGGAGTACATTCTCTGCCGTTTCCGAAGACTTTGTGGCTCCGGACTTTTTTGCTTCTGCCTCCCCGATATTTTCTTCTTTCTCTTTTTCCGTCTTATCACCGGAACCGGAGGTACTGCCCGAGCCGGAGGTTCCACCTGCCTTGGAGGAACCGGAAACCAGGTTTACCCTCTTGGTGCTTCCGCCGGTTGTTTTATCCGAAGAATTACTGTCATTCTTCTGACTGCCGGAAGAATTTCCGGAACCGCTGCCTGGGGACGGTTTGTCAGAATCATTTCCTCCCGCCGGAGTATCCACCGATGCTCCCAGCTTTTCCAGCTGTTTGACTGCAGCCATCAGTTTATCCACACTGTCTTTGCGGATCAGCGCTTTCTGCGTGCTGTTCAGGCCGTTATACAGATCGTATACCGTCTGAACCTGCGTTTTATCTTCCAATGTTATCTTTGAGGGCAAAGCCTGGATGAGTGCCTCCACAGATGCCGCTTTTTCATGATCCGATTTCAGAGCCACATCACTCATATCATAGAGAGAAGTCTTTCCCTCCAGAAAACGAAAATAAGCGGTCAGCGCATAATAGGCCTGTTCTGTGGCCATCTGGTCCGCACCGTTATTTAAAATATGGCAGAAAGCGCCGTCAGAGGTGGCATATGCAGCCAGTGCATCCACTACAGATTTTCCGTTTTTTACAAACCGTTTATCCGCTGCCGGATTGATTCCCATAGCTGTCAGCGCAACAATCACCTGCGAACAGCTCTCTGAATTGATCTGTCCCCAGCTTGCATATCCTCCATCCGCATTCTGCAGTGCCGACAGCCTGGCCAGTGCCCGGTCCACAGCGCCTTTCACCGAAGCATTGCTGCTGTAATAAGGTGCCAGCGCCTGAACGGCCATTCCGGTGATATCCGGATCCGCCTTTGCTCCTGACATGGCCCAGCCTCCCTGGGAAAGCTCCTGGCTTAAAATACGTGCGATCAGATTCTCCCTGGTCGTCTGCGTTTTTCCTTTCGCTGCTGTGGGGATTTCATAATTGTGGCTGTCAAGTGCGATCAATGCCCAGATCGGCCCATTGATTCCCTGCCATATGGTCTGATCATAATCAGATAACGGTTTCAGAAGATTGTATCCTCCCACGTCGGTCACATCTTCCCCCAGCGCAGTCAGCGCCAGGATTACTCTGGAATATTCCGTATATTTCTTTTCATGAAGCACGCCGCCGCATTCCTGTACGGTTCGAAGTACATTGGCCCTGTATTTGTCATATACCGATGCATCTACTGTCTGGGAACTCCTGGCCAGTCCCAGGATATGCCATTCCCCGTTGATGGATCCTACCTGGGGCGGATACTGAACGGCAGAATTGGCAAGATTGTTTCCGGCCGCTTTATATATCTTCTCAATATCTGCGGACGCTGCTGCCAGAAGTTCGGCATCCTCTGCCACCTCTTCCGCTTCATCCAGCTCCATGGTTTCTGCCATAAGTACGGATGTCTCTTCTTCATATGTCTGCCCGTTTTCTGAAGTACCGGCAGTTTCTGTCTCAGCTTCTGCACCGGAATCCTCCTCCGGATTTTCCTCCGGTTGTATCTCTACCAGCAGAACAGCCGAAACTCCGGAACCGGAAAGAAAGATTTCTCCGTAATTCCAGTTGTCTTTCAGTTCTCCATATACAGCCTGCTGCTCCAGGGTCAGCTCCTCCTGCCTGATCTGAAAGTGATCAAGCTCGATTTTACAGACTGTCTCATCAATGACCTCTGCATCCACCACCAGATCATCCGGACACAAAAGCCACTGTTCCTCATATTCAATCAGATAACCGTTCCATCTGGTCAGCTGAAGCGGTTCGTCCTCTTTCACTCCCGACACGGTCAGCAACAGCGTTTTTGTCCCTTCCGGAACCGTAACGGTATACACGCCCTGTCTGTAATCCACAGGATGTGTCACAGCACCGGATGTCAGTTCTTCCGGTCCCTTCATTTCCTGAACCGGGATACTTACACCATCTTCAAAAGCTGCTTCCAGTCGGAAAGCCTGTACTTCTGCCTCCGGCACATCCTGGTTTCTGTTCTCATCCGGATTTCCATCGTCTTCCTGTCCAGGCAGAACACAGTTTTCCCGTTCGCCGGAAGTCTCCTGTTCCTTCAGCTCTTCCTCCGGATCTTCTTCCGCATCCGAAACCGTTTCCGAATGCCCTTGTTCTGACGCATTTTCCGTCTCCGGCTCCAGATGCTCTTTCGAAGGTTCCTGTGGATTTTCCTCCGCCTCCGGAGAAGCTTCCTGTTCCTCTGTCTGCATCGGTATCTGTGGTTCCGCTTCCGGCACACTTTCTGAAACCATGTCCGAAACTTCTTCCGGTGCCGGCTCCTCAGCCTGTTCCGCAGGTACCCCGTCCATCTGCAGCGTAATCCCTTCCTGTGTCATGATATCTGTTTCCCCGGCGGACACCCAGACAGAATTCTGTATCAACAAAGCTGCCAGCACTACCACGGCCGCTTTTTTGGATTTTCCCTTCATCTTTTCTCACTCCTTACCAGAACATATCAATAAACCGGACCGCCCACATCGGCTCCCAGTCCATTACAGGTATAACACCAGACGATCACATCTCCGTCTTCCAGACTGTATTTGGAGCATCCATAATTCGGGAACCATCCATTTACTTTGTACATCCATCCCGATTCATTGCCACAGTCAAATTCATATAAATGATTGATTCCTTCTATATAATAGCTGTCATATAACGGCGTCCAGGAGTATTCAATCTGAATCCCCGCATAATCACATACCCTGGTCAGTACTTCAAATACGGTTTCTCCTTCCTCAAACTCCACAGAACTGGTTTCAAGGATCACGCCGTTGGACGGCACATAGGCTTCCTTTCCATCCGTCAGATTTCCCAGATTATTCAGAATCGTGTCACAGCGAATTTCAATGGTACAAACCTTTTTGTTGGATACGGTCTCCTGTTCCTGTGTATCGCCTCCGGAAACGTATTCCTCCACACTGCTCTGACTTTCCTGCGTTTCTGTTTCCCCTCCGGAAAGATTATCGTCTTCTCCCGGCTTTTCTTCGGATAATGTTTCTCCACCTCCGGCATTTTCTGCCGTATCCGCAGCGGAAATAACGGCATCTTTATTCAGGCTGGCTTCCAGCGCAGCCTTTTTCTCTGCCGCTCTGCTGTCGAGAACTTCCTGCAGCTGTTCCTCTGTAAAACAGAGTTCTCCTGCACTTTTGCAGTTCTGAGCCTGACGGATGAGAAATTCATTCATTGAAGAAATCTGAATTTTTTCCACCGTGAAACTGCCGGTCCCATCCGTTCCGCTGATACAGGATAAATATTCTCCTGCCTCCACCCGTTCCACCGTTCCGTCTTCCAGCATCACACTGATATCTCCGCAGTACACATTTAATGTGCTGCTTCCTGCCTGTGCACTGACAGAAAATACCGCATCCGCCAACTGTGCTCGGTTTCCTCCAAATACCGTCTCAAATTCTGAGGAAGCATCGACCGTGTCCGCAAATATTTCTCCCTGCTTCACCTCGATTCCGGTCCGCTCCTTTCGGCATGCTGTAATATTCAATTCTGTATTGCCGTTAAGAACCAGAATTCCTTCTTCCTCCAAAAGCAGCTGTACCTGCGCACCCTTTTTCGTCTCAACAAGATCCCCCTCTGCCATCGGTGTATCTTTTTTCAGCGTGTAACCGATTCCTTTCCGTTCAATGTTAACGACCCCTTTCGTCTTTCCACATATAAGCGGAACCGTCTCTTCATGGACAAACCACCCCTGGACCATCCCCACGGTCACCAGTCCGCTGCCTGCGATTATCATGATAAGCAAAACCATGATCACATTGAACCATTTCCTTTTTGATCTCGTTTCCATACTGTCCTCCATCCCTTTTCCGATTTTTTGCACAAAAAAAGTAACGTAGTCTTCCCATTCAGACTCCGTTACCTGATAGACGTTTCTGTGCGAAACAGCCCTACCCTATGAAAAACAGCCTCTGCCTGCCGACTGTACGGCAACGCACTAACCTGTACGGAAATTCCATCCGTTCGCAGATAGCCGCTTCTATGATCCATTCTATGAATTCTTTGTATACATAAACGAAACGGAAATGTCTGCTCACGCAGACATCACCAATCATATAAGTCGATTGCTCCGCACTTCGTGCTCCCACAATCGCTGCCCATGTTCGCAATCTGGCTTGCCTGCCTGCTTGCTCATACGGGTCAGCCCGTCCAATATCCTTATGTCTGCGCATGCAAGCATGCTTCGTCATATGGCTACTGTCCGGGACTTTTATAGTAAAAAAGTATATTACATTTGTTATTATTTGTCAAATCTTATCATAAGCCTCATTTAAATCAGTAATTTATATTGTTTTTTTTATCATTATCCTGTATGATAATGATAAATACAAATACCAGATTCGGTTTTAAGCTCTGTAAATCAGTCATTTTCTTTCTGATTTCAGCTAAGAGATAATCAGGTGAAATTCCTGAGCAGTCGTGCTGCTGTATGCGCATTCGCGTGAGCCAGAATATCTACTTAAAATCAGCCATACGCACTACACGTAATAGGTAAATGGCAGGGCACCGCTGTCGGTGCTTTTATGACTATACCCTGATTTACGATTACACATCCTGTGCGGGCGGTTATGGCTGAACTGTTTTTGGTCAGAAAATATCACAGATACTCCCTTACAGGATATTTTCCCTGTACAAAGGAGTGTTTTTTATGTCCCGAACTGCAAGCAACCTCTCTTATCAATACAACCCTTCCTCCATAACATCCAGAAATGCAGGAAGGTATGTCTGTGAGCACATGGTGATCCGCTCGAATATTAATACCATTTTCCCCGATACCTTTGCCAGAAAAAACACAATCCGGACAGCACTTTTTCCCGATACCTTCTGCAGCATCGGATCCCGTGCCTTTCAGAAATGTGCTTCGCTGGAGGAGGTTCATCTGCCCAGACACCTGCAGAAGCTGGGAACCGGTGTCTTTGCAGAATGTCCTTCTCTGCGCAAGGTCACACTCCCGGCTTCCATAAAAGAGATTCCCCGGGAATTTTTCTATGCAGACCGGAATCTTTCTGAGGTAATGATTCCCCCTGCCTGCCGCGCGGCAGTCATCGGACAGGATGCATTCTGGGGATGTTCCTCCTTATCCTCTGTCCGTCTGCCCGGACAGCTTCAGATCATTCGTCCACGCGCTTTCTATCGCTGCAAAGAACTGAAAACCGTACACTTTCCTCCCAGTCTGAAGCAAATCGGAAATTACGCATTCTATTTCTGCGGAATAGATTCTCTGGAACTGCCGGACAGCCTGGAATATATCGGAGAAGCTGCCTTTTTCAAATGCAATCATCTGGTATCCGTCACCTTGCCCCCTTCTGTCAGGCGTATCGAAAAATGGGTTTTTCACGGCTGCAATCGCTTAAAATACCTGGAAATCCGCCACGACCCGGAATATATTGGCGAGTGGATCATCAACAAGGCTGCCACGATCCGGTGCTATAAAGGATCCAGGGTGGACCGGTACTGTCAGGAATCCGGTTTTCACACAGAATATCTGGAGGAGCCAAAATCATTTTCCATCTGGTGATTCTTTCCGTCTCACCTGCGTTCGACTTAAATGAACATATACAAAGCCCCACAGGACTGCCGAGTTCTTTCGTCAGTCCTGCAGGGCTTTTTCTCTGTTTTTTGATATAGTATAGCTCTTTGATATAGTTATGGTTTTTATGAATCTTTAGATCGGTTTATTTGGTAAGCTTCAGATTCTTTGCCGGACTCCATGTAGAGTAATAATATTTTCCGGATACCTTCTTAAACGTACGGATACGCACATAATAGGTTTTGCCCTTCGTCAGATTGCTGATATATGTGAGTTTCGCAGTTTTGGAGAACGTTGTATAGGTCTTTGCACCGGCAAAAGAAGCCGCCGTACCATACTGGATCTGGTAACCATCCACCGCCGTGTTTGTCTTCCATGCGACAGAAAGCCTTCGTGCTGCCGTGTTCGCCAGACCTGAAATCGTCGTTCCTTTCGGGCGAACCGTGATGGTAATCTTCTTTGTAGCTTTGTTGTAATTTGTCGTTGCGTTCGCGGTAATGGTGATAGTAGTCTGCCCGACTCCGCGTGCAAGGGCATTTCCCTTTGCGGAAACCGCCGCGATTGCAGCATTGCCGGACTGATAGCTGAGCGCACTGCTTCCGGCAGTACATTTCACTCCAAGTGCAAACAGCGGGTCACCCAGCGTCTTCGTCTTGTTTGAAGCGGTAATTGTCTGATTTGCCTTCTGAATCTTATAGGTCAGGCTCTTGCTTCCGGAATAGTTGCCCTTAAAGGTAACTTTTACCGTGTAGGTACCTGCATTTTTACATCCGGAGGAATAAGTCACTGTGTAATTGGAGGAGGCAATGGTCTTTCCGTTGGAGTCCACCACCTTCACAGATGGCTTCTGAACCTTTCCGTTATAGGTATATTGGGTCTTGGACAGTGTAATCTTTGACGGATGGTAAATAGTCTCCATTCCGGACAGAATCTCACCGCATTCATCACAGTAGGTTCCAGCAGTGGTTCCGTCTGCTGTGAGCGTTGCTTTTACCAGTTTGCTTTCAACCGGTGTGTGTTTATGCTCTCTGGTGTAATCGTCGGTATAATGGACAATGATAACATCACCGTCCTCCAGATACTGCTTTGCAAATCCCACATCAGGATATTCTCCGTTAACCGTATCCATCCATCCGGAATTCGGGCCATTGTCAAATTCTTCCAGATGTACGCCTTTGTACTCAATGGCATATACATAAGTTCCATACTGCGTCTCTCTGGCTTTGATCACAAATCCATACTGTTCTGCAGCCATTTCCAGAACATCATATACCGTTGCATTCAAGTCCACGGTATAAGTGGTAGCCGGAACCCATTCCTTCAGATTTTCATCGATCAGAGTATGGACCGTCCCGTCCTCTCCATGTTTGTCATCGCCCATCAGACGTAAGGACACCTGAATGGTATTGGTGCTTTTCAGCACCTTCACGGCAATCTCTGTCTTTATACCTTCGAATTCCAGGGTAAGTGTCTGATCGCCTCTGACGGTATTATCGTAACCGGTAATGGTCACGTCCGACAGAGCAACGTCTTTCTCCGTTCCGTCGCTGTACTGTGCCGTCAGCACCAGTCCGGTCAGATCCAGCGCTTCGCCAATGTAAAACAGCGTTCTGTATTCACCGGATACTGTCAGGTCAGTAACATATGGTTCAGCAGGAAGCTCTGTCGTTGTCAGAATATGAGCATCTGCACCAAGGGGATCATCGGTACGATTGTGATTTGCTTTCCAGCCGCATCCGGCAACCGCAGGGCATCCATCTGTGCCATTTGCCGTATTAAAATACGTTGCACCGCTTTCTGTCTCATGTGTTTCGCAGCTGGTATCCACATACTGCACAAAGCCGATGCCCTTCGATGCTCCACAGTCGGGATCATAGTAGTTGTTGCTGATATCATCGTACTTATTCAGACTGTCCAGGAAACCGATAACACCGCCCACATACGTTCCTGCTGTGGCAGATAACTTACCGGTAAAGGAATTGTTTTTAAAGGTCCAGGTACCCCAGAGCTGGGCAACATAAGTGTCTCCGCCCAGGATGCCTCCAACCTTGTCGGCACCTGTGATCTGACCATCCGAAGAACAGTTGTTGACTAAAATAATTCCTCCATTTGGTGCAGTGGAATTCTGATAACCGCCTCCGGCAATACCGCCGGCATGATCGCCACTGGCTTCTACCGTACCATGGAATTCACAGCCGGAAACGGAGCTTGTACCCATGGCATTATCACGCGTACCGACGATACCGCCCACGTAGCTCGTTCCATATACGGTTGCATAGCTGACACAGTTTTCAATGGTTCCCTGCATACGTCCGGCAATGGAACCGATCATGTTCTGATCCTTGTTATAGCCGATGACAACGCCTTCCTCAATGGTACAGTTTCGGATCGTTGCCACAAAACCGGCAGAGCATCCGGCAAAACCGTTTGTGGTAATGTTTGCACCGATCAGACCGGACTTCAGGGTACTGGAACCACTCTTCAGTGTCACATTGTCAATGACAATCGCACTTCCGGAAAGTCCCACACCTTCAAAGTTATTGACCAGACCGTAGCCGTTTATCTTTTCTCCATAGATATTCAGATTGCGTACTTCTGCATTTTTTACATATCCAAGCAATGGCTTCCCGCCGCTGGGGACGGTAACCGTCTTTCCGTTTCCGTCCAGGATTCCGCTGAACGCATTCAGATTTGCGCCACGCTGAATGTTGTTCGAGCCGTCCTTTGTCACACCAATGGGCTTCCATCCGTCCGGAAGGGTAACATCTTCTACCTGTCTGAAATACATACCGGCAAAAGAAACACCCTGTGCCACAAGCTCTGCAACTGTCTGATATCCCTCTCCGTCCGAAATCAGATAAGGATCCTCCTCGGTACCGGAACCGTCCAGCTTGTCTCCGATCAGTTCTTCCAGCGTTTTCACCTTAATCTGCGCAGTCTGCGATACTGCTGTTGCAGTATGTCCCTGCAGCGTGTTGGTCACGATGCAGTAATAATATTTTGTGACTGCTTCACTGAAGGTTCCCGGATTATAGCTGGTTTTGGTGGCACCTTCAATAGCAATTCCTTCTTCTGTACTGTCTGTTTCACTCTCATACCACTGATAGGAAAGCTTTCCGGAATCAGCCTTCTCTGCAGAAACAGAAAGTGCTGTGACCTTATCCCCGGCAATGTAGGATGCACTGACCGGCTGCTTCGTGATCTCCGGAACCGCTGCGGCATCCGCTTTTACGAAAACGTATATTCCACATACATCATAGGTTTTCGCAGCTTCCCCTTCTCCTTCCGTGTAGGTCTCTCCGGTGGTCGCCCAGGAAGTATATGTTTTTCCTTTAAAGGTTGCCGTAACCCTGCATCCATAATAGTTTCCTGCGTCGGTCGCATATGACAAACCAGTCGGCGGCGTAAAGGTTTCCGTATTGGTAGTTACTCCAAAGATAGTACCATACCCGTTCACATTATATGGTCTTCCTGTCACCCGCAGCCACTGATATGACAGTACAGCGCCCTCTGCCGCAGAAGAAGCGGTTACAGTAAGCGGAGAAGCCTCTGCATCCACGCTGTACAGATAACCGGTATCCCATGCATATTTATAACCATCCTCCGGCATCGCAGTACCGACCGGAGCGATTCTTGCCACCGGCGTCGGATCCGGGTCAACGGTCACTCGTGCCGTTTCGGAAGACGTCGTATTATTCTGCGTTTTACCGGTATTGGTAACGACACAATAATAATAAGCGGTACCGACGGTTTCTGAGGACGGCGTATAAGAAGCGGAAACAGCTCCGTCAATGGCAGTTCCATTCTCGTTGGAATCACTGGTGTTCACATACCACTGATATGCCATCTCTCCGTTGGCACTGGCCACAACCGTAAGTTCCTTTGTCGTATTCCCTGCAATATAATCTGCTTCCTTAGGCTGCTTCAGAATATAGGGTGCATCATTCAGCGGTGTTTTCTCAAGCTCCACCTGATATGTGGTGGATGTCATTCCGTCCCTTGCGACGGTAATCTCCACCTGCATTTTGCCGTTTTCATCCCAGCTGTACGGAAGAACATATGCCTCCCCGCCGGTCACCGGTGTATTGTTCATCGTGATCGTGGCAGCACTGCTATAAGGAGTGGCCGTAATGGAAACACCCTCTGCCGTACTGTCCACATAGGCATGATAGCTGGTAAGATCCCGGTTAAATTCCGCGTCTGTTACACCATCAATCACAAGGCCTTTTAATGTTGCATATTGATGAACATCTACCTGATATAAATAATCTATGGCATTGGCTAAATATACTGAACAATAGCCTTTAGTAAAATAAGCGTTTCCTGTCGCTACACCATCCGTTAATGTGCCGCTGCCATGTCCCCATTGGTTGCTGAACATAACATTTCCATAGACACCGCTGCCGGCCGCCACGGTCTCCTCCGACAGAGTTGCCACAGCATAAAGGCTGCTGACATAATCCGGCGCAGATACAGAATATCCGTCATATGTGTTTCCGTCAAATGCCGGAGTCATCTCCTGCGGAGCTTCTCCTGCGTTGTAAGATGCCTGATTTTTATACAGCGCCAGTCCGGAAAGTCTCGGCCTCATTGTAACGGTAACTGTGCATTCGGCCTGTACACTTCCCACAGCTGCTTTGATAACAGCATTTCCCTCTGCCACGCCGGTGACAATACCGTTTTCCACCGTCGCTACAGACGGATCAGAGCTGGACCATGCAATCACCGCTTCCTCTGCTGCCTCCTCCGGCTCCAGAGAAGCCTTCAAAACACCTGTACAGCCCTGTGCTATGGTCAGTACCGTTTTATTCAATGTGATTTCCGTTACCGCCGGTCCGGCAGAGCCTTCCTCCACGGTCACGGTGCAGGCAGGTGCCATGATCGGGCAGTCCGCTTCTGCAGTTGCTCCGGTACTCCAGTCTGTAGTGACTGTACCTTTTACTGTACCGTTTGCCGATACCAGATAGGTTCCCGCTTCCGCAAAGGAAAGGGTTACACTTCCGTCTTCTCCGGTGGTCTTTCCTTCCATCGGAGTAAATGTACCTGCATACCACGTTCCCACGGGAACCCCTGCGGCAGGCGCACCGCCGGCAGAAAGGGTCAGCGTAAATTCCTCACCTGCTGTCACAGTCTTCTCCGCTGCATCAAAGGAAGCATAGCGGTCTGAATAATAGGTATCATCTTTATTCACAGACGCCAGCAGCTGATCTCCTGCCTTCACTGTGGATGTCGTCGTATGGCCCACATGATTTGCCAGTGCACTTCCGTTCAGATAATACAGTGTATTATAGGTATCCACACCCCAGAGTCTGCTCACGGAAACATATTTTCCGTCCTCACTGGTGTCTTCTCCTGTGGTCACATAGCCTTCTGCACTGTTGTACGCCGCATGCGCTGCAACCAGGGCTTCATTATAGGTAAGGATACCGTCACTGTTGACATCGGTTACGGTGACTGCCCTGCGCACCATGGCGCTGCCGTCATTGGCGCTGCCGATCACACCTTTGTTGCTGACGGTCAGATATACCTTTACCGCTTCTGCAGGAGTCGTTGTTTCCTCCGAAGCTGCAAGGGTATCTGCATCTCCGAATCCATCTGCAAATGGATCCTCCGATGTGCCGGAGAAATTCTGCACTGCCTCTTCTTCAAAGGTTTCTGTCTCCGGGAGAATTTCATCCGTTCCTTCCGTCATCTCTTCCCAGGCTTCTCCCGGAACCGTCTCCGGTTCTTCTCCACCGATTTCCTCCGCAGGATCGGTCATTTCTTCCGGTATCTCCTCCGGTTCTGAGGATTCTTCCGGCAAAACTGTCTCACCGGAATCCTCCGGGACAGCCGCCTCTGCATCTCCTGACTCTTCTGCAGCCAACGTCATTTCCGTCTCTGACACTTCCAGAAACGGTACATCTTCTGCAGCCAAAGCAGACAGAGGAGTGGTCAGGACCATCATCCATACCAGAAAAAGACTGAGCATCTGTCGTAATGTTCTCTTTCTTTTCATTTTGTTCCTCCTTTTTGTTTTTTCGATGAAGCTTCCGCCGACCAGTCAAACCATTATAGTCCTTTCCGTCTGCCTCCGCCACAAACACGGAAATACAGAACCTTTGTCTGCCTCTCCCTGAAAAAAGGCAACAAAAAAGGAAACCATATTCAAAAATGAATATCGTTTCCTGATAGCCCCCTGTATGCATCTTATGCCTATCCTGAAAAAGTATCCCGCTGCTGACTGTACAGCAGTGCATTATCCTGTGCGGGAGTTTCGCCCGCTCGCGGAAATACTTCCGTTTGTTCATTATTCAACTGTCAGACCTTGAAAATCATCTGTCAAAGATTATACCCCAAGATCCTTTTTTTGTCAAATTTCGTTGAGATACTGCAGAAAATGGGTAAACTGATTATTAAAAATGTGCTACATGTATTCCAAATCTCAGTGCGTACTGTTCCATCGCGCTTCCCTGTCTGCACCGGATCACACAGTTTTTATTGGTGATCCAGTCTCCTACTTCATCCGGATCATGGCAGAATTCCAGCATTTTCAGCCTGCCACATCCATGAAATGCCCATCTTCCGATTTTCCTGACCGACACAGGAATCCTGACATACTCCAGACTTTTGCATTTTAAAAAAGCACTGTCCCCAATATCCTCCAGCTGCTCCGGCAGAATCAGTTCCTGAAAGCCACACTGATAAAATGCTTCTCGTCCCACCCTTTTCACACTGTCCGGAAGACAGATTTCCCTGAGCGATTCACATTTATAAAAAGCACGTGTCCCCACCGTCTCCACGCCTCCTGGTAATGATATACGGCTCAGCTCCCGGCATTCTGCAAACATCTGTGCCGGAATGCATTTGATCTCATGCCGGTCACAGAAGCTGACTTCCTCAATCCGTTTGCATTTTCCAAATGCACTTTCCTCCACTCTCGTCAGAGTATCCGGAAATGTAATGCTTTTCAGATTGCTGCAGCCGGAAAAAGCCTCCCGCTTCAATGTAATCAAATTAGGAAAAGAAACCTTCTTCAAAGAGGTACACCCCTGGAACGCCTGATTTTCAATCACCTGAATTTCCGGCAATACAATGCTTCGCACTTTTATATTATTCTTCAGCGCACTTTTCCCAACCACATTATACGATCTGTCCAGCCGGCAAATCTGACAGACTCCTGCTGCTTCTCGTCTTCCCCATATAACCTGCTTTCCCATACGTTTCCCCTCTCCTGTAAACTGCTTTCCTCCCTTTCATCCACTGAAGCACACAATTTGTTCCTGTGGACGAAATAAAATATAACCGTATTTTTTTCTTGGCACAATCCTCCGGTTCTGCTACAATGAGGCTGAACAAGGAGGCGATATCTATGGAAATTTTAATGAATTTTACCACATCACCGGATGATCTGACACGCTACCGTGATTCCGAAGATCTTCATACTTTTTTCCGGAATCTTGGGTGCAGCGGTCTGGAGCTCATGCCCATAGGCACAGATACCCGAAATCTGATCCAGCCGGCTATGATCACCGGAATTCACGCCAACTGCTTTTCCGACTGGATGGATACCGATCCGGAATACCTTGTCAGACACTACCGGAAAGATCTGGAGTATGCCCGCCAGGTTCATGCAAAGTATGTGGTCTTTCATGTCACGCAGGTTTCCTATTCGGAAGCTCTGACCTGCCGGCCAGTCCACACCGATCAGGAAGTCGTACAGGCCGCTGCCCGCCTGATCAATGCTCTTCTGGAGCATCAGGATTATGATTTCTGGTTCCTGATGGAAAATCTCTGGTGGCCCGGACTGAACTTTCAGGATCCTGAAATCACAAAATACCTTCTGGACGAAGTCCGTTATGAAAAAAAAGGCTTCATGCTGGATACCGGTCATTTTATGAATACCAATCCCGAGCTGCGCACCTCCGATGATGCAGTTGCCTGTCTGCATTCCATGCTGGATCGTCATAAAGATATTCTCCCTTTTATAAAGGGCCTGCATCTGAATCAGTCTCTCAGCGGTTCCTACATGAAAGCATATATGAAAAGCCCCTCTCTTCCGCCGGAAGATCCGGATCTTCTTTTCTGTCAGGCATTTGAACACATTTTTCGGATTGACCAACATCTTCCGTTCACCGATCCCGGTGTTTCCGGACTCCTTAAACGGATCTGTCCGAAATATGTGACTTTGGAGTATATTACCAAAAACCGGCAGGAGCATGAGGAATATCTCCGGGAAGGGCTGAAATGGGTTCTTCCAAGAAATAAAAAGACCGGAAAGTAAATATACTTTCCGGTGACAATCAAAGACAATGAGAGCGCTATCCCAAGCAATACCTGATCCCAGAAGTATTCGCTTCCAGACAGTAAGCAGGTCTCCTGACTCAGAATCAACATGCTTTCTTCCTTCTCACATAAATGCAATGGCAACCAAAAAGCACTCCTCATTCACAGTGACTGGCTCGTTCAGGATTCTCACCTGATTCCCTATTATCCCATCCGTTATTCCGGACAGGCACTTACCGCCGATTTCTCATATTTAATTTCCGATATATTATTATATCATTTCTGCCCATATTTTGTAAAGGAAAACCATTTTTCGCAGGAGGTCTCTTTTTCCGAATCCAAAAGCTCCTAAACATTAAGCTGTATTCCCCGATGTTCTACGGGCGTGGAGAAAACCACATGGGCTTTCGCCTTTCCAAACTCCTGAAGCTCTCCCACAAATTGTTCCAAATCCTCCATAGAAGAACAGCAGACTTCCAGAATCATAGAGTATTCTCCGGCCACACAGCTGCATTCCATGATCTGCGCATGTGTTCTGGCAAACACATAAAACCGGATCGCTTCTCCAGCGGTACATCCAGCTGTATAAAAGCTCTGGCCGGAAAACCGGTCAGTGCAGCATTCACCTGTGCATAATAAGCCTGAATATACCCTTCCTTCTCCAGCTTCTCAATTCGTGCCGCCACCGCCGGAATGGAAAGAAAAACCACCTCTGCGATCTCCTTCAATGGCTTTTTTGCCTCCAGCATGAGAATATTCAATATTTTTTTATCTACCTGATCCAGTTCTTTTTTCTGCATTTATCCCTCTGTAAAATGATATAAAAAGAGGTTCCGACATCTCTGCCGAAACCACATCGTCTCTTTTCACTGCGGATTATACGTTTTCAGGTTTCAAATGTCAATATTCTCTCCAAAATACTTAAAAATTTTAAGCAAAAAAATAGAACCATCGAATCATATGTGCATATTTCACATATATTTTTAAGCGCAGGCACATTTTATTGACATAGAGAACAAAAATATGATACAATGAGAAAAAATATATCGGGCGATGAATCTGGGAGAGATTACAAAGACGTGGCGCCGAAGGGGTTACACTCTCAGGCAAAGGGACCAGATTCTGACGATGCTCTGGAGAGTGCACTGCCACCAACGAAGCAAGTCCTGTATCATTTCAAATATACCGGATGAATCTTTCAGGTAAAAGGACAGAGATATGCAGAAGAGGAATGAATTCTTCTTCCGTATATCTCTGTCTTTTTATATCAAATCAAAAATATCATCAGAAGGAGGGACAACAACCATGGAAAAAAAGACACCACTATATGAAAAGCATCTGGAAGCCGGAGGAAAAATCGTTCCGTTTGCCGGCTACCTGCTGCCTGTACAGTACCCTACCGGGGTAATTGCAGAGCACCGGGCAGTGCGCACAGCGTGCGGATTGTTTGATGTTTCCCACATGGGCGAAATTCTCTGCAGCGGTCCGGATGCAGTAAAAAATCTGAATCTTCTCCTGGCCAATGACTACACCGAAATGTATGACGGCCAGGCTCGTTACAGTCCCATGTGCAATGAACAGGGCGGTGTCGTAGATGACCTGATCGTTTACAAAATAAGAGACGATCACTATTTCATCGTGGTAAATGCAGCAAATAAGGATAAGGATTTCACCTGGATGAAGGCGCATCAGACCGGAAATGTCGTGTTTGAAGATATCTCTGATACCATCGTGCAGGTTGCTCTTCAGGGGCCGAATGCAGATGCTGTTCTGAGACGACTGACGGATGCTTCCATGATTCCCACCCGCTATTACAGTGCTGTATTCCGGGGAAAAGTCGGTGAGATCGACTGTATCATTTCCCGCACCGGATACACCGGTGAGGATGGCTTCGAATTTTACTGTGCTGCTGAAAAAGGCCCCGCTCTCTGGGATCTTCTACTGGAAACCGGAAAGGAAGACGGCCTGATCCCGTGCGGCCTGGGTGCCAGAGATACCCTGCGGCTGGAGGCCGCCATGCCGCTGTACGGACATGAAATGACCGACGATATCTCTCCTCTGGAAACCGGTCTTGGAATCTTTGTAAAAATGAACAAGGAGGATTTCATCGGAAAAACAGCACTGGAAGCCAAAGGAACACCGACACAAAAGCGTGTGGGTCTGAAGGTCACCGGTCGGGGCATCATTCGTGAACATGCAGAGCTTTTTGCCGGAGACCGGAAAGTCGGTATTTCTACTTCCGGAACGCATGCACCCCATCTGGGATATCCCATCGCCATGGCATTGATTGACCGGGAATATGCCGTCCCCGGCACCGTCATTGAGGCAGATGTCAGAGGACGCCGCGTATCTGCCGAAGTTGTTAAATTACCATTTTATAAGAAATAAAAATCAGGAGGAAAAAGCTATGACCTATCCAGAAAATCTGAAATATGTAAAATCTCACGAATGGGTAAAAGAAGAAGGAGATACCGTTCTCATCGGTATTACAGACTACGCTCAGGATGCCCTGGGCGATCTCGTATTTGTAAACCTTCCCGAACCAGGTGACGAAGTGACCGCAGGAGAGCCGTTTGCAGATGTGGAGTCTGTCAAGGCCGTTTCCGATGTCTTTTCTCCTGTCACCGGTATCGTAAAAGAAATCAATGAGGAGCTGCTGGACAGCCCGGAACTGATCAATCAGGCTCCCTACGATGCATGGTTCGTACGGGTAGAACAGATTACCGATGAAGAAGATTATATGGACGCAGCAGCCTATGAAGCATTTGCAAAGGAAGAAGCGGAGGGATAATTATGGGCAGATATGTGGCATCTACTGCAGCAGAACAGCAGGAAATGCTGAAAGCCGCCGGATATGCGTCCTTTGACGAGCTGTTTGCCGGCATTCCGGAACATGTCCGCCTGCATCAGGGGCTTCGGATTCCCGAAGGTCTTTCCGAGATGGAGGCGCTTGCCAGAATGGAAGAGCTTGCCGAAAAAAACACTGTATTCCGTCACATTTTTCGCGGTGCCGGCGCATATGCACATTATATCCCCGCTGCAGTAAAAAGCATTACTTCCAAAGAAGAATTTCTGACAGCCTACACCCCTTACCAGGCAGAAATCAGCCAGGGTGTACTGCAGTCTATTTTTGAATTTCAGACAATGGTCTGTGACCTTACCGGACTGGATGCAGCCAATGCCTCTGTCTATGACGGAGCTACCGCTGCCGCCGAAGCCACTGCCATGTGCCAGGAGCGCAAACGTCATACCGTACTGGTATCCGCCACCACCAATCCGGAGGTACTTAAAGTGATTCAGACATACTGCTTCGGCAGCAATACCCCGTTCCAGGTAATTCCTGCTGCCGGCGGCGTCACCGATTCCGATGCACTCAGAGAAGCGCTCTGCGAAGAAACGGCCTGCTTCTATGTACAGCAGCCAAACTATTACGGCATTCTGGAGGATTATCAGTCATTAAGTGATGCCGTCCATGAAAAAGGGGCAAAATTCATCATGGGCTCCAATCCCATTGCCCTTGCCGCCATCAAATCCCCGTCCGAATACGGTGCAGATGTAGCGGTTGGAGAAGGTCAGCCGCTGGGAATGCCGCTGGCATTCGGCGGACCATATCTCGGTTTTATGGCTGCCTCTGCTTCCATGACCAGAAAGCTGCCGGGCCGAATCGTTGGTCAAACCACTGACCATGACGGCAACCGTGCCTTTGTCCTGACACTGCAGGCCAGAGAGCAGCATATCCGACGGGAAAAAGCCAGCAGCAACATCTGTTCCAATCAGGCACTCTGTGCTCTGACTGCCGGCGTTTACCTCAGTGTTATGGGAAAAGAGGGACTGAAGGAAGCCGCCCTGCAGTGTACCGCGAAAGCACATTATCTGCAGAAGGCCCTGGAAGAAATCGGTTTCTCCCTGCGATACCGGCAGCCGTTTTTCCATGAATTCGTCACTACCTGCCCCACGGATTCTTCTGCGCTTATGGCAGCATTAGAGAAAGAGGGATTTCTGGGCGGTCTTCCTCTGGAAAACGGAGAAATCCTCTGGTGCACAACAGAAAAAAATACGAAACAGGAAATGGATGCTCTCGTTTCCATCTGTAAGGAGGTGTGTGGAAAATGAAACTGATTTTTGAACGAAGTATGCCCGGACGGGGCTGTTCCATTTTACCTCCCTGTGATGTTCCTGCCGCTGATCTGACAGGCTTTGAGCGGGAAAAGGAACTGCATCTTCCCGAGATATCCGAAAATGACATCAGCCGTCATTACACAGAGCTGGCAAAACAGACTCATGGAGTCAACGACGGCTTTTATCCGCTGGGCTCCTGTACCATGAAATACAATCCGAAGGTCAACGAAGCGGCAGCGGCTTTCCCCGGCTTCACCGGGATCCATCCTCTGCAGCCTGCGTCCACCGTGCAGGGCTGCCTTGAGGTACTAAAACAGGCAGAAGAACTCCTGTGTGAAATCACCGGTATGGATGGGATGACCTTTCAGCCTGCTGCCGGAGCACATGGAGAGTTCACCGGTCTTCTTCTGATTAAAGCCTGGCATCAGAGCCGTGGTGACAGCAAACGTACCAAAATCATCGTTCCTGATTCTGCACATGGCACCAATCCTGCCAGTGCTGCCATGGCCGGCTTCACAATCGTAAATATCCCTTCCTCACCGGATGGCTGCGTAGACCTGGAAGCACTCCGGAAAGCTGTGGGGGAAGATACTGCCGGACTGATGCTCACGAATCCGAACACGGTAGGATTATTTGACAAAAATATTACAGAAATCACCCGTATCGTTCACGAAGCCGGCGGCCTGTGCTACTACGACGGTGCCAATCTGAATGCGGTAATGGGAATCGCCAGACCGGGCGATATGGGCTTTGATGTCATGCATCTGAACCTTCACAAAACCTTTTCCACGCCACATGGAGGCGGCGGCCCCGGAAGCGGCCCCTGCGGATGCAGGGAATTTCTGATTCCCTTCCTCCCCGGCCCAAGAATCACCGATGAAAACGGACAGCTTTCCCTGCACAGTCCGGAAACCTCCATCGGCTGTGTCAAAGAATTTTACGGAAATTTCCTTGTGGTGGTAAAGGCCCTCACCTATATCCTGATGCTCGGGAAAGAAGGCATTCCGGAAGCAGCTTCCAATGCGGTCCTCAATGCCAATTACATGATGCACGGCCTGTCTGACCTGTATGACATGGCCTTTGAGGAAACCTGCATGCATGAATTTGTCATGTGTCTGGAAAAACTGAAGCACGAGACCGGCGCATCGGCTCTGGATGTGGCAAAAACGCTGCTGGATTACGGAATTCATCCTCCGACCATGTACTTCCCGCTCATCGTTCACGAAGCACTGATGATCGAACCAACGGAAACCGAATCCCGTGAGACGCTGGATGAAGCCATCGCCGTTTTCCGGGAAGTCTATGCACGTGCCCGCAAGGACGGAGAAGCACTCCACCAGAGTCCCTCCACCACCCCCATCGGACGGCCGGACGAGGTCACTGCTGCCAGAAAGCCAGTGATCCGCTATCAATTTTAAGTACAAAGGAGATACCATATGATTACAAAAACCGCCTTCCTTCAGACATCGGAAACAGATCCATATAAAAATCTGGCCCTGGAAGAATTTCTTCTGATGAACTGCCAGCCGGGAGAATGCATTCTTTATCTCTGGCAAAACAGGAATACCGTCGTCATCGGACGGAATCAGAACTGCTGGAAGGAATGCAATGTCAGCCGGCTGGAAGAGGACGGCGGTTTTCTTGTACGCCGTCTGTCCGGAGGCGGAGCCGTTTATCACGATATGGGAAATTTAAACTTCACATTTCTGGTGCGAAAGGAAGATTACAATGTAGACCGTCAGATGAATGTAATCATTCGGGCCATGGAGCATCTTGGCATCCATGCAGAAAAAAACGGACGAAACGATGCAACCATTGACGGCAGAAAATTTTCCGGCAATGCCTTTTACGAAACCGGAGAGCACTGCTATCACCACGGAACGCTTCTGATCCGGACCGACACGCAGAAAATGTCCCGTTATCTGCAGGTCTCACCGGAAAAGCTGAAATCGAAAGGTGTTCAGTCTGTGCGCTCCCGGGTGGCAAATCTTTGCGAATTCTGTCCGGACTGCAATGTGGAGCTTGTATCCCGGGCCATGCGTCAGGCCTTTGGTGAAATTTATGGAATTCCTGCAGAGGACTTTCCCATGAAACGACTGGAGAAATCCATGCTGGAGCAGTCCGAAGAACACTTTTCTTCCTGGGACTGGAAATACGGAAGGAGCATTCCCTTCCAGCATGAGCTCAGCTGCAGATTTCCCTGGGGTGAGGTTCAGATTCAGCTGGATGTGTCTGGCGGTATCATCCGTATGGCAAATGTCTTTTCCGACTCCATGAATCCGGACTGGACACAGACGCTGTCAGATGCTCTGGAGGGACAGCCTTACAGCCAGGACGCCATGTGTACTGCTGCAGGTGAGCTTCCCGGGGATATCCGGGAAGATCTTCAGCTCCTCATCCGGGAATCCATCTGAATCACTGCATTTCATTCATCTCAGTCGAATAAGACTTGAACTGACCCACAGGAGGTATTTCTTATGTCAGATACATTTGATCTTGTCATTATCGGTGCCGGCCCTGCCGGCTATCTTGCGGCTGCTTCCGCTTCCCAGAAGGGTATGAAAACAGCAATTATTGAAAACCGGCAGCTTGGAGGTACCTGTCTGAACCGGGGATGTATCCCAACCAAAACGCTGATGCACAGTTCTCAGCTGTACCGTCAGTTTCTCAATGCCGACTCCGTCGGCATCCACGCAGAAGCACTGTCCTTTCACATGGATGAAATACAGGCACAGAAAGAATCGGTCATTACCCAGCTGAGATCCGGCATCGCCGCACTGCTGAAAAAGAATAAAGTAACTGTACTGGAAGGCACCGGAACCATTCTTGACCGAAATCTTGTACAGGTTGGTGAGACCCGGCTTGAAACCAGAAACATTCTGATTTGTACCGGTTCTGTACCGGCCATGCCGCCCATTCCGGGCATTCATCTGCCAAATGTTCTGAACAGCGACGCCATGCTGGACAGAGACTCTTTATACCGGCGGCTGATCATCATCGGCGGAGGCGTCATTGGTATGGAGTTCGCTTCCATCTACCGTGATCTCGGAGCGGAAGTCACCGTCATCGAAGCCATGGATCGTCTGCTGGGAAACATGGATAAAGAATTTTCTCAGAGCCTGAAGATGCTTATGAAAAAAAGAGGTGTGCCGGTTCACACAGGCGCTGCAGTTCAGGAAATCCGCTCCGGAGAAAACGGAAGCCTTGTGTGTGTGTTCCGTGAAAAGGAACAGCTTCTGGAACTGGAAGCGGACGGGATCCTGGTTGCTGCAGGCCGCCGTCCGAATACCGAAGGACTTCTTGGAGAAGGTGTTTCCCTCGCCATGGAGCGCGGACGGATCTGCGTGAACGACCATTTCGAGACAAGCATTCCGGGAATCTATGCCGCCGGCGATGTCACAGGAAAAATCCAGCTGGCCCATGCCGCCAGTGCGCAGGCTCTCTGTGCCGTAGCTTACATGAATCAGGAGCAGCCGCCGAAGAATCTGACTGTGATTCCGTCCTGTGTCTACACCAGCCCGGAAATCGCATCTGTGGGTCTCTCACCGGAGGAGGCAAAAGCATCCGGCATGCATGTACGAACCGTCAAATATCCCATGTCTGCAAACGGAAAAAGTGTATTGTCCGGTGAAGAACGTGGTTTTATCAAAATAACCGTGCAGCTTCCATCAGAAAGGATTCTGGGTGCCCAGATGATGTGTGCCCGTGCAACGGATATGATTGCCATTTTTGCACAGGCCATTTCCGGCGGACTTTCGGTCAGCCAGATGTCCTCTGTCGTTTATCCCCACCCCACTTTCAGCGAAGGAATTTCGGAAGCGCTTTCGCTTTTTACACCTGCAGAAGGAAAATAAGATTGACAAATCAAACCGGAAGTCCTAAAATAATAATTAGAATAATTCTAAGGAGTAGTTATGACAACCAACGGAAAACTGATTTGGGACATTTTAAAACGTGCACAGGCAGATCAGCAGCATCTAACTGCCGAGGAGATCTACCTTCTCGCAAAGAGGAAAGCTCCCGGCATCGCCATGGCCACCGTCTATAACAACCTGAATTCTCTGGTTGAAGAAGGTGTGATCCGCAGACTTCAGAGATACGGCGGTCCATATTATTATGACGCAAATGTTTTGCCCCACGATCATATGGTATGTGACTGTTGTCATAAAATTTCTGATATTATTCTGGAGGACTTTTCAAAGCAGCTGCAGGATCGTCTTCAAATGAAAATGACCGGGTATGATCTGGTCATTCATTATGTCTGTGAAGAATGCAGAAAAAAAGAAAACGGAGGTAACGAAAATGGGTAACAAATATGAAGGAACTAAGACAGAAAAGAATCTGATGGAAGCATTTGCCGGTGAAAGCCAGGCCCGCAACAAATATACTTATTTTGCCAGCGTCGCAAAAAAAGAGGGTTATGAACAGATTTCCGGCCTTTTCCTGAAAACGGCAGACAACGAAAAAGAGCATGCAAAAATGTGGTTCAAGGAGCTTGCAGGACTTGGAAATACCGCAGAAAATCTTGCTGCTGCCGCAGACGGAGAAAATTATGAGTGGACAGACATGTACAGCACCTTTGCAAAGGAAGCAGACGAAGAGGGCTTCCCGGAGCTGGCTGAAAAATTCCGCATGGTAGCTGCCATTGAAAAAGCACATGAAGAACGTTATCGTGCGCTCCTCTCCAACGTGGAAATGAAAAAGGTATTTGAAAAAGGCGAAATGACCATGTGGGAATGCAGAAACTGCGGTCATCTTGTCATGGGCACGAAAGCACCGGAAGTATGTCCGGTATGCGCACATCCGCAGAGCTTCTTCGAAGTGAGAATGGAAAACTACTAAGAGATACCGCTATCGTATTGGGGGATTTTTACAATGGCAGTTTACAAATGCACGATCTGCGGTTTCGTTTTTGACGAAGCTGCAGAAGGAAAGAGCTTTGACTCACTGGATATCTGTCCCCGCTGCAAGCAGCCGGCAGACAAATTCCGGGAAATACCGGCGAACGAACAGGCAGCCGCTACACCGGCTCCGAAAGCTTCTGAGAAAGTCTCTGACGGTTCGCTCAGCCTGGAATATGACAGAAATCTGATGCGGCAGGATTCTAATTGCAGATATATGGCGCAGATTCACGAAATGGCAGTCACCGGAAAGAGCATTCATGCCGCTATGGGGACACAAATGCCCATGCCTTCCTGGGATGATATTCTGATCCTGGGTGCGCAGCTGAATCCCATGCCGCTGAACGATGAAGATTTTGTATCTTCCACAACGGTCATCGGCAAGCATGCCAAGAAACCTATGATTCTTGACAGTCCGATTTATGTTTCACACATGTCCTTCGGGGCACTGTCAAAAGAAGTAAAGACAGCTCTCGCAAAGGGCAGTGCACTTGCCAGAACTGCCATGTGCAGCGGAGAGGGCGGAATCCTGCCTCAGGAACGTGACAACGCATACCGCTATATCTTTGAATACATTCCAAACCTCTACAGCGTCACCGATGAAAACCTTCGAAAGGCAGATGCCATTGAGATCAAGATCGGTCAGGGAACAAAGCCCGGAATGGGCGGACATCTTCCCGGAAGCAAGGTGACTGCCGAAATCGCTGCCGTTCGCCAGAAGCCGCAGGGACAGGATGTGAAAAGTCCTTCCAAATTCCCGGATATTCACACCAAAGAAGATCTGAAGGAACTTGTGGATTCTCTGCGCGCCCGTTCTGACGGACGTCCCATTGGTATTAAACTTGCTGCCGGAAGAATTGAGCGTGATCTTGAATACTGCGTATTTGCCGGTGCGGATTTCGTAACCATTGACGGACGCGGCGGTGCTACCGGCTCCAGTCCATATCTGCTGCGGGAGGCAACCAGTGTCCCCACTGTTTACGCGCTTCACCGTGCAAGAAAATATCTGGATTCCGTAAAATCCGACATGGAGCTTGTGATCACGGGCGGCCTTCGGGTCTCCTCAGACTTTGCAAAGGCTCTGGCAATGGGTGCCGATGCCGTGGCAATCGCCAGTGCGGCTCTGATTGCAGCCGCCTGTCAGCAATATCGCATCTGCGGCAGCGGAAACTGTCCGGTCGGTGTTGCGACACAGGATGAAGAGCTCCGTTCCAGACTTCACATAGAAGCCGCTGCACGCAGGGTCGGAAACTTCCTGCATGTGTCCAATGAGGAACTGAAAACCTTTGCACGGATTACCGGACACACAAATGTTCATGACCTTTCCGTCAGTGATCTGTGTACCATCAGCCGGGAAATCTCAGAATTCACGGATATTCCTCACGCCTGACGGACTGAAAATCAGGAAATTGACATAAGAAAGGGTTTTGACAGGAAACAATTTTCAAATAAATATCGTTTCCTGTCAGAACCCGTTTTGTTTCGGATAACCCCTGCTTTCTCCCACTTATTTTTACCGCTTCTGCCATTCCTCTGTTCCCCGGTGCACAGCATGCGCTCCATATCTCCTGCGGATTTTTTCCATTGCCTCTTCCAGATCCTTCTGCTTTCTGGAGCGCGCGCTCTCCTTCTGATAATCAAACAGATTCATCTGCACTTCTGCATTTTCCTCTTCCAGCTTAGAGACACGGACCCCAAGAAGCCGTACCGGCTCTCCGCTCCAGAGCTCATCAAACAGCATTCCTACCTTTGCAAACAGAATTTCCGGCGCTGCTGCTGCCGGCTGAATTCCCATCTGATGAGAAACAGAAACAAACGTGGCATATTTAATCTCCACACTGATCTGACTGGCACGGACACCTTCCTTTTTCATTCTCCCGACAACCTTCTCAGTAAGCATCCGCAATACCTTTCTGCACTCTTCCCTCGTCTGTGCGTCATTCGAAAGCGTCATCGAATTACCGATTCCTTTGGCTTTGGAAGGCTCCGGTTCCACTGCGGAGTCATCGATTCCATTGGCATAGTTCCACAGAAGATTTCCCTGGCTTTTCAGCCAGGTCTGAACCATCTGCCGATCCAGCACAGCCAGATCACCGATTGTTTTTACACCCATTTTTTTAAGAAAAGCAGCACTGCTCCGCCCGCACATATACAGTTCTTCCACCGGAAGCGGCCACAGCTTTTTCCGGATTTCATAGTGATACAGTGTGTGCACCTTATCCGGTTTCTGAAAATCAGATGCCATTTTTGCCAGAACTTTTCTGTCGGATATTCCAATGTTAACGGTATATCCGAACGATTCCCGCACACTGTCTTTTATATAGCGGGCTGCCTCTTCCGGGGAAGAAAATCTGTCACGCACCGGCTCAAAAGACATATAACACTCATCCACACTGACCTGCTGAATCACCGGACATATTTCATATAAATGTTCCATCAGCTGACGGCTCTGTTCCCGATAATACGCATGATCCGGCGGCTGTATGACCAGATCCGGGCATTTGCTGCGCGCGCTGGCCACCGTGTCCGCAGTGCGGATCCCATACGCTTTCGCTTTCAGTGATTTTGCAACAACAATTCCATGCCTGGTGCTTTCATCTCCTCCGATGATGGCAGGAATTTCCCGAAGATCCACATCACTGCCCTCTTTTAACAGCCGTATGGCACTCCAGCTCAGAAACGCAGAATTCACATCAATATGAAAGATCACTGGTGCATCCGGTTCCATTATCTCTTTCATTATCTCCTTCTTTGTCATTGATCTGTACCCCTTTTTTGTTACAGTCAATGGAGTTTTCTCCTTTTTCGGATCCGTCTGACGATCAGACGGACCACAGCGAACAGCAGCAGAACCGTCACGCCAACGACAGCCAGAATCATAAAGGTAAACCGGTTCGGATTTCTGATCAGATCTGTGATTTTTTTGCTGTCATCCACTGTTTTCCGACCTTCAAATGATGCATAGGATTCCGGAATATCCGGTATTCCGTTTCCGTCCTCATCCTGAAATGATCTCATATACTGAACAATGGCATCCCACGCTTTCAGTTCTCCGTCACTGGTTTTTATGATTGCGTCACTGATATTCTCATAAGGAACACTGTCCTGATTCTTGGGTACGATGGAAAGAAGTCCAAAAGAAATATCGGTCACAGTTCCGAGCATCTGACCCGTATAAAGATC
This sequence comes from Blautia sp., assembly GCA_022769545.1. Classification (GTDB taxonomy): domain Bacteria; phylum Bacillota; class Clostridia; order Lachnospirales; family Lachnospiraceae; genus Blautia_A. Next base: position 5,023 of record JALEJS010000012.1, on the reverse strand, counting down.
TGTCACAACCTGGTACAGCTTATCGTTCTGAATCTCTGTCCGGGCACCGTTTTCGTCTGCCAGATAGCAGTCCGTCACACGGTTCAGAATCAGCCGATGCGGATTGTAGGTAAAATACAGACCATAATTAAACAATCTGGCCGACGGCATAATATCCGAAATGGACGCATCGATCTCTGCGATGGTCTTCAGTTCTTTTCCCGTCAGATACACACTGATCAGCGGATATCCAGGAACTCCGTCCTCTCCGATTCCAAGAGAGAACGAATTGAAAATATCCTGAACGGTAATGTTTCCCTTCGGATAGGTTTCCCGAACCGTTCCGCTGGGGCATATGGCCACATCCACCGGATCTGCGTCCGGATTCCGTGTTTCTGCCGCATAATGATATGCATCCGCAATGATATTTCCGAGATTTCTCTCTACATGTTCTCCTGACAGATCCTTTACAGTACAGAATTCCACTTTATTTTCCGCAACAACGTCCTCTGCATTGTATCCAAACTCATCCAGATATTCACGGTTGACCGCTTCCATAAAGCGGTCAATTTTATGCTGTGTTTCCTCATCCTCCGGTACATCAGCTGTAATCGGAAAAAGTTCATAAGAACGGACCTCCCACCGGCCATTTTCTTTTTGTTCCATGGAAAGACTTCCAAGATTTTTCCCATATTCTCCGCAGGATACAATGGCGGTATCTCCATGTATGATCGGTGCTTCCAGAACGGTATGGCTGTGTCCGCTGATGATCAGATCGATTTCCGGAACCGCTTTTGCAAGCAGCTCATCCTCTGATTTCTTTTCATCTTCGCTGGTCCCGCTGTGTGAAACACAGACGATCATATCCACAGCTTCTTCTTTCCGTATCCTTTCCACCGTCTCTTTCACTGCCTCGCCGGCATTGCGGAACTTCAGCACACAGGTCGGTGCACAGGAATAGGAATCTTCCCCAAAAACACCAATCACTGCGATTTTTACATTGCCCTTTTCCAGGACAACATAATCCTGCATTCCATATGCCTCAAAAGCATCTTTCAAAAGCTGCTGTTCCCGGGTCAGTCCGCTTTTTTCCATGGACTCCCAGTCGATATTACATAATACCATCGCCGGCACAGGATCTCCGCTCTTTACCGCTGATTCAAGCGAATCTGCAAGTCCCTGTGAACGATAGTCAAACTCATGATTTCCAAGCGTTGTCACATCACAGCCCAGCGCACCCAGCATACGGAGCTCCGATGCCTCCACAGAATAAATCGTCTGCATCAGAGTCCCCATCGAATAGTCCCCTGCATCCAGAATCAGCGTATCCGGATTCTTTTCTTTTTGCTGAAGAATCTGTGTCTTCAGACGTGCAAATCCACCAATTTCCTTTGTCTCTCCATCTACAAGCGTCAGAAAGCTGTTCAGATGTGAATGTGTATCATGTGTAAACAGGACATCCACCTGCTTCTCAGAAACAGTCTCTGCCAGAACTGTTTTCTCCCGGCCCGAAAAGCACCATAATGCAGCAAATAAGAAAGCCGCCAGCATCGTTATCTTTTTCATAAGTATTCCCTTCTCTGATGGTTATTCTCTCTCTATTTTATCCTGTTTTCCATGAAATTTCCACCCTGTTTCTTCCCGAAGTGCCGAATCTTCTTCCCGAATTTCCAATCCGTATTCCGATATTCATCATCCGCTTTGCACTCAATAATCTTTTTCCGCCGGATTCACATGTACCATACAATGCTTCACATCCGGAAACTCTTCCTCCATCGTATGATGTACTTTTTCTGCTATCGTATGGGCATCCCTCAGAGACATCTCTCCATTCGCAGCAATCTCAATATCAACATAAATCTTTGCTCCAAACAGGCGTGTCTTCAGAAGATCGATCTGAATCACACCTGGAATGGCGCGGATCACTTTTTCCATACGGGAAATGGTCTCTTCATCACAGGAGTGATCTACCATCTTGTCAATCGCATCCTTAAAAATATCGATGGCCGCTTTTCCGATAAACAGACAGATCACAACACTTGCCGCCGGATCCAGAATCGGATATCCCAGTCTCGATCCAAGAATACCGATAAATGCTCCCACAGACGAAAGTGCATCTGACCGATGATGCCAGGCATCTGCCATCAGTGCCCCGGAACGAATCTTTTTCGCTGCTGCTCTTGTGTACCAGAACATCCATTCCTTCACCACAAGGGATATCACTGCAGCTACAAGTGCCAGCCTTCCCGGCGCCATCAGATTCTCTCCGGATGTCCCGGCAATGATTTTCTCCACACCGGCAATCCCGATTCCAACACCGGTCACCAACAGAAGACCGGACAATATTATGGAAGAAACACATTCCATGCGCTCATGTCCATACTGATGATCCTCATCTGATTTTTTCCCGGACAGCTTCACTCCGATGATTACCACGAATGTGCTGAGAACATCCGAGGCCGAATGTACGGCATCCGAAACCATGGCTCCGGAATGTGCCAGTATTCCGGCAAGAAATTTGAACAGTGACAGCAGCAGATTCACAGCGATACTGACCCCTGATACCCGCATGGCAATTTTCTGGCTGTTCTCCTTTTGATTCGTCGAAATATCATTTGAAAAACGATTCATGTATAATCCTCCTGCCTGTTTCCATTTTGATCCTTGTTTCATTTTTCCGGAACCCGGATTTCTTTTTTTTCTCAGAGAAATTCCAGAAGTTCCTGCGATACAAAAAGACACATCCGCGGAATATATTCGTTCCCGTAGATGTGTCTTATCCTTTCACCCACTGCCGCTTTGCGGCCCGGCGTCATGCTGAAACAGCATTGCCTGATATCATTGATGTAGTGATTTTTTAGATGATACTATATTCTATGTCTGTTAGTCAAGAACAATTCTCAAAAATCAGCAGACAATATTCTGAAGCCAGACGCCCTTTTTTACCAGCACAAATCCAATCACACACTTCACAAAATCAGAGAGCTGTACGGCCACATAGATTCCCAGAATCGGAAGTGGCGTAAACCGGCTCAGGACAAATGCAAGTACCACACTCACACACCATATATATACACTGTCGAAGAAAAATGTAATGATCGTTTTTCCACCGGAACGCAGCGTAAAATAGGCTGCATGCAAAAATGCCTGCATCGGCATAAAAACGGCTGTCACTGCGATCAGATTCCGTGCGAGACTCTGAACCTCGCTGCTTGTATTATACAGACGCGGAAACATAGGTGACAGCAACAGCATCACCAGCGCTGCCCACGAACAGCAGAATACGGAAAAAGCAATCATCTTATTGTCCGTATCCCTGGCCTTTTCCATGTCGCCGGCTCCCAACAGCTGCCCTACAACAATCGCAACCGAATCCCCCAACGCGATGAACACGATATTAAATACATTATTGATGGTATTTGAAATATTCAGTGCCGCAACCACATCCAGACTCCGGATAGAATAACATTGCGTCAGCATTGCCATACCGGCGGCCCACAGTGTCTCATTCAAAAGCAGCGGTATTCCTTTTATAAAATATTTCTTTACCAGCCTTCCAGGAATTTTCATAGTCCGATACAGACCCACAACAAACGGATTCTTCTCTTTTTTCCTGTGTGTCCAGGCCACGATGATGATCATTTCCACATATCTGGACAGAACGGTAGCAATAGCGGCTCCCTGTACTCCCAGTTGCGGAAATCCAAACTTACCGAAAATCAGAAGATAATTAAACAGCAGATTTACAAAAACCGCAGCGACACCAGCCTTCATAGGAACAATCGTCTGACCGCATTCCCGGAGCGTACTGGAATATACCTGACTGATCATAAATGCCGGAAGACCGACCAGCATAACATGCAGATACATTCTGCCATACATCAGTGTGTCTGCCGCATCTGCCGCACTTCCCTTTCCCTGCAGGTAAAACCCGATCAATGTATCCCCGGCTGCCAGAAAAAGTGCTGTCGTTGCTGCCGTAAGTATGATAACCATCCATAATTTATAGCGAAAAGTATGGCGGATTCCTTCGTTGTCTTTCTGACCGAAATATTGTGCCGTAAAGATTCCTGCACCGGATACCCCTCCAAAAATGCACAGATTATATACAAAAATCAACTGATTTACGATCGATGCGCCGGACATCTGTACCGTCCCCACCTGACCAATCATGATATTATCCAGAAGGCTCACAAAATTGGTAATTCCATTCTGGATCATAATTGGCACTGCAAGAGCAAGAACCATTTTATAAAAAGCCCTATCTCCAACAAATTTTTGACGAAATGTTTTTTTCTTTGTTATCTCCATTTTGTTTCCCCCTTCCATTTTTCCATAAGCACACTGCATACAAACATACTACAAAAACAATCAGTTGGCAAGAGGAAATCTGTTTTTTTCAGAACAAAGCGGACAAGTACTCCCTGTATCCCTCAGTCTTTGAGGGACTTGCTCCTCTTTGCGTGCCAGATGCGGACTCCCACAGGCAGTCACACAGTCACAATTCCATATGCATCTGGTCGCATCCTGCCCGGAGAGCTTTTTATTTCATAGGTGAATTCCAGAGGAATTTCCTATGAAACAAAAAAGCAGCGGACCTCTCCACTGCTTGCTTCTCTTTGTATCTTCAAAACTACATACATGTCTGACATTCTATTTTGAGATTCGTCTGACCTCGCGCTGCTTTGTTCACAGCTGCCTCACAGCCGCTTCCTCAGCGGTCACCTCGCGACTTCGTCGCTCAGTGCCTTTTGCTTCGCAAATGTCTGTGCGTCCATGGCTTCGCTTTGGAATGTAAACATTCCACGCTCTCCACGGCCTTACAGCCGCTTCCTCAGCTTTTTGGTCAAGCCCTCGACCGATTAGTAGCAGTCAGCTCCATACATTACTGCACTTCCACCTCTGCCCTATCTACCTCGTCGTCTTCAAGGGGTCTTACTTCTTTCGAATGGGATATCTCATCTTGAGGGGGGCTTCACGCTTAGATGCCTTCAGCGTTTATCCCTTCCCGACTTGGCTACCCGGCCGTGCATCTGGCGATGCA
>JALEJS010000003.1 GCA_022769545.1 Blautia sp. | reverse complement strand
ATTTTAATTCTGATACCTGGCTGATGTCCAGATCATTCCGTATCACCAGATGGGTTCCATAATCGGATGGCTGTGCATCAATCAAAACCGTATCTGCACCGCCTGCCTTTGCCACAGCACTTGGCACATCGCCAAGGTTTCCGATATCCAGCTCATCACTTGCCAGCGCCTGATTGATTGCCGGACCTGCATTCGCAAAAGGAATCGGCTCAAAAACCGCATTCACCTTTGCCAGTTCTTCCTCAAAGAAGCCTTGCTGAAGTGCAATTCCCTGCAGTCCCGGCAATACATCGGAATTCGCTGCGGTATAGCCATACCGAAGTACTCTTTCTTCCTCTTCTGCCGATACGGTTAATGCTGTTCCTGCAATGATTCCGGCCAGCACCGCCAGAGTAAGTCCTGTTTTTCTGATTGTCTGTTTCTTCATAATCTTTTCCTCCTCTTTACATTCTCTCTATGTTTATGCCTTTAAATGACATAATCCATCAGTTCTTCCACTTCTCCGAAAAATTCCCTGTACACCTTCTGTCTGAGTATGGAGAAATCATAGCTGGTACGATTGCGCGGACGTACCAGATCCTTACAGGAAATGATTTTTTTCACATCTGCAGGACGATTTCCCATTATGATGATCCGGTCACTGAGATAAATTGCTTCATCAATATCATGCGTCACCAGAATCATGGTTTTTTTCTCTTCCTCCCAGATACGGAGCATTCCCTGCTGCATCTGGATTCTGGTCAAAGCATCCAGCGCCCCAAAGGGTTCATCCAGCAAAAGTACCTGCGGACTATGCATAAATGCTCTGGCAATGGACGCCCTCTGTGCCATTCCGCCGGAAAGCTGATGTGGATAGGCACGCTCAAAGCCTTCCAGTCCAACCAACCGGATCAATTGACGAATCGTTGTATCCCGTTCCTCTTTTTCCATATCGTATACACCAAATGCAAGGTTATCGTACACACTCATCCAGGGAAGCAGACGGTGATCCTGGAAAATCATTCCCCAGTCTGTATCAGGGGCACTGATTTGTTTCTCCCCAATTGAAATGGAACCTCCCGAGTAATCCTCCAGTCCGGCAATGATCCGCAGCAGCGTACTTTTCCCACAGCCACTGTGTCCCACAATGCTGATAAATTCACCCGGCTCCACCACCAGGTTTACATATTCCAGAACAATATGCTCTTCTCCGTTTACCTGATAGCTTTTTTTCAGGTCTTTTATAATAATCTGTTTATCCGATGCCTGTATCATTTTGTCTCACTTTCCCTTCCACTGATCAAAACGGCCAGTCACTTTATTCAGTATCCAGTCCAGAACCCATCCCAGCACACCGATCATGATGATATCCACCAACATAACATCCGATTTCATCAGCTGCTGTGCTGTGGTAATCCGGAAGCCGAGTCCGGATACCGCTCCCATCATTTCTGCTGCCACAACGGAAGTCCATGCCATACCGGCACCCAGGCGAAGTCCTGTGCAGACAAAGGGCAGAGCGGAGGGAATGTATATCTTTGTAATGACATCTTTCTTTTTTACTTTGTAAAGCCTGACCAGATCAAGATATGCCGGATTGGTATTCTGTACTCCTTCGATGGTATTCACAAGGACCGGGAAAAAGGTTCCGCGGGCCACAAGCACGATTTTTGCCATATCTCCGATTCCAAACCACAGAATAATCAAGGGAAACCAGGCCAAACCGGGAATCTGACGAACTCCGTTGAAAATAAGTCCAAAAAATTTATTCACTCTCATGGAAAAGCCCATCAGTATTCCAAAGATCAATCCAAGTACAGCGCCAACCAGATATCCCCTTACCACACTTGACAGGCTGGCTGCAATGTCACCCAAAAGCTGACCGGATTTACATTGCAAAATAAAATTCTGAAATACACTTTCCGGAGCCGGCAGCAAAAGTTTGGATATGCCTCCTCCCATCACGGCATATTTCCATATCAGAACGATCTTGATGGGAAAGGCTGCATAATTAACAATCTCAATAAACCATTCTGCCGCATTTTGCGGTTTATTTTTTTTCATGTTTTCCACCCCTTATACTTTTATTTCCGGTTTTCAGGGCTGAAATCGAAATTATCAAAATAATGCTTTTCCACGGGGAAACGATATTTTTCAAGAGGCACCGGTTTCTTGTAGCTGATCAGCTTTCCGTCTTCCTCGCGGAACATCAGCCAGGCCAGCCATTCCTCATCGTTGTAAGTGGGATAATCCTCACGGAAATGGCCTCCTCTCGATTCCGTCCTCTCCCTGGATGCACGGATATGAAGCTCTGTTACTTTATAGATTCCTCTTACTTCGATGAGTTTCAATAATTCATGGGGATCTGCCGCCTTCATCTCATCCAGTTCGTTCCGCAATGCCTCCAGCTTCTCCTGTGCTGCCTTCAGGCTTTCCTCTGATTTCACGATGGAAACCTCATATGGGAATACAATTTCCTGAATCTTTCGCAATACGGTTTTCGGCGTACTGCCGTTTTTCTCCGTTTTGGCTGTCAGTGCCTCAATATACGGACGGGCCTCTTCCAGGCTGAATTCGATTTTCGGTAAGTTTTCTTTCAGATCAACCGTCAGCGTATTTCCGGTAATATAGCCTCCCTGGGCTGATGTGGAAAGTCCAAAACCGCCGATATATACTCCCGGATCCAGACTGGTACAGGTACCGGTAGCGTAAAGTCCGGGAACGCTGGTGTGATGCTGTAAATCCACTTCCATTCCGCCAAAACAGCACATCAGCTGGGGATTCCATTCAATTTTATCCTCAAAAAATTCAACGCCCAGATCCTGCATTTTATGATAATTCAAAACCTGCCATCCATGCTTGGGCTTGATCACGTCAATTTTGGAACGATCCAGTTCGCTGACATCAAAGTAAATCGGTGCACGCCCGGCACGCGCTTCCAATGCCATGCCGAGAGTCAGGTAATGGGGATCCGTATTATTTCCAAACACCGGAGAATACCGTTCCATGAAATTTTCTCCGTCACGGTTTACATATTTTGCTCCCAGGGGCAAAAGAGTCGTCTGACCTTCCCAGGAGAATTCTTTCGGTGTGTTCCAGACACGTCCAAACTCAAAATTCGTCACATTTGCACCTGCCCGCAACGCCATGTCAAGCCATTCACCGGTCGTGGTATTCTTCATATAAGAAGACTTCCAGCCGGTCATACCGCAGGCAAGAACTACCGCTCTGGCATGTATCACATAAAGAATCCCTTCCACACTGTGAAAACCGACCGCACCAACTACCTGATCTTCTTTTTTTATCAAATCCGTAATCAGAACTCTTCCCCTACGGCGTACACCCAGCTCCTGAGCCCTTTTTACCAGAACATTTGTCATCCGTTCTCCGCCGTATCCTTTTTCCTTTGTCACATACAGCTTATAGTGATCCAGATGCCGCTGCGGCACGCCCTTATAATTTCCGTCATCATCCTTGAGATATTCACATCCCATATCCAGATAATCCTGGAAACGATCATAGATTCCGCTGATCAGAGATTCCATCATTTCCTGGCCACAAAGACCGTCCCAATAGTAGACAAGATCCTTTACCCAGTCGTCCACCTTTTCTCCCGGCATGATGGCATCAAAATCTCCTCCGGACAGAGACATCAGGCCTCCCCAGTCCTTTGGTCCCTTATCTACGATCAGCACATCGCCTTCCGGATTTCTGCTTTTATATTGATTCGCTGTCCACAGACCTCCCGGGCCTCCGCCCACCACCAGAACATCTGTAAAAATTTCTTCTGTCTTTTATAAAATTCATTTTTTCCTCCCGTATCAGATAATTCAGACTTCTACTCCATCTGCTGATTTCATTTTCTATTCCGTTACATAGGCCGGCGGCAGCACTTCTTTATGCGGGTCCACCGTAATCGCTCCCTGGGGGCATCTGCGTTCGCATAAAAAACAGGTCATACAGTCATCCGGATAAGCGATATAAGCTTTTCCGGATTCATCAAGACGCAGGGTATCCAATGGACACCGGTCTACACAGATTCCACACCCTATGCATTTTTTCTGATCAATACTGCTTATCATTGTCCCCTCCACCAAATATTTTGCTTTATTCTTCTGTTTTATCTTTTTACTTTCTCATATCCCGGAATTCCATATGCACCTTTCCCCCGTCATCGATGCAAATTGTCTGAAATTTATCCTTCAGCAGGGGATTGGTATAGGTATAATCAACACGATGATGATGTCCCCTCGTCTCTTTCCGATTTTCTGCGGTCAATGCAACGGCTTCCCCAAGCTCAATCAGGTCAAACACCTCCATTGTCCGCATCAGTTCACGGGAATCCTGACAGGAAATTTCCGCCAGGGCATATCCTTTCAAATCTCCCAGATACTTTAATCCTGCCTGCAGCATATCCTTTGATCGTACTTTCAGTCCCACATAATCTCCCATGATCTGCTGCAGCATGGAATTGGATTCCAGCCAGTTCGCTCCATTTTCCCGTTCCATATATTCCCGGTACTGACGAACCCTTTTTTCAATCAGCGGATGATTTTCAATATTCTCCCGGTCCACTGTTTTTATGTATTCCGCCACATTTTCCGCCGCTGTTTTTCCCCATACGGAAGCATTTGTCACATTCCTCCGAACATTTCCGCAGCAGATCCCGGCTGCATAAATTCCCGGTATATTGGTTGCTCCGTGGAGATCGATTTCTATCCCGCGCTGTGCCAGAGAATAATCATATGTTCCGCCACCATCGTTTTTGAAAGATCGATTCCTCTCTGATTACAGTAATCCGTGATGGAATCGATTCCTTCACTCACAAAAGCTTTTTCCTGGTATGCCAGATCCTCCGGTGTACATTGGGTACAATTCATATAGGTTGGACCGGTTCCCTTTTCCAGCCGTTCTCCGAAAATCCCCGGCCAGATATCCATCATCGCATCCCCGGTCTCCCGGTTTGGCTTATCGCAGAAAGGACTGATGGAATTTCCATTGATATCTGATATTACACCGATCCATGTTGCTTTCCCGGAACGGTGGAATCCTTTTACCCCGGCATGAATATAGGGAACATCCAAATTCACCAGTTTGGCGCCTGCGCGGTACGCAATTGCCGCACCTCCTGCAGCAGCCGGACAGCTGTGTGTGTTAAAAATATAAGCAGGATTTCCATGGAGATACAGACGCATCGCCTGGGCCGTTGCCACGAGCACTGCTTTGCACTGGAACAATACAACCTCCGGCTCATCTTCTTTAATGGAAAATCCGATGGCTCCCACCGCACGGCCTTCCTTATTTTTCAAAATATCATTTACAAATACTTTATTGTAAATCTTTGCGCCTCGCTTTAATGCTTCTCCGGTAAGAACCGCTTTCTGGTTCCTGCCGTCATACTTTAAATGGTAGCGCTGCCTTCCCGGCATTGCATGCCCCTCAAAACGATATTCTCCCGTGGGACGCATATTGATTCCAAAGCCTTCCCATTCCTGCACGATTTTGTGGCTCCGGCGCATCATATAGCGAAGCATATCCAGATCCTGCCAGGGTCCTTCCATTGTCTCCCGAATCTCACGAATGACCAGATTAAAATCCTCTCCATGGATTTCCGGAATATAGCACATGTAATGATCATTGCCATTTGCCCCGTTCCCGGAGCGTCTGGTATCTGCTTTCTCGGCAACGGCGACATCCACGCCCAGCCCTGCCGCAGTGAGTGCTGCCTCCAGTCCGGCAATTCCTCCGCCTATAATCAAAAAGTCTGTTTTTATAATTTTCTCCGGCTTTTTCACTGTCATTGCTTTTCCTCCGCAGGCACATCCATGGTGTACATCATATGTGACAAAGGATATCTCATATGAATCGCCCCCTGGGGACATTCTTTTTTGCAGGCCAGACAATGCCAGCATTCATACGGATATTTCACTACAATTTCCTTTTTTTCACCCTTTACACGAATTACATCCAGAGGACATATCTGCGCGCATATACCACACTGAACACATTTTGTCCGGTCAATAATCGGCGGCATGGGATTCCCTCCTTTTATCTTTGCAAGAAAAATATGCTTTGGTTTTCCGTTCTCCATTTTTACCACAATTCCCACGGGTTTTATATAGAATTTTGTTTTTACTTTTTCTATAGGAATTTTGTCAGACAAAATTCCTATGAAACAAAAAAGCCATCGTTACGGCATATTCACCGTTCCGATGACTTTTGATTATCTGCAGATATTAATTCTTTTCCTTTGTTTTCACCACAGGAATATTTGCCCCGGTGGTTAAGATAATAAAACGATCTCCATCCGAAAAACGATTGTAAAAACCGGCCATAAACATAACGGATTCATTTTTTTCCCGGAAGGCAGCTTTATTTTTCTCTGCATCCCACTCATAAAACTGTCTGGCCGGAATCACACATCGTCTGTGTAATACACTCTCCCGGAACATTTTTTTCTCCAGCACCGTTTCTGCTCTGGCATTGATCAGCAGACCCTTTTTCTGATATTGCGGAAATCCCCACAGCATTTCTTCCGCCTGCAGCCGGCACCTATCCATTTTTATTTCATCATAAAGCCTTTTCCGGATAGATTCCCTCTTCTTTCCAAATACGGTGCTTCAGTTCATACCGTTCCAGAGGAAGTCCTGTATAAGCACAGTTGGATGTACAGAAGATATATCCATACCCCGGCATACCGTCTCTCAAAGATCTGCGATCTCCCTGATCACATCATCATCCACATAAAATCTGCCGCACATTCGATGCCTTCCTTTCTTCTGTTCTACAGCAAGGTGCTAAAGTATTCAAGCCCCCTGTCTGTATCGCACATCTCCATCCTGGGTTTGGGCAAATCCCATCTCCTATTTGTATGTTATTGGGTTCCAGATATTCTGTTGAAAAATATCTACTCTTTTCTTAAAATCCAACAGTCCTTCAGTCATTCCTTCAAAATCAAATGAATCTTCCAATTCATATTTTTGAGAAAACAATAACATTTTATCATATTTACCAACACGTTCTTTGCATTCTGTAATTGTGCCTATCGCAGGCGGGCATACCCAAGAAGTTGCATAATTGCGGCACATATTATCTTCACATATTGCTCTGACTTCCGGATAATATTTCAGATTTGCAACATCAATATAACCGCTTTCCAGAAAAATATTTTGGCCAGCAATTTCTGTTATCTTAGCTAAAATATTCATCCTGTTCCTCTCCTACAGCCGGCCTTCATATAATTCACTTTTCCATTCCAGTTCTTATGATCGTCAATCATCCTTGCCGTGGTATGGTAACGAGATGCTAACTGTTCGGCAATTGCTTTGCTTCTTCCGGTACGTGAAAAATAATATATCTGCATTGAAGTTCCTCCCAAAATAAATTGTTTTCTGTATCTTTCGGCCATCTTCTATCCCTTCGGACAAGAAGCCTTCTTCTCTAAAGAACCCGCTCCATTCCGATTTAACCTTTTTGTCAAACCGAATTTGTGCAAGTTCTTTTTAAAAATAATGTCATCTACCACTTTCAAGTATAGCATGATAGTCATTCACGATTCTTTCCATCGTTATAGACTTCATGCTGGATATTACATCTTCTTTAAGAGTGCCATAGGTTCGATCAAGCACACCGCCTATGTTTCTGCCAACTGGGCAGAATGGAGATGGCGTAGAATGAATACTTATCATTTTATCAACTGCCTTCGGATCTACCGCCGCACAAATACGGTATAGAGAAATGTCCTGAATTGGAACCGCAAGCGTTGCTCCGCCTGTTCCAAATTTCACATCTATTATTCCATCTTTTTTCATTGCACTTACAATATTTCTGATAGTGACCGGATTACATCCTGTGGACAATGAGAGTAATTCACTTGTCACTTTCTTCTTTTCCCCATATTCATATATAAATATCAGGCAATGAACTGCAATCGAACACTTATTACTAATATGCATAAAATCAATCCTCCACATACCATTTTAACATAAAATTCATATGGTGTAAATGTTGACACTACACCTAAAATCAGTTACAATAACGCAAGAAGATGTAGTTTTATTTTTTACATCAAAGGAGGATTGTCATGAAAAATTATCAGATTATATTCAGCCCAACCGGAGGAACAGAAAAAGTCGCAAACGCAATCACACAGAACTGGTCTCAAGTTGACACGATTGATCTATCCATTCCGGATACCAACTATGCAGATATTTCTTTTGAGAGTGACTCTCTCGTACTGATAGCAATGCCATCTTTTGGCGGTGTTGCACCGCAACTTGCTTTGGATCGACTCTCCAGGATCAAAGGAAACGGAGCATTATGCGTTATTGCTGCAGTTTATGGAAATCGTGCATATGAAGATACCTTCGTCCAAATGGAAGATTATGCTCAAAATGCCGGATTTCGAGTAATTGCTGCTATCTCTGCGGTTGCAGAACATTCCATCATACATGAGTATGCGGCTGGAAGACCTGATTTAGATGATTGCAAAGTCCTTGCAAAATTCTGCGAGCAAGTTCTCGAAAAAGCATCTTCCAATGATTTTTCCAAGCCATCTATTCCCGGCAACAGACCATACAAAAAAGCCGGAACCGGAATGATTCCAAAAGCAGATTCTGCCTGCACACCCTGTGGACAGTGTGCACTGAAATGCCCTGCCAGTGCCATCTCCACAGATAATCTCAAAATTTCAGACAAAAGCAAATGCATATCCTGTATGCGCTGCGTATCCATATGTCCAACTCATGCCAGAAAAGTCAGCAGTCTTATGACTTCTATTGCAGCTGCCGCAATAAAAAGAGCGTGCTCTGTTAAAAAAGAAAACGAATTGTTTCGTTGAAAAGAAAGTGATCCAACAGTACGTCCATCTTCACGTTTAAAAGTGTTCGTAAAGTCACTCTATTTCTGTTCGTAAAATACCTTTTTGCTATCAATACTCTGGTTTTCGCATCCAAATCTTTAGTACATGCTTTGTTCCACCCTTGAATCCGAGTGAGGCCAACGCCTGTTTCAATGATACCTTGGTATCCTCCCCTTACAGAGCTAACGTAACGATACTACAGGATTCACTGTATGTTACAGACTGCTATTTTGCACCTGTTTCTCACAGGCATACCTCGCTTCTACATAATCGGTCACCCAAAAGCATTGGAAGTTCGCTACAAGGCCCACTGGCGATTACCTTGACCAGCCTTTCACTGGCAAGCTGATAACATCTTGCAGAACACACGACTTTCACTCGTCAGAACATGCGCCCCCCGGCGCATAGAATAAAGCGGACAAGTCCGCTTCGAACTCCCTGTATCCCTCAATCCTTGAGGGACTTGCTCCGCTTTACGCGCCAGATGCGGACTGCCATAGGCAGTCAAAATTCCATATGCATCTGGTCGCATCCTCGCGGAGCGTTTTTGTTTCTTAGGAAATCCAGCTTTTCATCTTTAGAACAAATTGGAGTAATTTCCTAAGAAACAAAGAAAAGACTCCTTTGAACCTCTACCTCGGTCAATGGAGTCTCTTAAGACAAAAACATCCCTGGCAGAGATATACACTCTGTCAAGGACGAATAAAATTTCTTATCCGCGGTGCCACCTTGATTCACGGTATGACCCGTGCGCTTAGCAGGATACCAACATATCCCCGGCAAATGACGTCTGCCTGCAACGTCGCAGAATACTCTGTAAAAATCACATTTGACTGCGCCCTCCGCGGTCCATTTGACAACTTGTTTCTTGCCTGATTCTCAGCATCGCAGGCTCTCTGTAAAGGCATCATTGCCGTTATCTCCGCTTCAACGGTTTGAACTATTAAACTGTTTTTGATTATAAATCAGTCATTTTGGATTGTCAATAGGAATTCCCGGATTTTTTCTTCACTGTGTTGTGAGTTTTTTCCGTCAGCAGCAGTTGTTCGGAATTTCCGAACAACTGCATTTTCTTCTAGGCAGATGAATCAAATTCTATACTTGTTTATCCGGGGCCAATAGCAACTTATCTATTACCGGATGAATCATACTTGTTTCTG
>JALEJS010000022.1 GCA_022769545.1 Blautia sp. | reverse complement strand
AAGCGAGCCGCGCAATGCGATCATCAAACAGTACAAAAAATTGCTGGCAATGGACGAGGTAAAACTGGAATTTGACGAGGGGGCACTGCGTGCCATTGCGAAAAAGGCAAAAGAGAAAAATGTGGGTGCCCGTGCGCTGCGCTCTATTATCGAGGAATTTATGCTGGATATCATGTATGAGATTCCGAAGGATGACAGCATCGGACAGGTAATCATTACAAAAGAGTATATTGAAGGCATCGGCGGACCGAGAATTCTTCTGCGGGGGCAGGAAATTTCTCTTCTGGAGGAAAAGACGGACGACAGCATGGCAGAGATTCCGGAAAGGGCTGCCCATATATGACGAGAAAAGGATGGATTGAGAGCCTGAGAGTTCTGGCTGCGGCAGCAGTGGTAATGACCCATGTAATAAGCGGCACATATGACAGTCCGGATATCGGAACGGGGATCTTTGCAGTATCACGTGGGAGAGAGATCCTGGATCTGGTCTTTTTTCGCTCGCTGACGGTCTGGGCGGTTCCTGTTTTTCTGATGATATCAGGATATCTTCTCCTGGATCCGCGAAAAGGGCTTACTCTTCGGAAAATCAAGGAGTATGTCTGGCGTATGGCGGCGGTGCTTCTGACGTTTGGGCTGGTGTTCTGTCTGATCGAAAGCTGCCTTGGCAGTCCGAACAGAGGTGTGTTTTCCGTTATCGGAATGAGTGCGTGGAATCTGATACAGGGAAAATCCTGGGAACATCTCTGGTACGTCTATATGATAGCGGGCCTGTATCTTATGACACCGATGCTGCGGAGCTTTTTTAAAACGGAAAACCGTTATGCACAGAGTATGGTTATGGCAGCACTGTTTCTGTTTACCATAGTGGTACCTACCTGCAATCATCTTTTCAGATGGAAAATTGTCAATATCCTTCCGGTGGATTCTTCCAGTCTGTATTATTATATGCTGGGGCATTATCTGGGACAGAAAGAAATTCCCCGGAAGAAAAATCTGGGATATATGGCAGGCGCATTTTCAGTGCTTTGTGTGCTGAGCTTCTGGAAAATAGAAGAACTGCGGCATGTGCTGAATTATGAAAATCTGTTTGTAATGATTTTTTCGGCATCGATCTTCTGTTTTGCCATGAAATCTCCGTGGATGGAGCAGATGGGGCAGAAAAAGCAGATACAGACACTGGCAGGCTTAAGTTTCGGGATCTATATCATCCATCCGGTGTTTTTGAATATTTTAAATAAAGGATTTCATATTTATCCCGTTGACTTTCCGTGGATCGCGGGCGAGGTGGGATTTGCAGCAGCTGTATTTCTGTGTTCTGTGATTCTTGTTATGCTTCTGAAGCGAGTCAGGTGGATAAAAAATATCATATAAGGAGCAGAAAAAGCGGATTAAGGAGGAAAAGATTATGACAAAAGCAAACGAGTTTTTTGATGAGCTGGGAGAAACCATTTCCAAAACGGCGCGGGATCTTTCGGAGCGTGCGGAAGTGATGTATGAGACACAGAAGATCCGCAGCAAGATCTCCGGTGAGGAGCGCATTGTGGAGAAGGCACAGATGGATATCGGAAATCTGATTTATCAGAGATACCTGAAGGGGGAAGCTCTGGATGAAGAAATCGAGACGCTTTGTGAGGAAATGAAGCAGCACAGGAATCGTGCCCGCATCCTGAGGGATAAGGTGGCTCAGATGAAGGGAGAAAAGATCTGTCCGAACTGTGAGAAGACCATGGGAAGAGAAATGACCTTCTGTCCGCACTGTGGAACGCAGTATTATGATCCGGAACAGGAAGCGGAGGCGGAAGAGGCTGCGGAAACGGTGCCGGAGGAAGCAGCGCCGGAAGCGGAAGAACCGGAGAAAGCGTCCGGTGAGACGGAAGAAAAAGAGGCGGAGTAAATGATTTTTCTGATTCTTTTTACGGGAGTGTTTGCCCTGGATTATGTGGTCAAGCAGCATGTCAATACGGCCTGGCTGCAGGGCAGCAGCCGGAAGGCAGTCGGAGACCGGCTTATTTTCAGAAACTGCCACAATGAGGGAATCGCCTTCGGGCTTCTGAAAAAAATGGATGCCAGATGGTGTCAGCTGATTGCAGCAGCTTCTCTTGGGGGAGTTGTCTGGGAGAGCATCCGGACGTGGACACACGGCGGAAGAAGACTGGCAAAAGCCGGTCTGGCTCTGATCCTGGGAGGCGGAGCAAACAATCTGGCGGAACGGATACAGAATGGATACGTGACAGATTATCTCTCGGTCAATGTAAAAAAACGGGATATTCGCCGTCTTACATTTAATCTTTCGGATGTGTTTATTATGGTGGGAACCTGTTTCTGGGCGGCAGGCTCCGTTTTGCCCCACAGAAAAAACAGGGATTCCGGGAAACGAAAAAAAAGATGACAGACTGCGAAGGGCTTCTCCAGGTGTGGAGGAGCTCCTTTTTGACCCCAACATCATACCATGAGTTGCCCGACAAATGAGCCTGACGTCGATTTTTCCGTGCCAAGCACTCCCAAAATCGACTAAAACATTCGCAATCCGCTCATTTTTCTGTAAAAAATGGCTACTTGCTCATGTTTTGCGGGACCCATAGACATAAAAACACATGCAAGCATGTATTTTATGTCCATTTGTCCCTTGGCTCATACCATGGTATGAAAAAGGAAAAGAATCAAAAGAACAGGAGATAAAAAAGTGAATCGCGATCTTACCGTGGGGAATCCACAAAATGTATTATGGAAATTCTGTCTGCCCCTGTTTGGGAGTGTGATCTTCCAGCAGATGTATAATATTGCGGACAGTCTTGTTGCAGGAAAATTTGCCGGGGAGAGCGCTCTGGCGGCCGTCGGAAACAGCTATGAGATCACGCTGATATTCATTGCGTTTGCTTTCGGATGCAATATCGGCTGTTCGGTCATTGTCTCTCAGCTGTTTGGGGCAAAAGATTATCGGAATATGAAAACAGCTGTGTATACGACATTGATCTCCAGTGGTGTGCTGTGCATCGGTTTGATGGCAGGAGGGCTCCTGTTCGGTCACAGCCTGCTTACGGCAATCCATACACCGAAGGAGATTATGGCAGATTCGGCTCTGTATCTGGATATCTATATTTTAGGACTGCCGTTTCTGTTTTTCTATAATATTGCAACGGGGATTTTTTCGGCACTGGGCGATTCCAGGACACCGTTTTTCTTTCTGGCGGTCTCTTCACTCTCGAACATTGCAGTGGATATTCTGTTTGTTGCAGGGCTGCATATGGGAGTGGCCGGAGTGGCCTGGGCGACCTTCCTTTGTCAGGGAATCAGCTGTATTCTGGCAGTGCTGTTTGTTCTGAAAAGACTGAAAAATATCAGATCAGAAAAGAGAGCAGCTCTGTTTTCCTGGGCCATGCTGGGAAAAATCTGTGTGATTGCCGTTCCCAGTATTCTTCAGCAAAGCTTTATTTCCGTGGGAAATATCATCATACAGAGCGTGATCAACGGATTTGGTGCAAGTGTGATTGCCGGCTACGCTGCAGCAATCAAACTGAACAATCTTGTGATTACTTCCTTCACCACGCTGGGTAACGGCGTTTCCAATTTCACGGCACAGAATGTGGGAGCGGGAAAGCTGAAACGTATCCGGGAAGGATTTATGGCGGGATGGAAGATGGTGTGGATCATCTGTGCGCCTATTATGGTATTGTATCTGCTGGGCGGAAAATATCTTCTGTATCTGTTTATGGATGATATGGCAGGCGGTGCCATGGAGGCAGGGCTGCAGTTCCTGCATATTGTGGTTCCGTTTTACCTGGTGGTTTCTGTCAAGCTGGTGGCAGATGGTGTGCTTCGGGGAGCGGGTCTTATGAAACAGTTTATGGGAGGCACTTTCACAGATCTGATTCTGCGTGTCGTTCTGGCATGGATTTTTGCGGAGCAGTTCGGTGTGACCGGAATATGGTGTGCATGGCCGGTGGGCTGGTCTGTTGCGACTGTGCTGTCTGTGAGCTTTTACCGGCATGGACCATGGAGAAAAAAGGCGTAAAGCAGAAGCGATAAGCCGTGCTGGAGATTCCGAAACATTTATGGTACAATAGGGAGGATAAAAAACAAACGAAACGAGGTACTTGATTATGTGGGCTTACAACGAAACCTTTTACCAGATCTATCCGATCGGATTTTGCGGGGCACCGGTTGCAAACGATGGAGTGACCGTTCCAAGAATCCGGAAGATTGCCCGGTGGAGCAGCTATTTTGAGGAACTGGGGATCGGTTCCATTCTGTTAAACCCGGTGTTTGAATCGGATAATCACGGATATGACACAAGAGATTTTCGCCAGATCGACTGCCGTCTGGGTACGAATGAGGATTTTAAGGAGGTTTGTGAAGAGCTTCATTCCCATGGTGTAAAAATTATGCTGGATGGTGTGTTTAACCATGTGGGAAGAGGATTCTGGGCATTTCGGGATGTGCAGGAAAAAAAATGGGACTCTCCTTATGCAAACTGGTTCTGTGTGAATTTTGACGGAAACAGCTGTTATAATGACGGATTCTGGTATGAAGGGTGGGAAGGCCACTACGAACTGGTCAAGCTGAATCTGAAAAATCCGGCGGTGGTGGAGTATCTGCTGGACTGTGTGAAATTCTGGATTGAAGAATTCGGCATTGACGGGCTTCGTCTGGATGTGGCATACAGTCTGGACAGAGAGTTTATGAGCCGTCTGCGCCGTTTCTGTGAAGAGATAAAGCCGGGATTTGCACTGATCGGGGAGGTCCTTTTTGGTGATTATAATCTGATCGTAAATGATCAGATGCTTCACAGCTGTACAAATTATGAATGCTATAAAGGTATTTTTTCCAGTCTGAACAGCATGAATCTGTTTGAAATTGCCCATTCTCTGAATCGGCAGTATGGGGCGGAGCAGTGGTGCCTGTATCGTGGCAAACATCTGATAAGCTTTGTGGACAATCATGATGTGACCAGGATCGCCAGCATTCTGACCAGTAAGAAGCATCTGCCGCTGGCTTACGGGATTCTGTTTGGAATGCCCGGAATTCCCTGCCTGTATTATGGAAGTGAATGGGGAGAAGAGGGTGTGAAGGCACCGAATAATGACTATGCGCTTCGTCCCTGCTTTGAGGAGCCGAAGCCAAATGAACTTACGGAACTGGTAAAACAACTGATTATCATCCGGCGGGAGAGTGACGGCCTGTGCAATGGAGGATACCGCAATGTGGTGCTCACCAACCATCAGCTGATATTCGAGCGAAAAAGCGAGCAGGAGCGTATTCTGGTGGCGATCAATGCTTCGGACCAGGAGTACCTTGCCTGCAGCCATGAACTGCAGGGTGAATATACAGACCTTTTGAGTGATAAGACAGGAAGTATGAGCGGTCAGCTGAAGATGGAGCCGTACAGTCTTCAGTATCTGAAAATGAAATAGGTCAAACGGATTGTTTGACCTCAATATGTATAGAAAGCGTGAAAAAATGACACAGGAAGAAAAACAGAATTTAATGATTCATGCACCGATTCCGGGACTGGTAACACGTCTGGCAATTCCGACAATTATCAGTATGCTGGTAACCTCTTTTTACAATATGGCAGATACTTTTTTTGTCGGGCAGATCGGAACCAGTGCCACGGCTGCAGTGGGAGTTGTATTTCCGCTGATGTCTGTGATCCAGGCCATAGGCTTCTTTTTCGGACACGGCTCCGGAAATGCCATTTCCAGGAAACTGGGGGCAGGTGAAAAGGAGAAGGCAGAGAAACTGGCATCCTGTGGATTTTTTACCGGTGCATTCAGCGGACTTGTCATCCTTGTGCTGGGAATCTGTTTTCTGGATCTGCTTTCCAGGATGCTGGGATCTACAGATACCATTCTTCCCTATACCAGGGAATATCTGCGGATTATTCTGCTGGGGGCTCCGTATATGACAGCGGCTCTTGTGCTGAACAACCAGATGAGATTTCAGGGAAGTGCTTTTTTTGCAATGATCGGAATCACCACCGGAGCCGTTCTGAACGTGGTCCTGGATCCGGTGCTGATCTTCGGGCTGAAGATGGGAATTTCCGGTGCAGCTTTCGCGACGATCTTAAGTCAGCTGGTGAGCTTTTGCATTTTGCTGGTGGGATATTACAAATCAGGCTGCGTGCCGTATCATCTGAAACAGATCCGTTATCTTCCGGGGCAGATCCGGGAAATTTTCGGCGGCGGTTTGCCTTCCCTGTGCCGGCAGGGGCTGGCCAGTCTTGCAACGGTTGTGCTGAATCTGGCAGCAGGTCCTTACGGAGATGCAGCCATTGCGGCCATGTCCATTGTGATGAGAATTACCTTCTTTGCAAACTCGGTGATCATCGGATTCGGGCAGGGATTCCAGCCGGTGTGCGGGTTTAATTACGGGGCCGGAAATAAAAAGCGTGTCAAAGAGGCATTCTGGTTTAGTGTCCGGGTGTCTTCAATACTTCTGGTACTTTTCGCTGTTCTGGGATTTCTCTTTTCCCGTCAGATGATCACCGTGTTCCGAAAAGATGATCTGGAGGTGATCCGGATCGGAACGCTGGCACTTCGGCTGCAGTGTGTGACACTTCCGACACTGGGGTGGATCACGATGAATAATATGATGTTCCAGACCTGTAAGTGGACGATTCCCGCCAGTGTGCTGGCTTCTGCGAGACAGGGCATCTTCTTTCTGCCCATGATTCTTATTCTATCCGCCACGATGGGCCTTCTGGGAATTCAGATGGCGCAGCCGCTGGCAGATGCGGCATCCTTTCTGCTGGCTTATCTTTTAAACCGGAGCAGGCGGCATGAGCTGGATGAGCAGGGAGAAAAATGACAGAGGAAAAGCATGCATGGGAAACGGCTGACGAAAGGCGGAACCGGAAGAAGAGGAGGAATCATGATCATACGAAAGGCATCCGAAGAGGATATCATGGCAGTAGAAGCAATATACGATCATCTGCACACACTGGAAGAGGCAGGAACACTTTCCATAGGTTGGATCCGGAATATTTACCCGACCAGAAGGACGGCAGAGGAAGCGCTGGAAAAGGGAGAGCTTTTTGTCCTTGAGGATGGGGGAAAAGTGACTGCGGCAGCGAGAATTAACCAGGAGCAGGTACCAGAGTATGCGGATGCGGCGTGGGATTACCTGTGTTCTCCGGATGAGGTGATGGTGCTTCACACGCTGGTGGTGGATCCGCAGGTTTCCGGGCGGGGATATGGAACGGCTTTTGTGAATTTTTACGAGGAGTATGCACTGCATTGCGGCTGTCCGTATCTGCGGATGGATACCAATGAAAAAAACACAGCGGCCCGCCGCCTGTATGCCCGCCTGGGATACCGGGAGGCATCGGTCGTGCCCTGTGTTTTCAACGGGATTTCCGGAGTACAGCTGGTGTGTCTGGAAAAATGTCTGAAGAGACAGTGAATTCAGTGCCGCTGAGCTGTCCGCCCCAGTTTTCGATACAGAAAATGTTCTGCCTGGTACAGGATCCAGGAGCAGATCCAGGTGACGGCGAGGATTTCGATCAGCAGAAGAAGGATATCTGCCGTTGAGGAAATCTTACCTGCAAAACCGGCAAGAAACTGTACAATGATCACGTGATGGAGCAGATATATTTCAAAGGAATATTTCTGCAGGAGGAAAAGAAACTTCTGCAGAAGTATTCTTTTTTTGAGCCAGCGTTCTGTCTGCAGGAACAGAAAGAAGACTGCCGTGCAAAGCAGACTGATCTTCAGATCGGTGGGGAGCGGGATTTCCTTTTTCAGAAAAAGTGCGGACAGAATAACAGGAATGGAATAACAAAGCGTCCATTTTTTCAGCCGGTCTTTTTCCAGAATAAGAAACATGCCGAGGATAAAGTCATAAAGCTTTATCAGAGCATTTTCATAGGAAGGAAGCTCACTTTGGTATGTGAACACCAGGATCAGATAGCATATGGTAGCTGCGGTCATCGTCGCATATCGATTTTTTTTCATGAGATAATGCAGCAGCGGGAACAGCAGATACATGATGATCAGAGCGCCCAGAAACCATTCTCCGATGCCGATGTAAAAGGTCGGAATTGTCTGGTGAATTTCGCAGTAGCCGTCCATTCCGATCAGGGTCAGAAGAAAATTCCAATGAGGGATATCTCCGGAGAAGGGAAGCGTCCCGTATCGGATAAGCAGATACAGCAGGTAAAACAGATATGCCAGATAATATGGGACCATCAGGCGCAGAAAGCGCCTGCGGTAAAACGTTTTCACCTGAAAAGATTCCCGGGAAGACAATGTGAGCCCGGCCCCGGACAGCATAAAAAAAAGACCGACACAGAGAGTGGCGATATGCATGTTCGGGGTGTAATAGGGCATTTTTTCTATGAAAAGATTGGTCTGATAATGAATCTGGAACTCTACCATAAAATGATAGAGAAGGATGCCGGCCAGTGAAAAGCATCTCATCAGATCCATGGAATACATTCGTTTTGACTGGTTCATAAGGGTTTCCTTCTATTCGTCTTCTTTTGCCAGAGCCTGTCGGATGACCTGACAGTCTTTGTTATAGCTGCATTTCAGATAATCGCAGCTCACATGATCCAGGCTGAGTCCGCAGGGAAGCTGTTCGTATTCACAGATAATGGTCTGTGTGGAATTGTGTGATTTACAGTAGCCGGTAAATATTTCTTCGATTATTTCATTCATAAGGATCCTCTTCGGTTTGTCAGGTATCGTTTGTTCAAGTCTATCACATTTAAATTCCCATGTCAAAAAAGGGCTTCAGATATTTCAGAATGTATAAATTGCACAATGGAGACCGACGGAAATTGGTTTTCATAAGTGAATTTTGTTGAATTGTTAAAAAAATAAGGTATAATGGTAAAAAACAGCAGATTTTCGGTTGGATTAATATCGAAAAAGACCATCCGATTTCGGAAAGAGACAGGAAACGATGATTATTAGAAGCAGAAAAATCTGGGCGGCCGGTCAGTTTTTTCCGGCCTGTATTGAAATCTCAAAGAGCAGGATCCGCCGGATTCTGCCGTATCAGACGGAAGCTGTGGATATCGATTTCGCAGACCGGAGGATTGTCCCCGGGTTTCTGGATATTCATACACACGGAGCATATGGGTATGACACCAATGACGGGACAGAAGAAGGGCTTCGATACTGGATGGAGCATATTGTACAGGAAGGCGTGACCTCCATTTTGCCCACGACTGTCACACAGATGCCGGAAGTGCTGCGCAGGGCAGTTGCCAATGTTGCCTCTGTGATCGAACAGGGATACCGGGGGGCACAGATCCTGGGCATCCATTTTGAAGGACCCTATCTTGATATGGAAAAAAAAGGTGCGCAGCCTCCGGAAGCCATTGCCAGACCTTCGGTCCGTCAGTTTCAGGAATACCAGGAAGCTGCCAGAGGCTGGATCCGGTATATCACGCTCAGCCCGGAGCATGACACGGATTTTGCATTGACCCGTTATTGCTGTGAAAACGGCGTGACAGTCAGTATGGGACATTCTTCGGCGGATTATGAGACGGCGGTCATGGCTGCTGCGAACGGTGCACGGTCGATGACGCACGTTTATAACGGGATGAGCCCGTTTGGCTCCAGAAGTCCGGGACTGGTGGGTGCTGCTTTTCGGCTGAGAGATCTGTATGGGGAGATCATCGGTGACGGAAGACACTCTCACCTGGCGGCATTGTATGCCTTTTTTCAGGCGAAGGGTCCTGACCGCGGGATTCTGGTGACAGATTCTCTTCGGGTGAAATATGCCAGGCCCGGCGGACATTATCAGCTGGGCGGCCATGATATAGAGGTGGGACCGGATGGGCTGGCGAGACTTGCCGGTACGGATACCATTGCGGGAAGCACGCTGCAGATGAATCAGGGACTGCGGATCCTCGTGGAGGAGGCGGGAGTACCCTTCGAGACCGCTTTAAATGCGTGCACGGTCAACCCGGCAGCCTGTCTTGGAATAGATGACAAAAAAGGCAGGATCTGTGCCGGATATGATGCAGATCTTGTGGTTCTGGAGGATGATTACAGTGTATATGCGGTGTTTTGCAGAGGAACACAGATGTATGGGAAAGGGATAAGTACAGGAGGAAGTATATGAGAGTCAGAGAGGTTGAAAAAGAGATACTGGAGGCGTTTGGGCTGGAAAAGGATGTCGTCTCGGTATCTTCCTATGGAAACGGACATATCAATGACACATTTGCATTGGAGCAGAAGACACAGGAAGGCCGGAAACAGTATATCATCCAGCACATGAATAAAGAGGTGTTCCGCGAGCCGGAGCTTTTGATGGAAAACATTGCCGGTGTGACAGAGTGGCTTCGAAAAAAAATTATTGAAGAGGGAGGAGACCCGGAGCGTGAAACGCTCAATGTCAGAAAGACGACGGACGGAAAATACAGTTATAAGGATAAAGACGGAGAATTCTGGCGGGTATTTCATTTTGTGGAGGACGCAGATTGTTATGAACAGGTGAAGAATCCGGATGATTTTTACCAGAGTGCTCTGGCATTCGGACATTTTCAGTGCCTTCTGTCGGATTATCCCGCTCACACACTTCATGAAACCATTCCGGATTTTCATAACACACCCAGACGGTATGAGAATCTGATGCGGGCAGTGGAGGAGGATTGCGAAGGAAGAGTCTGTGAGGTCCTGGAGGAAATTGAATTTGCGAAAGCAAGAAAGGATTATACACATGTGCTGTGTGATCTGCAGAAAAACGGAGAGATCCCCCTTCGGGTTACCCACAATGATACAAAGCTGAACAATATACTGATTGACCATGAGACGGGAAAAGGAATCTGCGTAATCGACCTGGATACGGTGATGCCGGGACTGGCAATGAATGATTTTGGGGATTCCATCCGGTTCGGAGCCAGCACGGCAGCCGAGGATGAGCGGGACCTGTCAAAGGTTTCCTGTGATCTTTCCCTGTTTGAAGTTTATGCAAGAGGATTTATGGAAGGCTGTGCAGGTGCACTGACTGCAAAGGAGGTGGAACATCTCACAGACGGTGCGATCATGATGACTCTGGAATGCGGGATGCGTTTTCTAACAGATTATATTGAGGGGGATCATTATTTCCGGATTCACCGGCCGGGGCAGAATCTGGATCGTGCCCGTACGCAGTTTAAACTGGTTCAGGATATGGAACAGAAGAAGACACAGATGAACGAAATTGTAAGAAAAATAGCAAAGGAGGCAGAAGGCGTATGAAAATTTATAAAATGAAGGATTATGAGCAGATGAGCCGTAAGGCGGCCGGGATCATTCTGGCGCAGGTGATTTCCAGGCCGGACAGTGTACTGGGTCTTGCCACCGGTTCCACCCCGATCGGTCTTTATGATCAGCTCGTAAAATGGTACGAGAGCGGTGACCTGGATTTTAAGGAAGTAAAGACGGTCAATCTGGATGAATACAGAGGGCTGACCAGAGAGAATGACCAAAGTTATTATTATTTTATGCATCAGCATTTATTCCATCGGGTGAATATCTGTCCGGAGAACGTACATCTTCCGGATGGGATGGCAGAAGACGGAGAGGCAGAGTGCAGAAGATATGAGGCCCTGATTGATTCGCTGGGCGGAGCGGATCTTCAGCTGCTGGGAATCGGTCACAATGGTCATATCGGTTTTAATGAACCGGACCGGTATTTTGCAAAAGAGACGCATTGTGTAAAGCTTCAGGAAAGTACCATCGAGGCAAACAAACGGTTTTTTGCCTCGGCAGAGGAGGTTCCACGTTATGCGTATACCATGGGAATCGGAACGATTATGAAGGCCAGGAAGATTCTGATCGTTGCGAATGGTGCGGGAAAGGCAGAGATTGTTAAAAAGGCATTTTTCGGTCCGGTTACGCCGGAAGTGCCGGCGTCCATTTTGCAGATGCACCCGGATGTGACACTGGTAGGAGATGAGGAAGCGCTGGCTCTGATCTGATTTCAAAAAACGGATTTCAAAAAAATAAAAAAAATTATAAAAAGGTATTGACTTTTGGGAGGGGGTGAGTTATTATAATCAAGCAGTCGCGAGATACGACTGAAACAGAAATGCAGGAGTGGCGGAATTGGCAGACGCGCAGGCTTCAGGTGCCTGTGGTCGCAAGATCGTGTGGGTTCAAGTCCCATCTCCTGCATTCTTTTTTTGTTTCATAGGAAATTCCTTTGAAGTTTACTTATGAAATAAAAACTTTTTCAGAATCTGGCATCGTATGCCGAGGGAGTGTAACAGAAGATAAGAAATTATCATTTTGTTGCGCTCCCTTGTTTTATCTCAGTCAAAGAAGAATTCCACTTTTATAAGTGGTGAGTAATAACAAATTTTTCATTGCCGGGAACCCCGCTGTCCTTTGCAGCAAGGAGGAAAATATTTTCAGTATTCAAGAATTATTTTTAGCCTGTTATCCGGTTGAAAAAAGCGTTTTCCTGTGATATTATTTTGAAGATTTAGGATAAATACGGACAGTTGAATGAAAGGAAATTCTATGAAAGCGTTTCTGATTTTGGAGGATGGCCATGTGTTTACCGGAACCAGTATCGGTTCCACACGTGAAGTTATCAGTGAAATTGTTTTTAATACTTCCATGACAGGATATCTGGAAGTGATGACAGATCCATCATATGCGGGACAGGCCGTGTGTATGACTTATCCGCTCATCGGCAATTATGGCATATGTTACGAAGACCAGGAATCCAGAAAGCCCTGGATCGATGGATTTATCGTTCGTGAATTATCTCGCGTCCACAGCAATTTCCGCAGTGTGGATTCTATTCAGCATTTCTTGGAAAAACATGATATTACCGGAATATCCGGAATTGATACCAGAGCGCTTACGAAACTTCTTCGGGAAAAGGGTACCATGAACGGCATGATTACCGTAAATGAGAATTATGATCTGGATGAAATTATTCCCCGTTTAAAAGCATATACCACCGGAAAGGTTGTGGAAAAGGTAACCTGCCGTGAAAAAGAGGTATTGAAGGGAAATGGCCCGAAGGTTGCGCTGATGGATTTCGGAGCAAAGAGAAATATCGCCCGCTCCCTGAATGAACGGGGATGTCAGGTGACCATTTATCCGGCGCGCACTTCCGCAGAAGAGATTCTGAAAGATGGTCCGGACGGAATTATGCTGAGCAATGGCCCCGGAGATCCGAAGGAATGTACAGAAATCATTGAGGAAGTCCGGAAGCTGTATGAATCCGATGTTCCGGTGTTTGCGATCTGTCTCGGACATCAGCTCATGGCGTTGGCCGCAGGCGGAAATACCCGTAAGATGAAATACGGTCACCGGGGCGGCAATCATCCGGTGAAGGATCTTCAGACCGGAAGAGTTTATATTTCTTCTCAGAACCACGGTTATGTGGTGGAGGCAGAGGAGCTTGAGAAAAAAGGAATCGCCAGACCGGCGTTTGTCAATGTAAACGATGGAACCAATGAAGGAATGTCCTATATCGGGAAAAACATATTTACGGTACAGTTCCATCCGGAAGCATGCCCGGGACCGCAGGACTCCGGATACCTGTTTGACCGTTTTATGGAGATGATGGGAGGAAAAACCAATGCCGAAAAATAATGACATTAAAAAAGTTCTTGTAATTGGCTCCGGTCCGATCATCATCGGTCAGGCTGCCGAATTTGATTATGCCGGTACACAGGCCTGCCGTTCTCTGAAAGAAGAAGGAATCGAAGTGGTACTTCTGAACTCCAATCCGGCAACGATCATGACGGATAAGGACATTGCAGACCGGGTATATATCGAGCCTCTGACCGTGGAGGTCGTGGAACAGCTGATCCTCAAGGAACAGCCGGACAGCATTCTCCCCACGCTGGGAGGACAGGCGGGGCTGAATCTCGCCATGGAACTGGAGGAAAGAGGCTTCCTCAAAAAGCATCACGTGCGTCTGATCGGCACGACTGCCGAGACGATCAAAAAAGCTGAGGACCGCCAGGAATTCAAGGATACCATGGAAAAAATCGGAGAGCCGATCGCGGCTTCACTGGTTGTAAAATCGGTGGAGGAAGGACTTGCATTTACAAAGACCATCGGTTATCCGGTGGTGCTGCGACCTGCGTATACATTGGGAGGAAGCGGCGGCGGTATCGCAAATAATGAATATGAACTGCGCGAGATTCTGGAAAACGGTCTGAGACTCTCCCGTGTTGGGGAAGTGCTTGTGGAACGCTGTATCGCCGGCTGGAAGGAAATCGAATACGAGGTCATGCGTGACAGTGCGGGAAACTGTATCACGGTCTGCAACATGGAAAACATTGATCCGGTAGGTGTGCACACCGGAGATTCCATTGTCGTGGCGCCGTCTCAGACACTGGGAGATAAGGAGTATCAGATGCTCCGTACCTCTGCTCTGAATATTATTACCGAACTGGGAATTACCGGCGGATGTAATGTTCAGTACGCGCTTCATCCGGAGAGCTTTGAGTACTGTGTCATCGAAGTAAATCCCCGTGTCAGCCGTTCTTCCGCACTGGCAAGTAAGGCGACCGGCTATCCGATTGCAAAAGTGGCGGCAAAGATTGCGCTGGGATACACACTGGATGAGATTCCCAATGCGGTTACCGGAAAAACCTATGCAAGCTTTGAACCGATGCTGGATTACTGTGTCGTAAAAATCCCGCGTCTTCCGTTTGACAAATTCATTACGGCAAAAAGAACACTGACCACACAGATGAAGGCGACCGGTGAGGTAATGAGCATCTGTCACAATTTTGAGGGTGCACTGATGAAAGCCATCCGTTCTCTGGAACAGCATGTGGACAGTCTGATGTCCTATGATTTCAGCGGACTGGAAGAAGATGAACTGATCGATGAACTGCGAATCGTGGATGACCGGCGCATCTGGAAAATCGCAGAGGCTGTCCGCAGAGATATCTCCCTGGAATATATCCATCGGATCACAAAGATTGACAGATGGTTCATTGATAAAATTGCGGTGCTGGTGGAGATGGAGCAGAATCTGAAGAAGAAGCCCATGGACAAGGCACTCCTTCTGGAAGCGAAGCGTCTGGAATTCCCGGATTACATCATTGCCCGTCTCACAGGACGCACGGAAGAAGAGATCAAGGCACTTCGAAAGGGCTATGGCATTTCGGCAGCCTACAAAATGGTAGATACCTGTGCGGCAGAATTCGCGGCAGCGACCCCGTACTATTACTCTGTTTACGGGGATGAACAGACAGAGAACGAAGCCATTCCCACACCGGATAAGAAAAAGATTCTGATTCTTGGCTCCGGTCCGATCCGCATCGGACAGGGAATCGAGTTTGACTTCTGCTCCGTGCATTGTGCGTGGGCCTTTGCAAAAGAGGGATACGAAACAATTATTGTAAATAACAACCCGGAGACAGTCAGCACAGACTTTGATATTGCGGATAAGCTGTATTTCGAGCCGCTGACACCGGAGGATGTGGAAAATATCGTGAATATCGAGCAGCCGGATGGAGCGGTGGTTCAGTTCGGCGGTCAGACGGCGATCAAGCTGACAGAAGCGCTGATGAAGATGGGCGTGAAGATTCTGGGCACATCTGCAGAGGATGTGGATGCGGCAGAGGACAGAGAGCTGTTTGACGGAATTCTGGAACAGTGCCAGATTCCGCGTCCGAAGGGCCTTACCGTATTTACAGCCGAGGAGGCAAAGGCAGCAGCAGCGCAGCTGGGTTATCCGGTTCTGGTTCGTCCTTCCTATGTCCTCGGCGGACAGGGCATGCGTATTGCCGTCAGTGATGAGGATGTGGATGAATACATCGGAATCATCAACCAGATCGCGCAGGAACATCCCATTCTGGTGGATAAATACCTGATGGGCAAGGAAATCGAAGTAGATGCGGTGTGTGACGGGGAACAGATTCTCATTCCGGGTATCATGGAGCACATTGAGCGTGCGGGAATCCACTCCGGCGACAGCATTTCCGTCTATCCGGCGCAGACCATCAGCGATGCGGCAAAGCAGACCATTGGTGATTATACAGAGCGCCTGGCGAAGGCACTGCACGTGGTGGGTATGATCAATATTCAGTTTATCGTGTGCGGCGACGAGGTTTATGTCATTGAAGTAAATCCACGGTCCAGCCGTACCGTTCCCTATATCAGCAAGGTGACGGGCATTCCGATTGTTCCGCTGGCAACCAAGGTGATCCTGGGGCATAAGCTGAAGGATATGGGATATCAGCCTGGACTGCAGCCGGAGGCAAAACACATTGCCATTAAAATGCCGGTGTTCTCCTTTGAGAAGATCCGTGGTGCGGATATCAGTCTCGGACCGGAAATGAAATCCACCGGAGAATGTCTCGGAATTGCGGAATCCTTTAACGAAGCGCTTTATAAAGCGTTTATTGGTGCCGGAATCAAGCTTCCGAAATATAAAAACATGATCATTACTGTAAAAGATGAGGACCAGGAGGCGATCATCCCCATTGCAAGACGGTTTGAGGCACAGGGATATCGCATTTATGCGACGCGTGGAACGGCAAAGGCGCTGAAGGAGCATGGAATCAAGGCAATCCGGACCAACAAGCTGGAGCAGCCGTCTCCGAACCTTCTGGATCTGATCCTGGGTCATAAGATCGACGTGGTTATCGATACACCGCCGCAGGGCGTGGAGCATCAGAACGATGGCTTTGTGATCCGGCGGAATGCCATTGAGACAGGTGTCAATGTACTGACCAGTCTGGATACGGCAGAGGCGCTCGTGACCAGTCTGGAAAATACGGATCTGAACAACCTGACACTGATCGATATTGCGACGATTGCAAACCGGTAAATCCGTAACAGCCGGACCTGACCGTATGGCTGCATAAATACGTACAAATATCAAAAATCAAGTTTACGAATAATCGAATGTGTAATATACTAAAGGGGATAGGAGCCTTGAAAAATCATGGTTCCTGTCCTTCTTGCATTCATGGGGAAAACAGAAAAAAGAGAGGAAATTATCATTTATGGCAGAGTGGATAAAAGTAATAATTCTGGGTATCGTGGAAGGAATTACCGAATGGCTGCCGATCAGCAGTACCGGGCATATGATTCTGGTGGACGAATTTATCAGGCTGAATGTAAGTACGCAGTTCAAAGAATTCTTTCTGGTGGTGATTCAGCTGGGGGCCATTCTGGCAGTGGTGGTACTGTACTGGAATAAACTGTGGCCATTTTACATCAGAGAGATTCCGAAACAGACCATGCGAAAAATCAACCGCCATCCGGTACCGTCCAGAATGGCTCTCATTTTTGTGGAGCGTTTCTGTGACAAGGAAAAGTGGATGCTGTGGTTTAAGATCCTTGTGGCATGTATTCCCACCATCGTCATTGCACTTCCGTTTAATGATCTGATAGAAGAAAAATTTAATAATTATGTAGTTGTCTCCATTGCGCTGATCGTCTATGGTATCGTGTTTATTCTCGTGGAAAACTACAACAAAAAAAGAGTTCCGGTGTGCACCAGGCTTTCCGGGCTGTCATTTAAAACTGCATTTCTGATTGGCATCTTTCAGGTGCTTTCCGTGATTCCGGGAACCTCCAGATCCGGTTCGACCATTATCGGAGGAATTCTTGTGGGGACTTCCAGGACGGTGGCAGCGGAATTTACGTTTTTCCTGGCAATACCGGTTATGTTTGGTGCAAGTCTTCTCAAACTGATCAAGTTTGGATTCGCATTTACCGGCACGGAGCTGATGATTCTGGCAGTGGGAATGCTGGTGGCTTTTGTGGTATCCATACTTGCGATCAAGTTTTTGATGGGATATATCAAAAAGCATGATTTCAAGGCGTTTGGATGGTACCGGATTGCCCTCGGAGTACTGGTTCTGGGATACTTCTTTGGAAAGAATGTACTCGGCTGAAAGGAGGAAAAACGTTTCAGATACGGGGTTTTGAAGGAAACGCATCGGATTTAACGGGAAAAGACCGGGAGGTACGTATGGAAAAGAAATATATTATGGCATTGGACCAGGGGACGACCAGTTCCCGGTGCATCCTGTTTGACAGACAGGGGAATATGTGCAGTGTGGCACAGAAGGAGTTTACACAGTATTATCCCAGGCCGGGCTGGGTGGAGCATGACCCGAATGAAATATGGTCCTCGCAGATGGCGGTTGCCATCGAGGCAATGGGAAAGATCGGGGCGGATACTCAGGATGTGGCTGCCATAGGGATTACCAATCAGCGGGAAACCACCATCGTATGGAACCGTCATACAGGAATTCCTGTATATCCTGCCATTGTGTGGCAGTGCCGCCGTACGGCAGATACGATCCGGCAGATGGAGAAAGATGGATTTGCGGATCGGATCCGCGAAAAAACCGGTCTGATTCCGGATGCCTATTTCTCAGGAACAAAAATCAAATGGATTCTGGATCACGTGGAGGGTGCCCGGGAGGCGGCCGGAAAGGGGGATCTGCTGTTTGGTACGGTGGATACCTGGCTGATCTGGAAACTGACAAAAGGGGAAGTACATGTTACAGATTATACCAACGCTTCCCGTACAATGTTGTTTGACATCCATAAAAAACTGTGGGATAATGAAATCCTGAACTATCTGGACATTCCTGCGAGTATGCTGCCACAGGTGAAGCCCAGCAGTTGTATCTACGGGTATACCAGTGAAGGGCTGATCGGAGGAAGAATTCCAATCAGCGGTGCAGCCGGGGATCAGCAGGCAGCTCTGTTTGGGCAGTGCTGTTTTCAGCCGGGGGATGTGAAAAATACATATGGAACCGGATGCTTTTTGCTGATGCATACGGGGAATCAGGCAGTGCAGTCCAGACACGGCCTTCTGACAACCATTGCAGTAAATCCGGACGGAACTCCGGGGTATGCACTGGAGGGCAGTGTGTTTGTCGCCGGGGCAGCGATCCAGTGGCTGCGGGATGAAATCAGGATTCTGGACAACGCGGCAGCTTCCGAGGCTGTCTGCAATTCCGTGGAGGATACCAACGGTGTCTATGTGGTTCCTGCATTTGCCGGACTGGGAGCACCATACTGGGATCAGTATGCCAGAGGTGCAGTGCTCGGGCTGACCAGAGGAGCCGGGAGAGCACATCTGATTCGTGCTACGGTGGAATCTCTGGCCTACCAGGTGAATGATGTGATCCAGGCTATGGAAAAGGATTCCGGTGAGACATTAAATTCTCTCCGGGTGGATGGCGGAGCCAGTGCAAATAATTTTCTCATGCAGTTCCAGGCGGATATTCTGGATGCGCATGTAATACGGCCAAGCTGTATTGAGACGACGGCGCTGGGGGCTGCATATCTCGCCGGGCTTTCGGCGGGGTTCTGGAAAGATGCCGCAGAAATTGAGAAAAACTGGAAGTGCGGACGTGAGTTCGTTCCGGATATGGAGATGCAGAAACGGGAAATGCTTCTGAAGGGCTGGAAAAAAGCAGTGAAATGTACGTTTGGCTGGGCCGGTGAGGAAGAATCCTCCTGACCTGGATTTCGATGATCCGACAGACGAAATGATCGTTGATCCGTTACAATATACAGTATAAGATAATAAATAAGGAGTGAAAAATGATGAAACCTAAGAAAATTCTAATGATCACCGCAGCAGTGCTCACTTTGCTTGCGGCAGGATGCGGAAAAAAGAAAGCCGAAGTGATTGAAGTGACCCCCACACCGGCACCTACGGCGACACCTACCGTCGCACCGGCAACACCGACACCTGCGCCGACAGCCACACCGGCACCGCGTATGATCGGAACAAAAACTTCAACATCCAAATTTGTCTATCTGACAAATAACACAAATAAAGATATCCGCGAATTTTATCTGAGGGTCTCCGGAGCAGAGGAATGGGGCAACAATCTGGTTCCGTCGGAGTCATCGGTAAAGGCAGCGGAGCAGGTACAGCTGTATTATTCACCTTCCGGATCCGCGGAACAGAGTACCGGAGAGACAGAAAATACACAGTCAGCGGCTTCTGCATATGATCTGAAGCTGGTTGACAGAGACGGAAATGCCTATGAAATTTCCGGTGCGCAGCTGACGGATATGGAGAAGGCTACGATCCGCTATGAGGACGAAGAGGATATGCTGTATCTGAGCTATATGAGTGTATCCGAAAAGAAGGAGAAGGATACAAAGAATTCCTCTTCCGCATCATCTTCAGATTCAGATGAGAATGACAGTGACAGTGATGACAGCTCTTACAGCAGTGATTACGATTATGATTATGATAATAATTACAGCTCATACAGCAATTCCTATGACTATAATGATTATTCCAGTGGAAACAGTGACTATTCCAATAATTATGATGATTATTCTGGAGGTACGGATTACACAGATGATTATTATGATGACGGTACGGACTACTCCGGGGATGATTACGGGGAAGATGTTGTCTGGGATGAGTACGGAAATCAGGAATAATGGGAAACGAAACAATCTGGTTTTTCAGATATCATAATACAACAGAAATGAGGGGGGAGCCGGTTTCGGGGAAGCGGCTCCCCACTTTTGTCTCATTCGAAGATTTGCGGAAACCGGTATATGCACATCATTTTTTTTATAAGGAGGAATCATCATGAAAAAACGGAAACTGGCAGCTTTGATGGCTGCAATGCTGGGAACATGTATGGCGGGAACATCCGTCTGTGCGCAGGAGGCAGAGGCACCGGAGGGGGAGATTTATGTGTTTATCGCAGCCAGCCTGGCGAATGCAATGGAAGAAATTCAGGCGGATTTCAATGAAATGTATCCGGACGTGGAAATCTTTTACAATGCAGACAGCTCAGGGACTCTTCAGACACAGATTGAGGAGGGTGCCCGCTGTGATATCTTCTTTTCTGCAGCACAGAAGCAGATGAATGCGCTGGTGGAGGAAGAACTGGCAGACAAGGATTCCGTGGTTGATCTTCTGGAGAATAAGGTCGTTCTCATCAAACCGGTTGGAGGAGAGACTGCAGTAACCGGATTTGACAATATTACAGATGCTGCAAACCTTGCACTGGCAGGAGAAAGCGTTCCGGTAGGACAGTATTCCCGTGAGATTTTCATCAACATGGGAATCATGGAAGACGTGGAAGCAATGGAAATCAACGAAGGAGCCAATGTGACAGCTGTACTCACCAGTGTAGCAGAAGGTTCCAATGAGATTGGTATTGTATATGCCACAGATGCGGCATCCATGCCCGATGATGTGGAAATTATCGCGGAAGCGCCGGAAGACAGCCTGAAAACCCCGGTGGTATATCCGGTTGGTCTGATCGAAGATGCAGAAGCATCTGACGGCGACAGAGAAGCTGCAGAGGCGTTTCTGGAATATCTTCAGACAGAGGAAGTTATGAAAGTGTTTGAGGCGTATGGATTTGCTGACTATACTAAGTGAAATGAACTGGAGTCCGCTCTGGATTTCTCTGAAAACCGGAGTGACCGCCACGGTGATTGCATTTTTTCTGGGCATTTTCTGTGCACGGAAGGCGATGCGCCTGGGGACCGGCGCAAGGGGGATTCTGGATGGGATTCTGACCCTTCCGCTGGTTCTTCCGCCGACGGTGGCAGGCTTTATTCTGCTGATCATATTCAGCCTGAAGCGTCCCTTCGGAAAATATCTGCTGGAAAACTTTGACATCCGGATTGTGCAGACCTGGAAAGGCTGCATCATTGCGGCAGCAGTCATTGCGTTTCCTCTGATGTATCGGAATGCAAGGGCTGCT
Source organism: Blautia sp. (assembly GCA_022769545.1). GTDB lineage: Bacteria > Bacillota > Clostridia > Lachnospirales > Lachnospiraceae > Blautia_A. The sequence goes on along the minus strand of JALEJS010000022.1, from coordinate 103,698 downwards.
TTTGAGCAGGTTGACGTGAATCTGATTCACGCCGGAAGGACACTGGGAATGAGCGAAGGGGCAATTTTCTGGAAAGTGATCATGCCCACCGCCGCACCGGGAATTGCATCCGGAACGGTCCTCACATTTGCCAGGGCAATCGGAGAGTACGGGGCGACGTCCATGCTGGCCGGAAATATTCTGGGGAAAACAAGAACCATATCGGTGGCAATTGCCGCGGAGACAGCGGCCGGGAACTATGATACAGCCGCTTTCTGGGTGGTGGTGATCGTGATGCTGTCATTTCTTGTGGTGACAGCCATCAACCTTATTTCCGGTAAAAATGTTCAGAAGGGATCCCACAGGGGCAGGTGGCTGTGATGGCGGTATATGTTGATATTGAAAAGAAATTCCGGGATTTCCGGCTTCGTGTGAAGTTTGAGAGCGATGTACATACCATGGGAATCCTGGGGGCATCCGGATGTGGGAAGAGCATGACACTTCGATGCATCGCAGGAGTTGAGACGCCTGACCGCGGAAGGATTGTTGTGAATGGTCGTACCCTGTATGATTCTGAAAGGAAAATAAATCTGAAGCCCCAGGAACGAAGAATCGGATATCTGTTTCAGAACTATGCCCTTTTTCCTGCCATGACAGTTCAGGAAAACATTGCCTGCGGTTATCGTGGTGACAAGCATGAGAAGGCGGCGCGTCTTCAGGAATGTATCCGGCGGTATCAGCTGGAGGGGCTGGAGAGACACTATCCGTCACAGCTGTCCGGAGGCCAGCAGCAGAGGGCGGCTCTGGCAAGAATGATGATCGGAGACCCGGAGGCGATTCTGCTGGACGAACCGTTTTCGGCGCTGGACGGTTATCTGAAAGATCTTCTTCAGAGGGATCTTCAGAAATTTCTGAAAGAGTATCAGGGAGATATGATTCTGGTAACGCACAGCAGAGATGAGGCATTTCGTTTCTGTGAACAGCTGACGCTGATGAAAGACGGAGAAGAGCTGATTACGGGAGAGACGAACCGGCTGTTCGAACATCCATGTTTCCTGGAGGCGGCCCGACTGACAGGGTGTAAAAACTATTCTGCAATTCAGCCGCTGGACAGTCACACTGTGCTTGCGCTGGACTGGGGAATTCGTCTTCACACTGCGGAAGAGGTGACGAAAGAGCATACGCATGTGGGGATTCGCGGACACTGGCTGCAGCCGCGCAGTCAGAACGGGGCGAATTGTCTGCCGGTTCATGTGGAGGAATATATGGAGACAACCTTTGAACATCAGTATCTGATTCGCAATGCAGAGGATAACGATGGAACTGCGATCTGGTGGATGCGTCCCAAGGGCAGTTTCGAGGAGCGAGGGGAACAGGACGTTCCTTCCTGGCTGTATCTGCCCCCGGAGCATCTGATGCTTCTTAAGACTCTTTCGAATGCTTAATATAATCCACAACCATCATGGAAATTTTAAAGGTCAGGGCATCCTCGAATGTGCGGATGTCCAGGCCGTATTTTTTTTGTATTTTTTCCAGACGGTAAACCAGTGTGTTGCGATGTACATACAGCTGCCGTGAAGTCTCGGAAAGATTCAGATTATTCTCAAAGAAGATGCGAATGATATTCATGGTTTCGTCATCCATCGAGTCCAGGGATTCTTCCTGGAATATTTCGCGGATGAACATCTCACACACGGAAACGGGAAGCTGGTAGATCAGACGTCCGATTCCCAGACGGTTGTATGGAAAAATGTTGCTTTCCGCATAAAAAACCTTTCCCACTTCCAGGGCTGTGCGGGCTTCCTTGTATGCATTGGCAAGATCCTCCAGACCGGCTGCAATATTTCCGTAGGAAATCCAGGCAGGAGTCATGACCTCTGTGTTCAGCATGTCTACCAGCATGCAGGCGATCTCATTCATTGCATCGTAAGAGTCGGATTCGCGCAGCTCCCGTACAATGATGATACTGTTGTCATCGATTGCGGTGATAAAATCCCGGGTTCGGGAGGAAAAAATATTCCGGATGGTAGCCAGAGCGTTTTCGTCTCTGTGCTGCTTGGTTTCCACCAGAAAAACGGCACGGCGCACAGAAGTTGCGATGTGCATTTTTTTTGCACGGTTGAATGCATCTACCGAAGAAATGGTGCCAAGAAGCAGATTCTGCATAAATGTATTTTTGTCAGTTTTTTCAGCGTATGCGGCAAACAGGCTCTCCACCTGACAGACGGCCAGCTGTCCGATGACAGCAGTATCTTCAATGCTTCCCCATACGATGAGTATATAATTTCCGTCACTGTTCTCCTGTATTTTATACAGAGTACAGCTGCTGTAAGCAACAGAAAGTGCATTGCCGCTGCGAAAGCCTTCCAGCCGGGATGCGGAAGGTAGCTTACGGGAACAGGTTGATATGAAAATCTGATCTTCGGAATCAATAAGACAGAAGTCCAGCTGACTGATACTGTGCCAGTCGTTCAGACATTTCTGCAATGCTTGCTGTAATTTCATAGGAACATCCTTTCGTGTGCCAAGTCTCGCGTGCGTTCGACTTGAATGTTTATGAGTTCAAGTACGCCACCGGCGTACTTGTCCCCTGACTCATTTTATCATAAAAAGGACCCGGGAAACCCCCGGGTCCTGAAATACAGACTAGTTTGTGATAACCTGCTCAGATTCTTTGTCAAAGAAGTGTGCTTTGCTCATATCGAAATCAAATTTTACTTCGCTGCCTGCTTTTGCAGTTGTCTGCGGATTCACACGAGCGGTGATCTGTGTTCCGTTCAGGTTGAAGTACAGGAATACTTCAGCACCCAGAAGCTCGTATACGTTAACGGTAGAGGTCATAGCACCGTTTGCAGAGTCGGAAATGTTTTCCGGACGGATACCAAGAACAACGGTCTTGCCGATGTAGCCTTTGGATTTCAGTACAGCAGCCTTGTCAGCCGGTACTTCCAGAGCATACTCGCCAACTTTTGCGATAACCTTTCCGCCTGCTTCGGAGATTACAGCATCCAGGAAGTTCATCTGCGGAGATCCAACGAATCCTGCAACGAACAGGTTGCACGGTTTCTGGTACAGGTTCTGCGGGGTATCGATCTGCTGAACAACACCGTCTTTCATAACAACGATTCTGGTACCAAGAGTCATAGCCTCTGTCTGGTCATGTGTTACATAGATGATCGTAGCGCCAAGTCTCTGATGAATCTTGGAAATCTCAGTTCTCATCTGTACACGAAGCTTTGCGTCCAGGTTGGAGAGCGGCTCATCCATCAGGAATACCTTAGGATTACGAACGATTGCACGACCCATGGCAACACGCTGTCTCTGACCACCGGAAAGAGCCTTCGGTTTACGGTCAAGAAGTTTTTCAAGGTCAAGAATTCTTGCTGCTTCACGAACTGCCTTGTCGATTTCGTCTTTCGGAACTTTACGAAGCTTCAGACCGAAAGCCATGTTATCATATACCGTCATATGAGGATACAGAGCGTAGTTCTGGAATACCATTGCGATATCACGATCCTTCGGCTCTACATCGTTCATAACCTTGTCACCGATTTTAAGAGTACCGCTGGAGATTTCTTCCAGACCGGCTACCATACGAAGTGTTGTGGATTTTCCGCATCCGGACGGACCTACGAAGATGATGAATTCTTTGTCTTCGATTTCCAGATTGAAGTCCTTTACTGCCTGGAATCCGTTCGGGTAAGTTTTGTTAATATGCTGTAAAGATAAGCTTGCCATTCTGATTTCCTCCTGAAAAATGTTTGATTACGTTTTGACTGTAATCAATATACCAGATGAATGGCAAGGGGGCTAGTGTGAATCTGTCAAAGATTTCTTCTTGTTTCTGGTCAATCTGACGAATTGCGGTCGATATCGTTTTATGCTTCGTGCAGCATCACACGCTTTTCATTTACGAACATTCCCTGAAACGGGTCTGCATCGAAAAGACGCACAAACAGATCACATTTGCACAGAAACAGATAGTAGATATTCAGTCCGCATTCATGCAGTGTCTCGAAATTTCCCTGTCCTTTGGAAATGATGACATCTGCCTGCTCCAGCAGACTGCGGGCTTCCTCGGAGATATCCGGGAGCCAGGTTCCGCCCACTCCGCTGCCGTTACCAATCACATCGGCAATCTCCGTCAGTCCGCACATCCGGGCATCCTCCAGGGTGGCATCGTTGATAACAGGCTTCCCGCGGACGATGACCGTGATTTTCAGATCCGGATAACGCTTCCGGAGAATTTCAACGGCAATTTTATCCAGGACGATTTCACCGCAGTTGTCGGTGAGATAAACCAGGGAGGAAGCCTTCTCCAGCTCGCTGCAGAACTGTCGGTATTCTTCCGGATCCAGAGACTCTTTCTTTTCCTCACGGATCATAGATAAAACGACGTCCTTGTCCACGTGAGACATAGCTGCAAAATCAATATAATTTCCGATTCTGGCATAGATCAGTGCACTTTCCAGGGGATCAGGACTCTGATGGATCATCCGGGAGAGGTCATCCTCCAGAGACATCATCAGCTGGTTGAATTCTTTCTTTATTTCTGTGTAATCCTCTGCGGGGACATTCCAGTATTTCTGATATATTTTCTTGAATTCTACGGAGAGACTGGGAGCGCAGTCGTCTTCCGTGGCCTGTGCATATCGCATCATGATCTCCTGCATGTAGGCCACTTTTTTTTCTTTATCTGTAAATTTCCGGATGCGCTGCTCCTGTTTATTCAGCTGGCAGCACATACAGTACGGATCTAATCTCATCTTATGTGTTCCTCCTTGGGGACTGCTTCCGGTTCAAAAGGACCGGAGGTATTGTTGACAGTGGATTGCGATTTCATCTGCACAATGCTGTGAAGGCATAATCGCTATGACAGGTCTGATTATAAAGCAGGATGGAAAAGTGTGCAAGCAAAAAGAAGTGCAGCTACAGGAAAAAACATCTGCGAAAATCATTACGAACATGTGAAAAGTCCGGGAACTGCCGAAGGGCAGACTCCCGGAACAGATATATTTATTTTTCGGCCGCTTTTTCTGCAAATCCGGTATTCACCAGTGCCGCGTATTCGGTACGCTCTTTCAGTTCTCCTGCATCCTCCAGGATATCCTGCAGAAGTTCAAAGCTTTCCTCCTGGAAGATCAGATTTTCTTTCCAGGTATCCTGCTCATAGTACCGTGTGACGATGGCGGTAAGTGTTTCGGCATCCGTTTCGGTAAACTGCGGTGCGATGACAGCGGCAATTTCTTCGGGAGAATGCGTCTGTACGAAATCCATGCCTTTTTGCAGTGCGTTTGTAAATTTCTGCAGAATTTCCGGATTGTCACGGATATAGCTGGATTTTGCACTGTAGGAGGTGTATGGGACATAGCCGGATTCCACGCCCAGAGAAGCCACGACATAGCCTGCCCCTTCCTGTTCCAGTGCTGTGGCAGCCGGCTCGAATTCTACACTGAAATCTCCCTGACCGCCGGAAAAAGCGGCTGCGGTGGAACCGAAATCGATACTCTGGTCAATTCCCAGATCCTTTTCCGGATTGATTCCGTGCTGTTTCAGAATATACTCAAATACCATTTCCGGCATGCCGCCTTTCCGGCCTCCAAGTACTTTCGCTCCCTTTAAATCTTCCCATTGAAAATCAGGCATTTCTTCCCGGGCGACCAGAAAGTTTCCTGCTCTCTGGGTGAGCTGCGCGAAATTGATCACGGGATTGTTAGCACCTTCCTGATATGCGTAGATGGAAGCCTCCGCACCCATAAAACCGATGTCGGCCTCGCCGGAAATAACTGCAGTCATTACCTTATCTGCGCCAAAGCCGGTGACCAGTGTAAGGTCGATTCCTTCCTCTGCAAAGTAGCCGTTTTCGATGGCGACATATTGTGGTGCATAAAAGATAGAATGGGCAACCTCATTCAGGGTAACCTGGACAGGCTCTTCCGTTTTCGCACAGACCGGGATGCTGCACAGCATCATTAGTAGACCCAGAAACAGGGCAGTGGATTTTCTCTTCATATGATCTCTCCTTTTTTATCACTGCATTTATTATATGGAGAATTCCTCAAATGGTGTAATTCATTTTCTGCCTGCAGAAGAAAAAGAGTATGAACCAAATTGCCAAAAAATATAGAGACTGATATAATATGAGCCAAGGGACAAATGGACAAAATCGACGTCGGGCTCATTTGTCGGGTAACCCTGGTATCAAAGAGAAAAGGAGCAGATAGTATGAAGAAGAAATTAAAAAAAATGCTGGGATTGGGGACAATACTTGTTATTATGGCGAATCCGGGACCAGTGATGGCTGACAGCATTGCTTCCATTACCGGAAATACGGAATACGATAAAATGATTGAAAAATACCGTAAGGGTGTATCAGAACAGTGGAGTGTAAATGAGTTTATTGAAAATGATCTTTGTATGCTTCCGGGGTATGGCAGCGATGTGAACAGAGTCGGTTATTGTCTTATGGATATTGACGATAATGGGACAGATGAACTGATTATGGGATCTGTTTATGAGGATGGAACACCAGGGGTCATTTATGACATATATGCCATGAAAGAGGATTCCGGAATTCTTGTTGCCAGAAGTGGGGAACACAGTATGTATTCACTGTGCAGTGATCATATCATTTCGTATGATTCGTTTGGAGGCCCCATGTCATTTGCCTGTTATTTTTATACATTGAATGGTGAAATGCTGGACTTGAAGGAAGGCGTCCTGTATGATGGTGAGTATGATGAGACAAATCCCTGGTTTTACATAACGAAAGATATGGAGGATGAGTATTCCGAGCCAATATCTGAAGATACTGCAAATACGATTCAAAATAGTTATGAGCGCATAGAAATACCTTTTGTTCCGCTGTCAACGCTGGAAAACGGTTGAGAATCTGCAGATCGGAAAAGCATTGAGAGGGATAAGTACGACAGAACGGGGAAAAGAGATATGAAAATTGAACGTGTGACGGTGGAGGATGCAGAAGAACTCCTTTCCATCTATGCACCGTATGTTCGGGAAACGGCAGTTTCATTTGAATATGAAGTGCCTTCTCCTGCGGAATTCCAGGACAGAATACGCAGGATATCAGCAATTTTGCCATATATAAAGTGTGTGGAGAACGGTGAAATTCTTGGCTATGCATATGCGGATAAATTTAAGAACAGAAGAGCATATGACTGGTCCGTGGAAGTGACGGTTTATGTCAGAAAAGATGCAAGAAGATCGGGCGTCGGGAAAATGCTCTATCATGCTCTGGAACATGCTCTGAAAGGAATCGGCGTTTTGAATCTGAATGCGTGTATTGCGGTTCCGAAAGAAAAGGATGAACACTTAAATCGTGACAGCTGCTGTTTCCATGAAAAGATGGGGTACCGTCTTGTCGGAACATTCCATGACAGCGGATACAAATTTCACACATGGTATGATATGATCTGGATGGAAAAAATCATCGGAAAACACCAGGAATATCAGGAAAATGTAAGATATGGAGAATGGACGTTGACGATATGAGAGGTTTTGGAAAACTGTCAAAAACGGTATTATACGTGGTATCGGCGGTTCTGATTTTTTATTTATTATGGATTCTGAAATATGCGTCCGGACATATTCCTCTGGGAAATGAACTGTTTCAGGGACAGGTTTATGAGCTGATCATACCGGGGAGCCTGCTGCTCCTTTGCCTTTTTCTGGCAGCGGCACAGGCGGCGAAACGATGGAAAACCGCTGTGCTGCGCCGGCTTGTTGTGGTTATTCTGGTATTGACTGCAGTGCTGCAGCTTCTGTATCTGTATGTGATTCGCGTTTATGTGAATTACGATAACCTTCTGATTCTGAACCAGGCACTTTACATGCAGTCCTCCGGAAGCTTTGACCCGGATTTTTACAATGCGTACTTTCAGAGATGTCCTCAGAATTATCCGATTACCATCCTGTTATATCTGGCGCTGCGCGCAGCGGGAAAGCTGGGAATTCACAGTCTGCACTGGGTGCCCTGTCTGGTGGCGATGGCCTGTTTGGATGCAGGTCTGCTGTTTGCACTGCTTACTGCAAAGCAGCTGAAGGGCTGGTATGGAGCGTTTCTGCTGGCACTCCTTTGCCTGTGTAATCCGATTGTCTATCTGTGGCTGCCCTGGCATTATACGACCGTATGTTCCCTACCGTTTCTTACGGGAACATTATATCTGGCACTGATGATGAAAAGAAGCAGAAGCCGGATTCAAAGGGTGATTTACGGGACACTGCTTGGAGTCCTTCTGGCGGTTGGAATCCGTATCCGTGTGACGATACTGATCGGGCTTATGGCCTTATTGATCTGTGGTTTTTTGTGGAAGATATGGGAACGGAAAAAGAAAGAATTACTCCAGATGGGGCTGCCTGTGCTTCTGGCACTGCTGGTGGTGTCTGGCGGGTACAGAGTGCTGGAAAAGCATTACGTAACGTTTGACAATTCCCAAAATGCCTTTCCGGTTACCCACTACATCATGATGGGCACCGCGAGAAACGGTACCTACAGCTACGAGGATGTGGCATATACCATGAGCTTTCCGGGAAAAAAACAGAAAATTCAGGCAAATCTTCAGGAGATAAAAAACCGTGTGGAGCGTCTGGGGCTTTCCGGGCTGCTTCAGCTGTGGGGAGATAAAATTCACATTACCTGGGGAGACGGAACCGGCGGTCTGCAGGCACAGTGGATGTTTGAGACGGAAAATTCGGATGCCTTTTTATATTTGTGCGGGGAGAAAAATGATGTGCTGCGTCTGTACGCACAGATGTATCATGTGATGCTGCTTTTGCTGGTGCTGGTCGGCGTGGTTTGCCGGATGAGAAGAGCACAGTTTGATCTGTTTCTTGCTGCCGGAATGATTCTGGCAGGTCATATGATCTTTTATACCATCTGGGAGGCACAAAACAAGTACAGCATCGGTCTTGTGGCAATTCAGGCACTTCTTGCCATGTCGGGGCTGGAAGAGCTTACCTCTGTGCAGTGCGGGAAAAAAGCGGTTTTCCCTGCTGCGGTACTGGCAGTGTATCTGTACGTGATGCTGTATCCGCCGCTGTTCCGGACAGAAATTACCTTTCGGGAATTTACCTACCGGAACGGGTACGATGTGGGACAGGCGCTGGAGAATGTGGGATCCCGGGAGGAAATCGAACAGACCTTTCAGGCGGACAGGCCGTTTAATCATCTGTATCTGCCTGTGAAATATTCGGAAAAAGGAGCGGAGCAGGGCAGCTGCCTGGTGGAGGTGAGAAATCAGGCCGGCGAGACAGTGGTGAAGGAAAACGTTCCGGCATCTGCAATCAAAGAAGACGGGATCGCACTTTGCTTTGAAACGGTGTTTCCGGAAGGAACGGAATGCTTTACGGTACGGATCGTTCCGGAGGGCATTTCTTCGAACAATTCGCTCCGGTTTCCGGTATTCCGGATGACCATGGATCTGTATCCGCAGGGCTCGGTAAGCCGAAACGGGGAAGAGACCGGAGGGGATCTTCTGATGAGTGTATATTATGAAGGAACGGGAACCTGTTTTTATCATGAATATCGCTGAAGCACCGGCTCGGCGGGATCCGGCAGGGGAATCCGGTCCGGCCTGCGTGTAAGACAGACCGGTTCCCGGGTAAAGGGCTGCCAAAAGCGGATCTTCCATGCGCTCAGATGTGCGTGAGTCAGACCGAAAACACCGTTTCCGTAAAGCGGATCCCCGAAAAGCGGATGCCCGAGTGCTGCCATGTGCACACGAATCTGGTGGGTCCGTCCGGTTTTCAGCCGCAGTCGTACGATCGTCTGTGGCTGAGCGGTTTCGGTCTGACCGGAAACGGAAAAAAGAGCCTGATAACAGGTGACGGCTTCCGGTCCGTCCGTGGATGTTTTCATACGTTTTGTGCCGTCTCCTGCCGGAATCACCGGCAGGGAAAGAATCTGCTCCTGCGCATAGGCGTCAGGGGGAAAGCTTCCCTGGCATAGTGCCAGGTATTCCTTTTGAAAAAGATGGTTTTGACGCTGCTCCCACAGACGGGAAGCGGCGATTTTGTTTTTGGCGAAAACAAGAATTCCCTCGGTGTCCAAGTCCAGGCGTCCAATGCTTCGGATCCGGACGTTTTCATTTTTCTGCATGAGATATCCCAGAACATAATTGGACAGGGTGTCATTCTGGTGCGCGCCGGCCGGATGTGTTGCTGTTCCGCAGGGCTTCCACACACAGATCACATCTTCATCCTCATAAAGAATTTCCACCGGATGGGGCGTGGGAGTGATCCGGACAGAGGTATCGTCAGGATTTTCCAGAAACAGCTCCAGCCGATCTTCGGAATGAAGAACCTGGCTTGTACGTGCAGGCAGTCCGTTTATCTGAATCCCGGGACGGCGGAATTTCAGACTGCGGATCTGAGCCTTTGTCAGCTGCAGCTCTTTTCTCAGGTACTGCTCTACGGATGTTCCGTCATCTGCAGCAGTCATGGTAATCGTTATACTTTTTTCCATAAAGACCTCCCTGTATCCGGTGAAAATGGTCTGACCGGAATCGCGCGCTAAATCTCACGTGCGTTCGACTTGAAATTACTTTATCGCAGAAACGGTCTTCTCTCAAGAAAAAAATGAATTTTTTGGGATACAAAACACAAAAAGGACTGGACAAGAACGGTTTAGCAAAGTAAAATGGTAAAGCGTGTAAGCGGACGTCGGCGCCAGGAAAGACGAAAGGATGAGGCGTCCGGGTATTTTGGATAGAAAGAAGGAAAATGAAATGAGCAACGTTACAGAAATCAGATGGCATGGTCGCGGCGGCCAGGGCGCGAAGACAGCTGCATTGCTCCTTGCGGATGTGGCGTTTGCCACGGGAAAATATGTGCAGGGTTTTCCGGAGTACGGTCCGGAGCGTATGGGAGCTCCCATCACCGCTTATAACCGTATCAGTGATACACAGATTCGTGTCCATTCAAACATTTATGACCCGGAATATGTGGTTGTAGTAGATGAATCTCTCCTGGAGACGGTGGATGTAACTGCCGGACTGAAAGAAGACGGAGCGATTCTTGTCAATACGCAGAAGCCGAAAGAGGAAATTATCCCCCAGCTGAAAGGCTATCAGGGAAATGTGTATACCATTGATGCAAAAAAGGTATCGATGGAGGCGCTGGGAAAATATTTCCCGAATACGCCGCTTCTGGCCGCTATCGTAAAGGTGGCAAAAATCATGGATGAGGAAGTTTTTCTGAAAGAAATGCGATCTTCCTTCCAGCATAAATTTGCAAGCAAGCCGGAGGTAATTGACGGAAACATGAAGGCTCTGGAAATGGCATTGAAGGAGGTACGGTAATGGCAGTATCAGATTTGAGAAAACTGGGCGTGAAGGCGCCATGGCAGGATCTGACAGAAGGTATGACAATTGCAGGTGCAGGCACATCCAAAGGATTTAAAACCGGGGAATGGTCTTCTGTGAAGCCGGAATTTGTGGAAGAAAAATGTAAACAGTGCCTTTTGTGCACACCGGTGTGCCCGGACAGCTGTATCCCGGTCACAGACGGAAAAAGGGGAGCATTTGACTATGAACACTGCAAAGGCTGCGGTATCTGTGTGAAAGCATGTCCCTTCGGTGCAATTACCATGGAAGGAGTGAAATAAGATGGGAAAGAGAGAACGTTTATCAGGAAATGAGGCAGTCGCGATCGCACTGCGTCAGATTAATCCGGATGTATTTCCGGCATTCCCCATTACTCCGTCCACAGAGATTCCTCAGTATTTTGCCTCCTTTGTGGCAAATGGACAGGTGGATACGGAATTTATCACGGTGGAGAGTGAGCACAGCTCCATGAGTGCGGCAATCGGTGCTTCGGCAGCGGGGGCGAGAGCTCTGACGGCAACTTCCTCCTGCGGTATGGCGTATATGTGGGAAGAACTGTATATTGCGGCGTCTAACCGTCTGCCGCTGGCACTGGCACTGGTAAACCGTGCCCTGTCCGGTCCGATCAACATCAACTGTGACCATTCTGACAGTATGGGTGCAAGAGATGCCGGATGGATCCAGATTTATGCAGAAAACAACCAGGAAGCATATGACAATATGGTGCAGGCATTTCGTATTTCGGAACACAGGGATGTACGTCTGCCTATCATGATCTGCCAGGACGGATTTATTACCAGTCATGCGGTGGAAAATATAGAACTTCTGGAAGATGCAGATGTGAAAAATTTTGTGGGTGAATATGAGCCGGAGAATTATCTTCTGAATCCGGAATGCCCCATGGCAGTGGGACCTTATTCCATCACAGATTATTATATGGAAGCAAAGCGTAATCAGGCAGAAGCCATGAAGCATGTGGAAAAAGTTGTTCTGGATGTGGCGAAGGAATTTGCGGCACTCTCCGGAAGATCCTATGGACTTTTTGAGGCATATCGTCTGGAGGATGCAGAGCGGGCAGTGGTGATCATCGGCTCGGCAGCGGGAACCACGAAGGATGCCATTGACAGACTGCGCGAAAAGGGAGAAAAAGTCGGACTTCTGAAAATCCGTCTGTTCCGTCCGTTCCCGGCAGAGGCAATTGCCGAAGCTCTGAAGAATGTGAAGGCAGTTGCGATTATGGATCGTGCAGAAGGATACACCAATCATGGAGGGCCTCTGGGAGCAGATGTGATGGCAGCGCTGTTCCGTGCAAGATCCTCTGCCTATGCGGTAAACTATGTCTATGGACTTGGCGGACGTGACGTGCGCGTGGAAGATATGGAAGGTGTATTTGAGACACTGAAACAGATCCTGGAAAGCGGCGATGCAGGGGAAACCTACCGTTATCTTGGCGTGAGAGAATAAGGAGGCGGACGGAACATGAGCTATAATTTTAAAGAGACAATGAGCAAGCCGGAGCGTCTGGCTCCGGGACACAGAATGTGTGCAGGCTGCGGCGGCACCATTGCAGTACGGAATGTGCTGCGTGGACTTCATGAGGGGGACAAGGCAGTCATCGGCAATGCGACCGGCTGCCTGGAGGTTTCTACTTTTACATATCCATATACGGCCTGGGAGGACAGCTACATTCACAATGCATTTGAAAATGCAGGAGCGACCATGGGCGGCGTGGAAGGTGCGTATAAAGCACTGAAGAGAAAAGGAAAACTGGACGAGACATACAAATTTATCACCTTCGGAGGAGACGGCGGTACCTATGATATCGGATTCCAGTCGCTCTCCGGAGCTATGGAACGAAACCATGACATGGTTTATGTCTGCTATGATAACGGTGCATATATGAATACCGGTATTCAGCGTTCTTCGGCGACGCCCATGTATGCGGACACCACGACGACACCCGTAGGTTCAAAGAGCAACGGAAAGCCTCAGAACCGGAAGGATCTGGCTTCCATTATTGCTGCACATGATGTCCCGTATGTGGGACAGACAACCTTCTGGAAAAATTTCAAGGATCTGCACCAGAAGGCGGAGAGGGCAATTTACACACCGGGAGCAGCTTTCCTGAATATTATGGCACCATGCCCCCGTGGATGGAGATACAATACACCGGATATCATGGAAATCTGCAGATTGGGCGTGGAGACATGTTACTGGCCTCTTTTTGAAGTGGTGGAAGGAAAGTGGATCCTGAATTACGAGCCGAAGAACAAGCTTCCGATCGAGGATTTCCTGAAACCGCAGGGCAGATTCCGCCATCTTTTCAAAAAGGAAAACGAGTATCTGATTGAAGAATTCCAGAAGGAAGTGGACAGACGCTGGGAGGAACTGCTTTTTTGCTGTTCCCGGTGAACCGTAACAACCATCACAAATTAATATAAATCTTGAGAATGTGACATTGTGAAATAGACGGAATTGATGGTACAATGATAAGACAGGAGGATTGTATCATGAGAGAACAAAGAGAATGCGGCGTACTGCTTCCTGTCAGCAGTCTGCCGTCAAAATACGGAATCGGATGCTTTTCCAAAAGCGCATATGAGTTTGTAGATGCACTGAAGGCAGCTGGACAGGGCTGCTGGCAGATTCTTCCTCTGGGGCCAACCAGCTATGGGGATTCGCCCTACCAGTCCTTTTCCACCTTTGCCGGAAATCCCTATTTTATCAGTCTGGAGGATCTGATCGAAGAAGGAGTTCTCACAAAGAAGGAATGTGACCGTGTGGATTTCGGAGATGATCCTTCCGGCATTGATTATGAAAAAATATATAAGGGCAGGCTGAAGCTGCTTCGAAAGGCATATGAGCGCAGCAATATCAGTCAGAATCCGGATTTTGTGAGATTCCAGCAGGAACAGGGATACTGGCTGAAGGATTATGCACTGTTTATGGCGGTGAAGGACCGTTTCGGAGGAGTTCCCTGGTCGGAGTGGGCGGAGGATATCCGTCTGCGCTGGCAGAACGCCCTGGATTATTACCGGGAAGAGCTGTATTTTGATATCGAATTTCAGGAATACATGCAGTTCAAGTTTTATGAGCAGTGGTGGAAGCTGAAAAAGTATGCCAATGAAAGGGGAATCCGGATCATTGGAGATATTCCCATCTATGTTGCCATGGACAGCGCAGATACATGGGCAAGCCCCTGGCTGTTTAAGCTGGATGAAAACAATCAGCCCACGCAGGTAGCCGGCTGTCCGCCGGATGGCTTTTCTGCAACGGGACAGCTGTGGGGAAATCCGCTTTACAACTGGGAAGTGCACAGACAGTCCGGGTTTGACTGGTGGGTGAAGCGCATTGCACATTGCTTTACCATGTATGATATTCTGCGCATTGACCATTTCCGGGGATTTGACGAGTATTATGCCATTCCTTTCGGAGACAAGGATGCGCAGAACGGCTGGTGGGAAAAAGGCCCCGGCATGGATCTGTTCCGGACCGTTTCCTGGAGACTGGGAGAGCGTGATATCATCGCGGAGGATCTGGGCTTTATGACGGATTCAGTCAAACGTCTTGTGGCAGAGAGCGGATATCCGAATATGAAGGTGCTGGAATTTGCCTTTGATGAGAGAGATACCGGAAATGCCAGTGATTATCTGCCCCATAATTATCCCAGAAACTGTGTGGCGTATACCGGCACGCATGACAATGAGACACTGGTGGGCTGGTTCCAGAGCATCAGTGACAGCGAGCGGAAAATGGTGCGGGAGTACCTGAACAATTTCCATGATAAGGATGATGAAATTTATCAGGATATGATCTGTATGGCCATGAGGAGTGTGGCCAATACCTGTATTATCCCCATGCAGGATTATCTGGGCCTGGATAATAAGGCCCGCACAAACCAGCCCTCCACACTGGGGAAAAACTGGAAATGGAGACTGAAGGAGGGACAGTTTTCACAGAAGCTTCAGAAAGAAATGCTGGAAATGGCAACCAGATATGGAAGACGTAACTGGCATGCATAAAGGAAAAACGGGTAAAAGTTTAATCATGAAGATCGGATTTATCGGCTGTGGAAATATGGCTTCCGCGATGATCGGAGGCATACTGAAAAAGGGGATCTTTGAGAGAGAAGAGATCATTGTATCCAACCTGACGGAAGCCGGAAGAAAGCGAAGCCGGGAAGGTCTGGGAGTGGCTGTCACAGGTGACAACCGGGAGGTTGTACAGAAAGCGCGAATGCTCATTCTGGCAGTCAAACCACAGTTTTATGAAGAAGTACTGAAGGAAGTCAGAGAGGATCTGACACCGGAGCATCTGGTGATCGGGATCGCTCCGGGAAAAACGCTTGCCTGGCTGGAGGAGATGTGTGCAAAACCTCTGAAGGTGGCAAGAATGATGCCGAATACGCCGGCCCAGGTCGGCGAGGGAATGACGGGTATCTGCGTGGGAAGCCGTGTGACAGAATCGGATCTGGAGCAGATCTGTCGTGTCGCAGACAGCTTCGGCCGGACGGAGGTCGTACCGGAACGTCTGATGGATGCAGTGGGGGCTGTGAGCGGCTGCTCGCCTGCCTATGTTTTCATGTTCATTGAGGCGATGGCAGATGCGGCGGTGGCACAGGGAATGCCGAGGAAGCAGGCATATACCTTTGCGGCGCAGGCTGTTCTGGGAAGTGCCAGGATGGTGCTGGAGACAGGAAAGCATCCGGGAGAGCTGAAAGACATGGTGACTTCTCCTGCGGGAACCACCATTGAGGGTGTGCGTATTCTGGAACGAGATGGTTTCCGGAGCGCCGTTTTTGAAGCTCTGAACGGAGCGGCAGAAAAAGGAAAGCGTTTATAATTGAATTGAAATGTTTCAAAAGGAGTGCCCTGACAGCTACAGGCTGTCAGCCGGCACTCCTTTGCTTAATGTGCTGTTGTGGTAACGGGAAGAGTGGGTTACTTCTTCGCCGAACCAGGCAGGCGGAAGGTAAGCATTGGCTTCCTCCAGAGAGGAAAACTCCACCTCTGCCAGAAACAGTCCGTCATAGGGCGGACCAAAGACATCCAGCTCAATGCTCCGTCCGTTTTCCTGAGGAATGACATACCGGTCTTTGCAGATCACGATGCCGTCCGCTTTTTCCTTCAGATGCGCATAGGCCTGGGCAGTGAGCGGCAGGTTGTACTCTTCTCTTGCCAGAAATCCTTTGGATTTGTAGGTGAGATAATACTCCTCGTTGTCCTGACGGATGCGGACGACAGGATCCGTGCAGAGATAGCCCTGCTGGATGTGGCGGCATTCAAAACCGGCGAGATTTTCCGGAAGCTGATCCTGGCGGATGAGAAATTTTCTTTCGATTTCCATAAATATAACTCCAGTCTTTTTGTTTTTCATTATACACAAAAATCACACAAAAATGGAGCATGTCGCCATATTTAATAAAAATTTCATGAACGGAACATTGTCTTTTTTTCGGGACTCAGCTATAATGACACCAAAAACACGGGAGGATTTGAAGATGGCAAAGGTATATGTATTTCTGGCAGACGGCTTTGAGGATATAGAAGGTTTGACGGTGGTGGATCTGATGAGGAGAGCAGGGATTGAGGTCTCTACGGTATCCATCAAGGGAAAGCGTGAGATCGAGACTTCCCACGGGATCCGGATGCAGACAGACCGGATTTTTGAGGGGACCGATTTTTCAGATGCGGATATGCTGGTACTGCCGGGCGGCATGCCCGGAACCCGGTATCTTGGAGAGCATCAGCCGCTGACAGAGCTGCTTCGCAGCTTTTATGAAAAGGGAGGAAAAATTGCGGCAATCTGTGCGGCACCCAGCATCTTCGCAGAGCTGGGATTCCTGAAGGGACGCACTGCTACCTGTTACCCGTCTTTCATGGGAAAACTGGAGGAGTGCGGCGCCAGAACATCTCTGGAAGGCGTGGTGGTGGATGAAAATGTCACGACCAGCCGGGGAATGGGGACTGCCATTGATTTCGGCCTGAATCTCATTGCGCAGCTGCTCGGACAGGAAAAAGCAGATGACATTGCCCGTTCCATTGTATATCGCGCGTAAAATATGCCGAAAAAGCGGGGGTTCTGATAAAAAAATACTGGCGTTTTCGGGATTCTTATGTTATACTCTTACAATGACTGCATTTATATGTATTTTTTGATCTGTATTAGCATGAGAAGAGTGGATGAAACAGCCACCGAAATATAAGGAGGAACAGGTAGCATGAGTTTACAGGTAGAAAAACTGGAAAAAAACATGGCAAAGCTGACCATTGAGGTTTCTGCAGAAGATTTGGACAAGGCAATGCAGAATGCATATCAGAAACAGAAAGGGAAAATTTCCATCCCGGGATTCCGTAAAGGAAAAGCACCCCGCAAAATGATCGAGCAGATGTACGGAAAGGGAATCTTCCTTGAGGATGCTGCAAATGCGCTGATTCCGGAACATTACAGCAAAGCACTGGATGAATGCGAGCTGGAGATCGTTTCTCAGCCGGAGATCGATGTGGTTCAGGCAGAGCCGGGAAAAGCATTTATCTTCACAGCAGAAGTTGCAGTGAAGCCGGAGGTTACACTGGGTGAGTACAAGGGACTGGAAGTTCCGAAGACAGAGACCGAAGTGACAGAGGAAGAAGTAGAAGAAGAAATCAAAAAAGAGCTGGAGAAGAATTCCAGAACAGTGGCAGTGGAAGACCGCGCAGCTGCAAAGGATGACACTGTGACCATCGATTTCGAAGGATTTGTTGACGGTGTTGCATTTGAAGGCGGCAAGGGAAGCGATTATCCGCTGGTTCTTGGCTCCAACACCTTCATTCCGGGATTTGAAGATCAGCTGGTAGGCGCAAACGCCGGTGATCATGTGGAAGTTAAGGTTACTTTCCCGGCAGAATATCAGGCAGCAGAGCTGGCTGGCAAGGATGCCGTATTCCAGTGTGACGTCAAGAAGATCGAGACAAAGGAAGTACCGGAGCTGGATGATGATTTTGCAAAGGATGTTTCCGAGTTTGATACCGTTGCGGAATACAGAGAAGATGTAAAGAAAAACCTGACAGAGAAAAAAGAAAAGGAAGCTCTTCAGGCAAAAGAAGATGCGGCTGTAGAGAAAGCAGTGGAAAATGCGCAGATGGATATTCCGGAAGCCATGATCAATACACAGGCCCGTCAGATGCTGGATGACTTCGCAAGAAGAATGCAGTCTCAGGGACTTTCCATGGAACAGTACTTCCAGTTTACCGGCCAGACCGCAGATAAGATGCTGGAGGATATGAAGCCGCAGGCACTTAAGAGAATTCAGACAAGACTGGTTCTTGAGAAGATCGCAGAGGCAGAGAACATCCAGCCGGGCGAAGAAGAAGTGGATGCAGAAATCGCCAAAATGGCAGAAGCATATAAGATGGAAGCAGACAAACTGAAAGAACTTCTCGGAGAGGCAGAGCTTGGCCAGATGAAGAAAGACATGGCTGTGCAGAAAGCAGTTACCGTAATTGCAGAAGCCGCAAAAGAAGTATAATTGAAAGACCGTTAGTAAAAGCAGATGTGTGCTTTGGGAGGTAAAATGAGTTTAGTACCTTATGTCATTGAACAGACAAGCAGAGGAGAGAGAAGCTACGATATATATTCCAGACTTCTGAAGGATCGTATTATCTTTCTGGATGGAGAAGTAAATGATGCCAGTGCCAGCGTGATTGTGGCAGAGCTGCTTTTTCTGGAGGCAGAGGATCCGGGAAAGGATATACAGCTCTATATCAACAGTCCCGGAGGATCTGTGACCGCAGGAATGGCGATTTATGATACCATGAGATATATCAAATGTGATGTTTCTACGATCTGCATCGGAATGGCAGCCAGCATGGGAGCATTCCTTCTTGCAGGCGGGACAAAGGGCAAAAGATATGCACTGCCCAATTCCACCATTATGATTCATCAGCCATCCGGAGGAGCACAGGGACAGGCTACAGAGATTCAGATTGTAGCAGATCATATTGCAAAGACCAAAAGAACACTGAACGAAATTCTCTCGGAAAATACGGGACAGCCGTATGAGGTTGTGGAAAAAGATACAGACCGTGACAATTATATGTCCGCAGAAGATGCAAAGGCATATGGGCTGATCGACGGTGTTGTAATGCACAAATGATGCAGATAAAAAGACTCCTGTCATTCACAGGGGTCTTGTCTCGTTCTAAAGGAAGTCGAAAGGAAAATAAATAGAAATGGCAGATAAGATAAGAGATAACAAAGTCCGCTGCTCTTTTTGTCATAAAACAGAAGATCAGGTGCGAAAGCTGATAGCAGGCCCGGATGGGGCATATATCTGTGATTCATGTATTGGAATCTGTTCTGAGATACTGGAAGAAGAGTTTGGAATGTACGGACAGTCCGAGGTGTACGACGATGGAGAGATCAATCTTCTCACACCGGAGGAAATTCATGCGATTCTGGATGATTATGTGATCGGACAGGATGAGGCAAAGAAAGCGCTGGCAGTGGCGGTCTACAATCAGTATAAAAGAATTCTGGCATCCAGAAATCTGGATGTGGAGCTGCAGAAAAGCAACATTCTGATGCTGGGTCCCACCGGCTCCGGAAAGACGCTTCTGGCACAGACACTGGCCAGACTTCTGAATGTACCGTTTGCCATTGCAGACGCAACCACTCTGACAGAAGCAGGATATGTGGGTGAGGATGTGGAGAATATTCTTTTGAAAATCATTCAGGCTGCAGACTACGATGTGGAGAGAGCACAGTACGGAATTATATATATTGATGAGATTGATAAGATCACCAGAAAGTCAGAAAATGTATCCATTACCAGAGATGTGTCGGGTGAGGGTGTACAGCAGGCACTGCTGAAAATTCTGGAAGGAACGGTAGCTTCGGTTCCGCCTCAGGGAGGACGGAAGCATCCCCATCAGGAATTTATTCAGATCGATACCACAAATATTCTGTTCATCTGCGGGGGCGCGTTTGACGGCCTTGAGAAAGTGATCGAGTCACGCCAGGATACAAAGGCCATCGGCTTTGGCGCGGAGGTGTCCGCAAAACAGGAGCGGAACGTGGGAGAGGTATTCAAGGATGTCATGCCGGAGGATTTTATCAAGTACGGACTGATTCCGGAATTTATCGGCCGTGTTCCGGTGGTGGTTACGCTGGATGCACTGGATGAAGACGCACTGATCCGTATCCTGAAGGAGCCGAAGAATGCGCTGACCAGACAGTATCATAAGCTGTTTGAACTGGACGGGGTGGAGCTGGCATTCGAAGAGGATGCTCTGCGGCTGATGGCGAAACAGGCGATGGACCGTAAGACAGGAGCCAGGGGGCTCCGGGCAATTATCGAAGGTGTGCTGATGGATCTGATGTATCGTGTTCCGTCAGACAATACCATTCGGAAATGTACAATTACAAAGGCGGTTGTGGAAGGAAAAGAGGAGCCTGTCATTGAGCGCGGAGATAATTCTGCCCAGAAGATGAAAAATGGCAGGAAAAATACCCGGATCCGAAAAGGGACACCGGAAACCGCCTGATGAAGGGAATGACATAAATGACGAATCGGATAAATGCAATACCGACGATCGCGCTTCGGGGAACGACGATTCTCCCTGGGATGATTGTTCACTTTGACGTGAGCCGCGATCGTTCCAAAAAGGCAATTGAGGCTGCCATGCTTCGGGATCAGAAGGTTTTTCTGGTGACACAGAAGGACCCGGAGGTGGAAACACCGGGAATGGATGATCTGTATCAGATCGGTGTTACTGCGTATGTGAAGCAGGTTGTGAAGCTTCCGCAGAATCTTCTGCGTGTGCTGGTGGAAGGAATCGAAAAAGGGCGGCTTCTGGGGCTTGAAGAGGAGAGCCTGTATCTTTGCGGACAGGTCTCTCTCATAGAGGAAGAGGAAATTCCGGATGCGCCGCAGCCGGTGAAAGAGGCGATGTACCGCAGTATCCGGGAGCTGTTTCAGCGATATTGTATGGAGAATGGAAAGATCAGCAAGGAGCTGGTTGCGCAGATCATGAACATAGAGGATCTGGAAGAGCTGATCGGGCAGATATCCGTCAATATTCCGCTTAGCTATCAGAATAAGCAGAAAATTCTGGAAGCCATTTCGCTGGAGGACCGTTATGAAATGGTCGCTGCAATCCTGACCAGTGAGATTGATGTGATGCTGGTAAACCGGGAGCTTCAGAAAAAGGTTCGTGCGCGAGTGGATAAAAACCAGAAGGAATACATTCTCAGAGAACAGCTCAAGGTGATCCGTGAGGAGCTTGGAGAGGAAAATACGGCAGATGATGCGCAGAATTTCCGGGAACAGCTGAAGCAGCTGGAAGCATCCGAAGAGGTGAAGAAAAAGATCAGCAAGGAGATTGACCGCTTCAGGAGCATGAATTCCAGCGCGGCGGAGAGTACGGTTCTCAGAGGTTATGTAGAAACACTTCTGTCTCTGCCCTGGGACAAATGCTCAGAGGATTCGGATGATCTGAAGAGAGCCTGGGAGATACTGGAGGAGCAGCATTACGGGCTGAAGGATGTGAAAGAACGGATCATGGAATTTTTGTCGGTCCGCCATCTGACCAGCAAAGGACGCAGCCCGATTCTCTGTCTGGTAGGACCTCCGGGAACCGGAAAAACTTCCATCGCAAAATCGGTTGCCGAAGCGCTCGGCAAAAAATATGTGCGGATCTGTCTGGGCGGTGTCCGGGATGAAGCGGAAATCCGGGGCCATCGAAAAACCTATGTGGGTTCCATGCCGGGAAGGATTACCGCGGCACTGCAGCAGGCAGGCGTGAAAAATCCTCTGATGCTGCTGGATGAGATCGACAAGACAAGCAGTGATTATAAAGGAGATACCTCCGCTGCACTTCTGGAAGTGCTGGATCCGGAGCAGAATGCGAATTTTATCGATCATTACGTGGAGATTCCCCAGGATCTTTCGGAGGTACTTTTTATTGCAACAGCAAATGATGTGCAGGGGATTTCCAGGCCTCTGATGGACCGTATGGAGGTAATCGAAATTGCCGGATATACGGAAAATGAAAAGGAACACATTGCAAAAGAGCATCTGATTCCGAAACAGCTGGAGGTGAACGGGCTTCAGAAGGGGCAGCTTTCCATTCAGAACGGTGCCCTGAAAAAAATGATCAACAGCTATACCAGGGAGGCCGGCGTTCGGGAGCTTGAGAGAACCATCGGAAAAATCTGCAGAAAGACGGCCAGAATGATTCTGGAGGAAGGCTGCCAGAAGGTGACGGTGACCAGAAAAAATCTGTCAGAATTCCTTGGAAAAGAGCGCTATGATTTTCTGATGGCAAATAAAGAAGATGAAGTGGGAATTGCCAGAGGTCTTGCCTGGACACAGGTAGGAGGAGACACTCTTCAGATAGAAGTAAATGTCATGCCGGGAAAAGGTGAGATGATGCTGACCGGTCAGCTGGGAGATGTGATGAAGGAATCTGCACAGGCAGGTATTTCCTACATCCGTTCTGTGGCAGATCAGCACGGAATCCAGCCGGAGTATTTTGCAGAGCATGATATACATATCCACATTCCGGAGGGAGCGGTTCCGAAGGACGGACCGTCGGCCGGAATTACAATGGCCACCGCCATGCTTTCCGCAATCACAGAACGTCCGGTAAAAGCAGAGGTGGCGATGACCGGAGAGATTACGCTTCGGGGACGTGTACTTCCCATCGGCGGTCTGAAAGAAAAACTTCTTGCAGCCAAATATGCAAAGATCCGGACGGTACTTGTCCCGGCGGCAAACAAACCGGATGTCGAGGAGATGGATCAGGAAATTAAGGACGGACTGAATATTGTATTTGTAAGCAGTATGAAAGAGGTTATCAAGGAAGCATTTGGAAAATAGAGAGGAAATCTATGGTTATTAAAAACGTATCACTGGACATTGTCTGTGGTGTGACAAGTAAGCTGCCGGTTACCGGCAGGCCGGAAGTGGCATTTGCAGGCAAGTCCAATGTGGGAAAATCTTCCCTGATCAACGGACTGATGAACCGGAAGTCGCTGGCGAGAACCAGCGCGCAGCCCGGAAAAACACAGACAATCAATTTTTATAATGTAAATGACAGTATCTATCTGGTGGACCTTCCGGGATACGGATATGCAAAGGTATCTCAGACGGAAAAAGAAAAATGGGGAAAGATGATCGAGCGTTATCTTCACGGCTCCGGTGATCTGAAGGCAGTGTTCCTGTTGATCGATATCCGCCATGAGCCATCAGAAAATGACAGAATCATGTATGAATGGATCCTGCATAATGGATATGAACCCATTATCATTGCGACAAAGCTGGATAAACTGAAACGCAGTCAGATTCAGAAGCATGTAAAAATGATCCGGCAGGGTCTGAATCTTCGTCCCGGAGGAAAAATCATTCCCTTTTCTGCAGAGACAAAGCAGGGGAGAGAAGAAATCTGGGATCTGATTGACGAATTGACCGGAATGGTTCCGGCAGTTACGGAAGAAAATCAGGAAACTGTGAGTGAATAAGAGGAAATAAGAATGGGAATTATCAAGGCGTTCAAGCTGGGATTTGACTATCTCAAATATGATGATGACGGCAATGTGGAAGATACACAGCGTGCCGTAGATGATGTAAACCTGGACATTGAAGCCGGGGATTTCGTGGCAATCCTGGGACATAACGGATCGGGAAAATCTACCCTGGCAAAGCATTTTAATGCATTGCTGCTCCCGTCGGAGGGGACACTCTGGATTGACGATATGGACACTTCCAGAGAAGAACAGTTATGGAAAATCCGGCAGAAAGCGGGAATGGTATTTCAGAACCCCGACAATCAGATTATTGGAACTGTTGTGGAAGAGGATGTGGGATTTGGCCCCGAAAACATGGGGGTTCCCACAGAGGATATCTGGAAGCGTGTGGAATCCAGTCTGGCAAAAACCGGGATGACGGCTTATCGCCATCATTCCCCAAACAAGCTTTCCGGCGGGCAGAAGCAGCGTGTGGCTATCGCTGGTGTGATGGCAATGAAGCCGCAGTGCATCGTACTGGATGAGCCGACCGCCATGCTGGATCCCAATGGGCGTAAGGAAGTGATCGAGGCGGTCCGGGATCTGAACCGGCAGGAAAAGATCACGGTGATTCTGATCACGCACTATATGGAAGAGGTGATTCATGCGGATCGTGTCTATGTGATGGACAGCGGGCATGTGGTCATGCAGGGAACACCAAAAGAAATTTTTTCGCAGGTGGATACGCTGAAACACTATCGTCTGGATGTGCCTCAGGTAACGCTTCTGGCACATGAACTTCGCAAATCCGGAGTGGATATCCCGGCGGGTATCCTGACGACGGAGGAACTGGCAGGTGCATTATGTCCATAAAGCTTGAACATGTAACATATACCTACAGCCCGGGCACATCCTATGAGATCCATGCTCTGAAAGATATCTGTCTGGAAATTCCGGACGGACAGTTCATTGGTATCATCGGTCATACCGGAAGTGGAAAATCTACACTGATCCAGCATCTGAACGCGCTGATCCGGCCGACGTCAGGGACGATCACTTATAATGGAGAAGACATCTGGGCAGAGAAATATGACCGGAAAAAGCTTCGCAGTGAAGTGGGACTGGTATTTCAGTATCCGGAACATCAGCTGTTTGAAAATGATGTTCTTTCCGATGTGTGTTTTGGTCCCATGAATCAGGGACTTACCAGAGAAGAAGCGGAAGAGGAAGCGAAAAAGGCACTTCGGCAAGTGGGCTTTAAAGAGAAAAATTACAAAAAGTCTCCCTTTGAGCTGTCCGGAGGACAGAAAAAGAGAGTGGCCATTGCTGGTGTTCTGGCGATGAATCCCAGAATCCTGATTCTGGATGAGCCGACTGCAGGACTGGATCCGAGAGGCCGGGATGATATTCTGGATCAGATCGCATCGCTGCACAGAGAACGCGGCATCACAGTCATACTGGTTTCGCACAGTATGGAGGATGTGGCAAAATATGTGGATCGCCTGATCGTGATGAATCATGGGGAGGTGGCATATGACGATACGCCCAGAGAAGTGTTTCATCATTACAAAGAGCTGGAGTCCATGGGACTTGCGGCACCGCAGATCACATATATCATGAATACCCTTCGGGAGAGAGGGCTTGCGGTGGATACGGAAGCCACGACGGTGGAGGAAGCCGCAGTCAATATTCTGTCTGTGCTCAAACAGAACCATTCTCCCCTGTTAAAAGAACATTCGCAGGATTCTCTGCCGGATGAGAAGGGAGAACGGAACATATGATCAGAGATATTACCATCGGACAGTATTACCCGGCAGATTCGGTGCTGCATCGCCTGGATCCCCGGACAAAGCTTGTGGGAACGATATTGTTTATTGTTTCGGTCTTTTTGTTTCACACGTTTCCCGGATATGCGGTGGCAACGGTATTTCTGGCTGCCATGATCGCACTGTCCAAGGTACCGCCGAAATTTATCTTTAAAGGACTGAAAGCAATTCTGGTGCTGCTTTTGTTTACCATGGTTTTCAATGTTTTGCTGACGCCGGGAGAGGTTCTCTGGAGATGGGGGATTCTGAAAGTCACAAGAGAAGGTCTTTCCCTGGCAGGCAGGATGGCGATCCGCCTGACTTATCTTGTGATCGGATCTTCCATTATGACACTGACCACCACTCCCAATCAGCTGACAGACGGAATGGAACGGCTTTTGCGTCCGCTGAACAGGATACACGTGCCGGTTCATGAAATCGCCATGATGATGTCCATCGCTCTGCGGTTTATCCCGATCCTTCTGGAGGAGACAGATAAGATCATGAAGGCACAGATTGCCCGGGGAGCGGATTTTGAGAATGGAAACCTGATTCAGAAGGCGAAAAACATGATTCCTCTTCTGGTGCCGCTGTTTATTTCCGCGTTTCGTCGGGCAAACGATCTTGCCATGGCGATGGAGGCGAGATGTTATCACGGAGGTGACCACCGGACACAGATGAAGCCGCTGAAATATGTCGGCCGGGATTATGCGGCCTATCTGATTGCGTGGTCCTATCTGGCAGTTGCCATATTGTTCCGTATCATTGGAATATAAAACAGGACCGGTTCAGCCGGTGAAAAAAAGAGCAGAAGGACGGAGGAATGCAGATGAAACGTGTCGGGCTTGTGGTGGCTTATGACGGGACGAATTATTGCGGCTGGCAGACACAGCCAAACGGAATTACCATTCAGGGCGTTTTGAACGATACCTTAAGCGAACTGCTGGGAGAGGAAATCGAGACAATCGGAGCGAGCCGTACCGATGCGGGTGTTCATGCCATGGGAAATGTGGCGGTATTTGATACCCGGACCAGAATTCCGGGGGAAAAAATTTCGTATGCACTGAACCAGAGGCTTCCGGAAGATATCCGGATTCAGCTGTCGGAAGAGGTGGAACCGGATTTTCACCCCAGATACTGTGACAGTGAAAAGACATACGAATATCGTATTCTGAACCGGAAATTTCCGGTTCCGACAGAACGGCTGTATTCCTATTTTTATCATTACAAGCTGGATGTGGAAAAAATGCGGGAAGCTACCTCGTATCTGATCGGGCAGCACGATTTTGCCAGCTTCTGCGGGGCAAAGGCCCAGGTAAAGACAACCATCCGTACGATCACCGGTATGGATGTGTGGCGAGATGGGGATATGATCACCATCCATGTGACAGGTACCGGCTTTTTATATAATATGGTGAGAATTATTTCCGGCACGCTGATCGAGGTGGGAAACGGTCAGTATCCGCCGGAGCATGTAAAAGAGATTCTGGATGCCTGTGACCGGGAGAAGGCAGGGCCTACCGCACCGGCACATGGGCTGACCCTCATGGGAATAACGTTTTATTAATCAGAAAGGAGCTGTTGCTCCGGCAGATGAATTGTCTGTCGGAGCAACAGCTCCTTTCTTCTTGACGCAGACCACGTATTTTTGTATGATGGGATTGTATGAAACTGTTAATATAGGGGTAGTTTACCCTTTGATAGTGGATATATGGTTTGTTTGAGACCGGAAGGAGAAAAAAATGAAGAAAAAACACCCTGTTATCAGAAGCATATTGTGTTTTCTGCTGGTGATATCCATGACCATTCCGAGCCTGGCAGAGAGCGTCGGTCCGATGGTCTACGCCGGAGAGGAAACGGTGGGATTGTCGGATGAGCAGATACCGGAAATGACAGAATATGTTCCCGACGATACGGCTGACACAGAAGAAACGGTATCGGAAGCGTCTGATCCGGAAACACCGGGGGAAGAGCCTTCTGTTTCGCCGGAGGAAGAGACGGTTTCGGAAAACGAAAATCCGGAAGAACCGGAGGAGCCGTTCCCCTTGGAGAACGGAAACGGCGGGGAATCCGACACGGAATATGCAGACGATCCGATGGCGGAAACACCGGAGACAGAAGAACCGGTGGAAGAATCTGCTGCACCGGTGCTGTCTGAAACAGAAGATCCTCTGCCGTCACCGACACCGGAACCTCATATTCCGGAAGATATCACAGAGCAGGTAGAGCAGCTGAAGCTGAATCTGGGGAATGCCTGGTATCAGATCTCTTCCGGAGAACAGATCGGGCTTGTGGAAGGGACCGGTGAGGTGAATTTCTCAGAGATGGATCCGCAGAATGCGGAGTATCTGGGATTTTCCCTGCTTTTCCGGCTGCGGAAAGAAGGAGAGGAACGTACCGTAAAGGCCGGCGACTGGTTCAAGGTTCCGCTGCCGCAGGAGTTCGGACCGGCGCAGATTTTGCCGGAAGCAAATGTGACGGCAGAGACGGATGAGGGCCTGAAAGTTCAGATTGCATCTGCCTGTGCAGAAGCCGGTTTCCTTCGGGTCGTCTTTACAGAAGCAGTGGAGAATCCGGAATATGCGGGAATTCATGGAGAAATCGTACTGGCTTTTCAGATGAATCAGGATCTGATAAAAACTGAGCCTTCGGTATATACCTGTCTGCTGCAGGAAGGGAATACATACACCATTGTGCTGCCTGCGGCAAAGATCGCGGCGGAAGAGAAATCCGAAGAAGATATGGAAGAAATACCGGAAACAAAAACGCTGACCGCCTCACAGACGTCTCTGCTTGGAGCGGAAGTGCCGGACACGGCAGAAGTGGATGACGAAGAGGAAGAGCACAAGCCTTCTGCGGAGGGTGTGGACGGACACGCTTCTCTGACCGTGAAATGGCTGGATAATCCACAGCAGAAGCATGAGAACAGCAGGCTTACCTCGCAGCTGAAGCTGTATTTTTCCTTCGGGGAGGAAGAAATGGAGTTCGCCCGGATCCGGGAGGATGGTCTTCTTACACTCACCGAAGATGCGAAAAAGCAGCTGAATATCGAAACGGTTTCGGAGAAAGCGGTTCTGTGTGTTTCCGACATGATCGGAAGCAGCGTATATGAGATTGAAAACCTTCCGGATCGGATGGAAAATGCTTCGGGAGAAGAAAATGCCATCCGCTATCGCCTCGCTCTGGCTGGTTCTTACAGGGCCCACAAAGAGAACGGCATGGAATATTACATCTGCACAAGAGCCGGCAGCAATGAGATTTATATGATTCCGACCGAGAGCTTCTCTGCAGATATTCATATCCACGACGGTGATATCGGCCGCATACTTACAGCGGAAAATATCCGGGACAATTTCACCATGCATGGTCTGGATGCAGAGGGAAATCCGATGGTCTGTCAGCTGAACCGGGATTACGGCATCCGTATTCTCGAAGGAAACGATGCAGGTTCTGAGCTTCCGGCAGGAGGCTGGAGCATGGATGGATGCACGATAACAGTTACCGGACTGCCTTCTTTTACATGTTCACAGACTCCCATTACATGGGAGATGCATTGCCTTACCCGGGAGGAAGTGACGGGAGATTCGTCCAAAGACCGGGCACAGCTTGTGCCGGAGGCTGTTGGTGTGGCGGATCCCAGGAAGGATTATTATCGTCTGGAATATGATAATGCAGAGTCTCCCAATCAGGGATCACAGACAAAAGCATGCTATAACGGAGGCACCATACATCTCACACTGTCCGGCCCCGGATCGTTCCATGCTTATAAGATCTGGCTGGATGACGAGTCTGCAGAGCGTCCTTCCATAACGTGGGGACTGTGGAGATATTCCCCGCAGAATGGCGGAAATTATAAAAAAGCATCCGTGATATATGATGATACGGGTAAGGCGGCAGAGTGCAGCCCGGATAATACGGCCCCGTCAGGAGTGAAAATCGAGATCACCAAGGGGGATTTCGGCCCGATCCGCAGGTTTCCGAAATATGATTCCGATGGTCAGGCATATGTCTATTTTGTCAGAGAGTACTCGGAGGGCGGCGATACCTATGAACAGGTTTTCGGGGAAGTTCTCCGGGAAGAGGACGAAAACGGAAACATGGTTTTTGCCGTGAAAAATGACAAATGCCCCGGCAATGTTCGCGAAGAGGAAGATGTTTCACTGTATGACGGAGGAATTCTGAGTAACCGTCATATCGGAACGGTGACACCGAAATGGAAGAAAACATGGATGGCAGCGGCACATCAGTCCGAGCTGGAAGATGTGTATGTGGAAATGACGCTTCAGAGCCGGGTGCTGGCAAAGGAAGGTCAGGAAGCACAGGCATATGCGGATACGGAAGTCATCCGGTATGTATCCGGATTTTCGGCGGAACAGCTGACGCGTCCGGTGGAAGCGAAAATGCCGCGGTACGATGCACTTGGACGGGAGCTGGAATACCGGTGGGCGGAGACGGCTGTTTATCAGGGCAGCGATCTGGAAACGGCAATGGCGAAAGGCAGCCTGTTTCTGCGGACGGAAGGCGGAGAACAGATTCTGGATGAAAACGGCTGTCCCCAGTTCCTTCTGAACCACAGCAGAGAAGAAAACGGAGAGCTTCTGGAAGACGGAGAAGAGCATTATATATCCGTCGTTGACGAGGAGCAGGGTGTAATCACCAACCAGCTGGTGGGCTCGACCAGTTATATTCTGGAGAAAATCTGGAAGGATGAGACGGGAGCTGAGATTACGGACCCGGATAAACTGAAGGGCTTTTGTGCGACCTTTGATCTTGTGTATAAAGTGCTGGATGGAGGGTACGAGCCTTATGGAACCTATACGCTGACCAGTGAAACCGGGTGGAGAGTTGCGATCGAAAATCTCCCCAAATATGATCCGCGAGGTGTGAAATATTATTATTTTGCCATGGAGAAAACCTACACCACTCCGGATGGAAAAGAATATCGGCTGGATGACTGTCAGTATAATGAAACACTTACGGCGGACAGAGTGTTTACGGAGACCGGAACGGCGGAAAAAACCGTTACCACCAACAACACAGCGCGGGTGGTGAATGTTCCGTCCGGGATCCATAAACAGATCAAAATCCGTAAGGACTGGCTGGATGACGGAGACTCCGGATGCAGAAAACCGGTTTATGTGGACGTGTGGAGAGAGGCGGATCCGGAAGGAAAATATCCGAAGGCAAAGGTTGCAGAAAGAATCTGTCTTTCCGAAAAAACAAACTGGGAAAATGCCCGGGTGGATGTCACGGAATACCTGGTGGATGGAATTCCGTCAGATCTGGAAATGTGGAAATCGGCAAATCCGGACCGGATGCCGGGAGCAGAGGACATCTATCAGGACGGATCCTATTATATTGTGGAAGTGCAGATGGGAGAGGATGTCTCTGTCCATGAGGAGGATACGGAGCAGGGAACGGTAAGCAGACAGTATGGCATTCCCTGTACACAGTACAGCCTTTTTCCGGATACGGCGGCAGATGCCGCACAGGGTGAGAGGGGAAGCTACATCGGCACGGAAGAGCATATTTATTATATTGATTATCCCAGCTATACAGACAAGTCTTCGGAAGATATCGAACCGGACAATCCGTCTGTGGATCCGTACGGATATTATGTGGTGACCAACCGCCGTGTCGGAACCGTTAATCTGGAGGTTACGAAAACATGGGTGGACGGAGGTCGTTCCATGGAGGAACGGGCTTCCTTCGAAGCATCCATTGAGCTTCTGCCGGGAGACGCAGAGACAGAAATCGGCTTCAGTGAGGACGGGACAGAAGTAATCCTGAACGGGCTGGAAACGGTACCGCAGCTGAAGCGTGAAATTCTGGACAAGGCTGGGCAGCCGGTAAACCGGATACAGAAATTAAAGGGTGGAAGTATCGTTACGTCGGAAAACGGAACGGCGGTGGAGACAAACACAGAGACGATCTGTTTTTACAACTTGCCGAAATACGATGTTCATGGAAAGGTTGTTCATTACCGTCTGGTGGAAAACGACAGTGAGGGACTTCTGAAACAGAATGACTATGGCGGTGCCGCGGAAGTTCTGGAGACATCGTATGAGGAAGGTCCTGCTCAGCATACGGAGGATCTGGGACAGTACTCGGTGACCAATAAGGTGTCCGGAACAAAGACTGCTGCATTCCACAAGCTCTGGAAAGATGCATGGCGCTTTGAGAGAGGGGAACGTCCGGATATTTATCTGACGCTGTACCAGAGCATCAACGGAAAAGCACCGGAGCCTTCCGGATACAAACCGGTAAAATGGAGCAAGGATACGACAGAGGAAGAGGACAATACGCTTGTATCGGTACAGAGCGATTATGAGTGGACCTGTGAATTCCGGAATCTTCCGAAATATGATGAAGAAGGATATGAAATACAGTATTATGCCTGGGAAGGTATGCTGGTAAATTATTCCAAGCTGGATTATCTGGCACCAAGGTACTGGTATGGACAGAAGGGGGCATATGCCGATTACTCGGAGGTCACTCCGGTTTATAAAAATGACGGAATTCTCGGAGTCTCCTATTCGGTTGAAAACCGGGACAAGGGGGAAACAGATGAAGAGGGAAATCCTCTGAATATTGTTATGACAGCTTCAGACGGAAAGCAGGTTCTGAAGGAATCCGGTACCTTTGTGAATCAGATCCGGAATGTGGTGCGGATTGACGGGACGAAGATCTGGAAAAACGTGCCGAATTCGTTTGCGGCATCGGAGCTTCCGGTTCTCCGGCTCTATCTGCTGAGAAGCTCCGGTGCGCTTTGTGAGCAGAATCAGGTCTCATCACCGGTATATCTGGATAATGGACAGCCGGATGTCCCCTATGATGAGGTTACGGGAGAACCGCTGACAGGAGCATCCTCTGTAAACGGCTGGGAATACAGCGCCTGCATCCGGGAAGTAAAAAGCGATCATACCGATGTGAAATTCCGGCTGAATTTTGCCGGTGAGAATAATCAGTACGGTCAGGCACTGGACGAAAGCGGACAGGCGGTGAGTGATGAAGCGGTAATTGATGCCCGGCTTGCCAAATATGATGAAAACGGAAATCTGTATACATACTGTGCGGCAGAGACGGTTGTCAGTGATGCGGAACATATTTCTGAGGCCTATCCGGTGGGTTCCTCCAGGATCAATGCCTATCTGATTGAAAATACCTATGACGGAGGCGGCGGTACGCTGACCGTGGATAAGGAGTGGATCGTTCCGGAGGACTGGACACAGATCCGTTATCCGAAAGCAAAATATTCTCTGTACTGGAGATATCAGAAAAAGACTGCAGTGACAGACGAAAGCGGAAACAGCAGCAGCCGGATGGTATGGTCGGATCTGAAACTGGCAGATGTGCAGGATGATGAATTTGCGAATCCTCTGGTTTACAATGCAAATTCAGATGCCACATCTGAGATGGTTTTCCGGAATCTTCCGATCTATGCTGCCAATGGTTCAGAATATGAATATTATATCGTGGAAAATACGGTAGGCGGATATGTCCGTCAGGATGTGGGCAGCGGATACGAAGACAAAAAGATTACCGATACCAAAGACATGGAAGAGGTCTGCTCCGAGATCCGGAAGCTGAATCCGAATGCGGCGGTCATTGCCGGTCCCTTCTATCCCGCCTCGGAAGAGGAAAAGGGTCCGGATCATGCGGAACCGGATATCCGGTTCCGGAATGAGTATCGGAATCCTCAGAATCATTTCCGTCTGACCGGCACAAAACAGTGGGAAGATTATTCCAATACCTTTGCCACACGTCCGGAAGTGCTGACGACTGCGGTATACCGCAGAGCAGCGCGGGATACCGGGACAGCCATTGAAAAAGAACTCCTTTTTACTGCGACCGGTGATGTGAGCAGTTCTGACGATGCGTTTGTCTGGGGAGAAGCCATTGTGAGCAGTGGCCGCTATAATCATAATCCGATTCAGGTCTCCTGGAGTGATACGGATACCGATACCTGGACATATGCAATCAGTGGCCTGGATCAGTATGCGGTGAACGGGGAACTGTGGGAGTATCTGGTGGAGGAAATAACTGCCGATGGAGCGGCAGATGAGAGAATCCGGAATTATGATCCGGAATCACGGAACAGCGGATGGGTCTGTGCACCTGTAAAGAAACAGGATTCCTCTTCGGAACCGGGAGAAGAAAATTCTGCAGATCTCGGCTCTGTAAGTGCGGCAAAGGCACTCCGGAATGACTTGTACACATCTCATACCGTGCAGAAAAAATGGGAGAACTTCAACCGGAATATGCAGATGGATGAAGTCACCATGAAGCTTCAGGTGAAAGAAGCAGATGGAACCTGGATGGATGCAGCAGAATATTTCGGACCGGAAAGAGATTATGAGATTCCGTATCCGGAATGGGAGGTGACGCTTGCTTCAAAATCTGCGGATGACACGCCTTCTTACAAATGGGAAAAACTTCCGAAGAGATATCTGGACGAAGAAAGCGGGACTTTCCTGGAATTCTCCTACCGCGCAGTGGAAGTAAAAATCGGTGAAGAGCGGATTCCGCCGTTTTCGGAAGAAAATCTGGAAGCAGGAATCTATGCTTCCGGAGGAAATGACAATTATACAATCACCGCGCAGTACAGCAGCACAAAAACCGTGATCGTAAATGCCATCAGCGGGAACAATCAGACATCTCTGTGTGTGAAAAAGTACTGGCAGGGAGATCATCAGAATCAGTTTGGTCTTCGTCCGATGAAAAACGGAAACTGGACGGTGAGCATGGAAATATGGAAAAGACCGCTGGAGACGATGTCCGGGCTGACACAGGAGCAGAGAACTGCTCTCGATCAGCCGGTGAAGGACAGAACCGGAAAGGGAAAACTGACAGTGACCATTTCCGGCAGTGCAGACACGGATCAGGGAGAAGCGACCGTGTCGGGTCTTCCGAAAAAGACATATGTATCTCTGGAGGAAGGAAACGGAACCGAGATCACATGGCAGTATTATGCAAAAGAGGTTATTGCTGAGAATTCCGTGCTGAAAAAGAACTATTTCACGGAGTATCCTCAGGACGGGGAGGGTCAGGAAATTCTGTCGGAACAGAAGGCAGACGGCACCTTCGGGACAGATATTACCAATCGGCTGGATACCTGCAGCATTTCCGGCACAAAGATATGGGAGGACAACAGTAATTCCGGTTTGTTCCGTCCGACATCGGATGAGATACAGCTGATTCTGTACGCCCGCACTGCCGGGACGAATATCTGGAGCCGCTTCCTCTGGCAGCCACAGGAAAACGGAATGCCGGAACTCAGATGGGAAGAAAATGCAGATGTCTGGACATGGGAAATCGCAGGGCTTCCCAAGACAGATCCTTCCGGAAATGCGTATTCCTACAGCGTGGAAGAAAAGCGGACAGACGGTTATCTGGATCCGGTGTATTCCGGGGAGGATTCTTCAAAGGCTCTGGATGAAGAGTCGATCACCAACACGCAGACCTGTTTCACACTGAATAAAACAGGAGAACAGGAAAGCGGCAGACAGAATCTGAATCATACCACGCTTGTTTTCCGTGGAACTGCGGCAGGCGGTGTGGATGTCAGAACGTGGACGCTGACCTGGACGAGGGACGCGAACGGTAAGGAAAGCTACCGTGTTACCAAAAAGATGGAGACAGATGGTGGGAAATCGGAAATTCAGATAACATGCGGCTCTGCTTCCGAGGGGGCAGTTTCCATTACCGGACTTCCGGTGGGAACATATGAGCTGACAGACGAGAGTGTGCTGCCGAAAGGCTATGAGACGGCAGGAGGCAGGGGATACTGCTTCACCCTTGCCGGAGACGGAACGGTGACTGCGGATGGTTCTGACGGAGATTTTGTCTGCAGTGCCGGAAAGGTTTCGGTAAATGACAGACAGCAGTCTCTGATCATTCACAAGCAGGCGGCCGGAGGTGGGGACATTCCGGATCAGGAAGGGCTGCTTCTTAGCGTTACCGGCTGTTTCCGGGAAACCGACAGTACACTGACGGAAAAAACGACAAAATATATCTCCGGCTCAGAACAGATTCCCGCAGATCAGACACAGGTATTGAGAAAGGGGGACCTGGCAGCCGGTGAAAAGTACGAACTGAAAGAAGAAACGGCACCGGTGGGTTATCGTGTTTCGGATGCAGTGTATGAGCTTGTGATGGCAGAAGACGGAACCGTGCGTTCACTGACGAAAATATCAGGATCGGATGATTCTGCATATGTGCAGCAGAAAAACGGGAAAAATTCGGATACGGTTATTTTTGAAAATGATCCGGTTTCCATTTCACTGAAAAAGGTGACTGCGCTCGACGGAGGAGCTCCGCTGGAGGGTGCGGAATTTACACTGGAGAAGAAAACAGAGGATGGATGGGTGTATCTGAAAGATACAGACACGATTCCTCTGCAGACGTCCAGGCTCACAGATGCAGCTGCCGGATGTATTTTCCTGGACGGACCGGAATTCGGACTGGAAGGAGGCGGAACCTACCGGATCACAGAGGTGAAGGCAGCAGAAGGCTATGTTCTCTGGAATACACCGGTGGAATTCATCATAGAGAAAAACGGAAACGTGACGGATTCCGGTAAAAATTCCTTTGTGTCGTCCGGCGGATATGCCGCAGTGGGAGAAAGCCGGACAGAAATCCTTGTGAAAAATGATCCGATACAGATTACGCTGACGAAAAAAGACGGAACAGATGAAGCGGTTCTCTCTGGCGTGGAATTTACACTTACCGATGAAACTGCGCCCCAGGGAACAGGCAGTCCGTGGAAGCTCACCACAGATCAGAATGGGGTCATAACACTCCGGGGAGATGCTCCGAACGGGCAGGCGAGACTGCTGCAGAATCATTCCTATACGCTGACAGAGACAAAGCAGGCAGGATATCACATACCGGAACCGCTTTATTTTACGGTAAATGAAAACGGAGAGGCTGTTTTTGCCTCCGGCACGGCAGAAAATTATACATATGACAGTGATGCACATACGGGTGTTACCGTTCGAAATGAACGGGAAACCGGATCCATCCGGATCCGAAAGGTAAATACCGACGGAGAAGCCCTCTGTGGAGCAGTCTTCGGACTCTTCCATGGAGAGCAGGGAGATATTCCTGTCCAGGTGCTCAATGGAAAAGTGGTTCCGGACGGAACGGAGGGAGCACATAATTATACAGTGACCACCTCTGACGGACTGGGAAGCACGGTGAAAGGGGAAGCTGTTTTCGAAAATCTTCTCTGGGATACATATGTGATCCGGGAACTGGTTCCGCCGGAAGGATATCAGCTGACAACAGCTACAAGGACGGCACAGATCCATGCGCAGAAGCTGACATACAGCTTTACCAGTGATACCGGCAACACTATGATCATCAACGAGAAAAACCGGATTTCGATACAGAAAGTCACGCAGGACGGATCCGTATCACTTTCGGGAGCGGTCTTTACCCTGTGCGGCGAATTTGCCAACACAGAGAAATTGCCCCAGGAATTGGCATCCGGGGAATATGAAGGCTTCCAGGCCGAATACGATGAGGAACAGAAAACACTGAAGTGGATCTCTCAGGCAGACAGGCCGTTCGTTCTGAGCGGTCACCTGATCGGAGGAAAAACTTATGTGCTGGAGGAAGTATCCGCGCCTGCCGGCTATGAAAAGACCGAAACAGTAACCGTGAAAATGAGTGATGAAGGAATGCTCTCTTTGGAACCGGAAAAACCGCTGAATGTTGTGCAGGACGGCAATGTGGTATCGGTTCGCAACCGTCCGGTGGAAATGCGGATCATCAAGGCGGATGAAAACGGAATGCCTGTTTTACAGAAAGAATATACCTTTACCATAACCCCGAAAGAGGGCAGTGCGTTCCGAAGCGGCGCAGCTTTCATTGAAATCACGCAGGACCCGGCGGCACAGACACGGCTGGACAGTGAGCTGATTGCCGGAAATACATATGTGATTTCAGAAACAAAAGCGCCGGCCGGCTATGAACAGGCTGCCGATATAACCTTTAGGGTGATGGAAGACGGAACGCTGACGCAGGAGGATGGAAGGACAGCCCTTCCGGGTACCACAGATGCAGGCGGTGTGATCACGCTGACGATTCAGGATCATCCTGTCGAAATGGATCTGATAAAGCGAGATGCTGACCGCCCGGATGATACGCTGCCGACAGGAAATGACCGGATCGGATATGCCGTGTTCCGGATTACGCCGGCTTCCGGCTGCAGCTTCGCGGAAAGTATGCAGACATATCTGGAGGTGACAACAGATCCGGATGCAGATAATTGTGCGAAAAAGGTATTGTACCGGGAACTGACTGCCGGACAGGAGTATATGATAGAAGAAATTGCCGCACCAGACGGATACGAACTGGAGCGCATTCCGCTGACGGTGCATGTGGAGAACGACGGAACTCTGACACCGGTACGCTACGGAACAGAGGCATATGAAGACGGTAAATCGCCGTATTCTGTTTCGCAGAACGATGACGGTACCGCAGTCATTGCCATGTACGACAGACCGGTGGCAGTGGACCTGCTGAAAACCGATGCGCTGGATGAACAGAAAAATGCACTGGGAAATGAAGTGATCGGCTATGCGGAATTTGAGGTATCCTGTGTGGATGGCAGCTTTGCAGAACTGGATGAGACGACAGTACGGGTGACCACAGATTCCGACGCAGAAAATCATATTGCAAAACAGCTGTACAGGCAGCTGATTTATGGAAAGACATATTCGATTAAGGAAATTGCTGCTCCGAAAGGATATCAGCTGAACGAGGAACTGTTTTTCTTCCGCGTGGAGGAAGACGGCAGCCTGACACCGGTTTCCGGAGAGGAAAATGATGATACACAGACCGAAGACCATGCAGAAGAAACGGCATATTCCGTGATGCAGGATTCCGACGGCAAAGCGCTGATTGTCATGAAGGATTTGCCGGTCGTGCTGGATATCCGGAAGAAGGATGCCGATGATCCGGAAGGAGAGACCATCGGAAATACACAGATCCATTATGCGGAATTCTCCGTGAGCGGTAATTTTGCGGTTCTTGGAGCGGACACTGCCGTATCTGTGACGACAGATCCTGCTTCGGAGAATTATGTGAGAAAAATACTGTATGCACAGCTGATGATCGGGGAGACCTATCACATTCAGGAAACCTTTGCACCATATGGATATGAGTGCAGTTCTTCTGTGCTGAGCTTCCGGGTGGAGAAGGACGGATCGGCAGATCTCCTGACCTGTGATGATATGGAATATCAGAAGGATCAGTCACCTTTTGGATATGAGAAGAAGGATGGTGCGATCTGTCTGACCATGCAGGACAAAAAGACGGGTATCCGTCTGGAGAAGGCAGATATCCGGTATCCGGAGCACCTTCTTGACGGAGCAGAGTTCCGGATCGACGGACAGTTTGCAGACGGAGAAACTACAAAATCCGTTGTGTTAAGAGGAGAAGACGGCGTGGCGGAAATTACCGGCCTGGATGGTCTCTGGATTTATACAGATCCGGATGCAGAGCCGGAGGACAAAGTGGTCTATACGCTGACGGAGACAAAGGCGCCTGCCGGATATGAACTGCCGTCCGTATCGCTGAGATTTACCGTTTCACCGTCCGGAAATGTGGTGCCGGAAGAAGCTTCGGACGGTGCGGTTTACCTCTGCAGTGAGGAAACAATCGTCGTATACGACACGCCGGTGGAAATCCGTCTGTCTAAGGTGGCGGCGGAAAATAAAGAAAAAGAACTGTCGGGTGCCGAGTTTGTTATTTCCGGTTCCTTTGCAGACGGCACGTCGAAAAAGGAAAAAGTTACCGCAGAAACTATTTCCGGGCTGGACGGATTGTGGCTTTATACGCCGTCTTTTGCAGAGGAAGGAGAGTGGAATACCTATACTCTGACGGAGACAAAATCTCCGGATGGCTATCGGGTATTGCCGGAAGAGGCGGAGTGTTCTTTCCTGATTCTTCCGGATGGGACGATCCGGCTGCTTTCAGACGGGGATGGTGCACTGACGCTGTGGGAAAACGGAACGGAAATTCAGGTTGCAGATGAACAGACGGAGCTTCTGATTCTGAAACAGGATGAAAATGGGAAAGCACTTTCCGGCGCCTGTCTGGCAATTGTGGATGAAGAAGGAACAACGGTTGATATCTGGAACACAGACGGAAAGGCACACGAAGTGACCGGAAAGCTGACAGTCGGAAAAGAGTATACCCTGATCGAGGCAGCGGCTCCGCAAGGTTATCTGTTGTCTTCCGACATAAAATTTGTCATGGACTCCCGGATGGAACCGCTTGTCATGGTGGATAAGAAGGACACAGAGATAAAAGTGCCTCCTCGCGGAAAAATCACTGTGACAAAGGTGACTCAGCTGGCGGGTGAGGTTCAGGGCTTTGATGAAGTGTATTATGTGGCACTGTTCCGCGATGCAGACTTAAGCAGCAGAGTATCGGAGGTAAAAGCCCTGGCAATGAATGGACATTATTCCTGTACCGTGGAATTCGATGATCTGGATATGGGAACCTATTATGTTGCCGAGACGACCGATGCCGGTCTCCCGCTGGATTCGATCGAAGGCTTCCTGGATATTTCAATCAGCAGCCGTGAGGTTGTCCTGAACAGTGCGCAGACAGATGCCTCTTCGGTTATCGTAAATCATTATCAGGATCTTCCGCCGTCGCGTCCGATGGAAAAAGACGGAAAAATATGTGTCGTAAAAACCGTGCAGGATGCCGAGGGTAAGGAAGCTTCCGCAGAGAACGAGAGCTTCTGGGTGGCATTGTTCGCAGATGCTGAATACACGGAAATGGTGAGACCACCCATGGAAATCGTGATGCGTAATCAGAATTATGTGGAATTTGAAGAGCTTCCGGCGGGAACCTACTATGTTGCGGAGGTTTACGATGAAAATGGCGTGGTTATCCGGGAAGAGGACGAGGCATACCAGAGCTTTGGCTATGAACCTGTGAATCCGGACGAACCGATCGAAATCGAGCCGGGCGGAATGGAGTATGAGACGAATGTGATCAATATTCTTCCGGAGGAACCGAAAGAGGAACCAGCGATAAGTCCGACAGCCGTCATCACGGAACCGGCTGCTCCGGCGGCTTCCAACAAGAACCCTGCGGACAATACCACAAAGGCAAACGCGGCCCGCACGGGGGATGAGACCAGTGTGCTGGCCTGGATGCTGCTGATGGTGTTTGCTGCCTCCGGTGCAATGGGAATCGGCCGGAAGAAAATCCGCAGGAGAGAAGGACGGGAAAAATAGGCGGAAAGACAGGAAAAATATGCCGGAAAACGGGGAAAAAACTATTGACAGGTTCTGAGGCTTATAATATAATTACTCAATGTGGCGTAGTGCGAAGGCAGCAGAACCAATAGCCCCGGTGATGCTGTTTTTACAGCGGTTTCGGACATTTCCGCGGATTATGCACGGCTGCAGATAATCAGATATTTTGCGGGGAACCGCAGTTATGCAGACATTGTAGATAAATTACAGGAGGGAAAACCATGCAGACTTATATGGCTAATCCAGATAAAATCGAGAGAAAATGGTATGTCGTTGACGCTGAAGGCTGCACACTTGGCCGTCTGGCATCCGGTGTGGCAAGCGTTTTAAGAGGAAAAAACAAACCTCAGTTTACACCACATGTTGATACAGGTGATTATGTTATCGTAGTTAACGCTGACAAGATCAAAGTTACAGGTAAGAAACTGGATCAGAAGATTTACTACAATCACTCCGATTATGTAGGCGGTATGAAAGAGACTACATTAAAAGAAATGCTGGCAAAGAAACCTGAGAAGGTTGTGGAGCTGGCAGTGAAGGGTATGCTTCCCAAGGGACCTCTTGGAAGACAGATGTACACAAAACTGCACGTTTATGCAGGCCCGGATCACAAACATGCAGCTCAGAAACCGGAAGCATTAACATTTTAAGAGGAGGTAGAAAACATTGGCTAGCGCAAAATTCTACGGAACAGGAAGAAGAAAAAAATCGATCGCAAGAGTATATCTTACACCTGGTACAGGAAAAATCACAATCAATAAAAGAGATATCGATGACTATTTTGGATTAGAGACACTGAAGGTTATCGTTCGTCAGCCGCTGGTAGCAACCGATACCGAAGGCAAATATGACGTTCTTGTTAACGTAAAAGGCGGTGGATACACCGGACAGGCTGGTGCTGTCAGACATGGTATCTCCAGAGCTCTTCTGGAAGTAGATGCTGAGTACAGACCGGTTCTGAAAGCTGCCGGATATCTTACTCGTGATCCGCGTATGAAAGAGCGTAAGAAGTACGGTCTCAAAGCAGCAAGACGTGCACCTCAGTTCAGCAAACGTTAATCGTTTGTGGAACGATTACAAAAGATATTTATCCCGGGAACTTCGGTTTCCGGGATTTCTTTATATCTGGTCAGATCATTGGTCGCAGATACTATTATTCTATATTCAGATCACCCGGTCAGAGCCGGAAGATGACTGCAATTCTAAAAAATCTCAATCAAGTCACCATGGACAGAGCCAGAAGATGACTGTAAATCTAAAAAATCTCAATCAAGTCACCATGGACAGAGTCAGAAGATGACTGCAATTCTAAAAATCTCAATCAAGTCACCATGGACAGAGCCAGAAGATGACTGTAATTCTAAAAATCTTAATCAAGTCACCATGGTCAGAGTTAAAAAATGACCGTAATCCCCAAAAATCAAAAACAAGTCACCATGGTCAGCATTAAAAGATGACCGTAAATCCAAGAAATCAAATATAAGCCAATAGAAGGAGAAAGAGGCTATGCGAGGTTTAAAACATATGCTCTTACAAGAGCAGAAGCATCTGGAAGATATTGTATATAAAGCAAAAACAGGACTGTCTGCAGCACCGGAGGGGCATCTAAGAATTTCAAAAGATAAAAATAAAATCAGATATTACCATTGTAAAGAAGACAGCAATGGAATCTATATTCCAAAATCAGATAAAAAATTACCCCAAAAGCTGGCACAGAAGACTTACAACTTGTCTGTGATAAAGAAGGCAGAAGCAAGACTAAAGCAGATTAAGAAAATAACGAAGGATTATTCAGATGATGAGATTGAGAGTCTATTCACATCTTTGCATACAGACAGACAAGTTCTGGTTACGCCGGTGGAGCCAACATGGAAGCAGCTTCTTGATGCATGGTATGCAGAAGAATATCAGGGGAAGGAATTTCAGGAAGGAACAGCAGTGATTCTGACAGAAAAAGGGGAACGTGTGAGATCAAAGTCAGAGAAAATTCTTGCAGATTTCTTCTATCGAAGAAACATACCTTACAAATATGAAAAACCTTTGTATTTGAGAGGGTATGGTACCGTGTATCCTGATTTTTCGTTTCTATCGAAGAAAACAGGACAGGAGATTTACTGGGAACATGAAGGAATGATGGACAAGCAGGAGTATGCCAGAACTGCGATTCGAAAACTAGAGTCCTATCAAAAGAATGATATTTATCCGGGGGATCGGCTGATACTTACTTTCGAAACAGAACAGAGTGTATTAAATACAAAAACGATAGAAGGTTTGGTAAACAAATATTTGAAATTTAGCATGCATTGAGACCGGTTTATCCGAAGAACTATTCCAAAATCGGAATATAGAAGAAGATTTGAAGACAGGAGTTCCGAAACGTGAACGCCCAGAATGATATTGTCAGGTATCATTTCGAAAAAAATGAATTCTTTTCTTCTGTTCAGTCAATCAGATGCGAGGCATGAGATGACTGCAAATTCTTTTTCTAAAATCCAGTCATATTATGAGGCAGCGCAAGATGACTGCAAATTCTTTTTTCTAAAATCCGGCCATATTATGAGGCAGTGCGAGATGACTGGAAATCCAAAATATTAAAATTTCAGTCTATTCATTTTTGTCAAGTTATTGACTCTTTTTTCTGTAATTTGAAATTCAATCAACATAGAAAGAGTGAATTGTTGATTCAAATTCCAATACTTTAAAATCAAGTCAACGAAAGCTATCATATTAGTTGACCGTAATTACGGATTTTAAAAAATGAA
The DNA here is from genome assembly GCA_022769545.1 of Blautia sp. GTDB lineage: Bacteria > Bacillota > Clostridia > Lachnospirales > Lachnospiraceae > Blautia_A. The sequence continues at coordinate 60,040 of JALEJS010000022.1, read as the reverse complement.
GATTTTTGCCGCCGGAATTCTTTAATCTTTTCTTTGAAACGATACATATTTCTGTTAAAATACAAAAGAGAGAACATCTATATGATATAAAAAGTATGCGACAGGATCAGAATCATTTGCAGGACAGGCAGAAGGAAATATTATGAAACTGAAATCACTTTCTATTAAAAAGAAATTCATTGTAATTATGCTGGTATTTATGCTTTTGCCAACTTTTGTTGTGTCGTTTTGGATGTATCACAAGATCAGCAACAGCTGGATACAAAAAGAATACAGCATTCAGGCAAATGAAATCGGAAATATTTTAAGTACCACGGAGAAATGGCTGGATGAGTACAAAGATATTATGTACTCGGTGTATATGATTCCGGAACTGATGGAAATACTTGAGAAGCCTGCGAATGAATGGAGTTCCGGAAGCTATCTGAAATTAACAGATATCCTGAACAATATTTTGTCAAAAGACACCTATGTAAAGGGTGCTTATCTGTTTCTGGACAATGGAAAGGTGGTCTTCAGGGAAGTACAGCTTCAGGGACAATATGAAACGCTTTACCGTCAGAACAGTCAGTGGGCCGATGCGATAAAGAAAAGAGATGGAAAAATCACCTGGATTCCGACGCATAAGATTCAGAAAACGTATAATACTTATTACAATTTCTCATGCGGGATTCTGATGAAGAATTTGTACGATATTAAAAAGTCTTATGGAACACTGGTATTAAATATCGATATCCGTTTGTTTGATGATTTATTTGCTCTGCTGGGACAGGTAGATGACAATACCACATATCTTCTTACCGATGAGGAGGGCAATATTATCTGGAGTAATAAAATGGAAGCTGCGGATAAATTGGATCAGGAATTTTTTCGGGCGGTTTGTACACAGGAATACTCTTGTGATGTACAAAAATATGAAGGTATTGAGTATGTGACAACTTCTTTTCACTCGGGTTATAACGGTTGGAATTACATTTCCATGAAAAGCAAAGCGGAGGTCATGAAAAGCAGAAGATGGGTTCTGACGGCAATCATCATACAGATTTTTCTGATTCTTGTGCTTGCTGTAGCTGGGGCAGGTATTCTTGAACATTACATTATCCGCCCGATAAGAAAAATGGTTGTTGTGATGAGCAGACCGGAAAAAGAACTGCAGGGAATGCGTATGCAGATCGATCAGGAAGATGAGATCGGAAGACTTTATCAGAGCTTTAACGAGATGCGGGAACGAATCGAGGAATACATACAGTTGAATGAGGAGACAAATAAGCGGGAACGGGAATATCAGATTCAGGCACTGAATGCACAGATCAATCCTCATTTTATGTACAATACACTTGATACACTTCACTGGATGGCCATGGAAATTCCAGAGCCCAAAATGTGTCAGTTGATTACCTCTTTTTCTGATATTCTGCGATATTCCATCAGTAAAAAATCGACATTTGTTACTCTTGAGGAGGAGTTGAAATGTATTCAGAATTATATTATGATTTATGAGGAACGGTACGAAAAAAAGTTTGGACATTTTGAAATCGATGAACGGATCTATCCATATCGTACATCGAAAATGCTGCTTCAGCCGATTGTAGAAAACAGTATTGTGCATGGCTTTTCCAATAATCTTGAAAATGCAGTTCTGGAAGTGATTGGAGAAATACAAGGAGAGGAAGCTGTAATACGTATTCGGGATAATGGATGTGGAATTTCACAGGAAAGAGTATTGTATCTTTTGTCAAGAGACAGTAATCGGATCGGTCTCAGCAATATACATCAGAGACTGAAACTGTTATATGGAGAAGAATATGGCTTAGTGATTCTCAGTGAAAAAAGCAGAGGCACTGAGGTGATTTTGCGATTCCCGAAAGAATCGTTCGAAAAGTAAAGGATAAGGTATGGAATGTTAAGAATACTGGTAGTAGATGATGAACCGAAAGTAAGGCGTGGTGTTTCCGGGCTCATTCGAATGTATCCGGAGAAATATGAAATGATCGGGTGCTGCGCATGTGCAAAAGAGGCAATCGAAATACTGGGAAAATCTGTTCCGGATGTGATTCTGACAGACATTCGGATGCCGGATCAGGATGGCCTGGAGTTGATTGATTACTTAAAACATCGGTATCAGAATTTGGATTTTATTATTTTAAGCGGTTATGATGATTTTGAATATGCCAGAAAAGCCTTACAGTTTCAGGTCTATGATTTTCTGTTGAAACCATTAAAGCCGGAGGAACTTTTCCGTGCACTGGATGGTGTTGCGGAGAAGCGCAACAGCAGTCATATTACCGAATCCCAGAGCATTGAGGATAATTATTTTTTTAATCTGATACGTTCAGAGACGAAGGATGAGGAAGAAAAAAACAGGGATTTTCTTGGGTTATCAAAGGATAAGGAAAAATATTGTGTGGCTCTTCTGGATGCAAGAATGAACTGTGAGGAATTTACCAGGAAATATGGCAGTCTTGCGTATGCAGTAAAAGAATATCTTCCGAGAGCAGAAAAAACATACACCTGTTTTGGATACCAGCTCATCTCTGTCTGGAAAGATCCGTATTCCGATGATTTTCTGGAAGAGGTGATTCAAAAACTGGAAAATACTTTTGGGTGCAGGTTTTACCTTGGAATCAGCAGATGGAAAGAGGATTACCATCAGATAAAGGAAGCGTATTTTGAAGCGTTGGATGCCGTAAAACAGTATATATATTTTAAAGAACAGAAGGTAAGCCGGGCGGACCGCTTAGAACAGAAAAAGATGGTTTTTCCTTCGCTCCTCTGTGAGAAGGTTATGAATGCCATTCGAAGTGGAAATACCGAACAGGTAAAACAGTCTTTGCAGTTGTTTTTTGAAGAATATAAAGAAAAACGGTGTACAATCTGCTGCCTGAAACAACATTTGCGTCGCTTTTCGCGAAATATTGAGAGTGTGGCGGAAGAAATCGGAATGGACGGCACGTGTAGCAATTCGATTCAGGCATTTTTAAGAAACATGGAAGAGATCGAAGATTTTTCTGAAATGGAACGTGTATTTATGAATCAGCTGGAGCGAATGGCGAAAGTAGCTTCCGAAGTGACAGAGTGGAAAATGAACTCGTATTATCTCAAACAGATTCTGGATTTTGTGCAGGATCATTTTGACCAGCCGATTTCCCTGGAAGATGTGGCGGGTCATGTAAATCTGTCGGTTGGGTATCTGAGCAACTACTTCAAGGAAAAAATGGGAATGCCATTTACGGACTACCTGCTGAAGCTTCGAATGGAAAAGGCAAAAGAACTTCTGGCACATACGAATGAAAAGATATACCGTATTGCGGAGCGTACAGGGTACCAGAATTCGCAATATTTTGTCACCGTTTTTAAAAAGAATACCGGAGTGACACCGGCGGAATACCGGAAATATTTGAAAAAATAAAGTGAGGAAAGCAAAAATCAGTCGGACAAAATGACATATTTTTGCTTTCTTTTTTTGCTTTTTTGTGCAATGTGGTTAAAATGTGGCGAGATTATAATAAAAATGGGATTTTTAAAATGGAATCCCGACAGTGCCGGAATTATAATGAAATCATGAAAAGCAACAGGAATTGCAAAATCATTTACAGAAAAGGAGAGAAAAGGATGAAAAGGAAGACGATCAGTGTTTTATTAGCGGTATCCATGCTGGCCGGTACGATCGGTACAACGGCAGTCAATGTGGCGGCAGAAGGAACAGAGGAAGTAACCCTGACATTGGTAGAAGCGATCACAAGCCCTGAAAGAACAGAAATTATTCGCTCGATCTGTGATAAATTCGAAGAAGCACATCCGGGAGTTACCGTAGAGCTTGTTTCTCCCCCGTCTGAAAACGCAAATACAAAGATTGCACAGATGCTGATGGCAGAAGAAAAAATAGATGTGCTGGAAGTTCGTGATCAGACATTTGCTCAGTATTCCAATAATGGATGGCTGGGAACTCTTGACGAATATCTGGAAGGCTGGGAAGGCCGTGATACTCTGTCGGAAACGACGAAATTCTATATGAATGCATATACGGATGAAACCTATATGGTACCGTATGGTTTCTATGAGAAAGCACTCTATTACAGACAGGACTGGTTTGAAGAAGCGGGAATTGAGGTTCCGGAAACATGGGAAGAACTGGTGGATGCAGCGATCGCTCTGACAGATCCGGAACAGAATCGTTATGGGTATTCTTTCCGCGGCGGATCCATGGGATTCTCATATCTGGATTATATTACCACATCCAATGTGGGAGCAGATGGACTGGCAAGCCTGATCTACAATGTATTTACAGGCGAGGATTCCACAATCTACAGTACACAGGAAGCACTGGATGCGGCAGAACTTTATAAGAAACTGTTCGAAGAAGGATCTCCAAAGGATTCTATCGCATGGGGATTTACAGAGATGGTTCAGGGATTTGTAGGCGGTACAACTGCAATGCTGATCCAGGATCCGGAAGTAATCACCTCCTGTAAGGAAAATATGGAAGATGGAACATGGGGTGTAGCTCCGATTCCGAAAGGAACCAGCGGACAGGGCCTTATCCCGACCGGCTTTGCAGGATGGGGTATTACTTCTTATACAGAGTATGCAGATCTCGCAGCTGAGCTTGTTCTGTTCCTTTCTGAGGAAGAAAACAACACATATTTTACAGAGTTAAATTCTCTTATTCCGATTCACACAACGGCTGCTGAAAACAGTGAGATCTTTAAATCTGAGTCATTCAGCGGATATATGGAAATGCTGCAGAATCCGGATGTGTATCCGGCAACAAGTATTCCTTATAACTATCAGGCATTTTCAGAGCTTTCCACACAGGCAGATCAGTGGACACAAAACTATCTGATGGGAAATATTTCAGCAGAAGAGCTGTTACAGACATATGATGATTTCTGGTTGAATGCTCTGAATGAAGAAGGGGTTCTTTGGAAATAGGAATTTAAAATTCGAGGGGCATTTTGCTCCTCGATTTTTTTAAGGAGGTTTTGATTTGAAAAAAATGACAGGGAGAACCAGCAAGCGCAGCAGAGATCGAAGATTTATTTTTCTGATGCTTTTGCCGGCATTTATTTTTATTGGAATCTTTACATATTATCCTTTGCTGAAAGGGGTAACAATGGCTTTCCAGGATTACAATCTGTTCAACATCAATAACACAAAATGGGTCGGGCTGGACAATTTCAGGCAAATACTTACACCGTCTGCAATGAATAATTTTTATCAGGTTCTCTATAATACGTTAAAGTGGGTAATAGCCTCTCTTTTTTTCCAGTTTATGATAGGATTTGCCCTGGCACTTTTACTGAACAAACCGTTCCGCGGTGTTGGCTTATATAAAGGAATTGCCTTTATGCCCTATGCGGTCTCGGGTTTTGTAATCGGAATTGTCTGGCGTTGGATGTACAACGGTACATCCGGGGTTTTGAATGATCTTCTGATGCGGATCGGAATCATTGATCAGCCGATTGGCTTTCTTGCGCAGACGGGAACCGCGTTGAATTCCGTTATTGTCGCAAATGTGTGGTATGGTATTCCGTTTTTTACGATTATGATCGGAGCGGCACTGCAGGGTGTTCCGGAGGATTTGTATGAGGCTGCAAAGGTAGACGGAGCAGGTGTATTTCGAAGGTTTTTTTCCATTACGATTCCATTTATCAAACCGGTGCTGGTACTTACGTTATTGCTGAGAGTGATCTGGATTTTCAACATGCCGGATATGATTTACTCTATGACGAACGGCGGACCTGCAGGTTCCAGCCGTATTCTGACATCATATATGATTGAATACATATACAGCAATGATTACGGTATGGGAAGTGCTTTCGGGGTGATTATTATGATCATTTTGTCGATTTATACCCTGATTTATCTGAAATTTACCAAATTTGAAAATCTGGGTGATTATTGAGCGAGGTGATAAAGTTATGAGTCGAAAAAGAAAAAAACCACAGTATTATGTTGGAAATATACTGAGATTTCTTCTGCTGGCCGGGTATTTAACCGTTGTACTTTTTCCGTTTTTCTGGATTTTATCTACAGCTGTAAAAGGCTCGCAGGCTGAAATATATGCATATCCTGTCATTTACTGGCCGGAGCATCCCAGTCTGAAAAATTTCGCAGATATCATCCGGATTGGAAATTTTGGCAACTATTTCCTGAATTCTTTCCTTACTGCCGGTATTGGAGCAACAGGAGCAGTTCTTGTTTCCATTTTTGCTGCTTATGTTTTGGCAAGATTTGATTTTAAAATAAAGGGTGCCGTCTTATTTCTGTTTCTGTTTACGCAGATGATTCCTATTTTTATCAGTCTTGCGCCACAGTATCAGATGCTTTCAAAATTGGGACTTTCCAATACAAGACAAGGCTTATGTCTGATATATATGAGTTCCATGATACCGTATTCCATTGTAAATCTTCGCGGCTTTTTCCAGGGGATTCCCGTCTCTTTGGAAGAAGCGGCGACAATCGATGGATGTACAAGAATTCAGGCACTGTTTAAGGTTGTGCTTCCGCTGATTAAACCGGGGATTGCCACTACTTATATTTTTTCATTTATCAATGCCTGGAATGATGTGTTTACAGCCAATATGATGATCAGCAGTGACGAATTAAAAACGATTCCTGTTGCACTGAATTCATTTATTTTAAAATTTGATATCAAATGGGGAGAATTATCTGCAGGTGTCATGCTTTCTATTATACCGTCTGTCATTTTGTTTGCATTTATACAGAAGTATATGGGACAAGGTCTGACCGCAGGTGCGGTAAAAGGATGAAAACCCGTTTCATATCGACTTGCGGAAAGGCGGAGCAGATCAATGGAAAAGATTTCTATTCATATACCGGCAAATTGCTTTACGGCAGATCTTCTGTGTGGTGTTGAGCCGGAACAGAAAGTGAAATGCCTGGGTGAGAACCTGTATCATTATTCTTTTGTGTATGATTTAAAAGAAGAAGGAAAACAGGATGCATGCCAGATTTGCATTCAGGCACCGGGAAGTCCTGTGTTTGCATGGAGTCCTCATCTTACACCTGAGAATGGCTATATTATTCAGCAGCATGTTTTTCGGACACCGGCAGTTATTTTTGAATATGCAGATCAGACATGGATTCTGATTCCGGATCATGAGATTTTGGAAAAGCAGTGTGTGCCGGGTTATATAGATATGGATGCTGTCTCAGGAAAAATGATGTCAGGGCTTTGCGAGAGTAAAGTGGTTGACCATATTTTATATAAAAAGAAGGGGCAAAGTATCTGGAAGGCAGGGAAAACGGAAATTGCGTTTTACATGATGATTTTTCATGAAAAACTGGACAATCCGTTTCGTCCGGTTCTCTCTTTTTACTGGGAAAGATTTGGAAGAAAAGATTTTTTGACAGATCATACAAATAAAAACTTTGATGTTTATGTGAAATATACCTATGAATGGGCATTTGACCGCTGGAAGGATGTGGTATGGCAGGAGTTTGACCTGGATCACAAACTGGTCGGAGCCCCGGTGTTTATTGTTACCACATCGCAAAGTCCGAATTATCACGGTGCGAAAAATGAACGGGAGCTTCGTTCCATATGGAATCAGGCATGGTTTTGTTCTCTTCGGAGTGCCAGTGGTCTTTGTCGATATGCTCGCAGGACTGGTTCACAGGAATATAAAGAATATGCGGAAAAAACAAAAGAACTGGCTCTGTCTTTTCCGCAGGATCATGGTCTGTTCGATGCCGTGATTGCCACAGAGATGGAAGAATTTGAGCACGATGGAAAAAAATACATGCGTTCTCTGGGATGGAAGACGAAATTTTGGGGGAACTCTGACCGGAATCCGTTTGGTATGGATGTCCGTCGTGCCCCCAGACATATTCTGGATATGAGTTTTACGGCAGAATATATGCTTCAGTGGTATACAGAGCTGGAGCGGGATGAACGGCTTCTGCAATATGCAGGAAGCTATGCAGAACGTTTGCTGAAGCTGCAGGCGGACAGTGGCTTTTTTCCCGGTTGGGTGGATGAGAAGGGAATGGCTATGGGGATTTTGGATGAATCACCGGAAAGTGCGATGTCTGCTGTATTTCTGCTCCATTATGGAAAACTGATGAAAGATTCACGGTTTACAGATGCTGCGAGAAAAGCCGTGGATGTGATATGTGAAAAGATCATTCCTGCAGGGAGATGGGAAGATTTTGAGACATACTGGTCCTGCTCGTCGTTCTGGAGTGATCATGTTGGAGAAAAGATCCGGAGAAATAACATGTATAAACAGTGTAATTTTTCCATGTTTTTTACGGCCTGGGCCCTTCTGGAACTGTATGAGGCAGAGAGAGAAGAAAAATATTTGCAGATCGGACAGCGTGTGCTGGACGAAATGCTGATGACACAATCCTCCTATCAGCCTTCCAAAATGCCGATTCCCACCTTAGGCGGTTTTGGAGTGCTGAATGCAGATGGTGAATTGAATGATGCGCGTGAGAGTCTTTTTGCGGAGCTGATCATACGTTATGGGAAGGTTCTGGATAAAAAAGAATATCTGGAGAGAGGAATTGCAGCGATCAGAAGAGCTTTTACCATGATGTACTGTCCGGAAAATCCGGAGGTGAAGGAACAATGGGAAAGAAAATGGCCATTTTTAAATGAGCTGGACTATGGTTTTAATATGGAAAACTACGGTCATAATGGTGAAACGAATGATACCGGTCTTGGAATCGGTGAATTTACCATCTACGATTGGGGAAACGGTGCAGCAGCAGAAGCATATCTGCGGCTTCTGGATCATTATGGAACGGGATTATTTCAGTAGAAACGGAGGAAATAACAATTATGAGAGATTTTTTATACCCGGCAAATTTATCAAATATCTGCTATCAGCGAGAAGGAAAAAGAAGAAGAATTTCTTCATACGACAGAAAAGGCGGAAATGATGACAGGGTTCATCTGGCAGCTGGTGAGAATAAGGTGCTGGCTGAAATGGACAGACCGGGAATGATCACACATATCTGGATTACGATTGCCACGGACAGCCGTAAACCGGAGCAGGATTATCTACGAAGAATGGTTCTGCGAATGTATTGGGATGGGGAAGAAACTCCAAGTGTGGAAGTCCCGGTTGGAGATTTCTTTGGAATGGGTCATGCACAGACACATAATTTTGTTTCGGCACCATTGCAAATGAGTCCGGAAGACGGAAAAGGGTTTAATTGCTGGTTCCCCATGCCCTATAACAGTGCGCGTATTGAAATGCTGAATGAGTGCAATGTTTCCATGACCGTTTATTTCTATTTCGATTATGAGGAGTATTCAGCACTTCCTGAAGGAATGCTGCGTTTTCATTCACAGTGGCGCAGGGAAAATCCGACAGATGGTATCAGCGATGAAGGAATGGAGAACAGAGATTTTCTGTTCAGTGGAGAAAACGTAACCGGGGATGGGAATTATGTGATTCTGGAAGCGCAGGGACGCGGACATTATGTGGGTTGTCATCTGAATATTCACAATTTGCGTGATACATCAAAATGGGACTGGCCGGGAGAAGGTGACGATATGATTTTCATAGACGGAGAATCCTGGCCGCCGCAGCTTCACGGGACAGGCACAGAAGATTATGTAAATATGGCATGGTGTCCGACGCAGGAATATAATGCTCCGTATCACGGAATCATTCTTCCGGGCAAAGACAACTGGAAAGACAAAATCACCTATTATCGATACCATATTCAGGATCCCGTGATGTTTGAGAAATCGATTCGTGTCACCATTGAGCATGGGCATAACAATCACCGAAGTGATGACTGGTCTTCCACTGCTTACTGGTATCAGACAGAACCGCATCAGAGATTTCCAAAGCTTCCGGAAGTGGAAGAAAGACTCCCGATTTATGAGGAGGTTCTATAAAAATGGAAACAGCTTCCCTGGCTTTTTCCAGAAGAATAAGGTGGAGGAGTGGCAATGAGAGAAAATACGATGTGGGCTCTTGTGAAAGAAAAACCGGAGACAGGAATATGGATGAAACGGGTTCCGATTCCGGAAGTAGGCCCAAATGATGTGAAAATTAAAATTCATAAGACAGCAATCTGTGGGACAGATGTACATATTTATCAGTGGAACAGCTGGGCACAGCATACGATTCCCATAGGGCTGACGATCGGGCATGAATATGTAGGAGAGGTTGTGGAAACGGGAGCCGGTGTGAAAGGGTTTTGCAAAGGAGATCTGGTCTCAGGAGAAGGCCATATTACCTGCGGGAAATGCAGAAACTGTCTGGAGGGCCATAAGGAAAACTGTAAGGATGCCAGAGGCGTGGGAGTAAACCGTAATGGGGCATTTGCGGAATATCTTGTGATACCGTCTTCCAATGTATGGCCTTGTAATCCGAATATTCCGGAAGAACTGTATGCTATTTTTGATCCATTTGGAAATGCGGCACATACGGCACTTTCTTATGATGTACTGGGTGAGGATGTGCTGATTACCGGGGCCGGACCGATTGGGATCATGGCTGCTGCCATCGTCAGATTTGCAGGTGCGCGGCATGTGGTGATTACGGATATGAATCCGTACCGCCTGAATCTGGCAGAAAAACTGGGGGCGACGCGGGCAGTGAATCTGAAGGAAGAGAAGCTGCGGGAAGTTATGAAGGATATTGGGATGACAGAAGGCTTTGACATAGGACTTGAAATGTCCGGCAGTCAACAGGGTCTGGACGATATGATTCATAATATGAAGCATGGCGGTAAGCTCGCTCTTCTTGGACTGCAGAGAACGGATACCGTGGTAGATCTGGAAACGGTAATTTTTAATGGATTAAATATTCACGGAATCTACGGACGAAAGGTATGGGATACATGGTATAAGATGTCCACGATGATACAGGCAGGACTGGATATTTCACCGATCATTACACACCGTTTCGACATAAAGGATTATGAGAAAGGATTTGAAGCCATGATTTCCGGACAATCCGGAAAAGTGATACTGGATTGGAAGCATATTTGATTAAAAAGAAGGGGATAGAATCATGCGAAAAAACGATATTCTGGATATTTATTCAAAGGAAGTTGAAAATATTAAAGCAGCAGGACTTTTCAAAGGGGAGGCTCCGTTTGTTTCTGCCCAGGGTGCGAAAGTGAAACTGGAAGACGGGAGAGAACTGATTTGCATGTGTGCAAATAATTATCTGGGACTTGGTGATAATCCACGTCTGATCGAAGCAGCCAAGAAAACATATGACGAAAGAGGGTATGGTGTTGCGTCGGTTCGTTTTATTTGTGGGACACAGGATATCCATAAAAAACTGGAAAAGAAAATTTCGGATTTTCTCGGAACAGACGATACCATTTTGTATTCTTCCTGTTTCGATGCAAATGGAGGTCTGTTTGAAACAATTTTATCGTCTGAAGACGCGGTAATCAGCGATGAACTGAATCATGCCTCTATCATCGACGGAGTACGTCTTTGCAAGGCAAAACGTTATCGATATAAGAATAATGATATGGAAGATCTGGAAGCAAAGCTGATCGAAGCAGATGAGGCCGGCGCAAGAATTAAACTGATTGCGACAGATGGTGTATTTTCCATGGACGGTATTATATGCAATTTAAAAGGTGTATGTGATCTGGCAGATAAATATCATGCACTGGTTATGGTGGATGACAGCCATGCGGTTGGATTTGTGGGAAAGACAGGGCGAGGCACTTCTGAGTATTGCAAAGTGGAAGGCCGTGTGGATATTATTACAGGAACGCTGGGTAAAGCACTTGGTGGAGCTTCCGGGGGATATACCAGTGGTCGAAAAGAAATTATTGATTTGCTTCGTCAGAGGAGCAGACCGTATCTCTTTTCAAATTCTCTGGCACCGGCGATTGTGGGAGCAAGTATTGAGATGTTCCGGATGCTGGAGGAAAGTACTCAGATGCGTGATCACCTGGAGGAGATAACGGACTATTACCGGCGGCTGCTGGTGGAGAATGGGTTTGATATTATCCCGGGTTCCCATCCATGTGTACCGATCATGCTTTATGATGAATTGCTTGCAGGAGAATATGCCAGAAGAATGATGGAAAAGGGTGTGTATGTTGTCGCATTTTCCTATCCTGTGGTTCCGAAGGGAAAAGCGAGAATCCGTACCCAGGTGTGTGCAGGCCATACGAAGGAAGACATTGATTTTGTGGTGAAGTGCTTCATGGAAGTAAGAGAGGAAATTTCTAAATAAGATGAGCCAAGGGACAAATCGACGTCAGGATCATTTGTCGGGCAACTCATAAGATGATATTGGTGTCAAAAGATACCTTCCGGTGTCAGAATCATTTTTGTATTCGGATACCGGGAGGTATTTTTGCCATATTCAGCCAACCAGATGCGAAGCACGGGATGCCTGTAAATTCTATTTTCTAAAATTCAGTCATATTAAGAAGTAGTGTAAGATGACTGCAAATTCTTTTTTCAAAAAGACAGTCATTTTTAATAGCGGCGCAAGATGACTGAAATCCTCAATAATATAATTTCAGTCTATTCATTTACGCCAAACAATTGACTCGCTTTTTGACAATTGGAAATCCAATCAACAAAGTAAGTCTGAACTGTTGGCTACAATTCCAATATTTAATAATCCGGCCAACAAAGCAAGCCTGAATTATTGGCTAAGAATTATATATATTAAAATCTGGTCAACAAAACAAACTTTTTCAGAATTCGGAAGTAAGCGCTGAGAGGTACCTTCAGATCTTGAAACTTCGGATAAAATGATTCACACAAATGTAGATTTGAGGTATAATGCTGTAAAACAAAAGATGAGACCCTGCGTCCGGAAAAGGTGCCCGGCGGCAGCGATGTGGAAAGAGAGCGCAATATGGTTACATTAAATGATTATCTGTATTCTGGAAATACCGTTCTGAGAATTTTACAAAGATATATCGAAGATCTCCGCAAAGAGTCCAGGGTGACTCATAATGAGATCGATCTTGCCCACAGCAATTTCCTGCTTCAGATCATGGAATTGCTGGAGCACAATGATTTCCTGACGGCACAGTCACAGAAAATCAGAGAATTCTATAAATATATGGCCAGGGAATATCCCTTTCTGGCGTTTACTTTTAAAGGAAGAATCAAATCGCTGATTCGTGCGGAAGAGAAATTTAATGGTTATATTGTGGAATATATTTATGATTTTTATATCAGACATGGGTCATATCCCCCGGTGGCAGAACTGAAAAAAAGACTGCACTGTTTCCGGGATCTGATTGCTTACCGGATCGTAATTTCGCTGCCAAAATGTCATCTGAAGGCCGGAGAAAACCGGGAGGAGGAAGAACGGAAATACTTATATCAGATCGCAAATGTTCTTCCCGGGTTCCTGGAAGATCAGGGCTTTACGGCAGAATCGGCCTACGGTGTGAAGGAAAGCAGTTCTTCCCTTCTGGATGCGGCAGTGAAGCCGTATTACAGGGATTACATCTGCGCAGCTACCGCTTTTGGTTATCAGTCGCTTCACATCACTTTTTATGACAACACATCAAGATCCTATATGGAAGTGCAGCTTCGCACCAAGGCAATGGATGATATTGCGGAAATAGGATCTGCCAATCATCTGGGATATGAAAAACGTCAGCAGAACGAACGCGCCCGCAGAGATGCGGTCCCGGAAGGGGAATGTGTGTATTTTGATGAAGCTTATGAGCGGGGGATGAGACTTTTGCAGCTGAATCTGTCAGAGCTGGATGTCAATATGTTTTCGGCGGTGAACAACAGTCTGGTCAATGACGGATGCGGACTGTACCGCGGAAGGCTGATTCTTCCGTATGAGCATTTGTCAAGGTTTCAGAATGATCTGATTGATTAGCAGAAACTGCGCCGGGAAGCATGTGTGTCAGAAGGTTTCTTTCGCTTTTCCCAGCTCCCAGAATGCGACGGCGCTGGCAGCAGCCACGTTTAGAGAATCCACGCCGTGAGACATGGGGATCCGCACCGTATAATCACATGCCGATATGGTTTCGGCAGACAGTCCGTCTCCCTCAGAGCCCATGAAAACAGCCAGCTTTTCTTCTGCTGCCAGGCGGGGATCGGATATGCTTACAGAGTCATCACAAAGAGCCATGGCAGCGGTGCGAAAACCGAGCTTTTTGAGCTGTCCGACCGGGAGCTCCAGAGAAGCATTCCCCTGCTCTGTGGGAAGATATGTCCATGGAATCTGAAAGACGGTTCCCATGCTGACACGGACAGAACGGCGGTACAGAGGATTGCTGCAGTCGGAGGTGAGAAGAACGGCATCCATATTCAGGGCAGCGGCAGAGCGGAAGATGGCTCCCACATTGGTGGGGTTCATCACGTGTTCCAGTATCACGATTCTTTTGGCGCAGCGGCAGATTTCCTCCACAGAAGGCAGAGGCGGACGGCGCATGGCACAGAGAACGCCGCGGGTCATGGGAAACCCGGTGAGATTTCTGAGAACCGGGTACGCGGCAGTATAGATCGGGACATTACCGCACCGTGCGATAATCTCTCTGGCTTCGCCTTCGATATGTCTGGTTTCCAGAAGAAGAGAGACCGGGGTACAGCCTGCGTCCAGGGCACGCTCCACAACTTTGGGGCTTTCTGCAATGAAAAGACCTTTTTCCGGCTGATGACGGTTCAGCAGCTGGTTTTCCGTGAGTCTGGCATAGATGTCCAGCTCGGGGGCATCAAAATCTGTGATTTCTATTATATTCGGCATGGGAATCTCCTTTTTCATATGATGTGTCATCAAAAAAAATCATACATTTTTTTTAAAAAAAATACAATCAGATATTTCGCTGGGATAAAAATCATAAAAAAAAATACAAACTGACTTCTTTTTTCCGTTTTCAATCGGTGACTGGATTGGTAAAATACAATTACAAGTTATGCGGGACGGGGGTTCCCGAACAGAAAAAGGAGGAAAAGAAATGAATAAGAAAATCGTAGCTATGTTAGCAGCAAGCGCAATGGCAGTTACCATGCTTCCACTGAACGTATTTGCAGAAGACGATCTGATTACCGTCGGATACGCACAGGTTGGTGCTGAGTCTGACTGGAGAACAGCAAACACAGAGTCCTTTAAATCCACATTTACAGAAGAAAACGGATACAAACTGATTTTTGACGATGCACAGCAGAAACAGGAAAATCAGATTAAGGCAATCAGAAGCTTTATTCAGCAGGAAGTTGACTATATCGTAGTTGCACCAGTAGTTGAGACCGGTTGGGAGACCGTTCTTCAGGAAGCAGCTGATGCAGGCATTCCGGTTATTCTTTCCGACCGTATGATGGATCTGGCTGATGACAGCCTGTATACATGCTGGGTAGGCGGAAACTTCGTAAAAGAAGGTGAAACCTGCGGACAGTGGATCGCAGATTATCTTGAGTCACAGGGACGCGGTGATGAGGAAATCAATCTTGTAACAATTCAGGGAACAATCGGAGCATCTGCTCAGATCGGACGTACAGAAGGTGTTGCAAACATTCTTGCAGAACATGAAAACTGGAACATGCTGGATATGCAGTCCGGTGAGTTCACACAGGCAAAGGGCCAGGAAGTTATGGAATCCTTCCTGAAATCCTATGATGACATCGATGTTGTTATCTGCGAAAACGATAACGAAGCATTTGGTGCGATTGATGCAATCAAAGCTGCAGGAAAGACCTGCGGACCGGAAGGCGACATCATCGTTGTTTCCTTCGACTCTGTAAAAGCTGCATTTGATTCTATGATCGCAGGTGATCTGAATGCTACATTCGAGTGCAACCCGCTTCATGGACCGCGTGTTGCTGAAATCATTCAGAAACTGGAAGCAGGCGAAGAAGTAGAAAAGATCCAGTACGTTGATGAAGCATACTTCGATACTTCTATGGATCTGGAAGCTATCCTGGCAGAGCGTGCATATTAATCAGAGATGAAAGTGCATTTTTCGGATAGAAATGCAAGCTGAAGAGTGAGTGAAAAGGTGTGAGGGCCGGGAGCCGTAAGGCTCTTCTCCCTCGCACCTTTATTTATGAAAAAAGAGAGGTGGATTTATGGAGCGGGATGTTGTGCTCAGCATGAGACATATCAGCAAGAATTTTCCTGGAGTAAAGGCACTGCAGGATGTGGATTTTACGCTGAGAAAAGGTGAAATTCATGCTCTTATGGGAGAAAATGGAGCCGGAAAATCTACTTTGATCAAGGTTTTAACCGGAGTGGAAGAATTTGAAACAGGTGAAATCCGGATTGAAGGAAAAGATACTGCAATTATCAATCGATCTCCTCAGGAGGCACAGGCAAACGGTATCAGCACCGTGTATCAGGAAGTCAATCTCTGCCCCAATCTTTCTGTGGCAGAAAATCTGTATATAGGCCGCGAACCGAGAAAAGCGGGAATGATTGACTGGAGAACTATGAAAAAGAAGTCCAGAGAGCTTTTGGAAGGACTTGACATACATATTGATGTTTCGATGGCGGTAGAAAACTATTCAATCGCAATTCAGCAGATGCTGGCCATTGCTCGTGCAGTGGACATGTCTGCAAAAGTACTGATTCTGGATGAGCCGACTTCGTCTCTGGATGACGGAGAGGTTGAGAAGCTGTTCCGACTGATGAACAAGCTGAAAGCACAGGGCGTAGGGATCATTTTTGTTACACATTTCCTGGAGCAGGTTTATGCAGTCTGTGACCGTATCACCGTGCTGAGAAACGGTGCGCTGGTGGGCGAATTCAAGGTTGAAGAGCTTCCGAGGGTTCAGCTGGTAGCGAAAATGATGGGTAAAGATTTTGATGACCTGGCAAAAATCAAGAAAGAGGATGCACAGGATAAGAAATGTGAGGAAGTGGTGATCTCAGCGAAAGGCCTGGGGCATAAAGGAACGATCAAACCCTTTGATCTGGATATCCATAAGGGTGAGGTCATTGGCCTGACAGGGCTTTTGGGATCCGGCCGTTCAGAGCTGGCACGAAGCATATACGGGGCAGACAGACCGGATTCCGGAGAGCTTTCCGTGAAAGGTAAGAAGCTTCTGGTCGGAGCGCCGCTGGATGCAATGATGGCCGGAATGGCGTATCTTCCGGAAAACCGTAAAGAGGAGGGCATTATTTCGGATCTTTCGGTAAGGGAAAATATTATCATTGCATTGCAGGCGAAAAAGGGATTGTTCCATCTGATGAGCCGGAAGGAACAGGAAGAATTTACGGACAAATATATTGACATTCTGCAGATAAAAACGGCCAGCCGTGAGACGCCGATCAAGCAGCTTTCCGGAGGAAATCAGCAGAAAGTAATTCTCGGAAGATGGCTTCTGACAAATCCGGATTTCCTGATTCTGGATGAGCCGACACGAGGCATTGATATTGGTACAAAGACCGAAATTCAGAAGCTGGTACTGGAGCTGGCTGAAAACGGAATGGCTGTAATGTTCATCTCTTCTGAGATTGAAGAGATGATTCGTACCTGCAGCAGAATGGCTGTTCTGCGTGATGGAGCCAAGGTGGGAGAGCTGGAGGAATCTGAGCTGAACCAGAGTGCTATTATGAAAGCAATTGCGGGAGGTGGAAATTGATGGATAAAGTAAAGAAATTAACATCAAAAAGACTGTTTATGCCGATTTTCTGCCTGGTTATTATGCTGATTGCGGCAGTGATTGCCAGCCCCGACTTCTTTAAAATCGGGGTTCAGAACGGAGTCCTCTACGGACGTATTATTGATGTAATAAACCGGGGAAGTGAAGTGGTGATTCTGGCAGTCGGGATGACTCTGGTCGTAGCAGCTTCTGCCGGAACCGATATCTCAGTAGGTGCTGTCATGGCAGTGGTTGCTGCAGTAACCTGTTCGTTCATTGCCGGCGGACAGCAGAGCGTCAATGAATATATCAATAACCCGATTCTCGGAGCAATGCTGGGAATTCTTGTCGGTATTCTCTGCGGATGCTTTAACGGACTCCTGGTGGCAAAGCTTAAAATCCAGCCGATGGTTGCGACATTGATTCTGTTCACGGCAGGACGTGGTATCGCTCAGCTGCTGACAAATGGACAGATCACATATGTACGTGTGGAAAGCTTTAAGAAGCTGGGCGCCAGCATCCCTGGTGTGCCGATTCCCACAGCGATTTTTGTGACGGCTTTCGTGGTGCTTCTGACCCTGCTTCTTCTGAAAAAGACGGCACTGGGGATGTACATTGAGACCGTAGGTATCAATTCCAAGGCAGCAAGGCTGGTTGGCTTGAAATCCACAAAGATCATCTTTATGGTATATGCATTCAGCGGATTCTGCGCAAGTATCGCAGGCTTGATCAACTGTTCCCGTATTTATTCGGCAGATGCCAACAACATCGGCCTGAACCTGGAACTGGATGCAATTCTGGCAGTGGCACTGGGCGGAAACTCTCTGGCAGGCGGCAAATTTTCTCTGCTTGGCTCTGTGATCGGAGCATATACGATTCAGACACTGACGACGACTCTGTATGCTGTCTCCGTAAGCTCGGACCAGATTCCGGTTTACAAAGCAATCGTAGTGGTTATTATTGTATCGCTGCAGTCACCTGAACTTATGAGGATGATTCGCCGTCTCAGAGCGAAATCTTCCGTTCAGACAACGAGCGGGAAAGGAGCGGCATAATGAAAAAACAGAGACGCAGGCTGGATGGCAATTCCTTTTTGCTGATGATCACGATTCTTTTATTTGTAATCATGTATCTCATCGGAGTGGTTCTTTTCAAAGACCAGGGATTTGCCAAAACACAGAATTTCTTGAATCTTTTTATTTCAAACGCCGGCCTTATTGTAATTGCTGCAGGCATGACGATCGTCATGATTACAGGCGGAATTGATATTTCTGTTGGGTCGGTTGTGGCCATGGTATGTATGATTCTGGCATGGAGTATGGAAAATGCCGGATGGGGTGCCATTCAGGCAATGATTTTTGTCCTTTTTATTGGACTTGTGTTCGGACTGGTACAGGGATGGCTGGTTGCCTACCTGAAGATACAGCCATTCATCGTAACACTGGCAGGAATGTTCTTTGCACGTGGTATGACTGCTGTAATCAGCAAGGAAATGATCAGTATAAAGAATGAACTGTTCCTTTCCTGGGCTCAGTACAAGATTTATCTGCCCTTCGGAGGATATGTGAATAAGAAAGGAAAACTGATCCTTCCGTATATTTATCCAAGCGTTATTATTGCACTTGCAGTGCTGGTTATCGTGTTTATCGTGCTGAAATACACCAAATTCGGACGCAGCATCTATGCCATCGGAGGAAATGAGCAGTCTGCGCTGATGATGGGCCTGAATGTAAAACGCACGAAACTGAAGGCATATATTCTGGAAGGATTTCTGGCAAGTCTCGGAGGCTTTCTGTTCTGTCTGAATACCTGTTCCGGATTTGTGGAGCAGGCCAAAGGATTTGAGATGGATGCCATTGCCTCTTCGGTTATCGGCGGAACGCTGCTGACCGGTGGTGTCGGAAATGTATTTGGAAGTCTTTTTGGAGTGTTGATCAAAGGAACGATCGAAGCATTTATCACCTTCCAGGGAACCTTGTCCTCCTGGTGGACGAGAATTACGATTGCGGCAATGCTCTGCTTCTTCATCGTTCTTCAGAGTATTTTTGCTGCAGCCAAGGAAAAGAATAAAAAATAAAGACGGGGAATGAGAAGTAACCGTTGCGACAGCTGAATCATGTTGACAGGCTGACATACCGCTGATATGGCAATTACAGGCATATTGGCGGTATGTTTTTATTTCACAGGAAATTCCTCTGGAATTTATCTATGAAATAAAAATAGCAAAAATGCGGAAGGGGTCTTCTCAAAAACGGTCAACAGGGTATAATGAATATTGACCGGAATGGTTAATGGAGGTGATGAAATGAACGAGAAGTTTTTTTCCCTTCCGGAGGAAAAGCAGCAGAAGATCATCAATGCAGGATTCCGGGTATTTGGAATGAATTCCTACAAAAAGAGTCCGGTGAGTGAAATCGCAGCGGAAGCCGGAATCAGCAAATCATTGCTGTTTCACTATTTTCAGAACAAAAAAGAACTGTACCTTTTTTTGTGGGAGGAATGTGCCAGAATCACCATTGAATATCTGACTCGATATGGCTGCTATGAGAGTACAGATCTTTTTGATATGATGTATCGGGGAATGAAGGCAAAGATGTATCTGATGAAACGATATCCGGCAATGGGAACTTTCGTGATCAAGGCCTATTATGAAAAAGATCCGGCTGTCTGTCAGGAAGTTCAGGCAAGCTATCAGAAGTTTCTAAATTTCAAAGCCCTGAAGGCCATAAAAAAACTGGATCCGGAGCAGTTTTTGCCCGGGCTGGATCTGGAAATGATGTACCGCCAGATGTACCTGGCATCAGAAGGATACTTACTGGAGATAGTCCGGTCGGGAGACATTGATGTGGACCGGATGGAACAGGATTTTATCCGAATGATGGATTTCTGGAAATCGGTCTACGTTGTTTCAAAAGACGGCAACCCTTCCGCTGGTTCGGAAGAAACCATAATACAAAGAAAAGAGGGACGATATGGATGCAATTCAAATCAGTAAACTGACAAAATATTATGGAAAGGCGCGGGGAATTATGGATCTGGATCTGACCGTCAAAGCCGGGGAATTTTTCGGGTTTATCGGCCCGAACGGAGCCGGGAAATCGACAACGATCCGGACGATGCTGGGGCTGATCCGGCCGACTTCGGGACAGGTACAGATTTTCGGGACAGATATCAGAACGGACCGGGAAACAATTATGTCCCGGGTGGGTTATCTTCCGTCTGAAGCAGTGTTCTATCATGGGATGAAGGTTCGGGATATTCTGAAGCTGTCGGCAGATCTTCGGAAAAAGGACTGCAAAAGAGATGCAGAGCAGCTGTGTGAACGGCTGCAGCTGGATGTTTCCAGAAAGGTGGAAGAACTGTCCTTCGGAAACCGGAAAAAGGTGGGAATTGTGTGTGCACTGCAGCACAGCCCGGAGCTTCTGATTCTGGATGAACCGACCAGTGGTCTGGACCCTCTGATGCAGAGAGAATTTTTCTCCATTCTGCGTGAGCGAAACCAGGAAGGAACAACGATATTTCTGTCCAGTCATGTGCTGTCGGAAATTCAGCGGAACTGTTCAAGGGCGGCGATCATACGGGAAGGGCGTCTGATTGCCTGCGGCAGTGTGGAAGAACTGTCCAGAACGTCTGCGAAACGGGTGAGTATCCATGGCAGCGTGAATCTGGACGGGATAACGGGAATCCGTGACCGGATGGAGACAGAGGAGGGAGTGAGCTTCCTCTACAGCGGGGATATCAATTGCCTTGTGCGCCTTCTGGCACAGGGGGACGTGAAGGACCTGTCGGTGGCAGAGCCGGATCTGGAGGAAATTTTTCTCCATTATTATGAGGACGGAGGAGAAAAGGCATGACACTTGTAAAGCATGAATGGAAACAGGGGCGTACAGCGCTGGCAGTGTGGACTGCCGCGATCGGATTTTTTATCGTGATCTGTGTTTTTATGTATCCGGAGATGAAGAGCGAAATGGAAGGTGTCACAAACCTTTTTGCTTCCATGGGCTCTTTCACGGCAGCCTTTGGGATGGATCGCCTGAATTTTGGGGCACTGACGGGTTTTTATGCCATTGAATGCGGAAATATTCTGGGAATCGGAGGTGCGTTTTTTGCCTCTCTGACAGCGATCGGGATGCTGGCGAAGGAAGAGAAGGAACGTACGGCAGAATTTCTGCTGACCCATCCGGTGAGCCGGATGCGCATCCTTACGGAAAAGCTGACGGCTGTTTTTCTGCAGATCACAGGGCTGAATGCGGTGGCTTTTCTTCTGGCGGCAGGCTCCATCGCTCTGATCGGTGAGACGATTCCCTGGAAGGAAGTCGGACTTCTGCATCTTGCATATTATCTGGTTCAGCTGGAGCTGGCAGGAATCTGTCTGGGAATATCTGCATTCCTGAGACGGAGCGGACTGGGCATCGGTCTTGGCCTTGCGACAGTGATGTATTTTCTGAATATCATTGCCAATCTTTCGGAAAAAGCAGAATTTCTGAAGTACATTACACCCTTTGGATATGCAGAAGGTGCAGATATCATCACCAACGGCAGCCTGGATATGGGAATGCTTCTTCCGGGAATTCTGTTCTGCCTGATCGGCATCGCGGCGGCATACTGGAAATACTGCCGGAAGGATATTTTATAACCGGGCCGCCAAAGGCATTACAATAAAATATTTAACAAAATTCAGAAAATGTTCTCTTGTGAATCTGTGCAATATTGCGGTATAGTATAAATAACTATGAAAGATTGCGAGGGTAAGCGTATGGTAAAACAGGATATCATGAACGGAAATACAGCACTTGGAATTGAGTTTGGTTCGACCAGAATCAAAGCCGTGCTGGTGGACTCTACAAATACTCCGGTGGCATCCGGAAGCTATGAATGGGAAAACAGCCTGGAAAACGGAATCTGGACATATTCCCTGGAAGACATCTGGAAAGGCCTTCAGGGCGCATATGCAGATATGGCTGCAGATGTGAAGAAACAGTATGATGTGACTCTGGAAACAATCGGTGCGATCGGTTTCTCTGCGATGATGCATGGTTATATGGCATTCAATAAGGACGGTGAACTGATGGTGCCTTTCCGTACCTGGAGAAATACCATTACCGGAGAGGCTTCCGGAAAGCTGTTTGACCTTTTCCAGTATAACATTCCTCAGAGATGGAGCATTTCCCATCTGTATCAGGCAATTCTGAACGGGGAAGAACATGTGAAGGACATGGATTATCTGGCAACGCTGGCAGCATATATCCACTGGCAGCTGACCGGAGAACGTGTTCTGGGAATCGGAGATGCATCCGGAATGTTCCCCATTGATCCCAAAACAAAAGATTATGATCAGGCAATGATCGATAAATTCGAGGCTCTGATCGCAGACAAAAACTTCCCGTGGAAGCTCAGAGACATTCTTCCGAAGGTGCTTGTGGCAGGCGAACAGGCCGGTACACTGACGGAGGAAGGTGCAAAGCGCCTTGATGTGAGCGGAAATCTGAAAGCGGGAATTCCGGTATGCCCGGCAGAGGGAGATGCAGGTACCGGAATGACGGCAACAAACAGCGTAAAACAGAGAACCGGAAATGTTTCCGCAGGAACTTCGATCTTCCTGATGGCGGTATTGGAAAAAGAACTGTCCAAAGCGTATCCGGAGCTGGATATGGTTACCACGCCGGACGGCAGCCTGGTTGCCATGGTACACTGCAACAACTGTACCTCCGATCTGAATGCCTGGGTTGGCGTATTCCGTGAATTTATGGAATCCATGGGTATGGAAGTGGATATGAACCAGCTTTACGGAACTCTGTACAACAAGGCGCTGGAAGGCGACAAGGACTGCGGCGGACTGATGTCCTACTGCTATTTCTCCGGAGAGCATATTACAGGATTTGATGAAGGACGTCCTCTGTTTATGCGCAGACCGGACAGCAAATTCAACCTTGCAAACTTTATGCGCGCACACCTGTACTCCTGTATGGCATCTCTGAAGATCGGCATGGATATTCTGAGCAAGCAGGAAAATGTGACCCTGGATGAACTGATGGGACACGGCGGACTGTTTAAGACAAAGGGTGTGGGACAGAGCTTTATGGCAGCCGCCATGAATACGCCTGTAACGGTTATGGAGACGGCAGGAGAAGGCGGCGCGTGGGGCATCGCACTGCTGGCATCTTATATGAAGAACAAGGCAGAGGGAGAAACTCTGGACGCTTACCTGAATGATAAGGTCTTTGCCGGCCAGAAGGGCAGTACACTCAGCCCGGATCCGGAGGATGTGGAAGGCTTTGACCGATTCCTGGAAACCTTTAAGAAGGCCCTTCCGACAGAGCGTGCGGCAGTGGAGAGTTTGTAATTTTGGCCGGGGCAGTGCCGTCGGGCAGGAATGAGAAAGGAGAAGAGATATGTTAGAAGAACTGAAAAAACGTGTTTATGAAGCCAATATGCTTCTTCCGAAATATGGCCTGGTAACCTTTACATGGGGAAATGTCAGCGAGATCGACCGCGAGAGCGGACTGTTTGCCATCAAGCCCAGCGGTGTGGATTATGACAAGCTGACACCGGACGACATGGTGATCATGGATCTGAACGGAAATAAGGTGGAAGGAAAATATAATCCGTCCTCAGATACTCCGACGCATGTGGAACTGTATAAGGCATTTGCCAATATCGGCGGTGTCGTACATACACATTCCTCCTGGGCGACCAGCTGGGCACAGGCAGGAAGAGGAATTCCCTGCTACGGAACCACACATGCAGATTACATTTACGGAGAAGTACCCTGCGCAAGATGCCTGAATGAAGAAGAACTGAAGGATTATGAAAGGAATACGGGCCTTCTGATCGTGGATCTTTTCAAAGACAAGGATTATGAAGCAGTTCCGGCTGTTCTGTGTAAGAACCACGGTCCGTTTTCCTGGGGAAAGGATGCCCATGAAGCAGTGCATAATGCAGTTGTCCTGGAAGAGGTTGCCAAGATGGCGTGCAGATGTGAGATGATCAATCCGCAGGTTCAGCCGGCTCCGCAGGAATTGCAGGACAAGCACTATTTCAGAAAGCATGGAGCAAATGCATATTACGGACAGGGAAGGTAAATGTTAAAAGTTTTTTTGGTAGAAGACGAAGTCGTCATGCGAAACGGAATTAAAAATACGATTCCGTGGGAAAAAGAAGGATTTGAATTTGTGGGAGAGGCCAGCGATGGAGAGCTGGCCTATCCTCTTATTAAAAAGGAAAAACCGGATATTCTGATCACAGATATCAAAATGCCGTTCATGGACGGACTGGAACTGAGCCGGATCGTAAAAAAGGAACTGCCGCAGATCAAGATCATCATTCTCAGCGGATATAATGATTTTGACTATGCAAAGTCGGCAATCAGCATCGGCGTGACCGATTATCTGCTCAAACCCATCGGGGCGGCCAAGCTGCTGGAGGCGATTCGCAAGGTGGCGGATATGATCGAGACAGAGCGGGAAAATGAGCGGATCCTGGAGCGGTATCGAAGAGAAATGGAAGAAAACGTTCAGAGGGAAAAGAATAAGCTCTGGAGTGATCTTGCCTCCAATCATCTTTCGACGGCGGAGGTACTGGAGAACGGGCAGCGTTTGGGAATTGATTTTACGGCGTCGGCATTTCTGGTGTTCCTTTTCAAAATCGTCCGCGAGGAGGATGCATCAGGGAATCTGCAGGATTTTGTGGATGCGTCTGCACAAATCGAACGGTTTGCAGAAGTGTGGGAAAATGTGATCACCTTTGACAGGAGTCCGGATGGGTGGGCTTTTCTGGTGAAAGGCGGTTCTGAGGAGGAAGTGCTGAAGCGGCTGGAATTTGGAAGGGAAAATCTGATCCGCAGGATCAGCTGCTATCCTCAGCTGGAATACTTTGGGGGAATCGGCTCTGTGGTGCAGCGGCTGGGAGATGTGCGAAGTTCTTATCTGGAGGCAGCCAAGGCTTTTTCCGGACGTTTCTTCATCGGAATGAATAAGATTGTCCGCGCAGAGGATGTTCCCGGCATTCATGCATCAGCCGGAGAAAAGATAGATGTCAGTGTGCTGCGCTCAAAGAAAGTGGAACAGGAGCTGATTGAAAAATTTCTGAAAAGCGGGACGCAGGAAGAAATCAAAAGCTTTCTGGAAGAATATTTTCGCAATGTAGGGGAACAGAATTATCAGTCACTTTTGTATCGGCAGTATGTGATGATGGATCTGTTTTTTATTATCACCGATTTTCTGAAAGGACTTGATATCCGTGTGGAAAAACTGCCCAAGGAATGCAGAGATATCAATGAGATTATCAGAAATACGTCATCTCCGGAGGAAATGGAAGAACATCTGGAGCGTCTGTTTGAGGAAGCCATGAAGCTCAGAGACAGTCATTCTCTGAAAAAGTACAGTGCGCTTCTGGAGGAGGCGAAGGCATTTATCCAGGAGAATTATCAGAAAGAAGAAATGTCCCTTCAGACGGTGGCGGCAAAGGTGAATATCAGCCCCAGCTACTTCAGTGCGATCTTCAGCTCGGAAATGGGACAGACGTTCATCGAATATCTGACTTCGGTGCGGTTGGACCGGGCCAAGGAACTTCTGATGTGTTCTTCTATGAGAACGGCAGAGATCGGATATGAGGTCGGATATAAGGATTCTCATTACTTCAGCTATATATTCAAAAAAGTGGTGGGATGCAGCCCAAAGGAATACAAGAATCGCAGAAAAGAGTAGCCGGTTATGAATCATAAAAACACATCTCTGACAGGGCGGCTGAATATGCTGCTGGCAGTGTGCTTTATCCCGTTTGCGCTGATTATGGTATATCTGCTGATCATGGCGCAGCAGTTTTCCGTGCGGTATGATATTGTCGTTGATAAAATTACGAAAGCGAATACCTATAATCTGGACATGAAGGAAGAGATTGACTACACCATGTATGTGGTGGTAGTCAATTCGGAACGTGCATCGGAAATTGTGGATGTGAACCGTCCTCATGAACTGATCGCAGGTGCCAGAAAAACATTTTCTCAGCTTATGGAAAATACGGAGGATGATGCAGCAAAAGGCAAGCTGGTGAGCATTCTGAAATGTCTGAAGTCACTTGAAAATGCGGTGGCGGAAATTGAGCAGGATGTGCGTATCAGCGGCTCGTATGATAAAAATATGGAACGTCTGGATCTGAATATCCGGATCCTTACGGAACTGATCCAGGAAAATATTCAGGAGTATATCTACTATGAGTCCGTGAAGCTGCAGAACCTTCGGGAACAGGTCCGCTCGGAAATGCAGACCGCACTTCTGATCAGTACCGTGATCAGTATCTCGGCTTTTATCGTGGCGCTTCTGATCAGCAGGAGAATATCGGATAATCTGACGGAAGGGATCCGTCAGCTCCAGAGAGTCACCAGGAAGGTTGGACAGGGAGACTTCACGGTACGAGCCTGCTCGGAGGACAATGATGAGGAAATTGCCGAACTGGAAGAAGGCTTCAATCACATGGTAGAGCGAATCGATAATCTGGTGGAGGACATCAAAACAGAGCAGTTTAACCAGAGAGTGACAGAGCAGAAGCTTCTTCAGGCACAGATTAATCCACATTTTTTGTACAATACACTGGATGCCATTATCTGGCAGGCGGAAGCAGGAGAAAAAGAACAGGTGGTTATGATGGTAACGGCCTTGTCTGATTTTTTCCGTACGACACTCAGTAAAGGGCGTGATTTTATTTCTGTGAAGGAGGAAGAATCGCATATTCGCAGTTATCTGAAAATTCAGAGATTCCGTTATCAGGACATTCTGGAATATGAGATCAATATTCCGGAAGAATTGTATCAGTATCAGATTTTGAAACTGATGCTGCAGCCGCTGGTGGAAAATGCTCTGTACCATGGGATAAAAAATAAGCGGGGAATGGGACATATTCTGGTCACAGGGCAGCTGGAAGACGATACTATGATTTTCCGGGTGAAAGACAACGGAATGGGTATGACAGAAGAACGTCTGGAGCAGGTGAAAAAGGAAATGGGGAAAGAGAGAGAGGAGAACTCCCAGCCATCGGTCTTTGGCCTGTTCAATGTGGTGGAACGGATCCGGCTGTACTATGGTCCTTCCTATGGGATGGAGCTTTTCAGCGTCTATGGGGAAGGAACAGAGGCAGTGATACGTTTGCCGGCCGTAATAATGGAACCTGCTTCCAATGATAATTCCATTCAGAATTAGAAAACGGATCATAAAGATATCTGATACAGGAGAAAATATGAATAAGAGAAAAAAGACAATTTTTGGCTCAGCAATCTTTCTGATATTATATATAGGAATGGGTGCCATGTGTTACCGTCTGTATCTGCGGCAGGCTATCGGCTTTCCGGGACCTATGGGCCGCTACATGGCGGATCTGCGCAGCCATATGATTTCCGGAATCAATCGGACAGGCTACAGTCTTCTGGAAGTGATCTATGGATTTCTTCTGCGCACACGGAAGCTGAATGAAAAACCGGCGGCAGTTCTGCTGGCAGTGGTTACCATGCTGACGGTTTATCTTACATGGCGGGTAATAAAGCTGCTCTGTCCGCGGGGGAACCGGTGGATTCTTCATCTGATGGCTTTTGCGGCGATGTTTGTGATGCCTCTGTTTCTTCCGATGGTCAATCCGTACCGATATCTGGGACTTCAGTCCGGCACGATCTGGCATAATGACACCTATACCGGAATGAAGATGGGAGGAATGCTGGTTCTGCTTCTGTACTTCAGGTATCAGCAGACCTATCGCGGAAGGAAGATTGCAGGAAGATATGTGGGCGGCCTGGAAATGCGTGAATGGTTTGCATTTACTGTGACACTGATTCTGGTAAATCTGCTAAAACCCAATTTTATTCTCTGTTTTGCGCCTGCCATGGCGATTATGCTTCTGGCAGACTGCATTCGGGACAGAGGGGAAACTCTGCTGAAGCAGATCCTGTTCGGAATACCGGTACTGATTTCTCTTGTGGTGGTTGTGTATGAGACTGCAGTATTGTATCAGGGCGGAGACAGTGATTCCCATGTGGTATTTACCATGTTGTACAGCCTGAAATTCTGGAATACCCATCCCATTGCGTCGCTGTTTCAGTCTGCGGCGTTTCCGCTTATGGTGCTTGCGGGAACCTGGAGGGAACTGAAAACAGACCGGATCTATCGTGCTTCCTGGCTGATCTGGGGAATCGGGCTGCTGGAGTATCTGTTTCTGGGAGAAAGCGGGGAACGTCAGAATCACGGCAATTTTTCCTGGGGCTACAGCTTCTGCATGTTTCTGGTATTTGTGGTGTGTATGTGCAAAATGTATCAGATGCTGGAAAAAGAATGGGTGCAGTACCGTCTGTCCAAAAAATCCATAGGAGCTTATCTGAAAACGGCAGACAGAAAAAAGCGCCTCCGACTTCTGTATCTCTTGGCAGCAGTGCTCCTTTTTGGATGGCATCTGGGATGTGGGCTGAAATATTCCTGGATGACATATCTGGGAAATCCTTATCTGTGTGATTACTGAGAAAAGTCCTCCAGGATCTTTCCGGAGATTTGGAATGTGCATCGCGAAAGCATATAAGGCTGGTCGGGCCAGATATGCTTTTGCGATGCACTTTTTTGTGCAGTATTTTTACTGGTCAGCGGCGGGTATTCTGACAATTTAAAATCACTTTTTCTGATAATAGGCTTTCATGGCCTGCCCGATAAACTCCGTTGTTCCTTCTCCGTAAATACTGTCCTGTGCTGCCTGAATATCCTTTTTTGTGCAATAGGCGTCAGCTATCTCAAGTACCATGGAAGTGGCATCTGGCAGCTGGAACATCTGCTTTGTCACAAAATCATATTTTCCGACTAATTCTTTTACTTCAAAAGAATTGACATCCTGACCTTTCTTTTCTGCCAGCTTTTTGATTATTTCGCCAAGCTGTTTCTGAAAAGCCGGAACGATTTCTGTATTTCCCGGATTTTTAGACGCCTCCAGTGCTTTGTCCTTGCTGCCATACCACTCCACAACTTTCTGAAAATTTTTCTGAACGGCTTCGGTGGAAGCATTTTCAAGGAATTTCTTTTTCCATTCCTCCATACTGCCATACTGCTCAATGAAGATTGCTTTCTGATCGTCGCTCATATTTGCCTCCATTGAGTGATACATATCCTCTATTTCAGCCTTGCTGAATACTTCAAAGTCCATTGAATGATCTCCTTTCAAAATTCGGTCAATGCTGGCAATCAGACGCTCCATGCGTTCTTTCTTTGCTGTCAGCATTTTCCTCTGCATCTGCAAAATCTGATTTTTTTCAAGAGCCGGATTTTCGATGACGGTTTTGATTTCTTTCAGGGAAATATCAAACTCGCGGAAAAACAAAATCTGCTGCAATGTTTCCAATGCCTTATCGTCATAAAGCCGGTATCCCGCTTCGCTTTTGGCTGTTGGTTTCAAAAGCCCTATTTCGTCATAGTAGTGAAGCGTGCGCACGCTGATACCTGTTAAATCCGATATTTCTTTTACTGTCCTCATTGCCGTCAGCCTCCTGTTCCTGATATGCTTACTTTAATCTATTACGCACCGTGAGGGTCAATAGGTAATTTTAAATTTTTGCAGACATCATTTTCTTAGTATATCATTTTTCTGTCCATATCGGAAGAAAACAGTCAATGTCGGCACTAAGAGCAACATTTTCCTCGGATTTTCCATATTTGAATGATACAAAAAATGTCTCTTGTGATATACTGAAATGGATGTTTTTACAAGAGGAGGAATTTTTATGGGCGGACAGGCAGAGAAAAAGAATAGAAAGAAACATATTTGTGCGGGTCTGTTGGCCCATGTGGATGCCGGGAAGACAACTTTGTCGGAAGGACTGTTATATACCTGCGGCAAAATCCGTAAGCTGGGAAGAGTCGATCACAAAGATGCCTATCTGGATACCTTTGACCTGGAGCGGGAAAGGGGAATCACTATCTTTTCCAAACAGGCTGTCCTGACGATGGATGATCTGGAGATCACCCTTCTGGATACGCCGGGGCATGTGGATTTTTCGGCAGAAATGGAGCGGGCGCTCCAGGTAATGGATTATGCGCTTCTGGTCATCAGCGGAGCAGACGGTGTACAGGGACATACTATGACGCTCTGGAAGCTGTTGAAACGATATGAGATCCCCACCTTTTTGTTCATCAATAAGATGGACCAGGAGGGAACGGACCGGGAAAAGCTTATGGAAGAACTGAAAAAACGTCTGGACGGAAGCTGTGTGGATTTCACACAGGGGCAGCCAAAGGAGACCTTTCTGGAAAATGTTGCGGTCTGTTCGGAAGAACTTCTGGAAACATATCTGGAAACCGGTGAGGTGACAGATCGGGAGATTTCCGATCTGATTGCCGGACGAAAGCTTTTTCCGTGTTATTTTGGCTCTGCGCTGAAAATGACAGGTGTGGAGTCCTTTCTTCAGGGAGTCTGCAGATACGTCAGGAGGAAGGAATATCCGGAGGAGTTCGGAGCAAGGGTTTACAAAATTGCCAGAGATGAACAGGGAAGCCGTCTGACATACATGAAAATTACCGGTGGGAGTCTGAAAGTGAAAAGTCTCTTATCGAATCGCAGACCGGGAACCTCCTGTGCGATCCGGCATGGACAGCTGGATGAGGTATGGGAAGAAAAAGCAGACCAGATCCGGATTTATTCCGGAGCAAAATACGAGTTGGTGCAGGAGGCAGAGGCCGGGATGGTCTGTGCGGTTACCGGACTTACCAGGACATATCCGGGACAGGGTCTGGGAATGGAAAAGGAAGCGGATCTTCCTGTGCTGGAGCCGATTCTGAATTATCAGATTCAGCTTCCGTCCGGCTGTGATACCCACCAGATGCTGATAAAACTGAAACAGCTGGAGGAAGAAGAGCCTCAGCTTCATATTGTGTGGGATGAAACGCTGGGAGAAATTCATGCCATGCTTATGGGTGAGATACAGATTGAGGTGCTGAAGCATCTGATCTGGGAGAGGTTTCATGTGGCGGTGGAACTGGGGGCAGGAAGAATCGTGTATAAAGAGACGATTGCGGAGCCGGTGGAAGGAGTGGGTCATTTTGAGCCCCTTCGTCATTATGCAGAAGTCCACCTTCTGCTGGAGCCCGGAGAGCGGGGAAGCGGTCTGCAGTTTTTTACGGCCTGCAGCGAGGATGTGCTTGCCCGGAACTGGCAGCGTTTGATTCTGACGCATCTGGAAGAAAAGGAACATCTGGGTGTGCTTACCGGCTCACCCATCACGGATATGCAGATTACGCTGCTCACAGGAAGAGCACATCTGAAGCATACCGAGGGCGGTGATTTCCGACAGGCGACTTACCGGGCAGTGAGGCAGGGACTGAAAAGAGCCCGGAGCATTCTTCTGGAGCCCTATTATGAATTTCGACTGGAAATCCCTTCGGAAATGATCGGCCGTGCGATTTCTGATATTCAGAAAATGCAGGGAAGCTTCGGTCCGCCTCAGGTTGCCGGAGAAATGTCTGTCCTTACCGGAAATGCTCCGGTGTCGGCCATGCGGGATTATCAGAATCAGGTGATTGCCTATACCGGCGGAAGGGGCCGGATGTTCTGTGAACTGAAAGGATACGTCCCCTGTAAGGAGCAGGAAAAGATCGTGGAGGAAATCGGCTACGATTCCGAGCGGGACCTGGAAAATCCCACAGGTTCTGTTTTCTGTGCCCATGGGGCCGGTTTTGTGGTTCCCTGGGACCAGGTGGAGGATTACATGCATCTGGAAGGAACGCAGCCGGCACAGGAGGAAGCACCGCGCTGTGCACAGGCGAAAGGCGGAAGAAGTGCTTATCAGGGAATGGGAAGCTATGCCCAGGAAAAGGAACTGCAGGAAATCTTTGAGAGAACCTTCGGTCCGGTAAAAAGAGAACGGCTGCAGAGTTCCAAACGGGTCGTCCGGGCCGGGGAAGTGACCGCACGTTATGTCCCGAAAAAGAAAGAAAAGGAAGATTATCTTCTGGTAGATGGCTACAATGTGATTTTTGCATGGGAAGACCTGAAGGAGCTGGCAAAAGCAGATATCCATGCGGCACAGACAAAGCTGATGGATATTCTGTCAGATTATCAGGGATACCGGGGCGGAACGCTGATTCTTGTATTTGATGCCTACAAGGTGGAGGGGCATGTGGAGGAGACCGTCCGTTATCATAACATATATGTGGTTTACACCAGAGAAGCGGAAACGGCAGACCAGTATATCGAACGGACGGTACACCGTCTGGGAAAGGAATATGATGTGACGGTGGCAACTTCTGACGGGCTGGAGCAGATCATTATCATGGGGCAGGGAGCCCGCCGCCTGTCGGCAGCCGATCTGAAGCTGGAAATCAGCAATACCCGGCAGCAGATCCGGCAGGATATCACCGCACGCAGGCAGAGCAGTCGGAATTATCTGTTCGATCACATGACAGAAGAACTCTCAGAATATATGGAAGAAATACGTCTGGGAAAAAGAAAGCCTGAAGCCTGAAAAAACGGGATTAAATTGTTGAAATTGTATAGAAAAAAGGGGGTGCCGGTTTGGAAAATATTCACAAAATTTTCCGAAACCGGTACTTTTTTTTGCAAATCAAAAGTGAAAATGTTAAAATATAAGAAGCAGTAAAAGCTCCTTGATCATTCCGGCAGTTCAAGGAGTTTTTGGTTCTTTTTCAGAAAATACAGAAGTCATAGGGATATAAAAAGAAAGGAGTGTATACAATGTTTAAGACCGGTGACTATGTGATTTACGGGCAAAATGGTATCTGTCAGGTGATGGATATTACGACGATGAATATGGATGGAGTCCCAAAAGACAGACTGTACTATGTGCTTCGGCCGGATGGCCAGACAGAAGGAAAGATTTTTACGCCGGTGGATAATTCAAAACTTGTGATCCGCAGAATTATGACGAGGGATGAGGTGCAGGAGCTGATCCGAATGATTCCCGAAATTGAAGTGCTGGATATTGCGGATGACCGGATGCGCGAGGAAAAGTATAAGGAATGTCTGAGAAGCTGTGAAAGCAGGGAAATGGTACGTGTGATAAAAACCATACATAAGAGAAAAAAGGCGCGGATGGAGCAGGGGAAAAAAATCACGGCAACGGATGAACGATATCTGAAGCAGGCAGAGGACAATCTGCATGCAGAGCTGGGAATGCTCCTTGGCATCCCCAAAAATGAAATCGGTGCATACATTTCCAGACAATTATCGGAACGTCAGACTTCGGAATTGGGATAATAGTTCTGTACGAACCGGATGAATTGCTTTACATGTGGTTTCAGAATACGGTTTTTGCTGTATACAATATAAAAGTAACGAATACAGGCAGGTTCTTCAACAGGAAAAAGAAGAATCTGCTTTGTTTTTTGCATATCCTGAGCGCTGCGGGCAGAGAGAATGGAAATGCCCAGACCGGCAGCAATGGATTTTTTTATGGCTTCCAGATCATTCATCTGAGCGATGACATGAAGATCGGAAGGGGCGATACGGCTGCTTTCCAGAAAAAGATCCATGGCTTTTTTCGTGCCGGAGCCCTGCTCGCGGAGAATAAAAGGCTGGTCCAGAAAATCACGGATGGTTACGGGCCGATCCTGCAGCTGCAGGAAATGTTCGGTCACAGGTGTTGCGATGACAAGGGAATCTCTGTAAAAGGGCAAAAAGCAGCAGGAGGGCTCGTCACTTTTCTTCCCCACCAGACTCAGATCCACGGTACCGTCCAGGACCATCTGAATGGCCTGGGTGCTGTCTGACTGCCGGGAATGGAAGTAGGTATTGTTTTCCTTCTGGCCGAAAGCGGACAGAAGCTCCGGCAGGAGATAGGCGGAGGGGATGGTGGAGGCTCCAAGATCGATGATCTTCTTCCGGGAACCGGTAAATTCTTCTATCAGATTGTTTCGGATATTCAGCATTCGCTGGGCGTAATCATACAGCTGATATCCCCTGGATGTGACTGTCATCTTCTTTGTGGTACGGATGATCAGCCGGGAATTCAGCTCGGTTTCCAGAGAGAGAATGTGAGCGCTGACGGTGGGCTGTGTCAGGTACAGATGTCTGGCGGCTTCCGAAAAGCTTCCGTAATCAACTACAGCAGTAAAAACTTCCAGTTGTTTAAATTCCATAATGGCTCCTTTGCAAACAGAAAATATCATTTCGGGAAGGGAAGAAGCTCCCGCAGGGCAGCAAGAGCAGTATCCAGCTCGTCAAAGGTGTTTTCCGGTCCGAAAGAAAAACGGATTGTTCCGGCCGGGTAGGTTCCAAGTGTCCGATGTGCTGCCGGTGCACAGTGCAGGCCGACCCTGGTCATGATTCCGTATTCGCTGTCCAGAAGAAAGGCGATTTTCGCCATGTCTTCGGACAAAGTCTGAATGGAGACAACGGCACAGCGGTTATCGGTATGTCTGTGACCAATGATCCGAATATGTTTGCCGTGGGGGTCCAGTGTCCGCAGGCCATTCAGAAAGTAACCGGTCAGTTCCATCTCGTATCGGAACCGTTTTGCCATATCCTGCTTTTCCAGATCATCCAGCGCGGTATGAAGGCCGAGGATTCCCGGAATGTTCGGGGTGCCCGGTTCGAAACGATCCGGCATAAAGTCCGGAATTTCTTCGGTGTGGGAGATACTTCCGGTACCGCCGGAAAGAAGCGGTGTGATCCTGGATATCAGCTCGTCCCGGATCAGAAAGCCGCCGGTTCCCTGAGGCCCCCGAAGACCCTTGTGACCGGTGAAGGCAAGCGCGTCAATGCAGCAGTCCTCCATATCGATGGGGAGGATGCCTGCAGTCTGAGCAGTATCCAGTATAAAACACAGATGATGTTCCCGGCATATCTGTCCCAGGGCATGGATGGGAAGAATGGTTCCGCAGACATTGGAAGCATGAAGGCAGACAATGGCTTTTGTCTCGGGTCGAAGCATGTCTTTGACGGAGGAAAGATCCGGATCGCCGGTCCGGCTGCATGGAATCCGGTCGAAGCGGACGCCGCCGGCACGAAGCTGTGTCAGCGGGCGCATGACTGCATTGTGTTCCATGGAAGAAACGAGAACATGATCACCGGGACGAAGAAGGCCTTTCAGCAGAATATTCAGGCTGGTGGTAATATTTGGGGTAAAAATGACATTTCTGGGCTGGGAAAAATGAAACAGACGGCACAGCTGTTCCCGGGTATCATAGATGATTTCTTCGGCAGAATAGGCTTCCTGATATCCGCCTCGTCCCACATTTACCGGAATTCCGGACAGATACTGATATACGGCATCTGCCACGTGAGGAGCTTTCGGAGAAGCGGTGCTTGCCTGATCCAGATATATTTTTTTCATGAATGGTTCCTTTCTGCATTCTTCTGTGGACAGAAGTGATTTTCTGAAGAGATTGTACCATAGTTCATAGATGAAATCTATAAAAGATATTAAAAATCATCTATAATTAATTGGAGGACAGAAGGAGAAAATGGTATGATAGATTTATCAAAAGGAAAGGAATCAAAAAGAAAATGAAAAATGAAAAAGTAACCATTGCAGGAGCAGGAATCGTCATCGGACTGATTGCGGTGCTCCTGGTATTTTTCGGGAATCCGGCAAACATGGGCTTCTGTATCGCCTGCTTTGTGAGAGATACGGCTGGTGCGCTGGGGCTTCACTCGGCAGCCGCCGTGCAGTACATACGTCCGGAAATCATCGGTCTGGTACTGGGGTCCTGCATCATTGCGCTGGCGACGAAGGAGTTTAAACCGCGAGGCGGTTCTGCACCCTTTACCCGTTTTATCCTGGGTGTCTTTGTGGCAATTGGATGCCTGATGTTTCTTGGCTGTCCCTTCCGTATGATTCTGCGTATTGCAGGAGGCGATTTGAATGCGGTCCTGGGACTGGTTGGATTTGCACTGGGAATTCTTGCAGGTGTGTTTTTCCTGAAAAGAGGATATACACTGAAAAGATCCTATAAAATGCCGAAGGCGGAAGGTTTTTTGTTTCCGGCAGTGGAGATCCTGTTTCTGATTCTGCTGGCTGCAGCACCGTCCTTTATTCATTTTACGGAGGCAGGGGGTGGTCCCGGTGCAATGCATGCAGCGGTACTCATTTCACTGGCGGCCGGTCTGATTGTCGGCGCCCTGGCTCAGAAAACACGCCTCTGCATGGTGGGTGGTGTCCGTGATGTGATCCTGTTTGGGGAATGGAAGCTTCTTCTGGGATTTCTTGCGATTCTGATCAGCGCATTGCTGGGGAATGTGATTCTGACAGCTGTGACCGGCACACCTTATATCCATTTCGGCTTTGCAGGTCAGCCGGTGGCACATACGGATGCACTCTGGAATATTCTGGGAATGCTTCTGGCAGGATTTGGATGTGTGCTCCTGGGCGGATGTCCGCTGCGTCAGCTGGTACTGGCAGGAGAAGGAAATACGGATTCTGCAGTGGCTGTCCTGGGAATTCTTGTCGGGGCTGCATTTGCTCATAATTTCGGGCTCGCATCTTCCGGAGAAGGTCCTACCATGAATGGAAAAGTGGCGGTTATCGTCGGGATTCTTGTGATCACGCTCATTGCAGCGGCAAATACAAAAAAAGAGGGTTGAGAATATGAAAACAATTGATGCGAGAGGGCTTTCCTGCCCGGAACCGGTGATTCTGACCAGAAATGCGATGACATCCAAAGAGAAGAGCTATGAAATACTGGTGGACAATGTTACGGCAAAGGAAAATGTAAGCCGTTTTGCTTCTCACCAGGGATATCGTGTGACAGTAACCGAAAAGGATGAGGATTATCTTCTTCGCCTGGAGAAATAGCCATGGAATACATTGCCACGTTCTATTCTCATTTTGGGGCGATCCAGTACCGAAGAGCCTGTGAAAAAGCAGGATTTCCGGCTAAAATCATGCCGGTACCGAGAAATCTGAGCTCCTCCTGCGGAACCTGTGTCAGCTTTGTTTCTCCGGACGGGACCTATCCGCCGGTAAATGAAGAACTGGAGCAGATTGTTTCTGTGGAAAAGGCAGGCTTTGGCCAGGTGTATATGGCAGAGGAAAATTGACAAAGCCGATGATTTCTGCTATGGTAGGAAGCATGAGAGAGCAATTAACAAAAAAAGATGTGGAAAAAATTGAACAGGAGATCGAGCATCGTAAACTGGTGATTCGCAAGGAGGCGATTGAAGCAGTCAAGGAGGCGCGGGCACAGGGGGACTTAAGTGAGAACTTTGAGTACTACGCGGCGAAAAGACATAAAAACCAGAACGAAAGCCGTATCCGTTATCTGGAACGAATGCTGAAAACAGCCACGATCATTTCCGAGGAATCCGGCTCGGATGAAGTGGGAATGGATGATATCGTGGAAGTGGAATTTGAGGAAGACGGTGAGATCGAGAAATATAAGCTGGTGACGTCCATCCGGGGAAATTCTCTGGAGAACCGGGTCAGCATTGAGTCCCCCATCGGGAAAGCTCTGAGGGGACATAAAGTCGGAGACCGTGTGGAAGTAAAGGTGAATGATTCCTACAGTTATTATCTGAAAATTCGTTCTATCGAAAAAACAGGAGCAGAAGACGAGGAAATCCGTGGATTTTAATCCGCGGATTTCTTTATGTCTGGTCACCGTTTTTTTGTAGAAAATTTTACATAGATTTTACATTTCCTGTCCGTGAATTTTACATATTTTTTTTAGAATGAATCCATATTACATATAAGGAGAATATTGTGTATGGATTTCTTTAGTATTTTAACATTGGCAGGCGGGCTTGCCATGTTTCTGTATGGAATGCAGGTAATGGGAGACGGACTGGCTAAGGTTTCCGGCGGTAAACTGGAAAAAATCCTGGAAAATCTCACATCAAATCCGATAAAAGCAGTTTTGCTGGGAGCCGCAGTGACCGCTGTGATCCAGTCCTCTTCTGCAACCACGGTCATGGTGGTGGGATTTGTAAACTCCGGAATTATGAAGCTTTCTCAGGCCGTGGGAATTATTATGGGTGCCAATATCGGGACCACAATTACCTCATGGATCCTCAGTCTGGCGGGCATAGAGAGTGACAATTTCCTGCTGCGGCTGATGAAACCGACTTCTTTTGCCCCGGTACTGGCAATGATCGGCATTATTCTGCTCATGTTTCTGAAAGATCAGAAGAAAAAGGATATTGGTGGAATTCTGATTGGTTTTGCGGTTCTGATGTTTGGAATGGAGACGATGAGCGGTGCAGTAAAACCGCTGGCAGATGTGCCGGAGTTTACCAGCATTATGACGGCGTTTTCCAATCCGATTCTCGGCGTGGTGGCGGGTGCAGTCCTCACGGCAATTATTCAGTCCTCCTCTGCATCGGTTGGTATTCTGCAGGCTCTTTGTATGACCGGGGCAGTCAGGTACAGTGTTGCGCTTCCCATTATCATGGGACAGAATATCGGAACCTGTGTCACTGCGCTGCTGTCTGGTATCGGAGCGACGAAAAATGCAAAACGTGCCGCTATGGTACATCTGTATTTCAACCTGATCGGAACGGTGATTTTCATGGGAGCGTTTTATCTGATCAATTCGGTGGTGCATTTTCCGTTTCTTACCCAGGCAGCAAATCCTGCAGGAATTGCGGTGATACACAGTGTATTTAATGTGGTTGCGACACTGATCCTTCTTCCGTTCTCCGGCATGCTGGAAAAACTGGCCTGCCTTACCATACGGGATACGAGAGAAGATGTTCAGCTGTCTGCAGAGGAACAGGAATTTAAGATTCTGGATCCACGATTCCTGGAAAAGCCGGCATTTGCGGTGGAGCAGAGCCGTACAGCAGTGCGGAAAATGGCAGAAAACTCCCAGAGCGCGTTGGAAAAGGCACTGCAGCTGCTGGAGCATTACAGTGAAGA
Organism: Blautia sp.; assembly: GCA_022769545.1. Classification (GTDB taxonomy): domain Bacteria; phylum Bacillota; class Clostridia; order Lachnospirales; family Lachnospiraceae; genus Blautia_A. The sequence continues at coordinate 20,687 of JALEJS010000022.1, read as the reverse complement.
AGGCGCAGAATATGTGGAGCACATGGAAGCGATGGTAGACCGGTATGAAGACGTTCTGGGAACCTATCTTGTCCGTCTGAATCACAAAGATCTGTCAGAAAATGACAGCCGGAGTCTTTCCATTATGCTGCACTGCATCGGCGATTTTGAACGGATTTCGGACCATGCGGTAAATCTAATGGAATCCGCCAGAGAGCTTCATGAGAAGGACGCCCATTTTTCAAAAGAGGCTGTTCAGGAGCTTCGTGTACTGGAAAATGCGGTGAGAGATATTGTAAGTATTACCTTTACAACCTTTGACCGTCAGGATGTAAAAATGGCCGGAGAAATTGAACCGCTGGAAGAGGTCATTGATGAACTTTCCAAGGAACTGAAGCTGCGGCATGTCCAGAGACTTCGTGCAGGTAACTGTACCATAGAGATGGGATTTATTCTTTCCGATATCACAACCAGCCTGGAAAGAATTTCCGATCACTGTTCCAATATCGGTGTCTGTGTGACGCAGGTAAAAGAGGACCTGTATGATACACACAGCCATCTGGATTCGATCAAGCATGAGACCAACGAGGCATTCCTGCATGATCTGGAGGAATTGCGGTTTAAGTATCTTCTTCCGTAAAGGATAAGTCTTGCCCTTGTGAGAAAAAGATTTTATACTGTTGGTAACGATATTATCAGAGAGGCAAAAGTGAAATGATCTATTGCGTAGAAGATGAGACGAATATCCGGGAGCTGCTGGTTTATACGCTGCAGACAACCGGTTTTGAGGCAAGAGGCTTCAGCTGCGGCAGAGAATTGTGGACGGCTCTGGAGTCAGAGAAACCGGAGCTGATCCTTCTCGATATCATGATGCCCGGGGAGGATGGATATTCGATTCTGAAAAAACTCAGGGCGGATCAGAATACGAAAGAAATTCCGGTGATCATGGTAACCGCCAAGGATGCGGAATATGATAAGGTACAGGGTCTGGAAAACGGTGCGGACGATTATATTACCAAACCATTTGGAATGATGGAGTTTGTTGCCCGGATCAAGGCGGTACTGCGAAGAAGTGCGCGGGTCACCTCGGATAAGACACTTACCTGCGGATGTATTCAGATTGCACCTGCGAAGCATGAGGTGCTTGTGGATGGCGGCCGGGTGGAACTGACCCGCAAGGAATTTGAAATGCTGAGGTATCTGGTGGAAAACAAAGGGCTTGTAATGACAAGAGATCAGATCCTGCTTCATGTGTGGGGATATGATTACTACGGAGAGACCCGAACGGTAGATGTGCATATCCGAACCCTTCGGCAGAAACTGGGAAAGGCCGGTAATCTCATTGAAACGATCCGTGGAGTGGGGTACCGGATTGAGGATGCTTTATGAGACAGAAGATATTCAGACACGGAAGTTTTCTGGTTGTCATTTCCGTCTTATTGACATTTGTATCAGCCAGCATTGTAATGTATCAGAAATTTGGCAGCTTCATGAAGCAGGGAGTCAAGGATGAAGCTGCCTATTTGCGTGCCGGGATCATTGCAGAAGGAGAAGCATTTCTGACCGATGAGATCGGAGATGCCACCGAAAGCCGTGTGACACTTGCAAACAGGGACGGAACGGTGGTTTATGACAGCGATGCCGATGTGAGTGTCCTGACAAATCACAGCGACCGGCCGGAATTTCACCAGGCGCTCAGCGAAGGTGTGGGTGAAGCCACCCGCTTTTCTGAGACGCTGTCGGAACAGACCTATTATTATGCGGTACGGCTTCCGGATGGATACGTGCTGCGTGTAGCCAGAACAACGGAAAGTGTTTTCCGGACTCTGATGTCCAGCTTTGCACTCCTGGGGATACTGATTATCGGGATTCTTCTGCTGGACTTTTTTATGGTGCAGAAAAATACCAGGGATCTGATTCAGCCCATCAATCAGCTGAATCTGGAGGATCCGCTGAAAAATGTCTGCTATGAAGAGCTTCGGCCTCTCCTTGTGAGAGTGGATGAGCAGAATCGGCAGATCGCAAGACAGCTGGATGAACTGAAGCAGGCGGAAAGTATCCGGAGAGAGTTTTCGGCAAATGTTTCGCATGAGCTGAAAACGCCTCTGATGTCCATTTCCGGTTATGCGGAGCTGATGATGAATCAGATGGTCCCTCCCGAAAAAATCCCGGAATTTTCCGGCAGAATTTATCATGAAGCCTCCCGGCTCACGAATCTGGTACAGGATGTGATTCAGATTTCCAGACTGGATGAGCAGAGTCTGGATCAGACCTTTGAGGAAGTGAATCTTTATGATATCGCGCAGGACAGTGTGGAACATCTCCGGGAAGCAGCCAGGAAAAAACGACTTCACATGCAGTTGTACGGAGAATCGGTGCTTCTTCGCGGCAATCGCCAGGTTCTGTATGAGATGTTTTACAATCTTGCGGATAATGCGGTGCGGTACACACCGGAAGGCGGTAAGGTGATGATCACGCTTGGAAAAAAGAACGGAAATGCTTTTTACCGCGTGCGTGACAACGGAATCGGTATTGCGAAGGAAGAGCAGAAACGGGTATTTGAACGGTTTTACCGGGTGGACAAAAGCCACTCCCGGGAAACGGGAGGAACCGGGCTGGGTCTGTCCATTGTGAAGCATGGCGCGATTCTGCACAATGCAAGGATTCTGCTTGACAGTGAACCGGGGAAAGGAACCTGTGTGGAAATCTGTTTTCCTTCTGAGAATAGCCGGAAAGAGCCGGCAGTCCGACCGGCAGATTGAGGGTGGAAATTCCCTGACAAAGGGTATATACTGATATACGGAAGAAATACTATCAGGGAGGGAAAAGGATGAAGAAACCGGTTTTGGTCGTTATGGCAGCAGGTATGGGCAGCAGATACGGAGGTCTGAAACAGATTGACCCGGTAGATCGGCAGGGACATATTATTATGGATTTTTCCATATATGATGCGATACGTGCAGGGTTTGAGAAGGTCATTTTTATTATAAAAAAGGAAAACAAAGAGGCTTTTGCAGAGGCGATCGGGGATCGTGTGAGCAAAAAGATTCCGGTAGCCTATGTGTTCCAGGATATTCATAACATTCCGGAAGGCTATCAGGTTCCGGAGGGAAGGGTAAAGCCATGGGGAACCGGGCATGCAGTACTCAGCTGCATCGGGGAAATTGACGGACCGTTTGCGGTAATCAATGCCGATGATTATTACGGCAGTCATGCATTTCAGATGGCTTATGATTTTCTTTCCGGAGAGAAAGACGAGGAAGAAGGCTATCGGTATATGATGGTCGGATATAAGCTGGAAAACACACTGACAGATAACGGGCATGTGGCCAGAGGTGTATGTGTGACAGATGAGAAGGGCTATCTGCAGAAAATCAATGAGCGGACCCATATTGAGAAGCGTGACGGCGGAGCTGCGTATACAGAGGATGACGGAGCAAGCTGGACTCAGCTTCCGATGGATTGTACGGTATCGATGAATATGTGGGGCTTTTCCGCAAGTATTCTGTCAGAACTGAAGGAACGGTTTCCGGCTTTTCTGGATGAAAATCTTAAGAATAATCCGTTGAAATGTGAATATTTTCTTCCTTTTGTGGTGGACGAGCTGCTGAAAGAAAAACGTGCTTCTGTTCAGGTGCTCAAATCCATGGATAAATGGTATGGTGTGACATATAAGGAAGATAAGCCGGTTGTGATGGAGGCAATTCAGAAACTGAAGAAGGAAGGACTGTATCCGGAAGAATTTTAATTCTCATAGAACAGGAATCGTCAGAAGATAACAAGATGGGGCGCTGCAGGTTTTGCAGTGCCCCTCACATTATTACAGATATTTCTTTTCGTGTTCAAATTTCGGCTCACAGGTCAGTTCAATTCCCAGCTTGCGGAAACTGAGAATATCCACGGAGGAAAGCATGACAGAAGTGTGTACCTGACAGCCGCGCAGCTTCGGAAGCTGCTCCAGGGCCAGACGGGAATCGGAATCGCTGGCAGCACTGACAGAGAGTGCGATCAGTGTCTCGTCGATGTGCAGACGTGGGTTCTTGCTTCCGAGGTATCGTGTTTTCAGTTCCTGAATGGGGCGAAGCGCATCCGGAGAGATCAGGTGTTTCTCTTTTGCAATGCTTCCGGCCAGCTCTTTCAGAGCGTTCAAAAGGAGCGCGGAGGAAGCACCAAGAAGGTCTGAGGTTTTTCCGCACACGATATGTCCGTCCGGGAGCTCAATGGCAGCAGCGGGACCGCCGGTCTGCTTTTCGTATTCCAGGCTGGCAGGAACAACCTTCCGGTCTTCCACACAGGCGTGGGCCTGCTGAAGGAGAAGGCGGATTTTGGAAACCTCATTTTCATTGTCTGAGCCGGATACCAGTGCGTCAATGCTCTTGTAGTATCTGCGGATGATTTCTTGGCGGGAGGCTTCTCTGCAGACTTCATCATCCACGATGCAGTTGCCGGCCATATTTACGCCCATATCCGTGGGAGATTTGTAAGGACATTCACCGATGATCTTTTCAAACATTGCCTGAAGAACCGGGAAAATCTCGACATCACGGTTATAGTTTACGGTGGTGACGCCATACGCTTCCATATGGAAGGGGTCGATCATGTTTACGTCATTCAGATCTGCGGTGGCTGCTTCGTATGCAAGGTTGACCGGATGCTTCAGAGGAATATTCCAGATCGGGAATGTTTCGTATTTTGCGTATCCGGCACTGATTCCCCTTTTATATTCATGGTAAAGCTGGGAAAGACAGGTGGCCATTTTTCCGCTTCCGGGTCCCGGTGCGGTGATTACCACCAGAGGGCGTGTCGTTTCAATATAATCATTTTTTCCATATCCTTCATCGCTGACGATCAGGGAGGTGTTGCTCGGATATCCCGGAATTACATAATGGGTATATACACGAATGTTCATTTTTTCCAGACGCTTTTTGAACGAATCTGCGCTTTCCTGTCCGGAATACTGTGTGATGCATACGCTGCCCACATACAGGCCGCGGGATGTGAACTCATCGATGAGACGCAGAACATCCATGTCATATGTGATTCCCAGATCACCCCGGACCTTGTTCTTGTCAATATCTGATGCGCTGATAACGATGACGATTTCTGCCTGATCTGAAATCTGCATCAGCATGCGCAGCTTGCTGTCCGGCTCAAAACCCGGAAGTACACGGGATGCATGGTAATCATCAAACAATTTTCCGCCGAATTCCAGATAAAGCTTATTGCCGAACTGGCTGATGCGCTCTTTGATATGCTCGGACTGCATTCGAAGGTATTTATCATTATCAAATCCAATTTTCATTTGCTATGTTTCCTTTCCCATCCATAGTAATATTCAATCACTTTCTTAGTATACTACAAATGTGAGTTTTTGGAAGCATTTTTTTGCAGGATTTTCACAATCTGACAGTTGATTTATTCAGTATAAATCTTTATAATAAAAAAGATTACAATTAGGAGGAATAAAATGGATAACAATATGGATAGGAATCCGAACGGCAACCGTCCGGATAAAAATCCGAATTCAAATGGATCCGGCAACAAGAATCAGCAGACATTATTTGCATTATTGATATGCCTCCTGGTCACTCTGGTCTGTTTCAGCCTTTTTACCAATATTCTGAAGGACAGTACCAGTGAAATTACCTATGACAAATTTATTGAGATGATCGAAAAAGACCAGGTAAAGGAAGTGACGCTGCAGGACGGTACACTGGAAATCGTTCCCAGAAAGCAGAACTCATCCTTTCAGGATACGGTGTATTATACCAACATGGTGGAAGATGAGACGGCCCTGACCAAAAGACTGGAAGGGAAGAATATCATTTTCCGGGCAGAGACGCCGGATGCCATGAGCGAATTTATTTCCATGATTATCGGAGTGCTTTTGCCCACGCTGCTGCTCTTTGGACTTCTGATGCTGTTTATGCGTCATATGGGACGCAGCGGCGGAGGAATGATGGGTGTTGGAAAAAGTAAGGCCAAAGCGTATATTCAGAAGGAGACCGGTGTTACCTTTAAGGATGTGGCCGGGCAGGATGAGGCGAAGGAGTCGCTGGAGGAAGTGGTTGACTTTCTTCACAATCCGGACAAATATACCAGGATCGGTGCCAAGCTGCCGAAGGGGGCACTGCTGGTAGGACCTCCGGGTACCGGTAAAACGCTTCTTGCGAAGGCTGTGGCGGGTGAGGCACATGTTCCGTTCTTTTCCCTTTCCGGTTCGGAATTTGTGGAAATGTTTGTCGGCGTGGGTGCTTCCCGTGTGCGGGATCTTTTTGATGAGGCGAAGAAGAATGCGCCGTGTATCGTGTTTATTGATGAGATCGATGCCATTGGAAAAAGTCGTGATTCCCGGTACGGCGGGGGAAACGATGAGCGTGAGCAGACGCTGAATCAGCTGCTTGCGGAGATGGACGGTTTTGATACATCCAAAGGGCTTCTGATTCTGGCGGCGACGAACCGTCCGGAGGTACTGGATCCGGCGCTGCTTCGTCCGGGACGTTTTGACCGGAGGGTGATTGTGGACCGTCCGGACCTGAAGGGGCGTGTGGACATTCTGAAAGTTCATGCCAAAAATGTCAAGCTGGATGAGACTGTGGATTTTGAGGCGATCGCGCTTGCGACTTCGGGTGCCGTAGGTTCTGACCTGGCAAATATGATCAACGAGGCGGCGATTCTGGCAGTGAAAAACGGCCGGATGGCAATTTCCCAGAAAGACCTGTATGAGTCTGTGGAAGTGGTTCTCGTCGGAAAAGAAAAGAAGGATCGTATCATGAGCGTGCAGGAGCGTCGGATCGTATCGTATCATGAGGTGGGACATGCGCTGGTCAGTGCGCTTCAGAAGGACTCGGAACCGGTACAGAAGATCACAATCGTACCCCGCACGATGGGAGCTCTTGGATATGTGATGCATGTGCCGGAAGAAGAAAAGTATCTGAATACGAAGAAAGAGCTGGAAGCTATGCTGGTGGGTTATCTCGGCGGCCGGGCTGCGGAGGAAATCGTATTTGATACCGTGACGACCGGTGCGGCAAATGATATCGAGCAGGCGACCAAGGTTGCCCGTGCGATGATCACACAGTACGGAATGTCAGAAAAGTTTGGACTGATGGGTCTGGCTACACAGGAAAATCAGTATCTTACGGGTCACACCGTCTTAAATTGTGGTGATGATACCGCGACTGAGGTGGATCATGAGGTGATGAAGCTTCTTCATGATTCCTATGAAGAAGCGAAGCGTCTTCTTTCCCGGAACAGACTGGCGCTGGATAAGATTGCAGAGTATCTGATCAGGAAGGAGACCATTACCGGAAAAGAATTCATGAAGATATTCCGTGCGGTACAGAACGGTATGGAAATCCCGGAAGATCTGAATGAACTGCCGGATCCAAAAAAGGAAAAAACGGAAGAACCCGTGAAGGCTGTGGAGTCTGTGAAAGAAGAAGCACAGAAATGTGCACAGACAGCAGCCGAAGAAGAACCGAAGACGGCAGAAATTGTCTTCGATGAACAGGAATCATAACGATGATACAGGTGCCCGCTGTATTCCAATGGAATGCAGCGGGCATTTATCTCAGTGGAGCCCGGACTTACGTGCGTTTGGCTTGAACTGTCAGGAGGATGTCAGATGTTTCAGATCGAGGAAGAACTGAAAAAACTTCCGGCAAGACCGGGAGTTTATATCATGCACGGCGAGAACGACGAAATTATATATGTGGGAAAAGCGGTCAGCCTGAAGAACCGGGTGAGACAGTATTTTCAGTCCAGCCGGAATAAAGGGGCCAAAATCGAACAGATGGTGACACACATCAGCCGTTTTGAGTACATTATTACCGATTCGGAGCTGGAAGCGCTGGTACTGGAAAGCAATCTGATCAAGGAGCACCGCCCGAAATACAATACCATGCTCAAGGATGACAAAAGCTACCCGTTTATCAAGGTGACGGTGGGAGAACCATATCCGCGGGTGCTGTTTGCCAGGAGAATGAAAAAGGATAAGTCCAGATATTTCGGGCCATATACCAGTGCCGGAGCCGTGAAGGATGTGATCGAGCTGGTGACCAGACTGTATCAGGTACGCACCTGCAGCCGTGTCCTTCCAAGAGACATCGGAAAGGACCGGCCATGTCTTTATTATCATATGGGACAGTGTAAGGCACCCTGCCAGGGGAAAATTTCGGAACAGGAATACCGGGAAAACATCAGCAGGGTGCTGCGTTTCCTGAATGGGGATGTGAAGAGTACCATGGATGATCTCACGGCAAAAATGATGGCAGCATCGGAAGAACTCCGGTATGAAGATGCCATGAATTACCGGGATCTGATTCAAAGCATCAAACGGATCGGCGAGCGGCAGAAAATCACAGGCTACAGTCAGGAAGACAAGGATATTATTGCAGCTGCCATGGATGAGAGTGAAGATCTGCGGGAGCAGGATGCAGTAGTACAGGTGTTTTTTATCCGTGGAGGAAAACTGATCGGAAGAGACCATTTTTATCTGCGGGTTGCCCGTGGAGACACAAAATCACAGGTGCTGTCCAGCTTCCTGAAGCAGTTTTATGCGGGAACGCCATTTATTCCAAAGGAGATCGTTCTTCAGAAAGAGATCGAGGACAGCAGCATCATAGAGGAATGGCTGTCTGCAAGACGTGGACAGAAGGTGACGATCCGTGTCCCCAAAAAAGGGACGAAGGAAAAGCTGGTGGAGCTGGCCTGGGAAAATGCAAAGATGGTTCTGTCCAAAGACCGGGAACGGATCAAACGGGAGGAAGGACGTACCATCGGGGCGGTGAGAGAGGTGGAAAGCTGGCTTGGACTATCCGGGATCGTTCGGATGGAGGCGTACGATATTTCCAATATCAGCGGATTTGAGTCAGTGGGCTCCATGGTGGTATACGAAAAGGGAAAGCCGAAGCGCAGTGATTACAGAAAATTCAGAATCCGGTCGGTGAAGGGACCAAATGATTATGCCAGCATGGAAGAGGTGCTTACCAGACGGTTTACACATGAGGGAAAGGGAGAATATGACAGCTTTTCCAGACTGCCGGATCTGATTCTGATGGATGGCGGCCGGGGCCAGGTGAATATTGCACTGCAGGTTCTGGAGAAGCTGGACCTTAAGATTCCGGTATGCGGCATGGTAAAGGATGACTATCACCGGACCCGGGGAATTTATTATAATAATGTGGAAATTCCCATTGATACAGGAAGCGAGGGATTTCGTCTGATCACAAGAATTCAGGACGAAGCACACCGGTTTGCCATTGAATATCACCGTTCTCTGCGCAGTAAGGAGCAGGTGCATTCTCTTCTGGACGATATTCCGGGAATCGGACCGACCAGGAGAAAAGCACTGCTGAGGACGTTTAAAACCATGGAAAATATCAGAGATGCCACACTGGAGGAGCTGGAGAATACGGAGTCTATGAATGCAGCCAGTGCAAGACAGGTATATGGGTTTTTCCATAAAGAAAAAGAGCAAAATGAACCGCACTGATTGAAGTTCGGTGACGGAATATGCTATAATGAGCATAAATAGAATGAGCAGCAAAAGGAGAAAAAAATGAAAGGTGTAGAGTTGACAAAGTTGGCCCAGGAGCTGGAGCTTACCAATCTTACTCCGGAAATTGATCTGTCGGAAATTCTGATCCGGACGGCGGAGATAAACCGACCGGCGCTTCAGCTGACCGGATATCTGGAGCATTTCGCAAACGAACGCGTTCAGATTATCGGATATGTAGAGTATACTTACCTGATGCAGCTGAATGATAATGAGCGGCTGTTTAAATATGAGCGTCTGCTCTCCAGTAAAATTCCCTGTGTTGTGTTCAGTACAATGACACGGCCGTCTCAGGATATGATCGATCTGGCACTGAAGTATAAGGTTCCTACATTTGTGACAGAGCGTTCCACATCCAGTTTTATGGCGGAGATCATTCGATGGCTTGGTGTGAAGCTGGCACCGTGTATTTCCATTCATGGCGTACTGGTGGATGTATATGGTGAAGGTGTGCTGATTACCGGTGAGAGCGGCATTGGAAAGAGTGAGGCGGCACTGGAACTGATCAAGCGCGGTCATCGTCTTGTCAGTGATGATGTGGTAGAACTGAGAAAGGTCAGCGATGTGACTCTTGTTGGTTCCGCTCCGGACATCACCCGCCATTTTATTGAGCTTCGCGGTATCGGTATTATTGATGTGAAGACTCTGTTCGGTGTGGAAAGCGTGAAGGATACACAGTCGGTAGACCTGGTGATCCGTCTGGAAGAATGGGACAAGGATAAGGAATATGACCGACTGGGACTGAAAGAAGAATATACAGAATATCTGGGAAATAAGATCGTATGTCATTCTCTTCCGATTCGTCCGGGAAGAAACCTGGCCATTATCGTTGAGTCGGCAGCGGTAAACCACAGACAGAAGAAGATGGGATATAATGCAGCGGAAGAACTGTATAAGCGCGTTCAGGCCAATATTGCAAGAAAGAATAACAACTGAGTACGAAAGGATGGAAAAGGAAATGGGTAAGTATTGCTTTGGAATTGATGTGGGCGGAACATCTGTCAAATGCGGATTCTTTCGCACGGACGGTACCTTAATTGAAAAATGGGAAATTCCCACTCGTACAGAAAACAACGGTTCAGAAATTCTTCCGGATATTGCAACTGCGATCAAGGAAAGGATGAATGCCCGTCAGATACTGAAAACAGATGTGGAAGGTGTGGGAATCGGAATTCCCGGGCCGATCAACGAGGCGGGAGAGGCTGCATGTGCGGTGAATCTGTACTGGGGATTTAAGCCGGTGGCAAAGGAACTGAGTGAACTGACCGGACTTTCGGCAAAGGCAGGAAACGATGCAAATGTTGCGGCACTGGGAGAAGCCTGGAAGGGTGCGGCTGCCGGTGCACGCAGTGTTATTATGATTACACTTGGAACCGGCGTGGGCGGCGGAATCATCATTGATCAGAAAATCGTATGCGGTCATAACGGTGCAGCCGGAGAAGTGGGACATGCAAATATGAACCATGCGGAAACCGAACCCTGTAACTGCGGAAACTGCGGATGTCTGGAGCAGGTTGCGTCAGCGACAGGAATTGTCCGGGTTGCAAAAAAAATGCTTGAATCGGAGAATACACCAAGCGTACTCAGAGGATGCAAGTCCCTCAGTGCGAAGAAGGTTCTGGATGCATATAAGGATGGAGATGCGCTTGCAGTTCAGGTGATGGAATTTGTCGGAGATCAGCTTGGCGGAGCTCTGGGCATTTTCTCCTGTGTTGTGGACCCTGAGACGATTGTGATCGGCGGCGGTGTATCAAGAGCCGGACAGCCTCTGATTGACTGTATACAGAAATATTACCGCAAATATGCCTTTACACCGAGTAAAGATACACCGATTGTTCTTGCGAAACTGGGCAATGATGCCGGAATCTATGGAGCTGCAAGAATGGTTCTCGACTGATGGTTTAAAAAAACATTTAAATAAATAAAAAACGAAACGGAGAAGCCGGAATGCTTCTCCGTTTCGTTTTGGTTCATAAGACCAAGCGGTTATTCGATGACCTCGACGACGTCGCTGTCATAATCATCGCCGCCGTAACCGTAATCCACGTCACCGCCGTCATAATCATCGCCTCCATAGTCTTCACCGCCGCCGCTGCTGCCGGGGTCTGAAGGCTCGGCCGGAGTATCCGTGTTGCCTGGATTTTCTCCGGTGTTATCCGGATTTGTTCCATCGGGCAGTGTACCGTCACCATTCAGAATGTCTTCCAGATTGCCCGGGATATTGAGTGTATCTTCCGGAAGAGAATCATCTGTGAATATTTCATATTCGTCATAATCATCAATGGAATAGAAATGATTTTCACAATACTCGGTAGGCAGAGTTCCCACATCAAAATATTCGGTAATCACATCACAGCCGGCTCGGGGAAGAAGTCCGGACTGAGCACATACATTGCATTTCTCGACCGTGGACGGCATGACGAAATCCTGGTTTGGAAGATCTGTGTGGATTCGCTGCATAACCTTTTTCCAGAGTGCCTTGTGATAATCACGCTGATCCTGAGGAAGCTTCTCATTATCGTCATATCCGGACCAGATTGCACAGGTATAATAGGGGGTGTAGCCTACAAACCAGAGGTCATTGTATTCTTCGGTCGTACCTGTTTTTCCTGCAACGGTCATGTTATCCAGACGGCAGGCCTTACCGGTACCGTTGTTTACAACATCTTCCATGGCGTTGGTAAGAAGCCATGCGGTACTTTCCTTGATGACGGACCGTCCTGCGGAGGTGTTTTCAATGAGAACGTTTCCGTTGTGGTCCAGAATTTTTGTATAATAGATTGGTTTGATATAATTTCCGCCGTTTGCAATGGCTGCATAGGATGCGCAAAGCTCGACGTTTGTGACACCGTTTGTGATACCGCCCAGTGCCATCGCCAGATTCGCATCCGTCCATATAGTTCCGTTGGAATCGCGATCCGCCTCTGTACCGTGTGCCAGAGTCGTAAAGCCAAAATTGTCAAGATACTGCAGACCGAGCTGAGGAGTTACCTCTTCCAGACATTTTACGGCCACAACGTTGATGGACTGTTCAATTGCCTTCCGGATTGTGGTTTCACCGCCGTAGGTTTTGGTATAGTTGTTTACCGGTGAACCATCCGGGTAGTTGTACTCTTCATCAATGAAGGTGGTGGCAAGAGTCATATTTTTTTCGTTCAGAGCCGGTGCATAGGTGGAAACGATCTTAAATGTGGAACCGGGCTGACGTGTGGTGTCCGTGGCACGGTTCAGTGTAAGACTGGCGGTTTTTTCTCCGCGTCCGCCTACAATGGCCTTAACATAACCGGTATGCTGGTCGATGACACTCATGGAAGACTGCGGCTGCGGAGCAAAATTCACACGTTCTGCCACAACGGTACTTCCGTCGGCAAGAATGTCTGCCTTATAGCGGTCTACATAAGCCTGCCCCTCTTCCTGGGTATCAAACAGCAGATCAAAGGATGGATCTTCGTTCTGGAAATAGAGACGCAGCATTTCTTTACTGTAGTTTACTTCTTCGCCTTCCGGATTTTTTACGGTCAGAGCGTAATCCAGTTCAAACTGAACATAATCCGGGAAATTGGATTCATCGGCATATTCCTGGTCTAGAATCTGCTGGATGGTATCATCCTGCGTGGTGAAAATAGAAAGGCCGCCGCTGTACAGCATATTTCTTGCCTGTGTCCGTGTGTAGCCTTTGATATTCATCAGATCCTTGATAACCTGATCGATCAGCTCATCCTCGAAATAGGAGTACACCGTATTGGTCGTTTCGGAGATCATGGCCTGTGCTTCCTGAATGCGTGTATAGACATCATCATTCAGAGCCTCATCATATTGCGTCTGATCGATATATCCCTGCTCCAGCATATGCTGAAGAACTTCTTTTTTACGTTTTGCGTTTTCCTTCGGGTTGGTGATCGGGTTATATCTGGTAGGGTTCTGGGTGATGCCGGCCAGGGTGGCACATTCGGAAAGATTCAGATCCCACACATCTTTGTTAAAATACTGGTGGGCAGCTGCCTGAACGCCGTAGGCTCCGGCCCCAAGGTTGATGGTGTTCAGATAGTTTTCCAGAATGACATCTTTGTTGTTGACTTTCTTTTCGATCTGAACAGCCAGATACTGTTCCTGAAGCTTTCGTGTGATCCGTTCCAGCCAGGTGGATTCGTTCGTCCAGTTTGTAAATACATTGTTTTTCAGAAGCTGCTGGGTGATGGTACTCGCACCTTCCGAGAGGCTTCCGGACTGGACAGCCTTGGTGGCGGCACGGAGAATACCTTTTACATCTATACCGTTGTGCTCGTAAAAACGTTCATCCTCGATTGCCACAACGGCATACTGAAGTGCCTTGGGAATCTGGTCGATAGAAACCGGAAGACGATTGGAATCCGGTGCGGACAGTTTTCTGCGCTCATTGCCATTCTGATCGTACAGGTGTGTGGCATATCCCAGGGGCATGATATCGACTTCATCAACATCCGGTGTATTGTCAATGACACCTTTGTAAGCACCGATGCCGACACAGATGACGGCAACACAGAGAGTGATCAGTGAAATAAACAGAAACCGGATCAGTGATACGTGTGCTTTTTTTCCTATCATTGAAGCACGGGATATGAGAGCATCCCGCTTTTTCGCGGTCGATTTCTTTCCGTAATTCATGATATTCCTCCTTTATAATCCGTTATATTATAGCAAATTCAAATAGGTAAATAAAGCCCCAAATAAAATTTCCGGGGAAATATAGCCGGGGATGGGTAGAGTTCTTTTTAAAAACATGATACACTGGTGGAAAGAAGAATCTGTAAAGAAAAAAATACGGGGGAGAACCGAAGATGTTGGAGCGATATAAGACGATATATACAGGCGGCGAAGGAGAAATTATTGAGAAGAAATCAAGGTTTATCGCCACCGTGCGCCCGGTTAAAACAGAAGAAGAGGCTCTTGCGTTTATTGAGGAAATGCGAAAAAAATACTGGGATGCCAGACATAACTGTTATGTGTATTCCATCGGGAAAAACAGAGAATTTACCAGATGCAGTGATGACGGAGAGCCTTCCGGAACAGCAGGCAGACCGATGCTGGATGTGATTCTGGGAACGGATCTGTATGATGTCGCGGTTGTGGTTACCCGCTATTTCGGGGGAATCCTTCTGGGAACAGGCGGGCTGGTACGGGCATATTCCGGTGCTGTGCAGGCCGGACTGGCAGAAAGTACCATAATTGAGAAGATCCACGGGGTGTCTCTGGAGGTGACGACGGATTACATGGGAATCGGAAAAATTCAATACATTGCAGGAGAAAGACGACTTCCGATCTTGGACAGCGAATACACGGATAAGGTGGTACTCCATCTCATGGTTCCGGCACATCAGGAAGAAAGTGTGCGTAAGGCGATCACAGAAGGGACGAATGGCCGGGCGAAGCTTTCCAGGGAACGGGAACTCTATTTCGCGGATCTGGACGGAGAAGTGCTGGTATTTGATGATGAAATCCAATAAGAGGAAATTCATTCCCGGACAGAACGGATGGGATGACTTTCCGAAAGAAAGAAAACAACAGCTGACGGATTCTGCCAGCTGTTGTTTTTTCGCAGGAAACTGCTTTGCAAGCTCCTGAAATATCAAAATCCGATGAATCGATGGGAGTACAGGATATCAGCATTTTTCGGGCTCCGGATAGTCTGTTCCAAAGGTATCCACAGTCATGGATCTGATCTGCTGGTCATCCAGGGGACGATCACGGTAATCGGTATCTTCCCCGGCAATGCGGTTCACGACGTCCATGCCTTCAATGATTTTTCCGAAGGCAGCGTATGCACCGTCCAGATGGGGAGCTGCTTTATGCATGATAAAGAACTGACTTCCTGCAGAGTTCGGATGCATTGCACGGGCCATGGACAGAACACCTGGGGTGTGTGCCAGATCGTTTTTAAAATGATTCTGAGCGAATTCTCCTTTGATGGAATAGCCGGGACCGCCCATACCGGTGCCGTCAGGACAGCCGCCCTGGATCATAAAGCCATTGATGACACGGTGGAAGATGAGTCCGTCATAAAAACCTTTTTTAACAAGGCTGATGAAATTATTTACTGTATTAGGGGCGATTTCCGGATACAATTCTGCTTTCATGACATCGCCGTTTTCCATGGTAATGGTAACTACTGGATTTGCCATAGTTGATTCTCCTTTTCAAAAAGTATTGTTTTTCCCTGTTCGCTCTATTATAATATGCAAAGAATGAATCTGCAAGGAAAAGGTGAAAGAATGGTTGTAGAGACGAAATCAGCAGAAGAAACGTATGAACTCGGAAAAAAGATCGGTATGGAAGCACTTCCGGGACAGATTTACACACTGGTGGGGGACCTCGGGGTGGGGAAGACGGTTTTTACCCAGGGCGTTGCGGCGGGTCTGAATATATCGGAGCCGATCAGCAGTCCGACGTTTACGATCGTACAGGAGTATGAATCAGGAAGAATGCCGTTTTATCATTTTGATGTATATCGAATCGGGGATATTGAGGAAATGGAAGAAATCGGGTATGATGATTATTTCTTCGGCAATGGAATCTGTCTGATCGAATGGGCAGATCTGATTGAGGAAATTCTGCCTGAGGATAGAATTTCGGTCCGGATCGAAAAGGATCTGGAAAAGGGGTTTGACTATCGCCGCATTATTATAGAAGGAAAAGAAAAGAGGATATTATGAAAATATTAGCATTAGACAGCTCCGGAATTGTCGCATCGGTGGCGCTGCTGGAGGAGGATACACTGCTGGCGGAATATACTGTGAATTACAAAAAGACACATTCACAGACACTGCTTCCCATGCTGGATGAAATTGCAAAAATGACAGAACTGGATCTGGAGACGGTAGATGCCATTGCTGTTGCGGCAGGTCCCGGATCTTTTACCGGACTGCGCATAGGCTCTGCCACTGCAAAAGGTCTGGGGCTTGCCCTGAAAAAACCATTGATCAGTGTCCCGACGGTAGAAGCTCTGGCATTTAACCTGTATGATGTTCAGGGCCTGATCTGCCCGATCATGGATGCCAGAAGAAACCAGACTTATACAGGAATTTATCGTTTTCAGGAACATCAGCTTCGGACAGTGGAAGGGCAGATGGCAGTTCCGCTGACGCAGCTTGTGGAACGGCTGAATAAACTGGGAGAACCCGTGACATTTCTGGGAGACGGTGTTCCGGTATTCCGAAAACAGATTGAAGATACACTACAGGTTCCTTATGCGTTTGCGCCTGCACATGTGAACCGGCAGAGAGCAGCGGCGGTAGGTGCACTTGGTGTGCAGTATTTCCGCGAGGGAAAGATACAGACGGCGACAGAGCATACACCGGAATATCTTCGCGTTTCCCAGGCAGAACGGGAGCGGGAAGAACGTCAGAAACAGACCGGCGGCAGCGAACAGTAAGAGGATAGTTTATGGTACTGAGAGAAATGGAACTGGATGACCTGGATCAGGTGATGGAAATCGAAAAAGATCTGTTTTCCGTACCCTGGACAAAAGAAGGCTTTTTTACCTTTTTAATGAAAGAAAATGCCATGTTTCTTGTGGTGGAGGAGAAGCAGAAGATTCTGGGATACTGCGGAATCCTTACCGTGTTGGACGAGGGAGATATCACAAATGTGGCAGTGCGCCGGGAACGGCAAAAAGAAGGAATCGGATTTTTTATGACAGATGGATTGCTCCGGCTTTGCCATGAGCGGGGGGTGAATGTGATTCATCTGGAAGTACGAAGCAGCAATCAGACTGCTGTTCGTCTGTATAAAAGACTGGGATTTGAGGAGGATGGAATTCGCAGAAATTATTACACCGATCCGGTGGAGGATGCCATTCTCATGACAAATACAAGGAAAGTATAGAGGAAAGAAATGTTAGATGTTTGTTTGGTAGGATGCGGCGGAATGATGCCGCTCCCGAAAAGATGGCTGACGGCTCTGGTGACCAGATATAATGGAAGCAGCCTGATGATCGACTGCGGAGAAGGAACGCAGGTGGCAATCAAGGAAAAGGGCTGGAGCTTTAAGCCGATCGATGTGATATGCTTTACGCATTATCACGGAGACCATATCAGCGGCCTTCCGGGGCTTCTGCTTACAATGGGGAATGCGGATCGGACGGAACCGCTGACGCTGATCGGCCCCAAAGGACTGGAAAGGGTGGTGAATGCCCTCCGTGTCATTGCCCCTGAGCTTCCGTTTGAACTGAAATTTATAGAAATTCAGGGGGCGGAGCAGGTTTTTGAGATAAACGGTTATCGTATTACTGCATTTAAAGTGAACCATAACGTACTGTGTTATGGATATGTACTGGAAATTCTCCGGCAGGGGAAATTTTCTCCGGAACGAGCCAGGGAACAGGAAATTCCGCTGCGCTTTTGGAATCCGCTCCAGAAAGGGGAGACGGTGGAGGCAGATGGCAGGATTTTCACGCCGGATATGGTGCTTGGCCCGCCGAGAAAGGGGATCAAGCTGACATATACGACCGATACCAGGCCGACGGAATCCATTGAGAAAAATGCCGGCGGCTCCGACCTGTTCATCTGCGAAGGGATGTACGGTGAGGAGGAGAAAATCGAAAAAGCCAGAGGATATAAACACATGACCTTCCGGGAAGCAGCTCTTCTGGCAAAAAATGCGCAGGTGAAAGAACTGTGGCTGACACATTACAGTCCGTCTCTGGTTCGTCCGGATGACTATATGGATATGGTCCGGGGAATTTTTCCAAATGCGTTTCCCGGAAAGGACGGAAAAAGTGTGGAACTGAATTTTGAAGAATCCTGATGAATGAGGAAGAGAAAAATGAAAGATACATTAATTCTTGCAATTGAGAGCTCGTGCGATGAAACTGCGGCAGCAGTGGTAAAAAACGGGAGGACCGTACTGTCTAATGTGATTTCTTCTCAGATCGAGCTTCACAAACTGTATGGAGGGGTTGTTCCGGAGATTGCTTCCAGAAAACACATTGAAAAAATCAATCAGGTGATTGAGCAGGCGCTTACGGATGCACAGGTAACACTGGATGATCTGGATGCCATCGGTGTAACATATGGCCCTGGACTGGTAGGGGCTCTTCTTGTGGGGGTCGCAGAAGCAAAAGCGATCGCATATGCAAAAAAACTTCCGCTGGTCGGTGTTCACCATATTGAGGGTCATGTGTCAGCAAACTATATAGAACATCCGGAGCTGGAACCGCCGTTTCTGTGCCTGATTGTTTCCGGCGGACATACACATCTTGTGATCGTAAAGGATTATGGTGAATTTGAGATACTGGGGCGCACACGAGATGATGCGGCGGGAGAAGCGTTTGACAAAGTTGCCCGTGCCATTGGCCTGGGATATCCGGGAGGTCCGAAAATTGACCGGTTGTCTCAAGAAGGAAATGCGGATGCAATCGTATTTCCGCGTGCAAAAGTTGGTGACTGTCCGTATGATTTCAGTTTCAGCGGTGTAAAATCAGCAGTTCTGAATTATCTGAATCATGCGCAGATGACGGGAGAGGAAGTGAACCGTGCGGATCTGGCAGCTTCCTTTCAGAAAGCGGTAGTGGATGTTCTGGTAGAGCACACCATGCTGGCTGCGAAGGATTTCGGAATGAAAAAAATCGCCATTGCTGGGGGTGTCGCATCCAATGGAACTTTGCGCGAAGCGATGGAAAAGGCATGCAGGAACCGCCACTATCAGTTTTATCGGCCATCGCCTGTTTTCTGTACGGACAATGCGGCTATGATTGGCGTGGCGGCATACTATGAATACTGTAAGGGAACGCGCCATGGGTGGGATCTGAATGCGGTGCCGAATCTGAAGCTGGGAGAGAGATAAACATGGAAAAGGTGAAATGCAGCGCAGTGGTTCTGGCGGCAGGCCAGGGAAAGCGGATGAACAGCAAGGTACAAAAGCAGTTTCTGGAGCTGGAAGGACATCCCGTTGTTTATTATTCGCTGAAATGTTTTCAGGACAGCCCTCTGATCGGGGAAATCGTGCTGGTGACCGGAGAAGAGAACATTGCTTATTGCCGGGAAAATATTGTGAATCGGTATGCGTTTTCAAAAGTGACCAGAATTGTTGCCGGAGGAAAAGAACGATACGATTCCGTGTATGAGGGGCTTCTCTCATGTGACGCTCCGGAATATGTCTGTATCCATGATGGGGCCAGGCCTTTTGTTACAGAAGAAATCCTGGAACGGGGGCTGGAAGGCGCCAGAAAGACAGGGGCCTGTGTGATTGGCATGCCTTCGAAGGATACAATAAAAATAGCAGACGAGCAAGGCTGCGTGGAAGCAACTCCCAGACGCAGTCAGGTCTGGTCGGTTCAGACACCTCAGATTTTTATGTATAAGGAAATAAAGCAGGCCTTTGACCGGGCAAAAGAAGGCGACATGAGTGATATTACCGATGATGCCATGATTATGGAACGCTACGGAAGCAGAAAGGTGTGTCTGGCCAGAGGATCTTATCAGAACATTAAGATCACCACGCCGGAAGATCTTGTGGTAGCGGCCGGCTTTTTGCAGAGAAAATAAAAACGGGAATAAAAACATAAAAAGCGGGTATTTTATTGTTGACACAAGAGATAATTAATGGTAAAATTCAACTTGCGCTGAAATCGTAAGCGCACACGGAGAGATATCGAAGTGGTCATAACGAGGCGGTCTTGAAAACCGTTTGTCCGCAAGGGCGCGTGGGTTCGAATCCCACTCTCTCCGCTGGTCAGGCATTATAAACAGTCCTGTCAAAAAAAGATGAAAAATGTTTAAAAAGTGCTTGACATATATGCTGCGCATAGATATAATAAATAATGCTTTTGGAAAAAAGTAAACCTATTAAGTAGGGCAATTTGGAGAAGTACCCAAGCTGGCCGAAGGGACACCCCTGGAAAGGGTGCAGGTCGTTAACAGCGGCGCGAGGGTTCAAATCCCTCCTTCTCCGCTTGATTTTCCGGTTTGAACAAACTGAAAAATCAAATAAAAAAGTTGTTGACAAGCCACGAAAGATGTGGTAATCTTATATGGCTGTCGCAAGACAACGAAACAAAACGAACCATGATAACTGAACAGTGAAACACATACGATTCTCGAAAATTCTTTACACATTCAAAGAACGGTTCTATGAACCAAAACAGTAAAAACGAGAGATAGCCAAGTGGATATCT
>JALEJS010000002.1 GCA_022769545.1 Blautia sp. | reverse complement strand
TCTTCTTCATACGTGGATGACCTTCTGTTCCAAAACGCCTGAACTGCATCGACAGCCAGTTCATGATTGTACTGCTCTTTTATGGCACGCAGCACATACCATTCACCGTACACTTCCGTATCTAAGGCGATATCCGGAAGCTTTACCAGATCCACTTTAGAAAACCCGCAGGAATGGCATCGTTCGATCAGCTCCGTCCCGGAACTGAGTTTGAATACCAGCTTCTCGTATACCTCCTGGCTGTATGTGTCTTCAGACGTATATATCCGCATCTCGTCTGTAAGACGGATAAAACTAAGGATCTCCCCTCCTTTTTTCAGTACCCGTTTCCATTCGTTCAATGCTTTTTCAGGATCTGTCAAAGTCCAAAGTACCCTGCTGTTCACAATATAATCAAAGCTCTCATCCTCAAATGGCAGGGAATTGAGGTCTGCTTTTAAATACTGTATATCCAAATTTTTCTCTGCTGTTTTCTTTCTTGCAATATCAAGCATTTTCTCTGCAAAGTCTATACCGGTAACAGAAAATCCCAGTTCTGCCGCCATGATCGCAAGAAATCCTGTCCCTGTCCCGATATCGAGTACACTCTGGCCTGCCGATGCACCCATAAGATTCCTGAAATACTCGAACCATTTTCTCTTATCTTCATTCTCATGTGCTTCATCAAAGGATTCTGCCCTCTGGTTCCAATACTCTTCTATCTGAAGCTTTGCTGTACTTTCATCCATAGCGTTCACTCCGTTTCCGTCTCTTTCTGAACTGAGACATATTCTGCTTCCCGATTCAGAATATGTCTCAAATAATGAGAATCAGTGCTGTGCAACGGAACACCGCACATTATTTGATTCTGTCTTATACTTCGTTCGTTTTTTAATGGAGGTTTGAAGTATCTGACATGCTTAAATCGTAACGCGTTTATATCCTGTCCACAAGCCACCCAGGGGGATATTGGGCTATTCAAATCTATCATGTACTTCTATTCCGTAAGACTCGGCCATAACAAAATGTCCTGTAACCTCATCAGTTGCAGAACTCTGTATTCCCGGAAATATGTGATTATAATTAATTATGACAAATTATTTTCCCTATACAGATAATTGAAAAAGCAGCTATAGAAAAATCTATAACTGCCTTTCAAGGGTCATTAGGTGAAAGCTTCTTACGCACATCATTTTTTTCAGAGGTATGATGTGGTTCATATGAGTGATTCCGACACATTTAGATGTGATCTGATCATATCTTACCAGAATACAGCAACAATACAAGCCACCGGGGGGGATATTTTCCCATTCAAATCTTGCATATGTATCTATGCCTGACCTGCAAGCCGAACGCACATGAGACTTGGCGCGTGACTCTGGTCAGCTTACGCTGACATCTTTTTTCAGAATCGCTGCGCATCATCGCGGAACGTTTATCTCAGTCGGAGATTGACTTCGACTGAGATAAATATCCCCCGGGGGAGCTTGTGGTCGATGTCCATTTTTGCTATCCTGATTATATTATTGGTGATGTCTGCACAAGCAGACATTTCCGATTAAAAAAATGACAGTTTTTCTGTCAGAAAGCAGGAGCCATGCAGGGACAATTAAAAGAACTGGAACAATACTGGAGCAACCGTGCAGAAGGATATTCCATGGTCAATCAGAAGGAATTATCCGGAAAACAGCGTGAAAAATGGCTGTTTTACCTGAGAAACCATTTTCCCGACAAATCCCCGGAAGAGATATCCGTTCTTGATATAGGTACAGGCCCCGGATTTTTTGCCATCATCATAAAGGAAGCAGGCTACCAGGTCACAGCCATTGACTATACGGCAGAAATGCTGAGACATGCACGGAAAAATGCAGGTGTACTGGCAGATTCCATTACCTGGATGACCATGGATGCGCATCATCTTAACTTTGATGACAACCTGTTTGATGTAATTGTGACACGAAATCTTACGTGGAATCTGGACGAACCATATCAGGCATACAGAGAATGGTACCGGGTACTGAAGCCCGGCGGGACACTGTTGAATTTTGATGCAAACTGGTATGCTTATCTTTTTGATGAAGAAAAACGGCGCCTTTACGAAAAAGACCGCGCCAATGTGGCAAAGCTGAATCTGGAAGATCAGTACACGTGTACCGATATTGATACGATGGAAACACTTGCCCGAAACATGCCCTTATCGAACATCCAACGGCCTGCATGGGATCGGGATGTTCTGACTTCACTTGGCTTTTCTTCCATTGCGATTGAAGAAGATATGGGCGATCAGGTCTACAGTTTTATGGAAAGGATTAATAATGCTGCCACTCCTCTATTCTGTGTGCAGGCATATAAATAAATTAAAGTTATGGAATTTAAGGAAACTTTTCGCCCCGAATCCGGGGAAATCAAAAACAGAATTGTAAATTACTGGACAAGACGGAGTCATGAATTTGGGGAGCTCCGTGAAAAAGAGCAGGAATCCGAAACCGGGCAGGCATGGCTTGCCGAAATAGAACAGAACCTGCCTGCCGGAAAAGCACTGAAGATACTGGATGTCGGCTGCGGTACCGGAATGTTTTCTCTCATGCTTTCTGACAAAGGACATGACGCCATCGGTATCGATCTGACCGAGCACATGATCCTCCATGCAAGAGAAATTGCGAAGAAGCAGCATTCTTCCGCACAATTCTACTGTATGGATGCAGAAAATCCGGATTTTCCGGATAACACCTTTGATGTGGTCATAAGCCGTAATCTCACATGGACGCTTCCCCATGTGGAGCAGGCCTATGCGCAGTGGTTTCGTATTTTGAAAAGAGGCGGCATCCTTCTGAATTTTGACGCAGACTACGGACATGACAGCTACAGCAAGGACAATTCTTTGCTTCCTCCCGCTCATGTACATTGTTCCATGCCGCAGGAAATGCTTCAGGAATGTGAGAATATCAAAAGCGAGTTGACCGTCAGCAGCAAGCCCCGGCCACTGTGGGATATTCATCTTCTGTTTGAAACCGGATTTCAGAAGGTGTCTGCCGATCCCACAATCTCTTCCAGAATCTATAAGGACTGCAATGAGTTTTACAATCCTACCCCCATGTTTTTGATTCGGGCTGTAAAATTGTAATTGATGAAGCAAAATGAACAGGTCTGTCTCGGATTCCCTGCATGCCGCACTCCGAACGGACCTGTTCATCTATTCGAATATTCGAACCAGATGCCGATTGACTATGACATTCATCAACTGGTTATTATCTGTGTGAAACCTCTTTTCTGTAATAATCTAACTCATTTCCTGATTCCATTCATAGCCGATCTCCTTCGCGATACGAATTGCCACATCTAAATCCAGAAGATCACTGACAACACCTAATGACATATCTATCCCTGCCATTGTGGAGGAGCTGGAATAATATTTTCCGTCTGAAATCCAACAAGCATTCTGTTCCCGGATAATCTCGGCAGTAAACATTCTTTTCCAGTTTTCATCTCCCGGAAAGTCTGCAATTCTTCTGCGATATAACAAACCGGTTTGTGCCAATACAAAGGAGCCATTTCCTACCATCATACAGACATCTGCTTCCTGCGCAGCTGCTTTTAATGATTTCAGTGCTTTTGTCTCCAGACAAAGCAGTTTCCTGGCACCCCGTCCACCAGGAATCACTAATATATCTTCTACTTCCTGTGGTATCAGTATTTCTGTCCAGATTTTTACTCCCTGACTGCTATTGATAATCCCTCCATTTAAGGATAAATAGTTCAGATAAAAATGTTCTGGAGCCTTTCCAAAAACCTGTGCCGATCCCATGGCATCCATTGTTTCGAAATCATCAAACAAAACAATATTCACATTCATTGGATATCCCCCTTTTTGTCTGTTGCTTTATTCAACCCTGAATGATCCTATTTCACTTCATATTCAAACTATCAGATTTTTTTCTGCGTAACAAGCCACCTGGGGGGATATAAAGCTATTCTTATTTTGCATGTAAATACATTCTTTTTGTAAAATTATGCTGTATTTCACTTCACTATCCTCGTCTTTCAACAAACAGATCCATTCCTAAAATGTTTATCAGTCGGATGGTTTTTTCGATCTCTGCAGTTGATTTGCCGCGTTCAAGATCTGATATAAATGTCACGGAAAGTCCTGTGAATTCTGATAAATACGCTTGGGTATAATGCAATTCTTTTCTTCGCATCCTGATGGCCTGCCCCAGTGTCTTTGAATCCGTAATCTTCATAATCCCTCTCTTATATGCCGTACGGCAAAAATTTAAGGCAATTATCAAAATTATGCCGTACGGCTATGTCAATAGGTGGTTTTATCCATAAGACTTCTCTATTATATCAGCGAGAACCTCTCCACATCCACAACTCCCAGTGTCGTCAGCCGAAGCTTTGGAATTACCGGCAGGCTTGTGAAGGAAAGTGTCATAAACGGATCAATTCCTTCGTTCACACCCAGACTTCTGGCTGCTGCCTTCACAAGGTCTAGCTTCTGCTGCACCTCCTCCACCGGAAGATCACACATCAGACCGGCAATGGGAAGTGCCAGTTCCTCCAGTATCTTTCCATTCTCCACCACGACCATTCCTCCTTGCAGTTCCTCCAGACGGCGGATCGCGCAGAGGATATCTTCATCATCTGCTCCGGCCACGATAATGTTGTGCGAATCATGGGCTACCGTAGTGGCAACCGCTCCTCGCTTCAGTCCGTATCCTTTCAGGAAGGCAACTCCCACATGTCCTGTGGCATGGTGCCGTTCCACCACACACAGTTTGATGATATCTTTTTCCGGATCCGTCTCTGACGCCTCTCCCTGATCTGTGGTGAGTATCTCACCCGGAACAAGACCGATGACTTTTCCCTTTTCCTGCTTCAGCTGCAGCTGCTTCCGATGAATCTTTCCTGTTTTCACAGTATTGCACACCTTTTTGCGGTACAGTTCCAGTTCCTCGTCACTGATATTGCCTGTCAGCTCCGGCACCGCCTGTTCCAGGAGTTTTCCTTTCCGGCTGACGCAGACGCCTCTTTTATAAACCGCCTCAATCTGCACCGTATTCAGATCTGCAAGCACCACCAGATCGGCCTGATAACCGGGTGCAATGGCGCCGCGGGAACGAAGCTGGAAATACCGGGCGGCGTTGTAGGAAGCCGCTTTCAGAGCATGAACCGGATCGGCTCCCAGACGGATTGCCTTTCGCACAATGTGATCAACATGTCCTTCCTCTGCCAGTTCTCCGGGATGCTTGTCATCTGTCACCAGCATACAGCGCTCAAAATACGGGGCATCCAGAAGATGAATCAGCTTCTCCAGATTTTTCCCCGCAGTGCCCTCCCGGATCATGATCCACTGGCCACAGGACAGCTTTTCCATTGCCTCTTCCTGCGTGGTACATTCATGATCCGAAGAAATACCGGCCGTAATATAGGCGTTCAGTGAATGTCCGGTCAGTCCGGGCGCATGACCGTCCAGAAGCTTGTTTTTCTTCATGGTCACCTGAATCTTTTTCAGCACCTCCTGGTCACATCCCAGTACGCCGGGATAATTCATCATCTCTGCCAGTCCAAGCACACGCTCTTTTTTCAGATACTCCCTGACTGTCTCGTGTGTCAGCACCGCTCCGGACTCATCAAAACAGGTTGCCGGAACACAGGAGGGCATCATCAGATATATTTCAAAGGGAAGCTTTCTGGTGGATGCCAGAATGTAATCAATCCCTGTCGTTCCAAGAACATTTGCTATTTCATGGGGATCTGCCACAATCGCAGTCGTTCCGTGAGGAAGAACTGCCCGGGCATACTGCCTGGGCGATACAATAGAGCTTTCCAGATGAAGATGACTGTCTATAAAACCGGGAACAACCGTTTTTCCCGTCATATCCACCTCTTCCTCTCCCTCATAGCTGCCGATTCCCACGATATATCCATCGTGAACGGCAATATCTCCACGCATGAACGAATTGGTAAATACATTCAGATATTCTGCGTTTTTCAGGACCAGTTCTGCCTTTTTTTCTCCAAGTGCTGCTTTTATCCGTTCCTTCCTCTGATCAAAGCTTTTCATGGCGCATCCCCCACCTCCCTTTATTCTTCAAACTCCTTTTTCAATGCTTCAAACATCACATCATATGGTGCCTCCTGTCCGGTCCAGATCGTAAAATTCAATGCCCCCTGGCAGGCAAGCATTCCCAGACCACTGATGGTTTTGGCACCGCGTGCCCTTGCTTCCTGCAGAAACAGAGTGTCTGCAGGATTAAATACCACATCGGAAACGATCATATTCCGGTTAATGGTATCGTAATCAATATCCGGCTTCTGATCGGTACAGGGATGAAGACCGACAGGCGTGCCGTTGATCAGTATCTGCGTTTCCTGCGGAATTTTCTGCCCTGCTTCCCAGAGAATAAAATCTGCCTCTGCATTCGTATTCTCTTTTACGGATTTCACCAGCTCCCGGGCATGTTCTTCACTGCGATTCACGATGATGATCCGGGAAGCCCCCGCCAGAGCGCATTCCACCGCGATTGCCTTCGCCGCACCGCCGGCTCCGAGTATGGTTACGGTCTTTCCGGCCGGTGTGATTCCTTCGTTTTTCAGTGCCTGTACAAAGCCTCTGCCATCTGTGTTATCCCCGAAAAGCTTTCCGTCTTCAACATTCACCGTGTTGACTGCACCGATGATGCGGGCCGCCTCTGATATCTCATCCAGATACGGCAGAACCGCAATCTTGTGCGGCATTGTCAGATTGATTCCTTTCATATGAAGTGCTTTCAGACTTTTCATAGCATCCTCAAAGTCTTCCGGCGTCACCTTTATGGTAAGATAACGATAATTCAGTCCTTTTGCGGCAAATCCGGCCTCTTCCACCACGCCGGTCGGATTTCCTTCCACCGGATCTCCGAAAACTCCTACCAGTTCTGCACGATAATTTTTCGACATTGCTGCCCCTCCCATTCTTCCGATCATCGTATTTGTTCTATTATACCAAAAGGCGTGCTGCCAATGCAACACGCCTTCCAAAATATTATCTGCATTCATCACTTACAATCTCGCCTGCAACCGCACACGCTGCCGCCGTTGCCGGAGATGCAAGAAAAATCTCAACCTTGGAAGTTCCCATACGTCCCAGGAAATTCCGGTTGTTGGTAGCCACCACACGCTCTCCATCTGTGAGAATTCCGCCGGTACGTCCGCAGCACAGACCACACCCCGGATGTGTGACAATGGCCCCCGCCTCCACCAGCGTCGCCAGCGTACCATCTGCCGAAGCCTGAAGATAGATCTTCTTGCTGGCAGGCGTCACAATCAGCTTCACAAAGGGTGCCACCTTTTTGCCCTTCAGAACCTCTGCCGCACGCTGAAGATCCTCCAGACGTCCGTTGGTACAGGAACCGATAAACACCTGATCGATCTTTGTACCTGCAAGCTCAATGACCGGATGAATATTATCCACCTGAGACGGGCATGCAAGTACCGGGACCAGCTCTTCTGCCTGATAAGTAATTTCTTTTACATAAGATGCATTTGCATCACCCACCAGATTTTTCTGAAACTCATTCAGCGTAATCTCGCAATATTCTGCGGTTTTCTCATCCGGTGTAAACAGCGCACATTTTGCGCCGGCTTCAATCGCCATATTGGCAATGGTCATACGACTTGCCACAGACATGTTCTTTACGGTATCTCCCGTAAATTCCAGCGCTTTATAGGTGGCACCGTCTGCTCCCAGATCTCCGATCAGGCGCAGAATCACATCCTTGGATGTGACATTGGACGGAAGGACACCGTTGATGGTCACTTTGATCGTCTCCGGAACCTTTACCCACATCTCCCCGGTTCCCAGAATACTGGCCATTTCGGTATATCCGATTCCGGAGGAAAACGCACCGACACATCCATACGTAGTTGTGTGACTGTCTGTTCCGAACACCACATCTCCGGGTTTTACATAGCCGGCCTCTGTCATCAGCTGGTGGCAGATACCGTCCGCGCGATGCACATGCTCCATGCCATATTTTTGGGCAAATGCATTCCCGGCACGGAAATGCCTGGTATCATCCACCTGACTGGCCGGAACCAGATGGTCATAGATCAGTACCACTTTATCCGGATCCCACAGTCTGGTAAATCCCATCTCTTCAAATTTATCTGCCACAAAGGGGATAAAGATATCATGGATCATGACCCGGTCCACATTCACGGTCACGATATCATTTGCCTTTGCCTGAAGATTTCCGGTATTTTTCCGGATAATCTTTTCAATGATCGTTGTTCCCATAAAGTACCTCCTAATCCAGTCCGTTACGCCTGCGCATTGCTTTTACAAGGCCGCCTGCTTCAATGATATCCATAAGGTTCCGGGGGAGGGATGCAATCGGATACGTGTTCCCGTTATGGCGGATCACACTTCCCACCTCGACTTCCACCGTATCTCCTTCTGTCACCACATCGTGCAGCTGTGGGTTTTCAATCAGAAGCAGTCCATTGTTGATGGAATTGCGATAAAAAATTCTGGCAAAGGATCTGGCAATCACGCATTTCACTCCAAGTGCCTTGATGATTTCCGGTGCCTGTTCTCTGGAAGAACCACATCCGAAATTTTTTCCGGCAACAATCACGTCTCCCGGCTGAATCATTCCTGCCAGCTCCGGGCGAAGGGGAGAAAATGCATAAGGCTTCATATCTTCAACGGTTTTCAGTGCGAGGTACTCTGTGGGAATAATAATATCCGTATCGATATCATCTCCCAGGACCCATACCTTTGCTGTAAATGTCTCACTCATGTTATTTCCTCCTGTCATACAGTCTCACAGACCATATCTGCCGTGGCGATCTCACCCTTGATTGCAGACGCGGTTACTGTCGCAGCGCTTGCCAGATACACAAACGAATCTCTGTGTCCGGCACGCCCCTTGAAGTTTCTGGTTCCTGTACTGATCAGCACTTCGTTTTCACCAATCACGCCCTGGCAGCTTCCCCAGCAGACGCTGCAGTTCGGATTCATTACGATTGCTCCTGCTTCCATGAAAATGTCCAGAAGACCTTCTTTTAATGCTTCCTGATAGACCGTCCTGCTGGCCGGTACCACAAGGAAACGCACCTTGGGGCTGACCTTTTTGCCCTTAATGATGGCAGCGCCCACTCTCAGATCCTCCAGACGTCCGTTATTGCAGGAGCCCAGAAACGCCTCATCGATCTTTACACCAAGACATTCTTTTACCGGAGCCACATTGTCCACAAAGTGAGGCTTCGCCACAATCGGCTGAATACTGCCAAGGTCAATGTCGTATACCTGTGCAAAAACAGCATCCTCGTCACTTTTGAAAATTGCCTTTGGCTCGCGTCCATGCTCTTTCAGATAATCCATGGCCACGTCATCCACTTCCATCAGCGCCGTCTTCGCTCCGGCCTCCACACAGAGGTTGCAGACTGCGATACGATCACTCATCGTCAGGGAATGCAGACCCTCTCCGGCAAACTCCATCGCCTTGTAATTGGCACCGTTCGCTCCGATTTTTCCGATGATATGCAGGATCAGATCTCTTGCATAAACGCCCTCGGGAAGCTTTCCGGTGAGATTAAACCGCAGTGTCTCCGGAACCAGCAGCCAGGAAGTGCCGGTCACCATGGCATAAAGATAGTCGGTACATCCGACACCGGTGCCGAATGCACCCAGTGCACCATACGCGCAGGTATGACTGTCTGCGCCGAAGATCAGCTCACCGGGACGCACATGTTTTTCCATCATTACCTGGTGGCACACACCCTCTCCTTCATAAAAGGTAATTCCGTGTTCTCTGGCGAAATCGCGCATCTTTTTGTGTGATGCCGCGGTTTTCGGACTGTCAGACGGAATGTTATGATCCACGATCCAGACAAGCTTGCTGACATCTTTGATCCTGGGATTTTTCAGATTGTGATACATATCAATGGTAAGATGTGTGGTTCCGTCATTGCTCATCAGTCTGTCCAGCTCTACCGTGCAGATATCTCCGGCCTTTGCGCTTTCCACCCCGGCTGCGCTGGCAATGATTTTTTCTGCCATCGTCATTCCCATATTTCTACACCTCCCCGTTCAAAGATGCGATCAGACCGCCCTGATCCAGAATTTTCTGCATCTGTGCCGGCAGCTTTGTACATGTAAATTCCTGTCCGTTTGCACGGATTATGCCCTCTTCCAGACAGAGCTCCATCTCATCCTGATCGGCAACATGATCATAAAGATCCTTGCATACGATCACCGGAAGACCAATGTTAATCGCATTGCGGTAAAAAATGCGGGCAAAGGATTTTGCAATCACTGCTTTTACCCCAAGTGCCTTCAATACGCTGGGCGCCTGCTCTCTGGAAGAACCACACCCGAAATTTTCACAGGCAACGACATAATCGCCGGGCTGCACCTTTTTGGAAAAATCCGGATCCAGTGACTCAAAGGTATATTTTTTCATTTCGTCAATGGTAGGAAACAAAAGGTACTGGGAGGCAATGATCTGATCTGTGTCCACATCTGTATGAAATCGAAAGATTTTTCCCATTTTTTTCTCCTCCTGATAGGAAAAACTGCCTGTCCGAAGTCCCCCTCAGGCAGGCAGCATTTTTATACAGCCATTTCTATCATTAGTTGTTGATCAGTTTGTCTTCTTCGTTGTTCCAGCTGTAAAGCTTACGTACTTCTTCGCCAACCAGCTCTGACGGATGCTCAGAAGCCAGCTTTCTCATAGCCTTGAAGTGTACCTGGCTTCCTGCGGAAGACATATCCAGAAGGAATTCTTTCGCGAAGGTACCATCCTGAATATCGGCAAGGATCTTCTTCATGGTCTTCTTTGTCTCTTCTGTAATGATCTTCGGTCCTGTAATATAGTCACCGTACTCTGCTGTGTTGGAGATGGAATATCTCATTCCTGCAAAACCGGACTGATAAATCAGGTCAACGATCAGTTTCATTTCATGGATACATTCAAAATATGCGTTTCTCGGATCATAACCTGCTTCCACAAGTGTCTCGAAACCGGCCTGCATCAGAGCACATACGCCGCCGCAAAGGACTGCCTGCTCTCCGAACAGGTCTGTCTCTGTCTCGGTACGGAAGTTGGTCTCAAGAACACCGGCTCTTGCTCCGCCGATTGCCAGTGCATATGCAAGTGCAATGTCAAGCGCTTTTCCGGTAGCATCCTGCTCAACAGCAACCAGACAGGGAACACCCTTGCCAGCCTGATATTCGCTTCTTACGGTATGTCCCGGTCCTTTCGGAGCGATCATGGTAACATCCACATTCTTCGGCGGAACGATGCAGCCGTAATGAATGTTGAAACCGTGAGCAAACATAAGCATGTTGCCTTCTTCCAGGTTCGGCTCAATGTCTTTCTTATAGAGCGCTGCCTGCTTTTCATCGTTGATCAGAATCATGATAATATCTGCTTTTTTAGCAGCTTCTGCTGCGGTATATACTTCAAATCCCTGTTCTTCTGCTCTTTTCCAGGATCTGCTTCCCTCATAAAGACCGATGATAACATTGCATCCGGATTCTTTTGCATTCAGAGCATGTGCATGTCCCTGGCTGCCGTATCCGATTACTGCAATTGTCTTACCATCAAGTAAACTTAAATTGCAGTCTTCCTGATAGAAAATTCTGTTTGCCATTTTCCAATTTCCTCCTACTGAATAGATATCATTAATTTATCGTTAAGGGATCACTCCCCTAGCAAACGTTATGTACTACTGAAGAAACCGAACATCCTCAGAGCCTCTGGAAAGTCCTGTCATACCTGTGCGGGCAAGCTCCAGAATTTCATAATCTCTCAGAAGATCGATAAATGCAGAGAGCTTACTCTGACTTCCCGTCATTTCCACGATCAGAGAATCCATACTTACATCTACGATCTTTGCACGGAAAATATCCGCGATGGAAAGGACACCCTGTCTCTGCTCCGGTTTCACCTTCACCTTGATCATCACAACCTCATGGACAACACTTTCGCCCGGCTTCAGGACCTTGATATCCCGCACATCCACAAGCTTGGCAAGCTGTTTCTCAATCTGTTCCAGGATGCGGTCATCTCCGCTGCAGCAGACTGTCATTCTGGAAAATCTGGAATCTGCTGTCTCACCAACAGTAAGGCTGTCGATATTGTATCCGCGGCGGCTGAACATGCCTGCCACACGGCTCAGCACACCCGCAGTATTATCTACCAAAAGGGAATATATTCTCTTCTGCATATGTCCACCTGCTTTCAACACTTTAATTCAATAAAATTCATACTTGTTCCATTATAGCAATTTCCAACGTTTTGTCAATGAAAAATGCCAAATTTCTGTCAGATCGCGTCGTCATCCGGGAAGAAATCGCGGTAAACTGCTTTGGCAGCTCTTGTGATCACATCAAGTTCTTCCGTCATTTTAATCTGTTCCGGAAGCGCAATGGCTGTTTTATAAATATCATTTTTTATTTTGTTGTTGAGATCCTCTTCCTTCATTGACACCAATCCCAGAAGATAGCTGCTGTAATTGCGGTCTGTCTGAGAGAGCTGCAGATACAAAACCACGGCATGATACCATTCGCGAAACAGAAGCTGCGCATGAAGCTCACTCTTCTCGGACATTTCCTTCAGCTTCAGCTTATCAATTTGCTTCTGGAGACTTTTTCTTGCACTTTTGATTCCGAACAGACGATTTGCAGAATTCTTCTCAAACTCCATGGCCATCCACATTCCGAGATACCCGTCTGAGCGTCCGCCCTGTCCCGAATCTGATTTGTCCTGATACCGGATTTCCCAGAGTTCCTGACGGATCTGATTCTCCTCGGGTTCCTCTCCTGCCTCTATGGATTTTTTCAGAAGCTTCCGTCGTTTCATCGGATCCTTTTCTTTGTAGTATTCAGCGATTGTAGGTGTATCCATTTGCTATTTCCTCCGTTTATTCATGCTGTTTTTCTCTTAAATATCTGTACTTCAGATAATGAAGCAGTTTCTTTTCCCCGTGATCATTCAGGATCCGCAAAAGAGCCTCCAGTTCCTTTTTGGTCTGCGGATGTATAAACCACAGCTCATCCCGGCTTTTTAAAAAGTACTTCAGCGGCTCCTGATCCGTGTAGGCATCTCCCAGATAGTTTCGAGATGCACTGATGCGGTCGAGAACCATCTCCGCAACATATTTCCTGGGCATCTTCGCTCCGTTGATGATATGTTCGTCACCGATAACGTAATCCACCCAGTATTCAAAATGATGCTTGTTCCGTCCTTTATGATGAAGCCAGGACATGGACACTCCGGTCTGGGCCCGCTCTGCGTTATTGGGGCTGGATGTCCCCTGATAATACCTGCATCCCACCAGAAATTCCACCGGAGCATACTTTGACAGATCATGAAGAAGTCCCTGCCTGTAAAGCCCCACCTGAAAGCAGTATTTCATCACCAGAAGCTTATGGTGTGTAATGGTTTTAAAATGCAGCCATGGATGCATCATATGCTCTTATTCCCCCTGCAAAACAATAATGGTTCTGGGCGGAACCTGAACCGCCCTTTTATAGGATTCTTCATGTTTATAAAAACCCGGACTTTCCTTCGTCTCACTTGTGTCCGCTATTTTTATCCATTTCATATTTTTCGGCAGATTGGGAAGCGCCAGGCTTCGTTCTTCCCAGTGAAAATTGTATGCGACATAAAGGATATCATCCGGGCTCTGGTCTGCCTTCTTTTCATAGGGGCCATAATACATGATGCCCACAAGCCTGCTGGTATTGTCATAAGAGCAGTACCAGGCCCTTTCGCTGTGAAGCGAAACGTCCGGGTAGCCCAGTGCCTTATAATCCGTCCCTTTTATCTCATGATCCATGTGCAGAATCGGATGTTCCCTGCGGAACGCAATGGCTTCCTTTACGAATTCCAGAAGCCTCCGGTTGGTCTTCAGTCCTTTCCAGTCTGTCCACCCCACCGGATTGTCCTGACAGTAGGCATTGTTGTTTCCGTCCTGAGAATTGCCGATCTCATCTCCTCCGTAGATCATTGGTACTCCCTGGGAAAGCAGCATCATCAGGAAGGCATTTTTCATCTGCCGCTGACGCACCTGACGGACAGCCGCCTTTTTCGTCGGTCCTTCCACACCACAGTTCCAGGAATAATTGTAGCTGCTTCCGTCCTGATTGTTTTCTCCGTTGTCTTCGTTATGCTTATAATTATAGGATACCATATCATTCAGCGTAAATCCGTCCTGACTGGTCATATAATTGATCACCCCATAATTGCTGCCGTTATGCCGGATCTGATATGCCGCAGACTCCAGACAGTCCTCATCGCTTTTCAGGAAACGGCGCATGTCCTGAAGAAATCCGGAGTGGTATTCCGCAAACAGTCTTTTTTCTCCTGCACTGCTCTTATCCAGCATTCCCCTATCCACACCGGATGCCAGAATCTTGGTTCCGGAAAGAACTCCGTCCTGCAGAATCAGATTCATGGGAACGCCGTCTCCCACAAGATGAAAACCATCTACATGGTAAAACATTTTCCAGAACTGCAGTGCACGAAGTGCAAGTAAAGGACGCACCTCTGATGAGAAACAGAATTCCATGATACATTCCATTCCGGCAGCATGCAGTGCCTTGATAAAGTCACGGAATTCATTTTCCGGACTTTTTGTCATACAGTAGGAACGCTTCGGAGCAAAATACCAGCCATCGGTATATCCCCAGAAATTCACCCGATTTGTTTCTGTCCGGATGGAAATCAGATCTTTTTTATCTTTCTCTTTTGCCACTTCCGCAAATTCATAGGCAGGCATCAGTTCAACCGCATTGATTCCAAGCTCTTTCCAGTAAGGAATCATATCTTTCAGACCGCTGAACGTCCCTCTTTTCTTTGGCGAAAGCTTTGCCTGTTTTGTATATCCCCGCACATGCACCTTGTACAAAATCATGTCCTGATATGGGATACCCGGCGCAGCATCCTGCTCCCACTCATATTTCCTCAAGGTGAGAAAACCACAGCGCACAGAATGCTCACTCACCGGCAGCACTCCGAATACTTCCCGTCCCTGAATGCTGCGCGCATACGGATCCTGCAGAATCTTTCCATCGATCCGGAAATTGTATTCATAATTCTCTGCCTTAAATCCTTCCAGAAACATGGTATACATATTTCCCACTCTGTTCTGTTCCTCAAATTTTACAGTTTGGAAAGGAGTGTCTGTCCCTTTTTTATATAATACCAACGATACTTCAGACCCTTCCCGTGCTTCCACGCAGAAATTCCATCCGCCGGAGACCTTACTTGCACCTGGAAGCAGCGGATATCCATTTCCTATTCCTGTAAATATCTGATCTGTCATTTGAAATCCTCCTTCGTCCTCATCTGGTACATTCTTTTTTTCCAGTATGATCCACCCTGAATACCGTATTGTTCCGGATGAATCATACCAGCTGTTCCATCGCAATCTGCAGCTCCACAGGACAGTGATCTGAGCCCATGATATCTGCATGAATGTCTGCCTTTCTGAGCTTCTCCTTCAGAGACGGCGACACAATAAAATAATCAATTCTCCATCCTGCATTTTTCTCTCTGGCGCGGAACCGGTAGGACCACCAGGAATATTTTCCCTCCGCATCCGGATAGAAATAGCGGAACGTATCAATAAAACCACTGTCCAGCAATCTCGTAAAGCAGGCTCTTTCCTCATCCGTAAAGCCTGCATTCATCCGGTTTGTTTTCGGATTTTTCAAGTCGATTTCCCGATGAGCGACATTCATATCTCCACAGCAGATGACCGGCTTATTCTCCTGCAGCTTCAAAAGATAGTTCCGGAAATCCTCCTCCCACCGCATTCGATATTCCAGCCGTTTCAGCCCGTCCTGGGAATTTGGTGTGTAGACCGTGACGAGATAAAATCCCGGATATTCCAGAGTGATCACTCTGCCTTCCTGATCATGTTCCTCCAGTCCGATTCCATACTGTACCGAAAGCGGCTCTTCCTTCGAAAATACCGCCGTTCCTGAATAGCCTTTCCTGTTTGCGTAATTCCAATACTGATGATATCCGGGAAGTTCCAGCTGAACCTGACCGGCCTGACATTTTGTTTCCTGAAGGCAGAAAATATCTGCATCCAGTTTTGAAAAACTTTCCTCAAAGCCTTTTGTAAGGCATGCCCGGATACCATTTAC
The DNA here is from genome assembly GCA_022769545.1 of Blautia sp. Lineage (GTDB taxonomy): Bacteria > Bacillota > Clostridia > Lachnospirales > Lachnospiraceae > Blautia_A. The sequence goes on along the minus strand of JALEJS010000002.1, from coordinate 115,364 downwards.
ATTCCACGAAACCAGTTTCATATTGTCCTCCTGTGTTCCTTCTGCAGTGACACAAATCTGATCCTGTACGCTCCGCGAGGAAGCGCGGACTCTGCATTTATTATACCACTGTATACCCCCTTTTCACAACCCAAAATACATTTCCTGTCCAACTGCATTCCCTGAATAAAAAACTGCGATCTCCGCTTTGGTCAATATCCTGTGAAACCCGCCCGGAGGGCTTTTTATTTCACAGAAAAAGGCACCAACTTTTTCGGTTGATGCCCTCAGAGTTACTCATGATTCTCTTTTTGCAAAATAATGCGTTCATTCTTTATCCGGTTATCTGTCCAGATTCCCTGCAATCGTCTTTACAACCTCATCCATAACGATAGGCTTTGACAAATGTCCGTTCATTCCGGCATCCAAAGATGCCTGCACATCCTCGGCAAAAGCATTTGCCGTCATTGCAATAATCGGGATCATAACGGCATCCGGACGATTCGGCAGACACCGGATGGCTTTTGTTGCTTCATAACCATTCATTTTCGGCATCATAACGTCCATAAAAATCAGATCAAAGGTACCTTCCGGATTTTCAGCAAAGAATCTCACTGCTTCTTCACCATCGGCAGCCCTGGTAATCTGCATTCCCAGTTCCTCCAACTGAACAATTGCGATTTCCGCATTCAGATCATTGTCTTCAGCCAGAAGAATCTTCAGACCAGTCAGGTCTGTATTTCCAACAGAATAATCCTTTTTCTTAACCTCACAGGCTTCCGCGATCTCCATCGGCAATTCAACGGTAAAAGTTGAACCAGCTCCCTTCCTGCTCTCCACAGAAATCGTTCCGCCCATCAGGTCAATATACCGCTTTGTGATGGCCATACCTAAACCGGTACCCTTATACTGTGTCCGGGCACCATGCTCTTCCTGTGAAAACTCGTCAAAAATACGGTCAACAAATTCTTCTTCCATACCAATACCGGTATCGGCAATCCGATATCGTACATTGATGTAGCGGTCATCTTTTGCAGGATGGTAGCTGACCGAATAGGTGACGGTACCTCCGTCATTCGTAAACTTCACAGCATTTCCAAGAATGTTTACAAGTATCTCCCGAACACGTACTGCATCGGTCAACACATAGCGCATTTTCGGTTCCTCCAGTTCGGTCCGGAAGGTAATACTTCGATTGGACAGGTAACCGTACATTATGGTGAGCACCGAATCTGTAACCTCAGCAATATCAACAGGGGTCGGTGTGTATTTGATCTTTCCGCTTTCAATACGGCTGATGTCCAGCACGTCGTTGATAAGAGCAAGCAAATGCTCAGAGCTCTCACTGATTTTGTCCAGACAACTCTTAATTTCAGGAGGAGGATTATGTTTCACAGCAATATTGGTAAAACCGATAATTGCATTCATCGGCGTACGGATATCGTGGGACATATTGTTCAGGAACGTGCTTTTTGCTGCATTGGCTGACTCTGCCACCATGCGCAGTCGGTTCAGCTCCCTGTTGGTCTCCTGTTCCACTTTCACCATCTGGCTGCTTTGCTGCACTCTGATAAAACTGATGACCGCCAGCAGCATCAGTACCGCCATCGCTAAAATGAAGACTACCCCCGTTCGAATGGTAGAGTCCATCATATTCATAGTGCTGACTGCCACAGAATCCGCGGGGATCAGAAGCATCAGTTTCATGTCATAGTCATCCAGTGTTGTAATGCAATAGTAATACTCCGTCTTGTTCAGCATGATATTCGCTACAGCAATGCCATCCCTGTCCAGCTGCTCTGTGACTATTTCGAAACTCTGCCCCTGAACATACTCCACTTCTTCCAGAGCCTTAAAAATATTTCTGGCACCAATGACATCGTCATCGTCTGCATCGAAATATGCCATTATTCCGTTGCTTTTGATGAAGTAGGTTGCCGCACTGCCACCGTAAGTCATGGTGGTATAATACTGTTTCACGGTTTTGATATCCTTCAGAAGCACGACATGGGTAAAGCGGACATTATTCTCCCCCATTGTGACAGGAGAAACCAATTCCTGTGAAAACACCAGAAAGCATCCATCAATATTGTCCGTTTCAGAAACAAAGGTATGCTGATTTTTCCCGTCTGTCAGATGAATGATATCGTTCCAGATGCCCACGGGGCCATCCTTCAGATACCCCGTGCCCTGCGCATCCAGAAGCATCACCTGGCTTCCATACATATCTGTGCAGAACATCTTTTCCAAACGTGCGATGTTGTCACACAATTCCTGTTCGTTTTCAAAATGCTCCCCCTGTATCGCATCATTAAGTCCCGTCGCCAGATTCCAATGGGTCTGAAGACCGCTTTGCAGATTTGCCTGAATCTGAGTTACCATTTCCTCCAGCTGACTGGAACGCTCCTCAACCGTCAGCTTCATCAGGGAATTGCGCATAAAAACTACGCCCAGCACCAGAAAAACGACCAGAATCATCGCAAACGCAACGGGCAAAAGATATTTCGTTTTTTGTTTTTTCTTTTGCATATAGATGTTCTCCTCAAATCTCTTTCCAACGCTGCGTGCCAGCGACCTGTCTGCGTTTTATCGCATGGTAATGTAATCCGAAGGTGCTTCCAGCTGTCCGTCCTGTTCCACCAGGCACTGCATCAGGTACCCCTCTGCCTTAGGACCATCGATATCGACTTCCGTGACTCCCATTTTCTCCATGACATCGGACATATACCAGTCGCGGTCACCATAGATCAGGAAGGAATACGTTGCGCTGCGATCCAGTTCCTTGCCGTCTATGGTCAGGGCATTGAGTGTATAACCATCATCATTCTTAGTAATATCCATCTCAAAGCCACTGGAAACATACAGAGTGCTGTCATTGCAGACCGCACCTCGGTTACCGGTCATCGAGAATGTCGTTTCCACAAGCGTATAAATCTGATCACCGGTCAGTTCCATAAGACCGGGCCAGCCACCGTCATTCTTTGCCAGATATGCCAGATCCTTCTGGGAATAATCACCACTGTAAATATCACTGGCCACATAGCAGGACTGCATAAATACCAGATCCACGCCTGACAGCCTGCGAATTGTATTTGCAACGGAAGAGGCAGCCTGATTACCGTGTTCCGGGGTGAAATCATTGGAGTATTCCGTGTCGATATGAGCGACAATCTCCGTGCCTGGTTCCTCTCCCGCCAGTTCCTTATTAAATGCATCCAGTGCTTCCTTTGGTGTCTTAATTTCATCGTTCAGAATCATCTGTACGACATCTTTGGAAATGCGGAACATATCATTGGATGCCAGACGGATATACAGCTTGTTCTGCTCAACATAAGGCTTCAGATTGTCCATCTCAGGCATCAGTTCCAGAGTAACATCTTTCTTATATGGTACCATGTTCTTACCGTAGGAGATGTGATCCTGTCCCTGCTGATTGACCATGGCGGTCATGATGTCCAGAATCAGTTTTTCACGTTCAGGATCGTCCATTCCATTCTTAGATGCTGCGATCTGGAAGGTTGGGTAAGTCAGATACCAGTTATCCTGCTCTGTCTGACCAAAATACGGCATCAAAAGCACCTCATCTTCACCACGGCCGGGGAATGAGATAACGTCCGCCCCTGTACCACGGAACATAGCGGCCTTTCCTTCAGAGAACATGTCCTTCGGGGTTCTGTTCGGATAAGTTGCATCCTCGGCACCCAGACCTGTTTTTTCTTTGAAATCAAAGAAATTTTCGAAAACAGGAATCCATACCTCTTCCGAGAGTTCATTCGTCATACCACTCTCATACTGCTGACGCCATTTACGCCCCTCCAGGCTCTGAAGCATTGGGATCGATGCGCCCTGCAGAACTTCCATACAGGTATAGTCCGCTTCAAAGTCGGACACAAAGCTGCGAATCCCAACTTCCTCGAAAGCCTCGCAGGCAGCAGCAAAGCTGGCATAGTCTGTAGGAATCGGTACATTGTACTCATCAAACAATGTCTTATTTATGATAAGGCTGTCCACCTCTGCGCAGGTAGGAAGCCAGTTCACCGACCCATCATCATAGGTATAGCTATCCAAATAGGAACCATAATAGGTGTTGGCCAATTCGGTATTGCTCAGATCATACAGATAATCCTTCAACAGCACCGCATCCTTCAGGGCAAAGCGGCGCACCGTCAGAATGTCAGGCATATCGTCATGATCCGCACGGAAGCGGTAGTAATCCGTAGAGTTGGTGGCCAGAACAAATTCAAACTCCACCTCCGGGAACTGGTCACACAGGTACTGGGTATAGGTATCCAACATCTGATTGCCCCAACAGGCAACTACGACCTTTTCTTTTTCTTCTGACTGCGACTGGTCATTTTCCTTTTTTTCTGCCTGTGACTCAACATTTTCCACAGTTTTTTCTTCTTTTTCGCCCTGGTTTCCACAGCCAGCCAGCATCGCTGCCGTCATAACGAATGACAGCAAAAAGCAAGTAAATCTCTTCATACTTCTTCTCCTTCTCGTAATGTGATTTTCCCCTTTGAGAATGAATTCTCAGCTATTGCATTTTGAAAAACAATACACTGTAAAAAAAGAGGCACTTGTATATGTGACCAAGCGCCTTCAAATTATTTCCTGCAACTGGCTACCATACTGTATTTCAGGTCCTATAGCTTTGCGTCATACTCTTTCGGGTATTTTGCCGATATAATATGCCAAAAGGCATAATGTATATTTCAATTTATTGTAGCATACCCCACCCTAAAACACAATCATTATCTCTGATTTCAGTGATTATTTCTTCTTAAAAAATGTAATTTTCATTTACAGATCACCCTGCAACCCTGCTGCAAGAATTTTTCAGCCTTTCCTTGTCTCTTTTCGATGAAAATGTTATAATAGGCAGACAATGTGGTATCAGCTTCAGACGGTATCACGTCCGGGGGATAGCCCCGGCATCATACTATTACAGAAATGAGGAACATTACATGAGCGAAGAAACGAAATTTGGCAGCTGCAGCCCCAGCGACTGTGCTACCTGCGGCGGATGCAGCACCGGAAAACCAACCGATCCTTCCGAAATTCCAAGTACCATCTCTCTCACACTTGAGGATGATACAGAAATCGAATGCGCAATCATTACGATCTTTCCTGTAGAGAACACAGAATATATTGCACTTCTTCCCCTGGACGAAAACGGCCAGAACACAGACGGAGAAGTTTTTCTCTATCAGTTTAGCAGAATGGAAGACGGTTCTCCCATGCTCGCAAATATTGAAGACGACGATGAATATGTCAAAGCCGCTGAAGTATTCAACGAAATCGTAGAACGGGCACGTGCCGCAGAACTCGCAGGAGAGCCTCTGGAATAAAAAACTGACCACTCCCTATGGCAGAGATTCCATGTAATTTGTGGAATCTCTGCCATTTTTGCGTATGAGCGTGGAAGTCTATGGGCTATGAAGCGCAGATGATTCGCAGTTTTGCGTAAAGGAACCTCGAGAAAGAAATCCGCCACCGAGCGAGATGTCTGAGCGAAGCGAGTTCCGAGCGAATGGCGGAAATTATAAGATTTCGAGAGGTGAGTAGCAAAACAAGCTCATCTGCATTCATACCCATAGATGAACACGCTAAACGCAAAAAAGCAGCGATTCCATCGTCTGCACGGAATCACTGCCATAGGGAGTGGTCTATTTGGTTGTACTTCCAAACCCGCCGTTTCTCACATCGGTTACATCATCATCCTCCGTGATGCCGTACTCAACGAAGATCCCCTGCATAAATCCCGTATCTGCCGGGATCGTCAGCGTTCTGTTTTCATTGGTGTCATTGGTGAGCTTGGCAAAAATATGTCCTTCATTATCCGAATAAAAGTAATCGCTGTCGATAATTCCAACGGTATTGTTCATCTGAAGACGGTATTTAAATCCTAATCCGCTTCTGGGATAACACTTCAGAACCCACTCCGGATTCATTTCCACACGGATCCCTGTGGGAATTTTCACAGTCTCTCCGGGCTTCAGAACAAACTGTGCAGGTGCAAAAAAGTCATAGCCGGCACTTCCTGCAGTAGCCCTTCTCGGAAGGCGTATCCCCTCATAGATTTTCAGAACCGCCTCATCCGGTGTCTCCGGGAAGGTATCCTTCCAGTCCATGAAAAATCGATTCTGACTTACCCTGTGAAATTTCGCAATTCGTTTCATATGAAAATACTCCTTATTCTTCGTGCAGCACGATCGTCAGCTGTCTGAGACTTTCCGGAACATCTATCACCCGCTGATTACTCGAACCCTTCCAGTGCAGCAGAAGTTCTTTTTTTGCAATCTCAAACTCCCCGTCCACACACACATCCAGATAGTTCAGAATCTCCAGTCCCAGCATTTCTTCCCAGACAGAACCGGTATACAGCCAGATGGTCTTATCCGGAAAACGGCTTTTTATTTCCCTGGCCAGTGCTGTCACTTCCTCCACATTTGCCGGATGCAGCGGATCGCCCCCTGAAAAAGTGATCCCACTGATATAGTCCTTCTCCAGCTCGCGGAAAATTTCTTCTTTTTCTGCCTCTGTAAAAGGAAGTCCGCCGTCCGGATCCCAGGTCACCGGATTCTGACACTCTCTGCAATGATGACTGCAGCCGGCAACCCAGAGAACCACACGAAGCCCGTCTCCATTCAGCATATCATCCTTTGTGATATTGTGATATCTCATTTTTATGCTTCTTCCGGAACATCTTTCATGCTGAAGCTCATTCTTCCCATCTTATCCTTACCCATGCAGATAACCTTCACACGGTCCCCCAGTGTCAGTACGTCTTCCACACGGTTGATTCTTTCTCTGCAGATCTTGGAGATATGCACCATACCTTCTTTTCCCGGTGCAAATTCAATGAAAGCTCCGAATTCCTTAATGCTGACAACCTTTCCTGTGAAAATCTGTCCTGCTTCAAAATCCGTCGCAATGATCTCCACCATTCTTCTGGCTTCTTCCATTGCCTTTGCCTCTACACCGCAGATCGATACTGCACCGTCATCTGTAATGTCGATTTTTACGCCGGTACGTTCAATGATCTCATTGATCGTCTTTCCTCTCTGACCAACCACATCACCGATTTTCTGAGGATCGATCTGGATCTGAATGATCTTCGGAGCGTATTTTCCAACCGTCGGACGCGGCTGCGCGATACATTTTTCCATTACTTCTGTCAGAATGTACTCTCTTGCCTCTTTGGTACGGCGGATTGCTTCCTCCACGATCGGTCTTGTCAGGCCATGGATCTTAATATCCATCTGGATTGCTGTAATACCGTCATGTGTACCTGCCACCTTAAAGTCCATATCACCGAAGAAATCCTCCAGCCCCTGGATATCTGTCAGTACAATGTAATCGTCATCTGTCTCACCGGTCACAAGACCGCAGGAAATACCTGCTACCGGTTTTTTTATCGGCACACCGGCTGCCATCAGAGACATGGTCGATGCACAGATACTTGCCTGGGATGTGGAACCGTTGGACTCAAATGTCTCAGAAACGGTACGGATCGCATAGGGGAAATCTGCCTCGCTGGGAAGCACCGGAACAAGTGCGCGCTCGGCAAGTGCACCATGTCCGATCTCACGGCGTCCCGGCCCTCTGGACGGCTTTGTCTCACCGACAGAATAGGACGGGAAATTGTAGTGATGCATATATCTCTTTGCAGTCTCAAACTCATCCAGGCCATCCAGCTTCTGCGCTTCCGAAAGCGGCGCCAGAGTGGTCATGGTGCAGATCTGTGTCTGTCCACGGGTAAACATGGCAGAACCATGTACACGCGGAATAATGTCAACTTCTGCAGCCAGCGGACGGATCTGGTTGATCTGACGTCCATCCGGACGCTTGTGATCTTTCAGGATCATCTTGCGCACCGTCTTTTTCTGATACTGATATACTGCCTCGCCAAGCACAGCCAGCCATTCTTCGTTATCTGCAAATTCTTCTTTCAGTCTGTCTGTAATGTTGCGGATATTTTCATCGCGAATCTGCTTTTCATCAGCAAATACCGCAACCTCCATTTCCTCCGGCGGCACGATTTTCTTAATTGCCTCAAACAACTCCTCCGGAACGGCACAGGAAGCATAGGTATGCTTTTCTTTTCCGCATTCGGCAACAATCTTGTCGATAAAGCGGATGATATCCTGATTTACTTCATGTGCTTTGTAAATTGCCTCGATCATCTGATCTTCCGGAACTTCATTTGCTCCGGCTTCAATCATGATCACCTTTTCTCTGGTGGAGGCAACCGTCAGCTGAAGGTCGGAAATGGTTTTCTGCTCCATAGAAGGATTGATCACAAATTCGCCGTCAATCAGACCAACCTGAGTTGTCGCACATGGTCCGTCAAAGGGAATATCGGAAATGCAGGTTGCGATGGAGGAACCCAGCATTGCCGGAATTTCCGGATTGCACTCCGGATCCACAGACATTACCATATTCACCAGTGTCACATCATTTCGGTAGTCCTTCGGAAAAAGAGGACGCATCGGTCTGTCGATCACGCGGGAAGTAAGAATCGCGTGCTCACTTGCCTTACCTTCTCTTTTATTGAAACCACCGGGGATTTTTCCTACAGCATACATTTTTTCTTCATACTCTACGCTCAGCGGAAAGAAATCAATTCCCTCTCTCGGCTCTTTGGAAGCGGTAGCGGTAGAAAGAACAGTCGTATCTCCATAATGCATCAGAGCTGCACCGTTTGCCTGTTTCGCAACACGGTCAATATCAACCGTAAGGGTTCTTCCTGCCAGCTCCATGGAATAACTCTTGTACATATTTCTTCTCCTTTTTGTTTTCTCGAAAAAAGGGGCGGATTGGTTATCCGCCCCTCCCCGCATACTAATTATTTTCTTAAGCCTAATTTTTCAATCAGTGCACGGTATCTTTCAATGTCTGTCTTCTTCAGGTATGCAAGAAGTCCACGTCTCTGACCAACCATTTTCAGAAGACCTCTTCTGGAATGATGATCCTTGTGATGTGTTTTCAGATGCTCGGTAAGTTCCTGAATTCTTGCTGTAAGAACTGCAACCTGTACTTCCGGTGAACCTGTGTCACCCTCACATCTGGCATACTCTTTCATAATTTCCTGTTTCTTTTCTTTTGAAATCATTTTGATTTCCTCCTTTTCTATTAATAACCGCCTCATATTAAGAAGAGGTCGGAGACTCCAGCTTCCGAATATGGGCTAAATTCAACTTGTTTAGTATAGCATACAGATAATTCCATGTAAAGTGTTATTTTACAGCACCGACCACGAAATTTTGTCTGTTCCGCCTATTGTGCAGCATGTGCACGCTGCTCCTTCTGCTGCTCGATCGGATCCTCTTCCATCAGTGAGAATGCAATGTTGGTCGCATGATCGGAAACACGTTCCAGTCCGGAGACAATATCTGAAAACATCATTCCGGCACTGGCTGTACATTCTCCCTTTGTCAGACGCTCCACATGAGACTGCTGCAGATAACGTTCCGCATCATCGACTTTATCCTCCAGCTCCAGGATTTCCTGCATGTGCTCCTGATTGTTTCTGGAAAACATATCCAGAGCATAAGTCGTGATCTTGATAACCATATCCAGCATGCCGGAAAGCTCTTTCTTTGCCTGCGGGCTGAAATCAATTCCCTGTGCGATTCTGGATTTTGCCGCATCCACAATATTTTCCGCATGGTCACCGATACGCTCGATATCATTTACCACATGGAACAGACCGCCCAGACTCTTTGCATCATCTGCCGGAAGCGTGGTCTGATTGACTTTGACCAGATAATTTGTGATGGAATGATTCAGATAATCGATATATCGCTCCGTCTCGTAAACCAATGCAATATCTTTCTCGTCCTCCGTGATCAGGCAGTTCATGGCACGTTCCAGATTGGTAATCGCCATATGTCCCATACGCTCCATTTCACGGGTCGCGTCAAACACAGCTGTCGTGGGAGAGAAAACTGATTTTTCTCCGATAAACTGCAGCTGGAATTCGTTTTCCTTGAGTTCTTCGTCCCCCTTCACAAACAGGCCTGTCAGTTTCACGATCTGTTTGATAAACGGCGCAAGCATAATTACCTCTACGATTTTGATCAGCGTATGTGAGTTTGCCACCATACGTCCCGGATTTCCGCCGGAAATTGCTGTGATAAAGGTAACGATCGGTTCCATGGCAACCGTAAAGATCACATACATGATAATGGTACCGATAATGTTGAACAGAAGATGGATCAGGGAAGCTCTCTTCGCATCTCTCTTTCCGTTCAGTCCCGCAAGAAGTGCGGAGATACACGCACCGATATTACATCCGAAGATGATAAAGAAGCAGATACGGATATCCAGAAGTCCCTGATTGGCAAGAAGAAGAATAATACCCACCGTAGCAGAGGAGCTCTGAAGCACTGTGGTAACAACCATACCGACAATCACAGCCAGGAAATGACTGGTGAGTGATCCCATGATTTCCACAACCTGCGGTGATTCCTTCAGCACCGACATGGATGAGGACATGGTAGACAGCCCCATAAACAGGATACCGAATCCGAGAAACACCTCTCCGGCTCTCTGTACCTTGATGTTCTTGCAGAACATGACCATGATCACACCTGCCATGACAATCAGCGGAGCAAACTGTGACAGATTAAAAGAAATCAGCTGGGATGTCACGGTCGTACCGATGTTGGCACCCATGATCACTCCGGCAGCCTGATACAGATTCATCAGTCCGGAATTCACAAAGCTGACAACCATCACCGTCGCCGCGCTGGAGGACTGAATGATCGCAGTAAACACAGTACCGACCAGAATTCCCCTCAGCGGAGTCTTGGTGAAAAATTCCAGAATGCTTCTCATCTTGGCTCCGGCTGCTTTTTCCAGGCCGTCGCTCATCTGTTTCATACCGAACAGGAAGAGTCCCAATCCTCCCATCAGTCCAAGAACAATACTTGTCATTCTTTCAATATCTCCTTGTATTTTTGAAATACTTTTTCCTCAGGTAACACAACCAATATTAACTATAAATGAATTTTCCTCATTTGTCCACTCGATTTTTTCCAAAATATGCCTTCCCGTCCTCTGCATCCTGCCGAAGCTGGCAGCGCAGTTCCTCCAGGGATGAAAATTTCTTCTCCGGTCTGGAATAATGATAAAAATCGGTTCTGCACGGCTTTCCGTACAATTCCTCCTCACATCCGAAGAGAAATGTTTCCACACCGAGAAACGGCTCCCCGCCCACGGTTGGCTTGTATCCGATATTTGTAATTCCCGCATACCTTTTTTCGCCGAAGGACGAAACCGTCATATACACACCGTTTGGAGGCATGATTTTTTCCTCTGAGGGAATGACATTCACTGTGGGAAGAAGCTTTTTATGACCAATTCCCCGCCCATGTGTGACGAACCCTTCCACAAAAAAAGGAATTCCAAGCAAATGACCTGCTTTTTCCACATCCCCCGCAGCCAGTGCCTCACGGATGTATGTACTGCTCACCTTTCGATTGCCTTCCATCTCCTTCGGGAGGATCACCGTCTCAAATCCATAGCGTTTTCCCATTTCCAGAAGCATCGTCGCAGTCCCGGCACGCTCATAACCGAACCGGTAATCCTCGCCCACTGCCACATAGGAAGCATGCAGTCTGTCCAGAAGGATCTTTTTCACAAATTCCTCCGGAGACATACAGCGTATCCACCGGGTCAGCGGACACTCCAGAAGCAGGTCCACACCCATCTGTTCCAGAAGGGTTCTCCGTTCCATATGGCTCAATATCATTTTGGATCCGGTGTCAAATGCCACCACCACAGCCGGCTTTCCCCGTTCCTTCTGAGCAAGGATACTGCCAAGCAGCGTGCGGTGCCCCCGATGGATGCCGTCAAACTTTCCCAGTGTGACAGCACTGTCTTTCAGACAGGGAAAATCCTTTTCGATTTTACAGTACTCCATGAAACCCTCCTCAGAACATTTTTTGGGGGAAGTACATCTGCTTTCTTTCATTCCACTGATAAATCCCGACAAAAGAGCCCCGGCTGGTACACATTCGCACCCATCCGTTTTTTTGGGAGACCGTCACCAGTCCTTCCGGAACCGGATTTCCGTTTTCCAGAAGACGATCTGCAGGTTCCCTGCACATAATTGCCGGATAATCTCTCAGAATTTCTTCTATCGGAATCACCTTCTCACGGATGATTCCCTGATTCACACACGATTCCACTTCTGCGAGCGTCAGGCTGTCCTGAATGGTAAAATTACCGGATTTTATCCGTACAAGCGCTTCCATGCACGCACCGCAGCCCAGCTTCTGTCCGATATCATGACAGAGAGTACGGATATATGTCCCCTTGCTGCACCGCACTCTCAGCTTCACACGGGGAAGCGTGATCTCTGAAATCTCTATTTCATAAAAACAAACCGGCCTTGGCTTTCTCTCGATTTCGATTCCTTCCCGGGCAAGCTCATACAGCTTCCGGCCATTTACCTTCAATGCGGAATACATGGGAGGGATCTGCATCTGTTCTCCCAGAAACGATTCCGCAGCGCTCCGGATTTCCTCCCCGGATACCTGTGCCGGCCGTTCCTCCAGAATTTTCCCGGTAAGATCCTGTGTGTCCGTCGTCACGCCCAGTCTGAGCACCGCTTCATAGGTTTTCTCCTTCTCGGTCAGGAATTCCACAAGCCGGGTTCCCTTGCCAATCGCCACCGGCAGAACCCCCTCTGCATCCGGATCCAGCGTTCCGGTATGACCGATTTTTTTCATATGGAGAATTCCGCGAAGCTTTGCGACCACATCATGAGATGTATATCCTTTCTCTTTGTTGATTACAAGAATTCCATCCATCAGTCAAGACTCTCCATCGTCTGCTGCCGTTCAATCTGATCCATAATATTGTTGATCACATCATGCATGGAGCCCTGAAGCTCGCATCCGGCAGCACGTACATGACCGCCGCCGCCGAAAAATACCGCCACCTGACTCACATCTACCGCTCCGTTGGAACGCATGGAAACCTTGAACGTCTGTGTCCTTATTTCGTACAGGAAAATCGCCACTTCCGCTCCTTTTGTCAGACGGAGCTGACTGACAATACCATCCAGATCGGCAGATGTGATTCCGTAAAAATCCATATCCCGTTTTTTCAGATAACCGGCAATATATTTTCCGTCCCGAAGGAGAATACTCTCCGCCAGAACACGTCCCATCACCTGATTCTGAATATATGTCTTCTGATAAAAAGACTCCTCAATAATTTTACTGAAATCAAAACCCGTTTTCATCAGCTCCCCGGCAACCTGCATGGTTTCCGGACTGGTGGAGGAATACTGAAAGACTCCTGTGTCGTGAATGATTCCCGTGTATATGGCCTCTGCAATGCTCCGGTCAACCTTATCCGGTTCCAGCAGACCATAGAGAACCTCACTGGCCGAGCTGACATCCGGACATACATAATTGACTTTGGCAAATCCCGGATTGCTCACATGATGGTCGATACAGAGTGTCTCTTTCGCCCTGTCAAAGCAGTCCCGCGTAAGTGCAAGGCGATCCAGAGAGCTGACATCACAGGCGACGAACAGATCGTATTCCGTTTCCCCGCCTGTTTCCATCTTCACTTCCCCAAAATCCTTCAGGTACTCAAATCCCTCTTTGGGATGATCCAGATATACGTCAACTGCAATCTCAGGATAATTCTTTTTTATATACAGGAACAAACCCATACAGGAGCCTACACAGTCACCATCCGGGCGGATGTGCCCGCCGATTCCTACCGTTTTAACGCCTTCAAGAATTTCTGAAATTTTATTCATAACTACCCTTCCTGTTCCTCCGGCTCCTGATGAGCCTGATCCTTTCTGGTCACCTCATCAATGAGCTTTGACATATTTACACCATACTCGATGGATTCATCCAGAATAAACCGAAGCTCCGGCGTATTCCGAAGATTCAGATTCGCGGCCAGCTGGCGGCGGATGTAGCCCACCGCACTTGTCAGCCCGCGGATCGTATTCTCCTTTTCCTCCCGGGTGCCCATCACACTGATGTAAGCCTTACAGGTTTTCAGATCCGGTGCCACCTCCACAGACATCACCGATGTCATGGGATGGATCCGGGGATCCTTGATCTCTTCCCGGATGATCTTACTCAGCTCTTTGAGCACCTCACCATTGATTCTGGTATTTTTTATGCTGTTTTTTCTCATTTATTCAAGCCTCTTTTCTAGCGCGGCACTTCAACCATAATATATGCCTCAACTTTGTCTTCTTCCTTGACATCATTAAATCCGTCAAATACAAGACCGCATTCATAGCCGGCTTTTACTTCCTTCACATCATCCTTAAATCTCTTCAGAGATGCAAGTGCACCCTCAAAAAGCTGCTCTCCGTCTCTGGAAATACGCACCTTGCAGTTTCTCTGGAATACACCGTCCAGGATATAGCTTCCGGCAATGGTTCCCACACCGGATGCCTTGAACAGCTGGCGGACCTCTGCATGACCGATCACTTTTTCCTCAAAGATCGGATCCAGCATACCCTTCATGGCTGATTCAATGTCCTCGATTGCCTGATAGATGACTCTGTACAGACGAAGGTCTACCTTTTCCTGCTCTGCAAGCTGCTTTGCCGTCGCATCCGGGCGAACATTGAACCCGATGATGATGGCATTGGATGTCGCTGCCAGGCTGACATCCGACTCGTTGATCGCACCGACACCGCCGTGAATTACCTTCACTACCACTTCTTCATTGGACAGCTTCACAAGGCTCTGCTTCACTGCTTCCACAGATCCCTGCACATCCGCCTTTACAATGATCGGAAGCTCTTTCAGATCGCTTGCCTGGATCTGATCAAACAGATTATCCAGGGAAAGCTTGCCCTTGGTTTCTTCCAGCAGACGGCTCTTATTCTCTGTCACAAACGCACCTGCAAAGTTCTTCGCATCCTTGTCGCTGTCGAAGGACATGAGAACCTCACCGGCATTGGGCACATCGCCCAGTCCGAGGATTTCCACCGGTGTGGAAGGACCGGCTTCCTTCACACGGCAGCCCTTGTCGTCCATCATGGCACGAACCTTACCGCTGCAGGCACCTGCTGCAATAAAGTCGCCCACATGCAGAGTACCCTTCTGAACCAGAATCGTGGCAACCGGGCCTTTTCCCTTATCCAGCTGTGCCTCGATCACAAGGCCACGTGCCGAACGTTTCGGATTTGCCTTCAGCTCCATAACCTCTGCAGTCAGAAGAATCATCTCCAGAAGTGTATCAATTCCCTCACCGGTATGTGCGGATACCGGTACAAATACGGTGCTTCCGCCCCAGTCCTCCGGAATCAGTTCATATTCGGTGAGCTCCTGCTTCACGCGCTCTACATTTGCGCTCTCTTTATCAATTTTGTTAATGGCAACAATAATTTCAACTCCGGCAGCTTTTGCATGACTGATCGCCTCAACGGTCTGCGGCATGACACCGTCGTCCGCTGCAACAACGAGAACTGCGATATCTGTGGAATTTGCGCCACGCATACGCATGGCAGTAAATGCCTCATGACCCGGAGTATCCAGGAATGTGATCTTCTGACCGTTGCATTTCACTACAGAAGCACCGATATGCTGCGTGATTCCGCCGGCCTCTCCCCTTGTGACGCTGGTGTTTCGGATCGCATCCAGAAGGGATGTCTTTCCGTGGTCAACGTGACCCATAACGCAGACTACCGGCGGTCTGCTGACCATTGTGGATTCGTCTTCCTCTTCCTCTTTCAGAAGCTCCTCGATCACATCCACTTTTTCTTCCTGTTCTGCGATAATATCATAATCCAGGGCAATTTCCTGTGCCTTCTCAAAATCGATCTCATGATTGACGGTTACCATCACGCCTTCCAGGAAAAGCTTTTTCACAATGACGGATGGCTGCATCTTCATCGCTTCTGCCAGCTCACGGATCGTCATCTTCTCCGGAAGTACGATCTCCTTTACCTCCGGCTTCTTTTCCTCTGCCTTAGGCTGCGGAGCCGGTTTCTGAAGTGCTTTCGGAATTCTGGACATCTGCTTGGAACCGCCCTGATTCGGCCGGCGTCCCTGATTGGATTTCTCGTAATCCTTTTTCTTGTTTTTGTTTTCTCTGTCTCTTTCTCGCTTGCTGTCCTTGGAGGTCTTTGTCAGCTCCGGTGCAAATGCTGCATCTGCAGTGGTTTTCCTGCTGTTCTGACGCTGTCCCTGGCGATTCTGGCCATTGCCGAAACGATTGTCGGTACGTCCCTCGCCACGGTTATTATCCCCAAAGCTGCGATTCTGGCCGTTATTAAACCGGTTGTCGGTACGTCCCTCGCTGCGGTTCTGACCTGCAAATCTGGGCTGACGGTCACTGCGTCCCTCTGTCTGACGCTGCGGACGCGCTGCCTGACCATCCTGACGGAAATTCCTGCCGGTTCCGTCGTTCTGGCGCTGCGGGCGGTTTTTGGATCCATCCTGACGATCCTGACGGAAATTTCTTCCGGCTCCGTCGTTCTGGCGCTGCGGGCGCACATTCGGGCGTGCGGAACGATCCTGGTCCTTGCGTTCCTGGTTATTTCCTCCCCGGAATCCCTTGTTGTCCTGACGCGGCTGCACATTCTGCACTTTTTCTTCCGTCTGGGTCTTTGCCTGCGGTTTCTGCTCTGCTGCCGTCTTTGGCGCATCCGGTTTCTTCGTTTCCGGTGCGGGTGCGGCAGGCTGCTGCGTTACCGGCGGCATCGTCTCTGCTTGGGGCTGTGGTGCGGCCGGCTTTTCTTCCTGCTGTACCGGACGCGGCTGTGCGCTGCGCACCGGTGCCTTCTCCTGAGCAGCGGGCGCCGGCTTTGCCTGGCGTGCAGGAGCCTTTCTCGCCGGTGTTCCCGGAGCAGGTCTTTTTCTCTTTCCGCCGTCGCTGGCGTTCTGTGCGTGATAAACACGAATAATATTCTTTTTCTTTTTCGGCATCGCCGTCTTTTCTTCCTGATTTGCAGCTGTTACTGCCTTTTCTTCTGTTTTGGGAGTATCCAAATCTTCTTTTCTCTCCTTTCCCGTATTTAACATATTTTCTTTCACCATTTTAATATATGATTCATCAAGATTGCTCATATGACTTTTCACATCCAGACCCCTGGATTTTAAAAATGCAATCACTTCCCGGTTCTGTCTGCCAATCTCCTTCGCAAGCTCATGCACTCTGACTTTTGCCATTCCCGATCCTCCTTACGGTTGCTTTTCCAATTCCCTGATGATTGCTTTTGCAAAATTTTCATCCTGAACCGCCAGGCTGGCACGGAACTCTTTTCCCATTGCCCTGCCAAGGCTTTCTTTATCGGAAAGGAAATATACCGGAACTTCATAAAAAGAACACATATTCCGGAACTTTTTCTTCGTATTTTCGGAGGCATCGCCGGCTACCAGAACCAGAAAGCCCTTCCCCGTCTTCACAGCTTTCTCCGTGGAGAATTCTCCGCTGACGGTTTTTCCGGCCTTTGTTGCAAGTCCTACCAAAGACAATGTCTTATTATTTTTCAATCGATTCAAACTCCTTTTTCAGGCTGTCGTAAACCTCCTGAGGAACGGATGTTTTCAAAGAGCGCTCCAGGCCATGATTTTTCATTGCCTTCTCCAGACACTCTGTGGAAAAACAAAGGTATGCTCCCCGGCCATTCTTCTTTCCGGTGGTATCCAGCACGATCTCATCCTCTGCGGTTTTCAGCACCCGGATCATTTCCTTTTTGCT
The DNA here is from genome assembly GCA_022769545.1 of Blautia sp. Taxonomy (GTDB): domain Bacteria; phylum Bacillota; class Clostridia; order Lachnospirales; family Lachnospiraceae; genus Blautia_A. The sequence continues at coordinate 97,679 of JALEJS010000002.1, read as the reverse complement.
TTTCATTTCCCTGCAGCCGGTACACTGGCGCATGGGAGTTTTATTCTTCGTCTTCATAGCTTTCTGCTTCTGCTTCTTCTCCCTCACCTTCGTCGTACAGATATTCGTCGTCTTCCTCGTACTCCTCGTATTCCTCGTCTTCGTCATAATCATAGAAGTCGCCGGATTCTCTTGCCTGCGTCTCACTCTTGATATCAATCTTATATCCGGTCAGCTTTGCGGCAAGACGGGCATTCTGTCCTTCCTTGCCGATGGCAAGCGAAAGCTGATAATCCGGAACCACAACCAGAGCGGTCTTATCATCCGGATCTGCCATGACAGCGATTACCTTCGCCGGGCTTAAGGAATTCTCGATGAGGATTGCCGGATTCTCATCCCAGTTGATGATATCGATTTTTTCTCCGCACAGTTCATTTACTACCGCACCGACACGGGCTCCGTTCATACCGACGCAGGCTCCTACCGGATCCACATCCGGATCGTTGCTCCATACGGCAATCTTTGTACGGGAACCGGCTTCTCTGGCAATGCTTTTAATCTCCACCGTTCCGTCGCGAACCTCTGCCACTTCCGATTCAAACAGGCGTTTCACAAGACCGGGATGTGTTCTGGATACCAGAATCCTCGGACCCTTCGGTGTATCCTTCACCTCAAGGATATATACCTTCACACGCTGTGTGGGCTGGAAGTTTTCACCCTTCACCTGTTCATTCTCACTGAGAACCGCATCTGCCTTACCCAGGTTAATGCTGATATTCTTGCCCATCACGCGCTGAACAATACCGGTCACCACTTCCTTTTCGATTCCGTAGTACTGATCGTAAAGAACTCTTCGCTCTTCCTCACGGATTTTCTGGAGAATTACGTTCTTTGCATTCTGCGTTGCGATCCGTCCGAACTCCTTGGAGTGAATTTCCACCTTTACCACATCACCCAGTTCTGCATTGGTATTGATTTTCTGTGCGTCCGCCAGGGAAATCTCAAGCGCAGGATCTTCTACAAATTCCACAACGGTTCTGTCTGCATAAACACTGAAATCACAGGTTTTCGGATCAATTGTCACATGCACATTGTCCGCTTTGCCAAAATGATTCTTGCAGGCCTGGATCAGAGACTGCTCGATTGCTTCCAGCAGCGTTTCCTTACTGATATTCTTTTCTTTTTCCAGGATATCCAGCGCCTCCATTAATTCTCTGTTCATTTTTTCTTTTTTCCTCCTATTAAACTTTGTTTATCTTTTGCACGAAATGCCTGAACTCTCACAAATCTTACACTTCAATCGCCAGACGGATCAGAGCAATATCCTTCCGGTCAAATTTCTGTTTTCCTTCTTCCGTCTCAATCGTAACGCTGTTTTCATCATATGCATGCAGGATCCCGTAAAACTCTTTTTGTTTCTGTACAGGACGATAGGTTCTCAGTTCTATTTCCCGTCCCATGGAACGGATAAAATCCTTTTCCTTTTTCAGTGGTCTGTCCAGACCGGGAGAGCTGATCTCCATAATGTAGCTGTCCTCGATGAAGTCTGTCTCATCCAGCCTGTCACTGAATTCCCTGCTGACAGCCTCACAGTCATTGATCGTGATTCCGCCCGGTTTGTCAATATATCCGCGCAGGTACCAGCAGCCTGCCTCCTTCACATACTCCACATCCACAAGCTCAAATCCGTTTTTCTCCACTATCGGAGCAAGCAGCTTCTCTGCACGCTGTTCATATTCTTCCCGTCTGCTCACGCCCTTCAACCGCCTTCCTTTCCAATGCCGCTGACCGGCATTTTACCTGCTTCAACAAATAGGAGTGGGCTCACACCCACTCCTATACTATACTGTAGTATCAATTTTGTTCATTGTAGCACCATCGCCCGCGAAATGCAAGTGATTTATGCAAATTCTTTTCCGCTGCGGCTCTATGCCCTTGGACGTATCCCTTTCGTATCCCTTTTTGCGAGCCGTATCTTATTCAGTACAAACGGCTTTTCGTGATATGTGATCGTATATTCCTGATGACTTTCCAGAAGATACGCATGTTCCAGCACATCTCCCTGTGCCAGCTTCATTCCCCGTACTCCCACAGCCGTCTTTTTCATCACACTGATCTCCTGCTTCAGAAAACGCAGGAAGCAGCCGCTGCTGCTCTGAAGGACCACCTGCTCCATCTCGTCCGCTTTTCCCACAAATATCAGACGATCCTCATTTGTAAGCTTTGTGGAAGCGATGGTCCGTTTCGCCACATCAAACTCTTCTCCGGCCACCAGCTTACACATGGATGCGGCCGTCACAAACAGAAGCGACGAGGTCCGGATTTCGCCCATCGGCGCCACATAAAGCATCTGCTCGTCCGCACTGCTGTAATTGCTGATATTGTCCGCCGGGATCCCCTTGTCACGGAAACGCACCATGGGGATGTCTGCCACCTTTACCGTATGCATCTTTCCGCCATCCGTAAAAATACAGATTTTGTCCGTACTCATACAGTGGAACACATACCGGTATTCCCCGTTGGCAGCCTCCTTATTCCTCTCATAGGCATTTTTGTCGATCACCTTCATGTATCCGAAGCGATCCATCAGGAAGCAGACCTCTGACGCCTCCGCCTTTTTCTCCTCGTAAACCGCCTCCTGCGCATTTTCGATCACCGTGCGGCGTCTGGTGCCATATTCTTTCTTGATATCGTCCAGTTCTTTTATGATTACATCAGACATGGAATCATAATTGTTCAGAATATCCTCGTAATGAGCAATGTTTTTCATCGTCTGTGCATATTCCGCCTGCAGCGCCTGAATTTCCAGACCGATCAGCCGGTACAGACGCATTTCCAGAATGGCCGTCGCCTGATTTTCTGTGAAGCGAAGCTTTTGGGCCGCTTTTTCACTGGTCGCCGAACGGAAACGGATTCCCTCCGTCACGCCTTCCACCAGACACCGCTTTACCTGCTCCCGGTTTTTGCTTCCGCGAAGGATCTCGATAATCAGATCAATCACATCGCAGGCCTTGATCAGTCCCTCCTGGATTTCCTTTTTCTCCTGTTCCTTTCCCAGAAGCGTCGTGTACTTTCTGGTGGTCACATCAAACAGGAAATCCACATGATGCTCAATGATCTGCTTCAGGCTGAGCGTCTCCGGCCGGCCATCCGCCACTGCCAGCATGTTTACACCAAAGGTATCCTCCAGACGCGTCTTTTTGTAAAGCATGTTGGTGAGATTTTCCACGTCCGTGTCTTTTTTCAGTTCCAGAACGATCCGGATCCCCTCTTTGGAGGACTGATTGGAAATATCCACAATGTCGGTCGTCTTGCGGGTCTCTACCAGTGATGCCACATCATTCAGGAATTTCCCGATGTTTGCCCCCAGCATGGTATATGGAATTTCCGTAATAACCAGCTGCTGCTTTCCGCCTTTTAGCTTTTCCACTTCCACCGTGCCGCGCAGACGCAGCTTTCCGGTTCCCGTCTCATATATTTTCAGAAGATCATCTTTATTTACAATACGCCCGCCGGTGGGAAAATCCGGCCCTTTCAGATAGCGCATCAGGCCCTTTACACTGATGTCATTGTTTTTCATATAGGCCTTCACGGCATCCACCACTTCCCCCAGATTGTGGGTCGGAATGCTGGTAGCCATGCCGACGGCAATTCCTTCCGCACCGTTTACCAAAAGGTTGGGAATCCGGACCGGCAGGACCTCCGGTTCCTTCTCTGTCTCATCAAAATTCGGTACAAAATCCACCACATTTTTATCCAGATCTCCGAGGAACACTTCCTGGGTCAGTTTTTCCAGACGTGCTTCCGTGTATCGCATGGCAGCCGCGCCATCTCCCTCGATGGATCCGAAGTTTCCGTGTCCGTCCACCAGAGTCTTTCCTTTTTTGAAATCCTGTGCCATAACGACAAGCGCCTCATAGATGGAGCTGTCGCCGTGGGGATGGTATTTACCCATGGTATCTCCCACGATTCTGGCACATTTCCGGTAAGGGCGGTCATAACGGATCCCCAGCTCATACATATCGTACAGGGTTCGTCTCTGTACCGGCTTCAGGCCGTCGCGTACATCCGGCAGCGCACGGGATATAATGACACTCATCGCATAATCAATATAGGATTTCTGCATGACCTCCGAATAATCGGTACGAATGATATTCTCCTGCTTTGTCTCCATTTTCTCCTCCTAACTCTCACCGGTCAGATGTCAAGCTCCGCATCCTGCGCATGCTCATAGATAAAAGCCCTGCGCGGCGGAACATCACTTCCCATCAGAATTTCCGTCACACTGGATGCCAGACGGGCATCTTCAATCTCCACCCGCTTCATCATACGTGTTTCCGGATTCAGCGTCGTCTCCCAGAGCTGCTGCGCATCCATTTCCCCGAGACCTTTGTATCGTTGCAGCGTAAAGCTGCCGCTCTTGTGTGTTTTCCGATATTTCTCCAGTGCCTTATCATCATACAGATATTCTTCCGGCCCCTTCTTCGGCATCACTTTATAGAGAGGCGGCATGGCAATATATACATGTCCCTCATAGATCAGCTCCGGCATAAACCGGTAGAACAGCGTGAGAAGAAGTGTGGAAATATGCGCTCCGTCCACATCCGCATCGGCCATGATCACAATTTTGTCATAGCGAAGCTTCGTGATATCAAAATCGTTTCCGTAGCCCTCCGAGAATCCACAGCCGAAGGCATTGATCATGGTTTTGATCTCCGCATTCGCCAGAACCTTATCGATCGTGGCTTTTTCCACATTCAGGATTTTACCGCGAATGGGAAGGATCGCCTGATAGTTCCGGTCTCTTGCTGTCTTTGCAGAGCCGCCTGCAGAATCTCCCTCCACGATAAAGATCTCACAGAGCGACGGATCCTTTTTCTCACAGTTGGCCAGCTTTCCGTTGGAATCAAAAGAATATTTCTGTTTTGTCAGAAGATTTGTCTTTGCGCGCTCCTCTGTCTTGCGGATTTTGGCTGCTTTTTCCGCGCAGGAAAGAACACTTTTCAGCGTCTCCAGGTTCCGGTCAAAATACAGGACCATCTTTTCTCCTATCACCTTTGCCGTGGCTTTCGACGCATCCTGATTATCCAGCTTTGTCTTTGTCTGCCCCTCAAAACGCGGAGCCGGATGCTTGATGGACACAACGGCCGTCATTCCGTTTCGGATGTCTGCACCGGTAAAGTTGGCATCCTTCTCCTTCAGCACCCCGATTTCCCGGGCATAATTGTTCATAACCGACGTAAAGACCGTCTTAAATCCGGTGAGGTGCGTTCCGCCCTCCGCATTGTAGATATTGTTGCAGAATCCCAGCACGTTTTCCCGGAACTCACTGGTAAACTGAAATGCCGCCTCCACCTGGATTCCCTCTGCTTCTCCCTTCAGATAAACCGGTTCATGAAGCACCTCGGTATTGGAATTCAGATCCCGGATGAACCCGATGATTCCTTCCGGCTCATGATATGTGATATCTTCCGGCTCCTCCTTCCGCCTGTCCTCAAACCGGATGGTCAGTTCGGGATTCAGATAAGCCGTCTCATGAAGCCGGCTTTTCACCTCAGTGGCAGAGAAACGCGTCTTCTCAAAGATTTCCGGATCCGGGAGAAAGTTGATGCACGTTCCCGTTTCCTTTGTCCTGCCGATTTTGGGAAGCAGCCCGTCCTCCAGCTCCAGGGCAGGAATCCCGCGTTCGTAATAATCATGATGGATATAGCCGTCTCTGCTGATTTTGACATCCAGATAAGTGGATAACGCATTGACGACGGAAGAGCCTACACCATGAAGACCGCCGCTGGTCTTGTATACCGAATTGTCGAACTTGCCGCCGGCGTGCAGTGTGGTAAAGACAAGACGCTCCGCAGACATTCCTTTTTCATGCATATCCACCGGAATTCCGCGGCCATTGTCACTGACGGTACAGGAACCGTCCTTTTCCAGAACCACGTGAATATCGGTACAGAAGCCTGCCAGATGCTCGTCCACCGCATTGTCCACAATCTCATAAATCAGGTGGTTCAGTCCTTTTCTGGATACGCTTCCTATGTACATTCCCGGGCGTTTGCGGACTGCCTCCAGTCCCTCCAGGACGGAAATACTTCCGGCATCATAGGTGTTTTTCTTTGCCATTTCTATCGTTATCCTTTCTCAGTCTCCGAAAACTGTACTGCATTTTTTCAAACATTCGTTCCCTATCATAACCATTCCGGGGAAATTTTGCAAGGAAAAATTTTTCCGCGCGGAATACAGACAAAAAATCCTGTCAGGCAGAAGCCTGACAGGACACCCCCACAGAATGCTCAGTTTATTTTCCGGGCAATGCGGACCAGATAGCTTCCTCCCGGAATCATCCGCAGCTCCTCTTCGGACGGTTTACTGAATTTCAGATAAGCGATCAGATAAACCGCGACCGCGAGCACAATCGCCACACAAAGGCTGATAAAGTTGGAATGGATCAGTGCATACAGTCCATAGTAAACTCCGCCCGCCACAAGCGCCATGGGCACAGATGCAAGCAGCGGATAAAGATACGCACTCCTCCATGGATTTTTATAACCCATGTATTTTTTCATGGAACGCTCGTTCAGAAGACACATCACAACGGCATAGATGACCATGGAAACAACAATGGAATAAACACCAAGATCCGTCAGATACAGAAGGACCGCCATGGAAATGATATCCACCACAAGCGCGATTGCCGCATGGATCATCGGAAGCCGCGGCTTGCCGATTCCCTGGAGCACCCCATTGGAAATATTGGAATTTCCGTTCAGAATAATCGTGATCGCGCCAAGCACCAGAAGCCATCCGCCCACTCCGTTCGTCACAGGAAACAAAAGACGTACCACCGGGCCGGAAAGCACCGCCAGTCCGATCGCCGCCGGAATGGAGATGAACATGCTCAGCCATGTGGCACGGTCGATCTTGCTGTTTGCCATGGGAATGTCGTTCTCTGCATAATGGGCAGAAACCTCCGGGATCATGGATGTGGGTGCCGTGCTGGCCAGCGTAAGCGGAATGTTGATAATTGTCATAAAATATCCGTATTCTGCATACATCCGTTTCAGAAGCCCCGGATCCATCCCCTTGCTTCCCATGATTCCGGAATACATATAGCTGTTGATGTATCCGTTTACGTTATAGATAAAAGCACTTAAAATAATCGGCATGATGATCAGCACAATATTCTTCATCACATCTGCCGTATTTTCGTTCAGAGACGCCCTGTCCCGTCTGAGCCGGGCCTTAATCCCTTTTTTGTTGAGCACATAAACCAGGATCATAAACACCAGTGCGGCCGCAACACCGGCACCGGTGCCCATGGTTGCACCTGCTGCCCCCCACTTCTGAATCACTTCCTCCGAGCTTCCGGCAAAACGTCCGATCATCAGAGACGACATGAGCAGCGCAAAGGTCGCCACAAATATCTGTTCCACAATCTGCGATATGGAAGTCGGCATCATGTTCCGATATGCCTGGAAATACCCCCGGAACACACCCAGTATACCGGAAAGAAAAATGGTCGGTGCAAGCATCTGCAGCGCCAGACGGGCTCCTGCCATATCCTCCGGCACCAGCAGCTTCACTCCGAACACACAGAACAGTGCCACTGCGCCGCCTGCCACAACGGCATAAATCAGCGCGCAGTGAAAAACCTTCTGTGCATCCCGGTAACGTTCAAATACGATCTTCTCCGCCATAATCTTGGATACTGCCTGCGGAATGCTGAAGGATGCGATCATCAGCAGAATGAAATATGCATTCTGCGCATACTGAAACAATGCATAGCTCTCACTTCCCAGTGTGGAAGAAAGAGGACTTTTATAAAGCATTCCGATGATTTTCGACACCAGTGCCGCCACCATCAGAAAGGACGCATTTTTCACCAGCGTATTGTCATTCTTTTTTCCCATTTTATTCTGTCACCCTTCATATGTTCTCAATCTGCCAGTCAATGGGCTCCAGTCCATTTGACACCAGAAATTCATTTGTTTTACTGAAATGCCGGCACCCGAAAAATCCCCGGTACGCGGAAAGCGGACTGGGATGAGGTGCCTCCAGAATCAAATGTCCGGGATTGTTCAGCATGGATTTCTTCATCTGCGCAGGCCTGCCCCACAAAAGAAAAACAATCGGACGGTCCTGCTCATTGAGAATCCGGATTGCCGCATCCGTAAACTGCTCCCAACCGATTCCGCGATGGGAGTTCGCCTGATGGGCACGCACCGTCAAAACCGTATTCAGAAGAAGGACACCCTGTCTGGCCCATTTTTCCAGATACCCGTTGTTCGGAATATAACAGCCGCAGTCATCCTTCAGCTCCTGATAAATATTTGCCAGTGACGGCGGAATTTCCACTCCCTTTTTTACCGAAAAGCACAGTCCGTGGGCCTGCCCGTCATTATGGTAGGGATCCTGTCCCAGAATCACTGCCTTGACCTGTGCCAAAGGTGTAAAATGGAATGCATTGAACATATCCTCCGGCGGCGGAAACACCTTTCTGGTTTTATATTCCGCATTCACGGTATTGTATAGTTTGGCATAATAAGGCTGCCGGAATTCCGGTTTCAGCGCTTCCAGCCAGTCTCCTGCGATAGGAGCCATGTTCTTTCACCTCTTTATCCTGTTCCGGTTTTCTCAGGATCTGCGCACAGACACGCCTCTGTCCGCCAGATACTCCTTTACCTCCCGGATCTGTAGTTCCTTATAGTGAAACAAAGATGCTGCCAGTGCGGCATCTGCCTTTGCCTCTGTCAGTGCTTCGTAAAAATGCTCCAGTGTTCCGGCTCCGCCTGAAGCAATGACCGGAATCGATACCGCTTCCGCAATCGCCCTTGTCAGCTCCACATCATATCCGGCCTTCGTACCGTCACAGTCCATACTGGTCAGAAGAATCTCTCCGGCGCCAAGACGTTCTGCCTCCTTCGCCCACCAGACGGCATCGATTCCGGTATTCAGCCTGCCGCCATGCTTGTAAATATTCCAGCCGCCGTCCGGACGCCGTTTGGCATCAATGGCCACCACCACACACTGGCTGCCGAATTTCTCCGCAGCCTCCCGGATCAGTTCCGGGCGGTCAATGGCCGCCGAATTCACAGAAATCTTATCTGCCCCTTCCCGCAAAAGGCGCTTGAAATCCTCCACGGTGCGGATTCCTCCTCCCACCGTAAAGGGAATAAAAACGCTGGCCGCAACAGCACGTACCATATGCACCACCGTATCCCGGGCCTCACAGGATGCCGTGATGTCCAGAAAGACCAGCTCGTCGGCTCCTGCCGCATCGTAGGCACGGGCAATCTCCACCGGGTCTCCTGCGTCCTTCAGATCCACAAAATTGACGCCCTTTACCACGCGTCCCTTATTGACATCCAGACAGGGAATGATTCTTTTCGTGAACATTCTATGCATCCTCCTTTCCGATCCGGGCAAAATTTTCCAGAATCTTCAGTCCGTACCGGCTGCTTTTCTCCGGATGAAACTGACAGGCAAATACGTTATCCTTCTCCACGGATGCATGAATACAGGTGCTGTAATCGGTAACTGCTTTTACAATTTCCGGTTCCTCTGCCTGAAGATAATAGGAATGCACAAAATATACATACGTCTGCTCCGGGATTCCCCGAAACAGCCTTCCGTTGTTCTGCAGATGCAGAGAATTCCATCCCATATGCGGGATTTTCAGTCCTTCCTTCGGAGGGATCTTCACGATTTTCCCCTTCAGAATTCCAAGTCCGTCCACTCCCGGGCTTTCCTCACTGCTCTCAAACAGAAGCTGAAGTCCCAGACAGATTCCCAGAAACGGAGTCTTTTTTTCCACAATCTCATGAATCACCGGAATCAGTCCGTATCGCTCAAGATTTTCCATGGACTGACCAAAGCTACCCACCCCGGGAAGAATTACTTTATCTGCACCGAGAAGCTGCTCCGGATCCCGCGAAACCACAGTATCCTCGCCCAGATAGTCCAGTGCTTTTTCCACACTTTTGATGTTGCCGGCATCGTAGTCAATTATTCCTATCATGTATTTATCCTCTTTGCTTTATAATCACGCGTATAGTATAACGCAAAAAGCAGACAGTTGCAAAGTATTTCTTCCACACTGTCTGCCTGATTCGCGTATTCCGAAGCCGGACTATTTCCGGTCCAGCGTAAACCAGAATTCCACACCATTATCATAGTTGGATGCGCCGTATTTCTGATGCATTCCCTCCATGATCGCCTTCACGATGGAAAGCCCGATGCCGCTTCCTCCATACTCTCTGGTACGCGCTTTATCCACTTTGTAAAATTTATTCCAGATACAGGGCAGATCCTTTTCCGGAATGGGAACACCGGTATTAAAGACAGATACCCGCACACCGGATTCCTCTTTGCAGATCCGGATGCCTACTTTCATTTCCCCTTCCAGATGATTCAGTGCATTGCTGACATAATTTGTCATGACCTCTTCCACCTTGAATTCATCTGCCCAGACGTACACCGGCTCCTGTTCCTCAAAAATCACCTGCGCTTCCTTCTGGCGGATCATGATGTCCATCTTCTGGAGGACTCCACGGATCAGAGTCACAAGATCGAACCGCTCCATGAACGGCGCGTCCTGCCCCGACTCCAGCTGATTCAGCGTCAACAGATTTTTCACAAGCTTGTTCATCTTTCCGGCCTCATCCATAATGACGTCACAGTAAAACTCTCTGCTCTCAGGATCATCCGATATATTTTCCTTCAGACCTTCCGCATATCCCTGCACCAGCGCGATCGGTGTTTTCAGTTCATGAGAAACATTATCCAGAAATTCCTTTCTTCTTCTGTCAATTTCAATTTTGTTTTCAATATCCTTCTGAAGCTCCAGGTTTGCCGATTTCAGTTCCGACACGGTTTTTTCCAGCTGCGCGGACATTTTGTTAAAGCTTTCTCCCAGAATATCAATTTCATTTCCTGCATTGCTCTGATATCTTGCTTCAAAATCCAGATCGGACATCCGCCGGGACAGTTCCGTCAGTTCACTGATAGGTCGGGTGATGCGTTTCGTAATCAGCCGGATCAGAATCACGCTGATCAGGAGCATAAACACACCCACCGCAAAATAAAACTTATTTGAAATATTCACGCTCTCGCGGATGCTCTCCAGGGGTGTCCGGATCAGAAAATAATTTTCATCGGCAAGAGTTCCCCAGCATTCCAGATAATCCATTCCCGAAAAGCGGTCGTGCGTCTGCTGTATCACATAATGATCTGTTTTATCGAGAATATCACTTTTGTCCTTATCCGTATCCAGATCGTAAATATACCCGAAAAGCTTCCCCTGAAGTTTGCGCTCATTCTCTCCCCAGTGAATCTCTTTTGCATTGTTTTTCGTGATGATCACCCAGGAAAGATTATTCTGCGTGCTCAGGATCTTCAGCTCCTCCGGATAATTTTCCTGCACCATCCCATCCTGGTCAGAAGCTTCGTCCTGTTCGGAGAAGCTCTCGATGCCAAGCGTCTCCAGCTGTTTCTCTGCCTGCAGCAGCACGCCTGTTTTTTTTGAAATATAGTATTTTTCCAGAAACAGGCCGTTGATCAGTGTGATCATCAGAATATACAGAAGAAGCAGTCCGAGAAATGTGACGGTGATCTTGCTTTTCATGGAATGAAATTTTTTTCGTTTTTTCATCCTTTGACCTCAAACTTGTATCCCATTCCCCAGACGGTTTTGATATATTCTCCCTTATCTCCCATCTTGCTGCGCAGCTTTTTCACATGTGTGTCTATGGTTCTGGCATCTCCGAAATAGTCGTAATTCCACACGGAATTCAGAATCTTCTCCCGCGACAGAGCAATTCCCTCATTTTCCAGGAAGTAGGTCAGAAGCTCAAATTCCTTGAAGCTGAGTTCCATCGGCTGCCCGTCCACAGTGGCCTGATGAGCCGCCTTGTCAATGACGATCCCACCGGCACTGATCACTTCATCCGATGTATTCTGTCCGCTTCTTCTTAAGATGGCTTCCACGCGGGCCACCAGAATCTTCGGGCTGAAGGGCTTGGAAATATATTCATCCACCCCCAGCTCAAATCCGAGAAGCTCATCCCTTTCGTCAGATCTTGCTGTCAGCATGATGATCGGCACCCTGGAGTTTTTGCGGATTTCCCTGCAGACTTCCCATCCGTCCATCTTCGGCATCATCACATCCAGAATAATCAGTGCGATATCCTTTTCTTCATAAAAAATATCCAGAGCCATCTCCCCGTCACCGGCCTCCAGGACTTCAAACCCTTTCTTGGACAGGAAATCCTTCACCAGCTTACGCATCCGGCTCTCATCGTCCACCACAAGTACTTTTAGTGCATCCATATCATTTCCCCCGTTCTTCTTTGATCTGTAGGTCTGTCATCTCATCGAAATGATTATTTTTCTTAACAAACATATATATGTACCAGGATTGTGAGAGCATGAAATGCAGAACAATCCGTATCGTATCTTTTGATTTCCATATCATATCATGGAAATATGTCGTTTCTGTGAACATCCATTTCCATTTGTCCCCTGATTCATAACTTTTTATTTTTCAAATTCGCACCTTGACAACCGAAGATTATATTTCTATAATGAGTAACAGATTGCGAACAGTCTTTCGTCTGTCAGCCAGACCGGCTCTGCCGGATCACACATCCGGGCTTGTACTGGTTTCGACGGGGGTTTTGCAATTGGGGAAGCCATCCGCAGACTCCGGGACTGCGTAAAAACCTGGAATTAAATATAAACGCAGACGAAAAGTTAGCGTTAGCAGCCTAAGCTGCTCGTCAGCCCTTTTGCACTCACACTTAAGGAATCTGGCGTCGACGATGTGAGAAACCTTGTCGGGTAAGCTTTGCCCCGGCAGATGTATCATGAAGCTACCAACGTCATAAGCCTGTCGCCGGGCGTATGACCGAGGGAACGTCAAAACAGCGACTGCGATGGGAGAAGCCCAATGAATAGGCTTTCGGACGCGGGTTCGATTCCCGCCAGGTCCATGAAAAAGTGTGCTTCGCACACTTTTTTTGTGCTGACATAAAAAACCACCACACATTTTTGTGCGGTGGTTTTTATCATTCATTTTAGACTCTGGACAGATATTCTCCTGTTCTGGTATCAATTTTCAGCTTGTCGCCCTGGTTTACAAACAGCGGAACCTGAACCTGTGCTCCTGTCTCAACAATCGCAGGCTTGGTAGCACCCTGTGCCGTATTTCCGGCAAAGCCCGGCTCTGTCTCGGTAACTTCCAGTTCAACAAATAACGGCGGCTCAATGGCAAATACATTTCCGTTATGAGAACAGATCTTGACATTTTCGTTTTCCTTGACAAATTTCAGAGAGTCCCCAACCTGATCTGCAGACAGACCAACCTGATCAAAGGTCTCATTGTTCATAAAATAGAAGGTATCTCCGTCATTATAAAGATACTGCATATCTACACGGTCAATACGTGCAGCCGGGAATTTTTCTGTAGGGCGGAAGGATTTCTCCAGTACAGAACCTGTGATAATGTTTTTGTATTTCGTTCTCACGAAAGCAGCACCTTTTCCTGGTTTTACGTGCTGGAATTCAACGATCTGACATACGTTTCCGTCAATTTCAAGTGTGATACCGTTTTTGAAATCACCTGCTGAAATCATAATAAAATTTCCTCCTTCTTGTACGCTTAGCTATAGACATTTTATAATAAACATATACATTTTTCAACTATTTTTTTGAAGATGCTTCCAGTTTCTGCTTCCGGTAAAAATGCAGAACAATTTTTTCCAGATAGCGTTTCAGCACAATCTGAATTTCTTCTTTTGGGTGAATCGGCTTTACCAAAATGTTCCGGATTCCGGTCCTTTTCGCCCCCCACACATCGGTAAACAGCTGATCACCGATGAAAATGGTGTTGGAAAGATCCGTTCCCAGCATTTCCATCGCCCTTCGGTAATTCTTCACCGCCGGTTTTCCCGCGTTTTCGATAAACTGCTCTCCGATCACATCGTTAAATGATGCAACCCGCTCGATTTTATTGTTGGAGAGAAAGCAGGAGCGAAAGCCCAGCTTTTTCAGCCGGTCAAACAGTGCCACCGCCCGCTCATCGGGAGGTGCTCCATGGGGAACCAGCGTATTGTCAATGTCGAAGATCAGTCCCCGGTATCCCTCTTTATACAATTGCTCAAAATCAATCTCGTAGGTGGAATCCAGATACTCATCCGGAAAAAACATCTCGAACATAATCAGGCATCCTTTTTTCTTTTATCTCTCATGCAGCGGAATATACTGCTGTGTCTCCAGTACGTTTTTGTACGCCGGGCGTATGATCTTGTCCGTATTGATCAGCTCTTCCATACGGTGCGCGCTCCAGCCCACAATTCTGGCAACCGCAAACATAGGCGTAAAAAGCTCCAGGGGCAGGTCGAGCATACTGTAAACAAATCCGCTGTAAAAATCCACATTGGCACTGACGCCTTTATAGATCCTCCGCTCCTCGGAAATCACCTGAGGAGCCAGCCGCTCTACGATGGAATACAGGGCAAAATCTTTGGTCCGGCCTTTCTCCACCGCAAGCTTTTCCACAAACTGCTTGAATACTTCCGCACGGGGATCCGAAAGAGAATAAATGGCATGTCCCATACCATAGATCAGGCCTCTGCGGTCAAACGCCTCCTTGTGCAGAAGTCTCTGAAGATAGTTCCGGATTTCATCCTCATCCTCCCAGTCCCGCACCTCTTTTTTCAGATCCTGGATCATTCTCACAACCATGCTGTTGGCTCCGCCGTGCTTCGGTCCTTTCAGAGAACCGAGCGCAGCTGCCACTGCCGAGTAGGTATCCGTACCGGACGAGGATACCACATGCGTCGTAAAGGTCGAATTGTTTCCTCCGCCGTGCTCCATATGAAGGATCAGTGCCAGATCCAGAATTTTTGCCTCCAGCGGCGTATATTTCTTATCCGGACGGAGCATTCGCAGAATATTCTCCGCGGTGGACAGCTCCTTCTTCGGATTGTGGATATAAAGGCTTTTTCCTCTGATGTAATGATTGTACGCCTGATATCCGTAAACGGACAAAAGGGGAAATACACTGATCAGATTCAGACACTGCCGAAGTACATTCGGCAATGAGATATCATCCGGATTCTTGTCGTAGGAATACAACGTCAGAACGCTTCTGGAAAGTGCATTCATGATATCCTTAGACGGTGCCTTCATGATGACGTCTCTCACGAAATTTCTCGGAAGTGATCTCTGCTCACTGAGCAGTTCCTTAAAACGCTTCAGCTGAGCTTCATCCGGAAGCACGCCGAACAGCAGCAGATAGGTCACCTCTTCAAATCCGAAACGGTTGTCCTGAATAAATCCGCCTGTAAGCTGCTTGATGTCGTAGCCTCTGTAGTAGAGATTTCCCTCACAGGGAACCTCTTTTCCGTCCACCACTTTTACGGCCTGCACGTTGGAGATCTGGGTCAGCCCGGCGAGAACCCCTTTTCCGTTCAGATCGCGGAGTCCTCTTTTTACATCATATTTGCTGTAAAGCTCCGTATCCAGACGGCTGTGTCCCACGCAAAGCTGTGTCAGCTGCTCAATTTCCGGTGTTACTTTCATATTAAATCCACTCATAATCTGATATTCCCTTTCTGTTCATTCTCCGATTTCCGATAGCTTATTCCTCCCCGAATAATATGTATGTTTTCTCTCTTTCCTGTTTTGCTGCTATTTCTGTCTGTAGTTACTCAAAAAGGCTCTGAGCTTTCCGGCTGCCTTTTCCAGCTGCCGTTTATCCGGGAGATAAACCACCCGGAAATGATCCGGTTCTCCCCAGTTAAAGCCTTTTCCGGGAACAATCAGCACCTGTTTCTCGTGAAGGAAATCCAGTGCAAACTGCTCATCATTGGTGATATTGAATTTCTCCGTATCAAGCTTCGGGAAAATATAAAAGGCTGCCTTCGGCTTCACTGCCGTAATTCCGGGGATGTCTGTCAGCGCCTTGTAAATGTATTCCCTCTGTTCATACACCCTGCCGCCCGGCTGAATATATTCATTCACACTCTGGTACCCGCCGAGTGCCGTCTGAACAATGGACTGCGCCGGCACATTGGAACACAGACGCATGTTGGACAGCATATTGATTCCTTCCATGTATCCTTTTGCTTTCTCCCTAGCTCCGCTTAAGACCATCCAGCCGATCCGGAAGCCTGCAATCATATGTGATTTGGAAAGCCCGGAAAAGGTAACACAAAATACATCCGGAGCCATGGATGCGATGGAAATGTGTTTGTAGTCGTCCATCACAAGACGGTCATAGATCTCGTCGGAGAAGATGATCAGTTCATGCTCCCTTGCGATCTCCACGATCTGCTCCAGTATTTCCTTAGGGTATACCGCACCGGTCGGATTATTGGGATTGATGATAACAATCGCCTTTGTCCTGTCCGTAACCTTGCTGCGGATATCCTCAATATCGGGGTTCCAGTCCGACTGTTCATCACAGATATAGTGCACCACATTGCCGCCCGCCAGAGTAGCGGTCGCTGTCCAGAGCGGATAATCCGGAGCCGGGATCAGAATCTCATCTCCGTTATTCAAAAGTGCCTGCATACACAGACTGATCAGCTCACTGACACCGTTTCCCGTATACACATCGTTCATGGTCACTCCGGCGACATTTCTCAGCTGATAATACTGCATAATGGCCTTTCTCGCAGAAAACAGGCCTCTGGAATCGGAATAGCCCTGGCACTCCTTCAGATTGCTCATCATGTCACGGATCACCTCGTCCGGAGAGCGGAACCCGAATGGATACGGATTCCCGATGTTCAGTTTTAAAACATTTATTCCCTCTTCGGTCATCCGGTTCGCCTCATCCACAACCGGTCCTCTTACATCGTATAATACATTGTCAAGCTTGGTTGATCGTTCAAATGTTCTCATAACTGCGCCTCCCGCCCTTTCCGGTCTCCCGGCCGAAAAGAAGTCCTGTAAACTAATTTGCCTGTATCCGTTCCGTCTCCTCGCAGATACATTTGGCTTATATTCTCTCACATTTGGGAAAATTTCGCAAGAAAAATATTATTCAGGTACTTTTCATTTGTAACACTTTAGTGTATAATATCCTCGGATTTTATATTATATCATACTGGATTGAGGAGGATAATTATTATGTCTTACACAGATGAAGTCTACGAGAGAGTCGTAGCCCAGAACCCGGGAGAACCGGAATTCCATCAGGCAGTGAAAGAAGTCCTGGATTCTCTGAAGGTTGTCATTGACCGCAACGAAGAGCAGTACCGCAAGCTCTCCATCCTTGAGCGTCTCGTTGAGCCGGAAAGAATCATTTCCTTCCGTGTGCCGTGGGTGGATGACAAAGGTGTTGTTCAGGTAAATAAAGGATATCGTGTGCAGTTTAACAGCGCGATCGGCCCCTACAAAGGAGGTCTTCGCTTCCATCCGTCCGTAAACCAGAGCATTCTGAAATTCCTCGGTTTCGAACAGATTTTCAAAAACTCTCTGACCGGTCTTCCCATCGGAGGCGGCAAGGGCGGTTCCAACTTTGACCCGAAAGGCAAATCTGACCGCGAGGTTATGGCATTCTGCCAGAGCTTTATGACAGAGCTTTCCAAATACATTGGCGCAGATACAGACGTTCCGGCCGGTGATATCGGTGTCGGTGCCCGTGAGATCGGCTACCTGTTCGGCCAGTACAAGAGAAACCGCGATCTCTACGAGGGCGTGCTCACCGGAAAAGGTCTCACCTGGGGCGGTTCTCTCATCCGTACACAGGCTACCGGATACGGCGTTGTGTACATGCTTGATGAGATCATGAAAGCACACGGAGATTCCTGTGAAGGCAAGACAGCCATCGTAACCGGTTCCGGCAACGTTGCCATCTATGCTGTTGAAAAGATCACAGAGCTTGGTGCTAAGGTTGTTGCAATGTGCGATTCCAACGGATACATCTATGATCCGAACGGAATCAAACTGGAAATTGTTCAGGATATCAAGGAAATCAAGCGCGGACGCATCAAAGAATACGCAGACCGTGTTCCGGGCTCCGAGTATCATGAAGGCGTCGGCATCTGGAACATCAAATGTGATGTATTTCTTCCGTGTGCAACTCAGAACGAGCTGGATCTGGACGGTGCGAAGACACTGGTGGCAAATGGCTGCAAATATATTGTAGAAGGCGCAAACATGCCGACCACTCTGGAAGCTACCAATTATGTAATGGAAAACGGCGTTCTGTTCATGCCGGGTAAGGCTGCAAATGCAGGCGGCGTTGCCACATCCGCACTGGAAATGAGCCAGAACTCCATGAGAATGAGCTGGTCTGCAGAAGAAGTTGACGAAAAGCTTCACCGCATTATGACAAACATCTTCCAGAAGGTAGATGAAGCTTCCAAGCGCTATGACATGAAAGACAACTATGTGGTGGGTGCCAACATCGCCGGCTTTGAAAAAGTGGTAGATGCCATGATCGCACAGGGTATTGTATAATCAGCACTCCATCTAATATAAAAGCAGAAAAATCCCGTCAGACCCGGACACAGCCGCGGTCTGACGGGATTTCTTTCATTTCATAGGAAATTCCTCTGGAATTTACCTATGAAATAAAAAGCCCTCCGGGCGGGTGAGCCACCTGCACAGAGAGCCGCAGACATCCTAATTGATCAGCTTTTTCAGTTCATCCATGAATGTACTTACATCCTTGAATTCTCTGTAAACCGATGCGAAACGTACATACGCCACCGCATCCAGCTCCTTCAGGTGTTCCATCACAATTTCCCCGATCTTTGTACTGGAAATCTCCTTGTCTTCCTGGCTGAAGATCTCCCCCTCGATGGAATCCATCATAGCCTCAACCTTTTCCATGGAAATGGGTCTTTTATAGCAGGCGCGAAGCACCCCGTCCTGTATCTTCATCCGATCATAACGCTGACGGTTCTGATCTTTTTTTATAACAGACATCGGAATCATCTCTACCTTTTCGTAAGTCGTAAAACGTTTTCCGCAGACATCACACATCCTGCGACGACGAATGGAGTTGGTGTCTTCCACCGGTCTGGAATCCACAACCCTAGTATTATCCTGATTGCAATACGGACACTTCACAGTACTTTCCCCTCCTGTTTTCTTTCCCCTTATATGCGGCAGTCAACCGATTTTCTGCCGTTTTTTTCTGAATGATATGAGTTAAGTATATCTTATTCCGGTTTTTTCTGTCAATAATTCCCTCTGTATCTTTATTTATTTTTATTCCGTTTTTTGCATATAATGAATGAAAAAGGCCTGATTTTCATGCGTCTGTGTGAATTAAAACAAAAGGAAATCATCAACGCCTGTACCTGCCGCAGTCTCGGCTGCCCCATTGATATCGAATTCGACTGCAAAACAAACCAGCTGACAGCTCTGATTGTTCCCGGACCGGGACGCTTCTGTTCTTTCCTCGGACGTGACAGTGAATACATCATTCCATGGAACTGCATCTGCAAAATCGGAGAGGACATTATTTTGGTGGAAATACAGGAGGAAAAATGCTTCCACAAAGAAAAACTCTGAGTCTTCTGTCACACCTTCCCCCAAATGTCAAGGGCTTATATTTTTTATATTTTATCGAAAAAAGTATATTTGTCCTCCTGTATGAGAATCATTTTATTAGCAAAAGAAAAACAGGAGGATTCTTAAGATGGCACTGAACAAAGTAGAAATCTGCGGCGTAAATACATCAAAGCTCCCCATACTGAAGGCGGAAGAAAAAGAAGAACTCTTCCGGCGAATCAGAGAGGGAGACGAAAAAGCCAGGGAGCTATACATTAAAGGAAACCTCCGGCTGGTACTCAGCGTGATCAAACGCTTCGGAAACAGCACGGAAAACGCGGACGATCTTTTTCAGATCGGCTGCATCGGCCTGATCAAAGCAATCGACAATTTCGACACTTCGTTAAATGTGAAATTTTCCACCTACGCAGTTCCCATGATCATCGGAGAAATCCGACGCTATCTCAGGGATAACAATTCCATCCGGGTGAGCAGATCCCTGCGGGATATTGCGTATAAAGCTATTTATGCAAAGGAAAACTACATCCGCACCAACCTTCGGGAACCCACCGTCACGGAAATCGCCCAGGAAATCGGAATTGAAAAGGAAATGATCGTGTACGCGCTGGATGCCATCCAGAATCCGGTCAGTCTGTTTGAGCCAGTCTATACCGAGGGTGGTGACACACTCTACGTCATGGATCAGATCAGCGACAAAAAGAACCGGGAAGAGCACTGGATTGAAAATCTTTCCCTGAGGGATGCCATGGATCGCCTTAGTCCGCGGGAACGGATGATCATCGAGCTTCGATTTTATGAAGGGAAAACCCAGATGGAAGTAGCGGAAGAAATCGGAATTTCCCAGGCGCAGGTCAGCCGACTGGAAAAAAATGCTCTGAAGACCATGAAAAACTATCTGAAAGAATAAAAAACTCCGCGGGGGCAGTCCCCCGCAGAGCCGGAAAAAGTTTCATCCTGTACTATTCATCTGTATCAGAAAGCGACGCTTCCTGCTCTGCCTGAATATCATCAAATGCAGACAGAATCGGCTTCACATTCTTATGGTGCAGACGACGATCCACATAATTCTGTGTCACCTTCATTACCACAGGTGAGAGCACCAGAACACCGATCAGGTTGGGAAGCATCATCAGACCATTGAAGGTATCGGAAATGTCCCATGCCAGCTGTGCTTCCATAACGGAACCTGCAAGCACGATCACGACAAATACCACACGATACACATAAATGGATTTTGTTCCAAACAGATATTCACATGCCTTGGAACCATAATGGCTCCAGCCAAGCACGGTAGAGTAGGCAAACAGAAGAATTGCCAGAGCCACAAACGCGGCTCCCAGACTTCCGAAGGTCTGGCTGAATGCATAGCTCATCAGAGAGCTGGATCCGATGCTTTCTGCCTCCTGCGTCATCAGGCCGGTGTTCAGATCGATGGCGCCGGAACTCAGAATCGTAAGTGCCGTAAGAGTACACACAATGATGGTATCTGCAAACACTTCAAAAATTCCCCACATACCCTGGCGAACCGGTTCCTTAACATTCGAATTGGAATGAACCATTACAGAGGAACCAAGACCTGCCTCATTGGAGAAGACACCTCTTTTGAAGCCCATCTGCATTGCCATGGCAATTCCTGCACCGACTCCGCCGCCGGCAGCTGCCTGCACAGAGAATGCGCCTTTAAAAATCGCGCCGAACACAGCAGGAATCGTTCCGATATGTAATCCGATGATGATGATCGTTCCGATAAGATACAGAACCACCATAAACGGTACAATTTTTTCCGTGATGGATGCAATTCGTTTCAGACCGCCGAGAATTACGGCACCTACCGCAATGACAAGGAAAATACCGGTTGCGATCTGTGGGATGCCAAACGCCGTTTTCACATTTGACACCATACTGTTTACCTGGCTCATATTACCGATTCCAAAGGAAGCCAGCAAACAGAAGCAGGAAAACAGAGCCGCCAGGATTGCACCGATCTGCCTGCATCCCTTTTTGGCACCCAGACCGTCTCGCAGATAATACATGGCACCTCCGCACCATTCTCCTTCGGAATTTTTCCGCCGGTACATAATTCCGAGAACATTCTCCGAATAGTTTGTCATCATTCCGAAAAATGCAATCAGCCACATCCAGAATACGGCGCCGGGACCTCCCACTGCAATCGCCCCTGCAACACCTACAATATTACCGGTTCCAACGGTTGCCGCAAGCGCCGTACACAGAGACTGAAACTGTGAAATGGATTTGTCTCCGGTATGCTTTACGACATGTCTGTCTCCAAAAATAGCACCGATGGTGTTTTTCATCCAGTGTCCGAAATGTCCGACCTGGAAAAACTTTGTCATGATGGTCATTAAAACACCTACAAATCCAAGAAGGATCAGTGCCGGCCATCCCCACACAATACCATTGACGGTACTGTTTACTGATTCAATAATACCCATGAACCTATCCTCTCTTTCCTCATTTCTGAAACTCGCTGCCCCCAAGGCGTTTCCCATTCAGGAAACACAAAACGCTTTCCTACAGGTGCAAAGCGGACTCATCCGCTCCCAGCTTCCCAGTTCAAAAGAAAAAGGCGTCATTTCACTGTAGTGAAAGAACGCCTTTGTTCCATGTGATTTTATCATGAAAATCTATTTCTGTCAATGTAAAAATCTATTTTTCCAGAATCGCATCGATGGCTTCCCGGATCCAGGAAACATACACCATCCGGATCCCCTGTATTTTCTCACAGCTATCCCTGCACGCCATCGGAAGAATCACCGTATCAAATCCAAGCTTTTTCGCTTCTGACACCCGCTGCGGCGCCATACTGACTGCCCGCACCTCCCCGCTGAGTCCGACCTCACCAAATGCCATCACCCGGTCCGGGATGGCAATATCCTTATAGCTGGAAATGATCGCCAGACAAATTCCAAGGTCTATGGCCGGCTCTGTCATTTTCATTCCCCCTGCAATATTAACATATGCATCGGAAGAGGAAAGGTGAACTCCCACCTTCTTTTCCAGCACGGCCATCAAAAGATTCACACGGTTAAAATCCGTTCCCACCGATGTCCTTCTGGGAATTCCGAAATTGCTCTGGCATACCAGCGCCTGAATCTCCACAAGAATCGGCCGTGTACCTTCCATGGAACAGGCCACTATCGAGCCGGAGGTATTCTCCGGTCTCCCGTCCAGCAGATACTCCGAAGGATTCTTTACCTCCTGCAGACCGTTCTCCTGCATTTCGAAGACCCCGATTTCATTTGTGGAGCCGAAACGGTTTTTCACCGCCCGCAGAATCCGATAGGAAGCATGTCTGTCTCCCTCAAAATAGAGAACGGTATCCACCATGTGCTCCAGAACCCTGGGACCTGCCACATTTCCTTCTTTTGTCACATGACCCACGATAAAAATGGAGACCCCCATTCCTTTTGCAATCTGCATCAGCACATTCGTGGATTCCCGCACCTGCGAGACGCTTCCCGGCGCAGAGCTGATCTGATCATGGAACATGGTCTGTATGGAATCCACAATCGCAACCTGCGGCTTTTTCCGCTCCATAATCTC
This sequence comes from Blautia sp., assembly GCA_022769545.1. Taxonomy (GTDB): domain Bacteria; phylum Bacillota; class Clostridia; order Lachnospirales; family Lachnospiraceae; genus Blautia_A. The sequence continues at coordinate 74,603 of JALEJS010000002.1, read as the reverse complement.
CCGGATATTTTCCAGATTTGTCTCACACAGCAGCTGCAGCTGATCATTAAATTCTCCGATGCGGTCTGCACGGAGCTTGATCTGCCTCAGGGATTCCTCTCCGGAAATATAAAGGACGGAGGTACCCTGCAGAGCCAGATTCCGGCAAACCTGTAAAAGCAGTGTGGATTTTCCGATGCCGGGGTCTCCCCCTACCAGGACAAGTGATCCCGTCACAATTCCGCCTCCGAGGACTCTGTCCAGTTCTCCAATCCCACTGCTTTTTCTTTCGTCCGATGTCATACTGATCTTGCTGAGCACAACCGGCTCAGCAAGATTTTTATCTGTGATTTTACCGCTTCCTGCCGGCTTTTTGGTCACGGCTTCCTCCACAAAGGTATTCCAGGCCCTGCAGCCCGGACACTGCCCCATCCACTTGGATGACTCATAACCGCATTCCTGACAGAAATACACGATTTTTTTATTTTTCAGCATTTTACGATCTTCACTTCTACTGTTTTCTGACCGCCCAGTTCCACACTAAAAGAAAGCTTTCCGCCAAGATTTGTCTTCATCGTACCGGTGCTGACATCATCGAGAAAAATCTCATATTCGGAATCTGCTTCCATCTCAACGGTAATCTGCGCATCCTCCGGTCCTTCCACCCAAAAATGCATGGAAACTCCATCCTGTGTCAGATTTTCCACTGCAGTCCCCGGGACAGACTCATAAACAAACATCCCGTTTCGCTCAAGCTTGGTGATTTCTCTGAACGTCTTGACCTTGTACAGATCCCCCTGAAACTTGTAATCCGATAATTTGGATTTCTGTGCCAGCTCATAATCACCAAAACTGATGGTTCCGTTTTCTTCCGTGCGGATGAGCTCTTTTACTGCTGCCATATTCTTATGTCCTCCTGTGATTCATTCGTACCCGACCCATGCAGGCTATATTAATATGATGTTGGGGTCAAAAGCCCCCAACCATGATACTTTCGGATTGTTCCGTGCTTTGCACTCCCACAATCCTACCCATTATTCGCATATCGTGGGATTAGCATCCCACTTTTATGCTCATATTGGGGCGGGTCCCAAGGTCTTTCACCTACTTATGAGCAAGCTCATGTAGGCTTAGACCTTTTGACCCTGATATCATTCATATTATATTATAATTTGTCCGGGATTGCCAGACCACCTGCAAAAGTTTATATCTTTTTAAGATTTATTTTTTCCCTTCTCATTCTCCTGCAGAACGGAAAACAGGATCTTCTTATCTCGTGCTTTCACCTGTACCACATCCCTGTTTTTGATCCTGCCGGACAGGATCTCATTTGCCAGCTCGTCCTCGATCTTTGTCTGGATCGCCCTCCTGAGCGGCCGCGCCCCGTACTTGCTGTCATATCCCGCCTCACAGAGCAGATCCTTCGCAGAGGGAGTCACTTTCAGAGTAATATTCATCTGTGCTTCGCAGCGTTTCTCCAGTGTTTTCAGAAGAATATCCACAATTTTACGGATATGCTGTCTGTTCAGCGCATGGAACACCATGATTTCATCGATACGATTCAGAAATTCCGGTTTGAACATCCGGCGGACCTCTTCCATAACGCCGGACTTCATCCGCTCGTAGTCCTGCTTCTCATTTTCTTCCGAGACAAATCCCAGACGCTTCGGCTCTATGATCGCCTGTGCCCCCGCATTGGAAGTCATGATAATGATCGTCTGTTTAAAATCTACTTTTCTGCCCTGCGCATCCGTAATATGTCCGTCATCCAGCACCTGCAGAAGAATGTTGAACACATCCGGATGTGCCTTTTCAATCTCATCAAAGAGAAGCACACTATACGGATTCCGCCTTACCTTCTCACTGAGCTGACCGCCTTCTTCGTATCCCACATATCCGGGAGGCGAACCGATCAGCTTGGAGACACTGTGCTTTTCCATATATTCGGACATGTCCACACGGATCATGGCCTGTTCCGAGCCGAATACAGCCTCTGCCAGCGCTTTGGACAACTCCGTCTTACCTACGCCGGTAGGTCCCAGAAACAGAAACGAACCGATGGGACGGGATGGATCCTTCAGGCCGACTCTTCCTCTTTTTACCGCCTGTGCCACCGCAGTGACTGCTTCCTCCTGACCCACGACACGCTTGTGGAGAATCTTTTCCAGCCGGGCCAGCCGACGTGTCTCTCCCTCGGTCAGACGCTGAACCGGTATCTTTGTCCAGTCTGATATGATGTCTGCCACAGCTGCTTCATTTACCGTCATGGATTTTCTGCTGTTCCTGCGCTCCGCACTCTTTCGCTGTGCTTCGATCTGTGCTTCCAGAGCATGCTGCTTTTCCTGAATCGCTCTCGCCTCATCCAGATTTCCTGCTTTGATCGCATTCTCCTTCTCCCCCAGGATCTCATGAAGCTGTTTTTCCATCTCTGTGGTTCCATGCGTCGAAAAGCCGCCCAGACGGACCTTCGCCGACGCCTCATCGATCACATCAATGGCTTTATCCGGAAGAAAACGGTCGTTGATATAACGTACCGACATTTTCACGGCCGCCTCAAGAGCTTCATCCAGGATCGTCACATTATGGTGTTTTTCATAATATGGCCGAAGTCCTTCCAGGATTTCCAGTGTTTCCTCCTCGGAAGGCTCTTCCACGACAACCGGCTGAAAACGCCGTTCCAGTGCCGCATCCTTCTCAATGTATTTTCGGTATTCCTCCAGTGTCGTGGCGCCGATCAGCTGAATTTCCCCCCGGGACAGAGAAGGCTTCAGGATGTTGGAAGCATCCAGAGCACCTTCCGCACCGCCGGCCCCGATGATCGTATGCAGCTCGTCAATAAAGAGAAGAATTCCCTTATGCTCCCGCACCTCATTCACGACATTCCGGATGCGTTCCTCAAATTCCCCTCTGTATTTGCTTCCTGCCACCATACCGGAAAGGTCCAGAACCACAACACGCTTGTTTTTTACCGTATCCGGAACTTCACCGGCAACGATACGCTGTGCAAGCCCCTCTGCAATCGCTGTTTTTCCGACTCCCGGCTCTCCCACCAGGCAGGGATTGTTTTTTGTTCTCCGACTCAGAATCTGAATCAGGCGGGTAATTTCACGGTCTCTTCCCACCACTGGGTCCATATGACCTTCCGCCGCCAGGGCAGTCAGATCTCTGCTGTACTGATCCAGTACCGGAGTCCCGCTCCCGTTTTTCTGGCTTCTGGCAGCCTGAAATTCCTCCTGAACACCTTCCGTATCCAGCCCCATGGCTGTGAGCACTCCGCTGTACAGCTTCTGTATACCCACCCCCATCGTATATAAAAGGCGTGTTCCCACACAATCGGTATCCTTCAGCATCGCAAGCAGCAGATGTTCCGTTCCGATCTGTTCATGTCTTAGAAATTCCGCTTCCTCCGCGGCCCGCTCGATCACAGCCTCCGTTCGGGGACTGAATTCCGGTCTGCCTTCCTGTGCCGACTGATGAGACGGCGCGATCAGCTTTTCGATGAGCTCCACCAGCTGTCCCTCTTCCACCGCAAATCCTTCCAGAACCTTACCTGCGGTCCCTTCCGGCTCCTTCAGCAAACCGAGAAGCAGATGCTCCGTCCCCACATAATTGTGTCCGAAACGCTTTGCGAAGCCTTCTGCAAGCTTCAGTGCCTGCTGTGCCTGTCTGGTAAACTTTTTCTGCATATATCCCTCCTGTTGTCAGTCAATCCCATATTCATCATAAATTTCATCAATAATCTGATGTACCTCTTCCCGTGAAACATTTTTGCAGTGTCCCCGGGCAATCGCCACCATCAGATCCTGCTTGATCTCCTGCATGGCTTTCATCTTATTTACGTCAATGGAAACAAACGTGCCCTTTCTCCTGTCTATGGACACAAAGCCTTCCTGACGCAGCAGCGCATAGGCTTTATTGACCGTGTGCATATTCACTCCCACTGCTTCTGCCAGCTGACGGACCGAAGGAAGGTATTCTCCCTCCTGAAGCCTGGATGTGGCGATCCCCATGATGATCTGATTCATCAGCTGCATGTAAATGGCTTCATCACTGTTGAAATCTATCTCTATTACCATAGGTTTTCCTCCGTACTGATACTTCATCTGGTGTAATATCTGCCTCCCTGCAAAGGCATCTGAAACAGATGTTATAGCCATAGTAGCACAAATTTTCACCTTTGTGAACTCTTTTTTTACATCACAATGCAAACAAACAGGCTACCGCACCGGGTCATGTAACCTCAGATGCGGCAGCCTCGCTATTCTTTATGCATCCAGCTTCATATCTCCAAAGCGGATCCACCCTTTTTTTCTCATAAATTCGGAAATTGCCAAAGTGACAACTGCCGGAAGAATCACCTGGATCAACAGGATTTTTACCAGAACCACACTGGCAGGCTCCGATGCAGTCATCGTCTGCCATGTCATGATCTGTCCGACCAGGCCAGCCGTTCCCATACCGGAACCGGTGGCATTGTTTGTCATATGAAATACCATGGTACCAACCGGGCCAAGTATCGCACTGGAAAGAATTGCCGGAAGCCAGATGACCGGTTTTTTCACAATATTGGGAACCTGAAGCATGGAGGTACCGATTCCCTGTGCCAGAAGGCCGCCAACCTTATTCTCCCGATAGCTTGCAACGGCAAAGCCTACCATGTTGCAGCAGCATCCCACCGTCGCGGCACCTGCCGCAAGTCCGGACAGATTCAGAATAATACCGATCGCGGCAGAACTGATCGGAAGCGTCAGAATCATTCCCATCAGCACAGAAACCACGATTCCCATAACAAGCGGCTGCTGCTCTGTTCCCCAGTTGATCATGGCGCCAAGGCTGCTCATGATTCCGGAAATTCCGGGGCCGATGAGAAGACCAACCACAGATCCGGCGCTGATGCTCAGAAGAGGTGTCACCAGGATATCCACCTTTGTTTTCCCGGAAACCAGATGTCCCACTTCAATTCCCACGTATGCCGCGATAAACGCGCCAAGGGGCTCTCCCGGGCCCGAGAAGACCATGGAGCCGTCCACCAGAACCTGTCCTGCCATCAGCTTGCCGGCAAACGCGCCAACCATACCTGCAGTGGCTGCCGATACGACCACCAGATGACTCTCCTTGAATTTTACTGCTACTCCCACACCGATTCCGGCACCGGTCAGTGCTGCGGCAACCTTTCCGATCAGATACAGCGTGTCTCCCACCGTACCTCCGATCATGGTGCCGATCTGCTGAATGATTGTGCCGATGATCAAAGTGGCAAACAATCCCTGAGCCATGCCGCTCAGGCCTTCTACAAATACTCTGTTCAGCCATTTTTTGATACTGTTCATATGTTTTTCTCCCTCGATTCCTTTCCGCACTATCTGCACAGAAATATTCAACTGTCTTGTCAGTTGTCTTGTCACCAGGGAATCATACTACATTTACAGTCAAAAATCAAGCAGAAAGCCTCTTTCTTTTAAATTTCTTTTAATTTCTTCCAGAACCTGCTCATTGTCTGCCTCGATTGTGTGAAAATGTTCATCACAGGTAAGCTCCTTCAGAGGCTTCGCCCTGTTCTCGGTGATCCGTTTCATAAATTCATCCACATCCCGGCGGGAGTTTATGATCAGATCCACGGCAATCAGCCCGTATACCTCATGCTCCACAAAGACATCCAGGATCCGGCCTCCTGCATCCACGATGGCATTCAGCTCCTCCCGCATCTGCGCATCATTGTGTTTCACATGCAGAATCCCTTTGCTGGACTGCTGATGCCTGCTGTACAAGACATAGCCTTTATTGGTAGAAATAATGTTTTTATCAATTGCCCGAAGGAGTGCGATGTCCTGGACGATCACCTGTCTGCTCACGCCAAACTGTGCGGCAAGTGCCGTTCCGGTTACAGGCACGTCTCCCCCTTCAAGCATCTCAATTATTTTTTCTCTGCGTTTCGCACCGTCCATCCGTTCACCCTCATCTGTTTTATTTAAAAATTACTCGGCCGCATCGCCGCACTTTTCCGGAATTCTTCATAACTGCAGGAATACCGTTTTTCAAATTCCTTTATCAGCTCTTCCCGGAACGCCGGATGGGCAATATCGATCAGTGCACATGCCCGCTGCTTCAGCGTTCTGCCCTTGAGATGTGCAATTCCGTACTCCGTCACAATGTAATCCACATCTGTGCGGTTGGTGGTAACCGTTGCTCCTTTATTCAGCACCGGAACGATTTTGGATATCGTATCGTCATTCGCTGTCGACTGCATGGCGATAATGGCAGTTCCATTCTCTGCCATAAAGGCTCCGCGCACAAAGTCCACCTGGCCGCCGACACCGCTGATCTGCTTAAAACCGATGGATTCCGATGCAACCTGACCGGTCAGGTCTACCTCTACACAGCTGTTGATACTGACAAAATGATCATTTTGCGCAATGATCCAGGGATTATTGATATAATCAATGGAAAAAAACAGCACATCCTCATTGCGGTTCACAAAATCATACAGTTCTCTGGTTCCCATGACAAAAGAAGTGATCATTTTCCCCCGGTGAAAAACCTTTTTGGAATTATTGATCACCCCGGCTTTCACCAGTTCCATGACACCGTCCGAAAACATCTCTGTATGAATGCCGATGTTTTTCTTATCCTTCAGACATGCAAGCACAGCATTCGGAATCGCTCCGATTCCCAGCTGAATGGTGTCGCCGTCGTGCACCAGGCGGGCACAGTTTTTTCCGATCTGCCGAACCTGCGGACTCAGCTTCGGTACGGGGACTTCAATCAGAGGAGAAGACTTTTCCACAAAGTAATCGATCTCTTCCACATCAAAGGTACTTTCCCCCATTGTAAACGGCATCTGATCATTTACCTGGGCAATGACAATCCTGGCATTTTCCACAGCCGCCTTCGTGTAATCCACAGATACCCCCAGACTGACCTTTCCATTCTCATCCGGAGGCGTCACCATCACAAGTGCCGCATCCAGAGGAAGCTCCGTGCAGAACAGCTTCGGTACTTCTGAAAAATGTACCGGCGTAAAGTCTGCATTTCCTTCTGCCACAGCCTCCATCGTGTTGCCGCCGACAAAAATCGTATTCAGGCGAAAATGCTCCTCCAGTCCGGGCTTACAGTGATCCACATTTCCCAGACTGAGCATCTGCACCAGTTCCACATTGTGAAACTGATCCTTCATTCTGACCAGTTCCTGAATCAGATATTCCGGTTCCGCACAAGCGTGACCCAGAGCAACCCGATCATTGTCTTTAATTTTGCACAACGCCTCCTGCGCACTTACTTTCCGAGAATTATAAATCTGTTCCCAAGACATTGTTCCGCTCCTTTTGTTCCATTCGTAATTTTAATTATAACATTTCGGAATATATTTGTAAACTTTTCATCCTGTTGTCAGACAATCAACTGTTACATAAAAACAGACCAGAACCGCACAGATTCTGGTCTGTTTTACACTTTTCCTGTTTCCTGCAGCACTCCTGCAATCTCATTTTTCTGTCACATATCCCCAGCCAAACACGGCATCATATCCGGGCTCTCCCAGATCCTGCGCCTGCTCTTTCAAATATTGACGTACACTCAGATCATCTTTCTTTTCTTCCGGTACGCTTTGCAGATACCTGGCAATCACTGCTGTCACTTTCGGTGCAGCAAACGATGTCCCCTTTTCTCCCTGGCAGTTTCCGTCGGCACAGACAAAGATACTGTGATTCTGCAGATACCACAAAGAACTTACCGGCGTTCCGTCTGCATCCAGATCCACACCTCCCACACCGATGACTTCTTCCCAGCCTGCCGGATAGGTCATACTTCCAAGAGGCGTCTGCAAGCTTAAGTTCCCTGCCGCAGCAACCAGAATACATCCCTGCTCATAAGCGTATGCTATGGCATCATACAGTGCTTCACTCTCCGCATTAACCGTCCAGCTGATGTTGATCACATCTGCCTGGTAAACGTCCACCGCATCATAAAGAGCCTGTATTACCGCCTGTTCCTGGTGTGTCTTTTCTTCCTCGGAAGACATCTCTTCTCCACCGGAAAAGCATTTTAACATATACAAACGGGCACCCGGCACATTTTCTGCAAGGATCTGATATACCAGTGTTCCATGTCCGCCTTCGTCGGATAATTTCTCTCCGTCACTGAGATAATTTTTTCCTTCCGCCTGCGAATCATCACATCCTGAATCTAATATGCAGATCGTCACAGCGTCTTCCTGTGCCCCTGCAGTAAGGGGCACAGAACTAACCATCATTGCAGTCAATACTGCTGCTTTCCATTTTTTCACGCTGCTTCATCTGCTGCAGCCGGTGCTGTCTCCGCCTGCGGTGCACTGACCTGGACTTCCGCTTCACTGGCCTGGGCTTCCGGCTCCGGCGCACTGGTCGGGGCTTCCGGCTCCGGTGTAATCGTCGGCTCTTCCGGCTCCGGTGTTATGGCCGGCTCTTCCGGCTCCGGTGTTATCGTCGGCTCTTCCGGCTCCGGTGTAATGCTTGGAGCTTCCGGCTCCGGTGTTATGCTTGGAGCTTCCGGCTCCGGTGTAACGCTCGGGGTTTCCGGCTCCGGTGTTATCGTCGGCTCTTCCGGCTCCGGTGTAATCGTCGGTTCTTCCGGCTCCGGTGTAATCGTCGGGCTCTCACTTCCGGATTCCATCTCTTTTTCTGTTTCTGGTTTGTTATCCGCTCCCAGATTTTCTGTTGTATCCGCCATACTGCTGCTTTGTGCTTCCAGAGCTGCGCTGTAAACCGAAGCTTCCACTTTGACATTGTCGGTTACATTTGAGAAGTATTGCTTAAACTGGCATTTGATCTTTTTACTGCTTCGATCAATCGTCACAAATATTTCGTCATCCTCATAGGATTCACTTCCACCTCCATCAGTAGGCGTTATGGTTGTGCTCTGCGTATTGCCCTGATCTTGCCAGGTTACTTTGAATTTCTCCAGACACAGATCGTCCCAAGCTCCGTTCCAGCTGTCAATCGTGAATGTAAAGTAGTTTGACTTACTCTCTATGGTCATCCACCCTTGATTCAGAGATTGTGTCCAGGTCGTTTCTGTTCCGTCTACCAACTGTCTGCCTTTAACCGCACCCACAATATAAATCGTTGTATTCAGGCTTACCGTACAGCTGCCTGACAGTGCTTCCGAATAATTGCTGGTGTCTGTCGGAACAAACTTTGTGCCATAAGCAACACCATTTTGTGGTTCGATCGTCTCATCTGCCCACTTCCAGCTGCCGGCCACTTCCTCTCCTGTGTAGGGATTGTAAATCCTGCCGGTTCCGGTGATGACTGAATGAGACAGATCTTTATCATTGTTTGGTGAATAAATACTTGTAGCCATCAGGCTATATCCATCTGCTTTCACCGGTGTCACTTTCTCTACTGTTACATCAAGATAAGTCTCCAATCCTTCCAGATTTCCGGTATTGCTGTTCGGGGTATATCTGGCCAAAATCCGGTGTTTTCCCACACTGAGGGGCTGGGTTACCTGAATTATTTTCCCATTCACTACATCTGTCAGAAGTTCCTCGCCGTTTTCATCCTCTTCCGTTACCCAGGTCCATGTTCCCAGTACCGGCTCATTGAGATCCAGATAGGTTACATCGTATCCGGTTACCATTTCTTTCGCCGAAACACGGGTCTTAACATTATCGGTACCTTCCACCGTTTCTTTTACCGTCTCACCGGCTGTCAGCTTCTGACCGTAGGAAATAGAGGCCACATTTCCTGTGGTGGTAATCTTAGGTTTTGCTTTATTGATCACAAAATAGTAAGTCAGATCCTGTTTACTAAGAAACGTTTCCGATCCGTTTGAACCCACCAGAACCCATCTGCAATTCGTGAAATCATTCAGGTGCAGCGATACCTCATAGGAGCCTACATCAATACCGCCGTCATTTTTTGTTACTTCATAGTCTTCGGTAGTCTGAACGGCGGATTTCTGCTGAGTACCATTATAAGTTGCAACACCAATTGCAGGAATATATACCTTTTTATAATACAAGCTGGTGTATACACTGACTTCATAATTGGCAAATCCACCATTATATTTCGAAGCAGGTGTAAATACAGCCGTATGAGAAGACCCCACATTCGGTACGGTATGGGCGGATTCCTTCCAGTTCCAGGTACCTTCTACTGTTTCAGAGCAGTACGTTACACTTCCATCGTCCAGGTTAATATCTCCCAGCTGCGTGCCATATTGATACGTCTTTGTCGTGGGTCTGGTAACCGAAAGATTACCGTTCCATCTGCCCACCTGATTGATATCTGCCTGAACCGTAAATCGATCTGGATTTCCCAGCACATATGCATCTGCACCATATAAGGTGTTTTCATTTTTACTGGAATCCATCGTATAACCGGTACAGGTAACAGTTTTATCTGTTTCCACATTTCCATCTGCAAAGCTCCAGCTTCCGCCGGTCAGAAGTCCTTCCACATCCTGGAATTCTTCTGTTGTCGGATTGCCCGCTGCGTCTGCATATACCAGTGTCAGGGTTCCGGTTGCCTCAGCTGATGCTTTATCATTAGCGGAATCCCACAGGAAATCCCTGTCATCTGCCATACCCGATGCATAAAGCAGTGTCTGGGTCAATACCGGAAGAGCCGTTTCTGCAATGGCGTAGCGGTCAGACAGTGTCGGTGTGAATACTGCCGTATACTTTCCAGCATCCGTACCGTTATTTTTACCATACGGAACCTTCGCTTTTTCCGATTGTTTCCAGTCAAATACTCCGGCAACCGTCACCGGCTGCTCTTTGTAGGTAGAGGATGCTGCTCCGTCATCGGAAAGTTCACTGTCATTTACAGTTTGATTCAGAGCAATCCTTGAAGCGGTCGGCCACGTGCACTGTACCGTCAGTTTCTTTAAGGCAGCCTGATAATCCTTGATGTCCTGTGGGGTCTGCTGACCCTGATCATCCGTAAACACAACCGTCAGCGCAACCGTATACTTCTGCTTTGTTCCATCGCTGGATAAATCCTCGCCGGTTACCTTTGCACTGATTTCAAGATTGCTGCTGTATGAGCCGAGCTTTTCGTCATTTGCAATCAACTCTTCCAGATAAGCAGCTACCTTTTCTTCCAGGGACGCTTTCACAGAAGCATAATCGATCGTCCCGTTGATATCCGTATCGACCGGCAGACAGTCTGTAAGCTCTGTCTCATATGGATTCTGATCAGCCAGTATTCCCACGTTTTCCAGAATATTCAGAATCGGATCTGAGGTGCTCCAGTTTGCCGTGTATGAACGATCTCCCATGGAACCCTTGGGGATTACCACTTCTTTTTGCATCTGCTCCAGACCGGTTCCCGTCCAGCCTTCAAAGGTATAGCCCGCTCTGACCGGTGTCGGAAGTGTAATATTTTCACTTTCGATACAATAGGATTCCGGATACGTTTCTGTGGATTCATAAATTCTGCTGTAGCTGATCGTGTAAATAATCGGCTCCCAGACTGCCGTATACGTGCGGTCTCCGCTGCTTCCGGCCTCCACTGTCACGTCTTTTCTGATTCCATCCTCCAGACCGGTTCCTGTCCATCCCACAAAGGTATAGCCTTCTCTTGTCGGCTCTGCCAGAGAGAAGAAATCTTCCGTCGTATAGGAAGTCGGATTGCTCTGTGCATTCACTCCGCCGCCCAGGTCGTAGGTGATTTCATATTCATCTGCCTTCCATCCGGCATATAATGTCAGATCGCCATTGATGATCTCCGTATCTGTATCAAATCGCTGCGTTGCCGCATGGTTGCGATACCAGCCGGTGAAGGTATAGCATTCTCTCTGCGGTTCTTCCGGCAGAAGAGGAAGCGGATAACCACTGTAAGCTGTCACTTCTTCCCACAGAGTTTTTTCGGATCCGTCATTTGTATCAAAGGTTACAGTAAGCATTTTTGCCCAACGGGCGTACAGTTCCACTCCACCGGTCACTTCATAGGTTTCCAGATTCACCGGTTCCGAAGTCCACTGTGGATCTGTATACCAATCCATAAACTGATAGCCGTCATATTCCGGTATCTGAATATTCAGAAGTTTTTCTCCCACGCGCAGTGTGGAATAGGTAAATTTATAGTATTCATTTGTATCGCCTTCAAAAATCAAATGTTCTTCCATCTGATTTTCATCTCCGGTCAGATATACTGCTTTTCCTTTTGCAGGTGAGAAGTATACCGTCACATCACAGGTCCAGTCTGCATAAAGGGTGATATCTGTTTCCAGTTTCTGACCGAATTCGTAAGGTTCGCCTGATGCATCCAGAGAAGTATACCATCCACGGAAGGTCAGTCCTTCGATTTCCGGATCCTGAACCTTTTTCACTTCTTCTTTCTCTGTATAATACACAGTATCATAAATTCCATATCCGCCATAATGATACATATAGGTCACACTGTAAAGCTTATATGCACACAGTGTAATTGTCAGATCCTGGCCCGGCATTACAAAGCTGACCACATTTCCTTCCACTTTAAAATCCACATTGGTATTCTCACAGAGTACCTCCAGGCCGCCGTAGCCCTCTGCCAGTTCTGCCTGAAGTTCCACCTTCGTTCCCGCTCTGATTCCGTCTTCTGTCAGATTTTCCGGTTTTACAATCTGATAACCGGTCACACCATTTCCAAGCTTAACGCCCAGCGTGGAATTCCCCAGTGTCAGGTCAAAATATACATCCTGCTGATATTCCCGTCCATTCAGAGAAAATCCGGTCTTTACAGCTTCTCCGCCGTTGACGGCCATCATAAGCGGACGATCTGTGCCGTTAAACTGTTTACGCCGTGCTTCCAGAAGATACGTTCCATCCTCCTGTTCTGCAAATGTCAGCTCCTTATCATAGCCTGTCGGCTTCACCTGGAATTCATAGCTGTCTTCTTCATATCTGTCGTTGATGCGAATATGGTAACGGATGCTGTCATCATTTCCCTCAAACCGCCTCACATACAGACAGTAAGTGACATCGTAGGAGTCCGTTTTCGGATATACGTCATATCTTACCACTCCGTTTTCCGGCGTCATATAGCAGAAATTGCTGACTCTCGGAACACTGTACTGCATCACAGTGCCTGCCTCTGACGGCTCCTGCCACTGACAGGTGTATTCTCTGATCTCCGGATAAAGGCTCTGTACACTGGACAGAATCTCACCCAGATTCAATGTTCCGGTAGCTGTCGGTTCGTAGACCCGCCCAAGCATATGAGATGTACTGAAGGAGGTTTCATATACAACCGCATTGTCCCAGGATGCAGTCTCCAATCCCCATTGTCTTGCACACCAGTCATTCAGAACCACTTTTACATTTTGTGTTGTTGTTGCAAGAGAACATTTCTTTTTCAGATGGAAGCTTACTTCCTGCTTTTTCACCAGCGCAGAAGAGCTGTTATTTTCATAGGTCAGTACAATATCCAGCTCTGCCGTCTCGCACAGCAGTTCTGCTGCCACGGCTTCATCCATATAGATATAAGCCGGATTCTGTCCCTTCGACGCAACTCCCACCTTAAACAGTCCATTCTCCAGAGCACCTTCTTTTACCGGTTCTCCATTTACCACAAGATTTTTTATCGACAGTTTGATATTGTTGTTCTTTGCGCTCAGGATCTGACTGTCGGTACATTTTCCACTCATGAGATCCCAGGTTTTCATCGGTATGTAATCAAATCCGAATACGGTCTTTTTATCTGCCTTAGCTGCCTGTGCTTTCCACTGTTCTTTCAGTTTTTCTTCATTCACATAGCTTAATGTACTGGATACGGATTTCGACCACAGCGGCCATCTGCCGGTATAGACCGTCCAGTTTTTCCGGATAGTCTTGATAATCAGTTTTACCTTTAATCCCAGCGTCACCACCACATCGATACCGACTTCAAATCTCAGTGCTCCCAGATTCGTATTGGATCCGGTCAGTAAATTGGTCGTATTAAAGAACAGACCCGACAATTCTGCATAGGCATACAGACTTCCGGAAATCGACGCAGTTGCAATTCCACACAAAGTGACCGACAGAACCAGTCTCAGTCCCACCCGGACACCGACTTTACCAATCAGATAAATGTTATTCGTCACACTGCTCTCTAATTTTTCCGTATAGGAGCTTCCTTTAAATTTCAGGAAATTATACTTAAATCCGATGCGTTCTCCGCTCTTTGCCACAATCTCCACGCCGAAGGTTGCCAGCACACCAATCTGTCCCACCAGATGTACTTCAAATCCTACGGTGATAATTCCATAGAAAGAATACTTCAGATTCAGAAGAAGCACATCAAAAATATCATTGTATTTCAGAGATGTGGACATAATTGAATTCATGGTATCCATCAGATCGGCTACCGACGAATCAATGGTCTCATAAGAGTCTGAAGCAATGCCTTCCGGTTTTACGATTTCTGACAGTGCATCTTCCGCCTTGGAAAATACGTTAAATTTTCCGCCGGTAGAAGCTGTTACCGTAAGTTCTATCTTCGTGGTTGAGCGAATCGATACAGACATATCAATCCATACCTTACCGCCATCCACATTTGTGGAAACGGAAAGCTCCTGCGTAAAGGACAGCTTCGGCTGAACCTGCAGCATAACCTTTCCATTGTTGCGGATGGTTGCCGTAGCAGCAATACTGATCGTCGCCGATACGCCGCTTCCTGATACAGACAGTCTTACCGTCGGTTTGCCCGGGGTTAAGGTAGCTGTCATGGCAGCCAGGGAATACACGCCTTCTCCATACATATCGTCCAGCATACCCTGGGTTTCCGGAGCACTCATCACTGCTACCAGCATCTGTGCCTTCAGCTCTTCGTTCTCTTCCACCTGTCTGGACAGTCTGGATGTCAGTACTTCCAGATCTTCATCAGATAACTGTTCTTCCATTTCCACGTCATCTGATACATGCACATCAAGATCTGACAGGTAATCCTCCGGACTGGCATATCCATAAGTCAGCCGGATCCCATCTTCCGTTTCTTCTGCACTCAAAATCTGTGCAAACAGAACATAGCCATCCAGCGAACCTTCTGTATATGCGTCGATGCTTTTCTCATCTCTTCCGATCTCTCCATCGTAGAATGCAACAATATCTCCCACCTGATAGGAGGTACCCTGCTTTACGAGAAGCTCTCCTGGTATGTACGGCGCATCTTCCCATTCCTGAGCGTTTTCTCCGTCAGAATCTGTCTCACCTTCTGTCCGAAATTCCTCCGTTTCGTCTTCCGGCTCAGCTTTGTCTTCGGACTCACTTTCATCTTCCGACTCGTCTTCGTCTTCCGGTTCTTTTTCATCTTCCGGCTCAGCTTCGTCATCCGGCTCGCTTTCGTCTTCCGACATCATCTCTTCTTCCACAGACAGATCGTTTTCTTCTGATGCAACCACTGGCGTATATTCCAGCACATCATCCCAGAGTACGTAGGAAATATCTTCTGAAAATCCCACGATCTCAACCCGTTCTTTGTATACGGATACCACTGCAGTATCTGTCTCATCCGGATAATCCGCAAAATGCACTCCGCCGGATAAAATCACACTAAAGGTTGCACCTGGTTCCAGACCGGCTTCTCCGTCCTTTTCATAATAGGCACCATACAGAAGATATTCGTCCTCGGTCTCTTCCAGTTCCAGTTTCGGCTCCAGCGCACCGGTACTGGCCTCCACTTTTACATTCTCCATGACTTCTTCCGGAGACATCTTTTCATCGGTGCGAAGCGCAATTTTATCCTGCCAGTCAAAATCTTTCAGCTCTGTTGACGTACCGTCTTTTTCAACTTCCTGCGCTTCATTGGAGACAAAATAAGCATATAACGTCTGAGACTCTTCCAGAGGATCACTATAGGAAACAGCTTCGGTACATTCCGGATCCTTACACCATCCTCCAAATGTATATCCTTCTTTTTCTGTATATATCTCTGATACGGATCTGGTGAGCAGAGATTCGCCTTTTGCCAGAATCTGCGGTTCCAGCTTTCTTCCACCCATCGTATCAAAGGTGATCTTTATCGCATCTGCCTCATCCACAAATCTGGCATACAGCGTCTCCTCTTTTTCTACCACATCAAACTGAGAGCAGGCTTCTGTATATTTTTCATCCTTATACCAGGTGGTAAAAATACTTCCCTCTTTTTCCGGATTGGTTTCCGGATATGCAATCGTCTCTCCCGGTTTTGCAGTCAGAGTCTGATAAACTTCTCCGTCTGCCATAAATGTAATGATATAGGAAGAAAGTACCAGTTCTTTCTGCTGTCCGGCTTGCAGTTCTTCTGTATTTCCATCCGGTTTTTCCAGCTTCAGATTCTGACCGGATTCATTTAACACAGAACAGGTGGCTCTGACTGTCAGCTGCTCCATCGGTTTACTTACACGAACCATGCCAAGAGCCGCATTTCCTTCAATAACCACATCCCCACTGCCTTCCAGAATGATTTCCGGAATTTTCGTGTCGATATCTGCATACAGGCTGATGCATTCGGCTTCCCCGGCATTAAGGAACAACTGTTCCAGCTCTGTGCTTTTCAGTTTAATCTCTGCACTGCCGTTCACACTTAACAGCTTGCCTGTCACATCTGATAAGTCCAGACGCTCACATGACGCTGTTACGATTTCGCCATACTTTAATCCAGACAGCTCACATTCTTTCGCTGTAATCAGAAGATTCACATCTTCCTTCTGATTACGCAGTGCATCCGCTTCTTCCTGCGTAGCTGCTGTTTCATAATCCTGTGACCAGCCTGCTACTCTGTCAGGAAGTACCAGTTCCTTCTCTGCTTCGTCAGAACCTGTTTCCGTCTGCTCCTGAGCTTCCTGTACCTGCCCCACTGTTTCATCTGAAGTCTGGGGCTGTGCCAGTACAACATTTCCAACAGTCTGAAAGATCATGACTACTGTCAGAAGCACGGCAATCCATTGTTTGATTCTCTTTTTCTTCATCCCTTATTCCTCCCATCTGTTTTCTCAGTCGAAGAAGACTCCCATTTCTATATAATATGAGCGGTGAGTAATAATAAATCTCGCGTACGTACGTTCGATTTAAATTATATGAAAACATAATTCTTCTATAAAATAAAAGTCAGGAAATGGAAAATCCTTTCACCAAAAAAGTTTTTTTATAAAAATTTTCCTGCCGGAAGAGACAAATTACGAGCTGTTTTATAAAGATATGCTTTAAAGCAATTATTTGAAATAACCATCCGTATCGTTCTACCAGTTGTTCTGCAACCTGACGTTCCCCGGAAAAATATCGATCATATAACTGTTCATCTGTCAGCATTCTAATTAACTCCTGTATTTTCTTTCATTGTCGGCCCTATTGTTTTCTCACTCTGTTCTGCCGCTTCACTGCAGTCATACTTTTCGATAAACATCATAAGACTTTCTTTCAGAACACCGATCTGTGCTTTCAGATAAAATTCGTCCTCAAACAATGCGTAATGTACACAGGCCCGAATCAGAATAAAAATTAACGCTACCAGCTTCTGATAAGGAATACCCAGTTTCCCCTCCAGTGACCTGGCGTATTCGGCATAACGCCTGTCTAATCCTGCAAAAAATTTCTGACCGTACGCCCTGTATTTCGGGTGTGTATACACCTGATACATCAATCTGTATTTCTTTCCGTGTTTTTCTGCCGTCCAATATGGGATCTCATCGATAAACCGCCATAAATCCGGCACATTCACCGGAGCTTTCGCCATAAAATCCGCTTCCACCTCATACAATATTCGGTGGACTGGATGATCAGATCATCCAGATCCTTAAAATAGGTATAAAGCTTTGTATGATTAAATCCGCATTCGTTTGCCAATACACGAATGCCGGTTCCGTGTAAGCCATGTTCTGCAAAACAGTCAAAACATTTTTCCATCAGTTCTTCTTTCTTGGCATTCCATTGTTCTTCTGTATAATTCGCCACTTTATCACTCCCCCCTTCACCAACCGTTTGTTCTGAATAAAACATACCATAACGATATGTAAAAATCAATTCTCAGATTTCTCCCTGCCGCAGTGAAGTTACCGTAAAGCCATACAGCAAAAAGGCACCAACTTTTCAGGGTTGATGCCTTGGAAATTGCTCTCTATTCTATTATTTGATCATGGTTCGGTTTCCAGATACCCCCAGCCAAACCGCTCGTCATAACCGGGATCGCCCATATCCTGCACATTCTCTGCGAGGTGTTCGACAATCCGTGAGGGCTCCGCGCCGTTCGAAAGAGCAGCGGCAATCAGGCCGGAGACACGGGCGGCGGCATAGGATGAGCCTTTGTCATCACCGCAGTCGCTGCGGGCACAGAAATCGACAGCTTCTCCGTAAAGATACCACAGGCTGGTCTGCGGCTCCCCTGCATCGTTCAGGTCCACTCCCGCGACTCCGATGACTTCGTCCCATGCGGCTGGATAAGCGACGGTACCGAGACCGGTGCTCAGACTCAGATTGCCGGTGCAGGCAACGAGGACAGCGCCCTGATCACTGGCGTGGAGAATGGCTTCATGAAGCGCATCGCTTTTGTCTGCCAGCGTCCAGCTCATGTTGATGACATCGGCGTGATACGTATCCACAGCAGCATGCAGTGCGGAAATGATGGCCTCTTCATTTACGGTATCCTGCGATTCAAAGCACTTGAGCATGATAACCTTCGCCTCCGGCGCGCCGCTGCGCACCAGTGAGCAGATGCGGGTGCCGTGGCCGATGGAATCTGTCAGATCGTCAGGATCACCCAGAAAGCTCTCTCCTTCGGCATCGTCCTCGCCGCAGCCGGAATCAAGGATACAGACCGTAACCGGTTCCGCCGCACAACAGGTCTCCCACGGAAGGATCGTCAGTAAAATCAGAATTGCAGGAAGAGCCAGAGCTCTTCCTGCAAAGGTAAAAATCGTTCGTTTCATATATCTCTCTATTCCGGAAGGTCTTATGCTGCTTCTTCAGCAGCCGCCGCTTCCTTAACCTACTTGCCAGGTTCTGTGACTGGCTCCAAATCCGCCTCGGTCACAGGCTCCTGCGATGCTTCCATCGTCTGTTCCTGCACAGTCTCGGCCACCGGTTCCGGTGTGGATTCCGGTATCGGTTCCGGTGCCGGTTCGATCGTCGGTTCCGGTGTCGGTTCGATCGTCGGTTCCGGTGTCGGTTCGATCGTCGGTTCCGGTGTCGGTTCGATCGTCGGTTCCGGTGTCGGCTCGATCGTCGGTTCCGGTGTCGGCTCGATCGTCGGTTCCGGTGTCGGCTCGATCGTCGGTTCCGGTGTCGGCTCAATCGTCGGTTCCGGTGTCGGCTCGATCGTCGGCTCCGGTGTCGGCTCGATCGTCGGTTCCGGCGTCGGTTCCACGAAAGCGATCAGTTCGAACTGCGCTTCTCCCCAGGTTACACTGCCGTCTTCCAGAACAGCGCCTACATAAAGCTTATAGCGTCCGGACGCATAATCCGATACATCCAGTTCGATATTCCTGTCAGCGGTCATGCCGATCAGCTTAGGCTCATCTTTGCCGTCCTGCTTCTGGGTGTAGACAAGATATTCGGAAGCAGACTCGCTCACATCCCACTTGAATCCAACCTTCTTCTGGTCTTTTGCAAGCTGGATTTTCCAGACGTTATCTGACTTCTCTGCATCCTGCTTCGGCTCGATTCTGACCACATCGCCAATGGTTCCCGGTTCCGGAATGGATGTAGTCTCCCCGGCGGGTTCGGCAGCAAGTGTCTGACTACTCAGGGAATACGACGAATCCGAAACAATCTGATCAAAGCGTCCGATAGGGCTATCATTGGTTACCGTGAAAGTACCGTAGTAAATCTCTATTTTGAGATCATGGTGCATCCAGGTATCGTTGATCGTACCAGGCATATTCAGCCAGTAACCCGCAGGAAAGTTAGGATAAGTATCGTTGAGTTGTCCCAGAGCCTGATCTAGTGGCAAACCGCCAAAACCGCTATTCTCAACCGTTACATCACCATCGAATTCAATGGATGAACTACTACTATATACGTTTGTATTCACATCACACTGATACGTTGTTTCGAGCACACGCTTGTATCCACCATTCATATAGGCATAAACCTTAATCCTGGCAAAACCTATCCTAGTCTTATTCACAAAGACATACGACCATACAGAAATACTATTATCCGGTGAAGGCGTCCATGTCATTTCGATACTGTCATTAAAATCATTAAAGTTATTGTCGCTGCAGAGGTAACCAGGGTATCCCGTGATCTGTACATCCACATCGGATTTGTACACCACAGGTATCTTAACATTGGGTGACCTGTAGTTCACCGTGTCTGTAGGTGTGAACACGGCAGGTGCAAAGTCCTTGTCTGGTTCAAAATAACGTCTCACCACTTTACCATTTTCATCCACCGCCTGTTCCCATTCCAGCGTACCGTCCACGCTCATGCTGGGGTCACTGGGATTGGTAGGCATCTCACTATCGGCTGTAAAGACAGGGGTGAACTCATCCACCGGGTTCACCTGCGTCTTATCTGCAGGCATGTACACTTTGCCTTCCAGCACCTCAAATTTGCACTTCTTCTCATCCACATAAGGTGTCGCACGCTCCACGTCCACGTGGAAGGTATACGTCAGCGTGTTGTAGTTGGTATTTTCCGTGGTCAGCTTATAGGTAGCCTTCACCTCGTAACCCGTTTTGTTGGTGATGTCTGGATCCTCCCCGGACGAGGAGCTGGCATCCAGAAGTTTACCTACATTCGTATCATTCCAATTCCACACCCACTTGCCGGAGACATTATTGCCGCCAACGTCCTTCACGTTCAGGCCCTGGATCATATCGTTGGCAACCTTGTGAATCGTGTCATAATCGGAATCACCCCTTGTATTTTCATTGTAGGACAGCATCTGCCCGTAGCCCAGGGACTGAACCTCGAAATTGCTTCCCTTTTCAACCGTCAGGTCCACAGGATTAATGGAGTAGGTCAGCACCTTGTCCGCGTTCTTGTCATCATCAGACCACTGACACCTTGTCGGATCCTTCAGCGTCAGGGTGACACTGTAGCTTCCCGCATCCGTCCGGGGCTCATTGCCGCTCACGGTGTAGTCATCCGTCTCGGAAATGTTTGCCTGATGTGCATTGCCGTCGTAGTCGAAAGAATCGATGCCGGGCGCCGTCACAACCTTCTTGATCACCTTGATCGGCAGCTCAAGGCTGCTGCTCTCAAAGTGAACAGTATCTGTAGGCGTGAAGTTTATTGTGTAATTATAGGTGCCCACAGTGTCAAACACAACGTCCGTGGTGGACCAGGAGAATTTGCCGTCGATTCTGCCCACATATGTTTTGTACGCATACAGATTGTAGGGCATTTCATACAGTGTGGTACCAACCGTGACGGTATAGGTCACCTGACCTAAGATACTCGGCTTCGCTCTGACAATATCGAAAGAAACCGAAACATTCTCGCTGTCGATGGCATACAGGCTGTTGTCGGTGACACCTGGTACGGTATGCGACTCATAGCTCAAAAGCTTCACCGTGGTGGGGCCGATTTCGATGTTGTCCTGCTCAAGTACAGGATTGACAGGAGACCAAAAGCCTCCGACCTGCTCACCGGTTTCCTTGTTGACATAATAGTAGGAGAACGAGGTTGCAGGCATCGCACAACCAATGTACTCGGTACCGTACTTCGGCCTTATCGTCAGCTTCACGCCAATCTGCGTATTCACAGCCACCAGCGTTTCCGCGGTGCTGTAGGTGGAAGCGAATTCCTCGTCCGGTGTGAACACAACCTTGTATTTGGCCGTGCCGTTGTCCGAACCAAGGGGAACGGTATCCGGCTCCGCCCAGGCAAAGGTACCGGTCACCTCGTTGTTGTCCGCATCCACAGCTGTCATGTTGGTCAGCTTCACCCCGGAAAGGGCTGTGCCATAGGCAATGTACTTGCCGTCCACCGCATCGGTGTAGTCCACCTCCGCAGTGATGGTCACGGACTTCTTCAGAACCTCCAGGGTTACGCCTTCTCTGCTTGCGGTGGCGAGAACCTCGCCGTTGTCATCGGTAAGGGTGACCGTCACCGTCAGTGGGTAGCGCAGGCTGGTGCCCGTCTGTGTCGGCTCGCCCTCCTGCACCACCGACACGGAAAGCTGATCGACATAGGTGGCGAAGTATTCGTCCGCAGTCAGAGCCGCCATAGCGGCAGGGATATAGTCTTCCACGCCGGTGAAGTCTTCCAGCTTCATCTTGTACGGATCGGGAAGAATATCCAGCGCCTCGGCAACCATTCGTTCCGTGGGATCGGTGGGGAGCCAGGTGGCCGTGTATTCACGATTGCCTGTGGAGCCCGTGGGGATCGTCACGTTAATGGTCTTGCCGTCCAGTCCCGTGCCCGTCCAGCCGGTGAATTCATAGCCATCCGCTTTGGGGTTGCTCAGCACAATGTCGTCACTCTCGACGGTGTAGCTGGTGGGATTGGATTCCGCTGCTTCACCGCGGATGAGGTTGTAGGTAATCGTATATTCAATTGCGTCCCATACCGCAGTCAGGGTAATTTCCCCGGCAAGACCGGCAGGAATGTAAACACTGCCGTCCTCATTCATTTCCAGTGCCTCAATGCCCGACACCTCCCAGCCGCGGAAGTCATAGCCCTCGCGGGTAGGCGCGTACAGGGGAAGTCTGCCGCTCTCAACGTTATGAGAGACGGGGTTGTCCGAATGATTTGTTCCATTTTCGCCCAGCACATAATTGATGGAATAATCCGTTGGTGCCCAGCAGGCGTACAGCGTCATCGTTCCCTCAACGATATAGGATGCATCAATTGCAACACGGTTGGCATTGCCGCCAGTCGGCACGCGGTACCAGCCGAGGAAGTCGTAGTTCTCACGCTTCGGATCCTCCGGTATGGTTTCCAATGGCATGCCCACATGCTCCAGAGACATGCAGTACGGCTCTTCCTTCTCGCCATAGTTCAGCTCGTAGGTCAGAACAGCGCTCTGCTTCCAGCAGGCGTAGAAGGTCACGCCTCCGGTGAGTACATATTTCGTGGGATCTACTGGTTTTCCGGATAAATCCGGAGTGAGATACCAGCCCATGAAATCATAGCCGTCGTAGTTCGGCAGAGCATATTCCAGCGCAGTCTCTCCTACCTTGTGGGTAGCATAGGTGTAGCGGCTGTATTCGGTTTCATCGCCGGGGAAGATCTGCGCGGTTTCGACAACCTCCACGGTTTCGCCGTCGATTTCCTCCGTACGGCGGCCGGTGACGTAGGCCGCACGACCCTTCACACCGCCAAAATTCACAGTGACATTCACACGCCAGTCGGCGTACAGGTTGAGATTGCCATCGATCTTCTTCGTGAAGTCATACGGCTGGCCCTCACATGCGGCGTTATCATACCAGCCTGCAAAGGTCAGGCCCTTGACATAAGGATCGGCAGGCTTCTGAAGAGTGCTGCCTTCCTTCACATCAACACTGAGATAGGTGCCAAGCTCACCGTAGTTATACAGGAAGTTCGCCTGATAGCTGCGCACGCCATGGAGAATAACTTTCACATCGTGGGATGGCATGCTGAAGGTAATCTTATTTCCGTCAGATGTGTATTCCAGACCCTCCGGCTCTGATGTAATACGCAGGCTCTCATATCCATTCTTCAGCTTGGCAGAGAGTGTGACCGTATCGCCGTGTGTGATAGCAGACATCTCCGAAGGATCATGGGTCAGAATCTCCCAGGAATCAACTCCTTCCGCGCTTTCCACAGTGAGCTTACTGAAAAGATCAGTCAGTGTCAGAACGACCACGGAATCCTTCTCACGTCCGGTGACGATCAGTCCGCTGGCAACGGCTTTTCCGCCGTTCACGCTCATCATGATCGGGCGCTCACTGCCATTAAAAACAGAGCGGGCTGCCGTCAGGGACCAGCGATTGGTCCCATCCCCCATGCGCGCGAAGGTCATCGTTTCTCCATCATTACTTCCGCTGACTGTGAACACGGTGTCAGCAGGCGCGTCGGGCGCGTCGATAATATAGGTAATCTCACCGTTATAGCCGGAATAACGGCTGGCGAACAGATTGAAGTTCAGGCTGTATTCGGTAGTCGTTGAAAATATATCATAACGAACGGTGCCGCTTCCGGGTGTCAGATAGCACATGTTGCTGATGCGCGGAACGCTGTACTGCACGGTGCGGTCAACCTGGTTCAGCGTCGGATTGAACCAGGAGAGCGCCGAAACATCGATATCGGGATAGCGTTCCTTTACAGTGGCGATCACGGCATCCAGGTCGATTTCGCCGGTTGCGGTGGGTTCCACCGGGCATCCCAGAACGTGGGTGTTCTCGAAGGAGGTTTCATACACCGTAGCGTTGTCCCATTCGGCGGTTTCAATGCCCCAGGAGTGGGCGCACCAGTCGTACAGAGCGATGTTCACGTTGACAGTGGTCGTGGCCATCTTGAACTCACGGGTAAGGTGGAACACCTGCCGATGCTTCTTGATCAGTTCGGATTTGTTCTTGTTCTCGTAGGTCAGCACCACATCACACTCGAGGTTGCTTACCTTTTTTTCTGCAGCCACCAGTTCATCCACATAGACTACATTGGGCTTGCCTTTTTCACCGCCGCCCACATATACGACATCTGCGCGCGGGTCATCGGAAGCCGCGGCTTCCCCGTCAAGGACGATGTTCTCCAGAGTCAGCTTCGCGGTAACGTTGCCTTTCTGCAGGTTGTCAAACAGAAGCTGATTCTCCGTGCATTTGGCGGTGAGCATGTCGTAGGTTTTCATAGGAATATACCGGATGGGGAAACTCGTCTTGCCATCTGCATCCTTCGTGGCCAGAGCCCACATCTCCTCCAGTTCCTTGTTCTGCACCACACTCATGGTCATGCCGCAGGACCAGCTGTACAGCGGCCAGCGATCGCTCCAGAGTGTCCAGCTCTTCTCAACGGCGATTACAAAGATCTCGACTTCGAGAACCAGCTCGATCTCAGCATCTATGCCGACCTCCAGGTATATGGCACCCGCATAGTTGCCTCCCCCCGCCGACAGTGCATAGGAATACAGGAACATACCCGCCAGCTCGACATAGGCATAGATCGAACCCGTGACGGATACCGTTACATTCTGAAGGAGCTTGATGTAGAAGGTAATGGCGATTCCCACGCGCACGCCCATCTTTCCGATCAGATAGACTTCCGTGGTCACTTCGCTGGCCAGCTTCTCCTTATAAGAGCCGCCCTCGAATTTCTTGAAGTCGTAGTTGAAACCGATCTTCTGGCCGTATTCCGCCGTGACGGTAACGCCGAAGGTGGCAACGACAGCTGCCTGACCTACCAGTTCGACGTTGATGCCAAAGGTGATGATGCCATAGAAGGTATTCATAATCTTAATCAGAGGCACCGCAAACAGATCCTGATATTCCAGTTCAGCATCCACCAGCTCCTGCATGGTGTTCATCAGCTTGTCCGCCGCTTCCTGATAATCGTAATCTTCGGTTGCCGTACCATCGGCGTTGACGATCTCCTCCAGCGTGCTCTTCGCCTCGTCGAAGATGTCGTCCATGCCATCTCCGGTGGTCGCCTTGATCTGCAGGCTCACGGTGGTTTTGGTATTGAAAACCACAGACGTATCGACCCACAGGAAGCCGCCGTCCATGTGGACATCCAGAGTCAGCTGCTCCTCAAAGAACAGATAGGGAGAAAGAGAAACCAGCAGACCCTGTGATCCGTACAAATCGACCGTAACACCCACGCCGATGCCGGCGGTGGCGGTGCTGCCCTCGACGGACACATTGATATCCAGCTTGGGGTCTCTCACATAAGGCACCATCGCAGCCAGCGAGTATGTACCTGCACCATACCGGTCATCCAGCATCTGCTGGGTATCCTCACTGGTCATGACTGCCACCAGCATCTGTGCCTTCAGCTCGTCGTTGCTGGCCAGCTGGCTGGCAATAGCCCTTTCTACCTGAGCGATCTGCTCCTCGCTCAGATTCTCTTCCAGATTCACTTCCTCGATGGTGTGAACATCCAGCTCCTCCATGTATTCCTCAGGATCCGCATAGACAAAGGTCACTTCACTGGTACCGTCTGCTCTTGTCTCCACGGAGCTGATTTTTGCAAACAGCACATAGCCTGCCAGATCGCCGCCCTCCCAGGAGGTGATCGTAGCTTCGTCCCGTCCGATCTCACCGTCGTAGAATACGACTACCTGCTCCGGCTTGAAATGGACCTCGCCGGCCATGATCAGCTTGCCGGGAATAACGTTGCCCTCGGCATCGTTATCCTCAAGCATGTTATATACGGTGCCGTCCTCGGAATAATCGGTTGTATACTCAACGTCCGTCTTGCTCACAGGAGTATATTCCGTCACTTCATCCCACAGAACATAAGTCAGTCCCTCGGCGAATTCAACGACTTCGACCTCCTCGCGGAAAATACTTACCACAAGTGTGTCGATATATTCCGGATATCCTGCAAACTTCACGTCGTTTTGAACAAATAAGGTGAAGGAAGTACCGGGAGTAAAGCCCTCCTCACAGTACAGTTCCGCTCCATCCTTGGTTTCACGTACCGCAATTTCAGGTGTCACCCCACCGGTACCGGCTTCAACGGTGATGCTGTCCATCGCTTTCGCTGCAGTCATCCCCTTTGGCAATACAAGTCCGATGGTCTCAGCCCCGTCAGAAAGCTCGACCTCCGCAACCGTGCCGGGGTCTTCCTTTACCTCCTGCTCATAGGAGGAATACATGGCGTAGAGGGTCATGCTCTCCTCAATGGGATCGCCATACCCGAATGCTGTGGTACACTCCTCATCCACGCACCATCCGCCAAAGGAATATCCCTCTTTTGAAGTGTACAGATTTTCCACCGGCTTCGTCAGCAGGGTCTCGCCTTTTGCGAACACCAGCGGCTCCAGCTCACGGCCGCCGAAGGTTTCGAAGGTGACGATCGCCGCATCTGCTTCATCGACGAACCGGGCATACAGTGTCATCTGTTTGTTTACCGTCTCCAGACGTGAAACCGGAGTCGTATAGTCGGCATCCTCATACCATGCGGTGAAGATCTTTCCCTCCAGCGTGGTATCCGTCCTGGTGAAATCCACCATGCCGCCGGGAGCGACTTCCTGCGTTTCCACAGGGGTTCCCTCGGTGACAAAGGATACCAGCCATTTGTTCAGTACGAAATCAACCTGCTCGCCGGGCTGCAGCTCGACAACCTCAGCATCGGGGCCGGTCACTTCAAATGCTTCATCCGTTTCATTTACCACAGAACCCGTAGCACGGACCGTCAAATCACCCACAGTCTCCTGCACACGAACCACGCCCAGAGCACCGGTGCCCTCGATGATCACTTCGTCGGCACTCTTAACGATCACTTCGGGAAGCTGTGTGCCGGAATCCATATGGAGATAGATCAGGTCAGATTCATCTTCTTCGTCTGTCTCCGTTTCTTCGTCCGACTCAGTCTCTTCAGCCGTCTCATTTTCCCCGGCAGTCTCCGTTTCTTTATCGGACTCAGATTCTTCGTCCGGCTGCTCTTCCTTCACAGCAGTATCCGTGATGTGCACACGGGAAATCTCGCATTCACTCAGATCGACGCTGCTTACGGCATTCAGGGAAAGCGCCGCTGACTTCACTGCAGTCAGGGACAGCTGCTGCGCCTCCGCTACTGCAAGCCGCTCCGGCAGCATGGTAGTCATGGAAAGGTCATCGCCCATGATGGCAATGTTTTTAAGGTCCTGCTCTCCCTGCAGGCTGTCGATGGCTGCCTGAGAATCAACCACATTCGGGAACGCAAGTTCCAGCCATTGCACATATTCATCGGCAGTGATGGCAGTGTCCGGATCAATCTGCGCCGGTTCTTCTGGCAGATATCCTTCCTCTGCGAGGATGGCCAGATAGATGCTGTCATCCTCCAGACTCAGATTTGCAATGCGCGACGAATATGCGTCAAGCTCAATGTCTGCCGCATCTTCCACAATGTAGCTCAGCATGCCGGCAATCTGTTTGCCGGCTTCCGCCCATGTGATCTCCTTCTCAAGGGAAACCACATCGCCGGCAGAATCCCACCCTACGCCGTCCATCTGTGCGAAGACAGTATAGGTGTTGGTGATGAAAATGGTGAGCACCAGAATCATCGAAATGAATTTTCTCATATACCGTTTCATTTTTTATCCTCCCCTTTCAATCATAATCGCCCACAATTTCGTGAGCCTATTTATATATATGTAGACATAATCCTTCTATAATATAAAGTCAGAAAATGGAAAATCCTTTCACCAAAAAAGTTTTTTTATAAAAATTTTTTCTGCAGAACACTCTGCAAGTGATTTTCAGCCAAACAACTCCATTCGCTCTTTATTGGTACTTTCAGGTAAATCCCTCCTTTTCCAATAGTCTCTTAACGCTTTTTTTGGCCCGGTGTGCCAGATTCGTAATCTGCGACACATTTTTTCCCATAATCCGTCCGGCCTCTTCGTATTTCATATCCTCAAAATAAAGAAGATACAGTACTTCCCGATACTCATCCTTTATCATTTCCATCGCATGAAGAAGCTGACGATTTCGCTCTTCCTTCAATATATCGGCATCTGCCCCGATGATCCCGGATACTTCAAACTCTGCCTGCTGGAGATCCAGCAGGGGAAACCGTTTCTTCCTGCAATGACGCACAGACAAGTTACGTGCTGTTTTATATAGATATGCTTTAAAACAATGATTTGAAGTAACCAGCCGCTTCTTTGCAAACATCTGGGCAAAAGTCTCTATCATCAGATCCTCTGATTCATGGTAATCGGAAATATAGCCATTAATATAGCGAATCAGCGAATCTCCGTAACGTTCTACCAGCTGTTCCGCAGACTGACGTTCCCCGGAAAAATAGCGATCATATAACTGTTCATCTGTCAGCATTCCACTTAACTCCTGTATTTTCTTTCCTCATCGGTCTAAAATTCTTTCCCTCTGTTCTGCAGCTTTACTGCAGCTATACTTTTCGATAAACATCTCAAGGCTTTCTTTCAGCACATCGATCTGTGCTTTCAGATAAAATTCGTCCTCGAACAATGCGTAATGAACACAGGCCCGAATCAGAATAAATATTAACGATACCAGCTTCTGATAAGGAATCCCGAGTTTCCCCTCCAGTAGCCTGGCGTATTCGGTATAACGCCTGTCGACACCTGCGAAAAATTTCTGACCGTATGCTCTGTATTTCGGATGCGTATACACCTGATACATTAATCGGTATTTCTTCCCGTGTTTTTCTGCCGTCCAATATGGTATCTCATCGATAAACCGCCATAAGTCCTGCACATTCATCGGGGCTTTCGCCATAAAATCTTCTTCCACCTTACTCATACAGTATTCGGTGGACTGTATGATCAGGTCATCCAGATCCTTAAAATAGGTATACAGCTTTGTATGATTAAATCCGCATTCATTTGCCAGTACCCGAATACCGGTTCCGTGTAAGCCATGTTCTGCGAAGCAGTCATAACATTTTTCCATCAGCTCCGCCTTTTTGGCATTCCATTGTTCCTCTGTGTAGTTCGCCACTTCTATGCCCCCTCTTACCAACCGTTCGTTCTAAATAAAAATATACCATAACGATATGGAAAAATCAATTCTCAGATTGTTGTCAAAAAAACGCCAGACCCGGCAATTTGCCGAAACTGACGCTTCTTTGCTTCCTTATATTAATATATGAAATAAAACATACCAAACGGATTGCTCCGCACTTCATGCTCCCACAATCCTGCAGGCACGATGTGGTTTCAGACCTTTTTCAGAACGTATTCGCGGGATCCCAGACCGATCTTCTCACCCTGATCCAGTGTTGCCTCCCACTCCACATTCGGATTGGAGTCCTTGAAATGATTGTGATGGCATTCCCAGCCCGGTGTGGCAAGGTTGTCACCCAGCTGACTGTTTTCAATCGGCTTGGCAGCCAGACACGCATCGACACAGGCCTGATCCAGCGCAATGGGATCAAAGCTTGCAAACATTCCGATATCCGGAAGGATCGGCGCATCATTCTCGCCATGGCAGTCACAGTTCGGACTGATATCCTGTACAAGCGCTACATGGAAGCAGGGACGTCCATGACAGACAGCCTGGGCATATTCCGCCATCTTACGGCAAAGCAGCTCATTGGCACTGTCATTGGGATTGTAAACCGCGTCAAAGCTGCAGGCACCGATACATCTTCCGCAGCCCTTGCATTTGTCATAATCGATCACCGCTTTTTTGTTTATGTAGGAGATGGCATCACTTCCGCACTCCTTTGCGCAGCGGCGGCATCCGCGGCACAGCTCTTCCTTGATCGCCGGCTTGCCGCTCTTATGCTGTTCCATCTTTCCGGCACGGCTTCCGCAGCCCATGCCGATATTCTTGATCGCACCGCCAAAGCCGGTGGCCTCATGTCCTTTAAAATGTGTCAGACTGATGAAAATATCCGCGTCCATCACCGCACGTCCGATTTTGGCTGTCTTGCAGTATTCCCCGTTTACCACCGGCACCTCTGCCTCATCGGTACCGCGAAGACCGTCCGCGATCAGAATCTGACATCCGGTGGTAACCGTGTTAAATCCATTCATATTTGCGCAGTCCAGATGCTCCAGAGCATTTTTTCTGCTTCCCGGATACAGCGTGTTGCAGTCCGTCAGGAACGGCATTCCCCCCTGCTCTTTACACAGATCTGCAACTGCCTTTGCATAATTCGGGCGAAGAAATGCCAGATTCCCCAGCTCTCCGAAATGCATCTTGATTGCCACAAATTTCCCATCCATATCAATGTCACGGATTCCTGCCGCAACACAGAGCTTTTTCAGTTTGTCCAGCTGGCTGACGCCCACCTGGCATCGAAAATCGGTAAAAAATACGGTTGATTTCTGATTATTATCCATATTCCGTCACCACTTTTTCCTTTCATACATAATCCGTCACGCCACGCCCGGCAGAGCCGGACCAGCAGTTCCTGATATCTAGTATATCGAAAAAAGGGCTTCTGTCAATCCTCTCCTGCAGATTGATCCTGATTTTCCAGACTGGCGGAAAGATCCCTTTCCACAAAGTCCGGCAGCTGCGTCAGGCGCATGGAGGACAATTCGCTGCCGGACATCTGTGCACCGCTCTTTCTGTATGCAACTGCATAGACATCTTCCTCATAATTCAGCCAGACAGAAGTCAGAATATCCGGTACCATCACCTTTTTCAGCTCTTCCACTTCTTCCTTTCCGGAATAAACCACCGAATCGGACAGTCCATCTTTTCCCACCAGCCATACCTCCACCGAAGAGATATCCGCTTTTTCCAGTGAGTCTACACTTCCTTCTTTTTCCAAAAGCTTCATGGTCCTTTGAAAGGACGGGAACAGATTCACCTGCTGCCAGAGATACTGCATGGAGGTTTCTTCTGAACCGGAAGGAATCATCGTGTTCAGATCCGTCTCGGCCGGAACCCGATAATCGAATTGCAGTGCACAGGTAGCCTGTCCCAGAAAGTCTTCCGTTTCTGCGTCCGCAATGTCTTTCCGAAGTGCTTCCAGAAGCTGTCGTTTCTTTTCCGGTTCCTTTTCATAAAGATTCATATCGATGTTATCTGCGGTTGTCAGAGTAATATGCTCTATATACTTCTCATCGATATTCAGGAGCGAATATCTCTGCTCCTTCAGCTCTCCTTCTTCACAGAAGGCCCGCATCAGTTCATGAATCTGATCCGGTGTCATTCCATATTGACGATAAACATCTGCGCCGGATTTCATGGTATATTTCATATCCACACGATAAATCGTCTCATTTTGGGAATCTGCAGCAATATCGCTTTTATTGTACTCCACAATTTCCTGCAGAATCCGATAACTGTCATCGCCGATTTCTTTCTCCCCGTTCATGGCACTTTCCGGGTCCTCCCAGAAAACACTGTCATATGTACCATCTTCCCGTTCCACAATGTAATCCAGATTTTCTCCGAAGGAACCGGTGTTCATGGATACACCGGCAAGCTGCTCCTTCGCCGGCAGAAATCCGTCAAAGTCCCCCAGATCCTGCAGGTACCACACGGAACAGAATGCTGTCAGTATACAGACCAGAAGGAACTGTGGTTTCCCGTCAAAAAAGCGTCTGGGATTCAGATAATACAGCACTTCCATCATTCCATGGGCAAGAATCACGCCAAGAAGCATTCCGAATATCCACCAGAGGATTCTGTGATTATTTCTTGAAAGTTCACAGAATATATATCCGATTCCCAGCCCGAACGGAACCTCCACCAGAATTTGCAGAAGAATTCCGACTTTTGGATAAACCATGGAATCATGATTGCTCTCCGAAGGTCTCCGGCAGTAGGCAAGGCAGGATAATCCTGCAAAAACAGCCGTCAAAAGGATCATCACTCCGGGAAAAATCCCACAGGCTCCCCCGGAATAATTCTGTATCAGACGAATCCCCAGAAAGACCGGAGACAGAAAGCATTTCAGAAAATCCGTCAGTCCATACTGCAGCAGTCCGCAGGTCGTCCCGTAAAAGCAGCTCCGGTATGCGATGATCAGCCCACACAGCAGCGGACCATATGCGAAAATTCCACCCAGCACCAGAATTCCCGTGAGAATATTTCCGGTGAGAACAATGGCAAGTACGGTACTGAAATAAAACAAAAGATACATCATGAAATGAAGCCCCAGCATGGTCAGAGCCATCCCCATCAGCTTCAGGCCGAAAAATCCCTGTGCAGCCCCCACGCAGACGGCCAGAAACTCCATCACGAGATAAGGAACTACATAATATATCATTCCGACAAGAACCCGATTCCGGAACATCCATATTCTTCTTTCCGGAAGGCAATGATAGAAATCCACCTTTCTCGGAGAATACAGATACCAGAACCCGTTTGCCCCGTTCAGAATTCCCGCACCTGCAGCTACAGCTGCCCCTGTGATCATAAATCCGTCCCTCCAGAGGTGTTCATACAGCTTCTGTATCTGGTCCGGACTGTAATGAAGATTCTGCCAGTTTCCTGTGACAATCATCCCTGCCACAGGGAAAGCCATGAAAAAGCCAAGTGCCAGAAAAACAGAAATCCACAGCTGTTCTCTGAGTGTTGTTCTGATGGTATCAGAAGAAAATATTTTTGATCTCATATCCTGCAACCTCCGTTTCACAGATAAAAATTTCTTCCAGTGTCAGCGGAAGCACCTCACAGAACAATGGTTTCTTCTGCTGTATTCTTTCCATAATATGTGCCCGGGTTCCCCGCGCCGTAATCATCAGCAGAGAGCCCTGATGCCGGATACTCACGATATCCAGCTCATTCTCCAGCGCTTCCTCCTGGCTGTTATCACGGAACACGCACTGTATTTTATGGATCTGCTGTTTCATATCTTCCAGATTCTTTGACAGCAGGATCCCGCCTTTGTGGAGCAGTCCGATATGGTCACAGATATCCTCCAGCTCTCTCAGATTGTGAGAGGCGATCACCGGTGTGAAATCCCGGTTCATGATCTCGGACACAAACAGACTCTTCACCGCCTGGCGCATAACCGGATCCAGACCGTCAAAGGTTTCATCACAAAGCAGATATTTTGTTCCCGAACATACTCCCAGAATCACCAGAAGCTGCTTTTTCATTCCTTTGGACATTGCACCGATCCGTGAAGCCGGATCCAGGCGAAACTGTTTCATCAGTCTGGCAAATTTCTGCCGGCAGAAATCCGGATAGTAATTCAGGTAAAATTTTTCCATCTCCTGCGGGGTATGATTCGCAGGAAAATAACTGTCATCCGGAATATAAAAGATTCTGCGTTTTGCCGCGGCATTATCATAAATCTGCATTCCGTCTGCGGATGCCTCTCCCTGATCCGGTTTCAGGATTCCGGCAAGAATCCTGAGCAAGGTGCTTTTTCCTGCGCCATTGCTTCCAACCAGCCCAAATACTTCCCTCTCATGAATATCCAGGGAAACCTGATTTACAGCACATATATCCTGAAAGCTTTTGCTGCACTCCTTTATCTGTATCATCTGTTCTCCTCCTTATACGTCTCCCGGATCAGTCCGATCATGATTTCTTCCTTCACTCCCATTTCCAGTCCGTTCTTCACAAGCTTCTGAAAATCTCTGCAGAAATCTTCCCGTGCCTTTTTCTGTATTTCTGTGACATCCGCCACAAAATTGCCTTTTCCTTTGACCGGGTAAATCAGTCCTTTCTGCTCCAGCTCCATATATGCCCTCTGAATGGTATTGGGATTGATGGACAATTCCATAGCCATGCGCCTCACCGAAGGCATCCGGTCGCCAGGCGCCAGTACTCCCCGCAGGATCAGCATCCGGAATTTTTCCTCGATCTGTTCATAAATCGGACGGCGATCCTGATAATCCAGCAGGATCATAACATACCTCCTTTCCACTCTCTGTATAATCCGAGTGTATCAAGTGTATTAGTTTTTTTAATACACTTATTGTATTCGATTCCCTCCGAAAATACAATAAACAAATTATAAAATAAGTATAAAAGTTCTTTTATTCATAATCTGTGTATGAGTGCTTCCTGCTCATAAAGCCAAAAGCGGGATATCGTAACACTTCAGCCATGTCTGCATTCAAAAACCGGTAGACAAACACCTGCAAAATGTTGTAAGATGAATTGAATTTAAAATTATTTGCTGGTTATTACGAAGGAGACAGGACTCATGAAACACCATGTTGTCGTTACGACTGCACCAGATATGGATTTCCGGAACGACTATGTCGCTCTTCCACAGAATTACGGTACAAAAGAATATTTTGAACGAGAGGATGTAAAATCCATTTTTCATACCGTATTCAAAAATCTGGACTCTCTGAACGAAAAGACAAACAT
This sequence comes from Blautia sp., assembly GCA_022769545.1. Taxonomy (GTDB): domain Bacteria; phylum Bacillota; class Clostridia; order Lachnospirales; family Lachnospiraceae; genus Blautia_A. Next base: position 39,878 of record JALEJS010000002.1, on the reverse strand, counting down.
TTCAGAAAAATTCACTGCATGCGAGCGAATCTACGTGAAGCCAAATCTGGTTTCGGTTTATCACAAGAGCGGAATGAAGGACTTCGATTATCCGGAATCCACAGATCCCCGGGTATTTGACGCAGTGATTGCATGGCTGAAACAGTATCAGAGCAATCTTGTTATCACAGAATCTTCCGGAAAGCCGATGCCCACCCGCACCAGCTTCAAAATAGCCGGCTACGACCGCATTGCCCGCTATCGAAAAACAGGTCTGGTGGCTCTGGAAACCTGCCCCGTTGTCCGATATCTTCTTCCGAAAGCCGAAGTCATGAAGGAAGTGTTCATTCCTGAGATTTATCAGGACATTGTCGATAAGAAAGCCTGCTATGTATCGGTTCCCAAGCTGAAAACCAATATTTATACCGGTGTGACACTCGGCTTTAAAAATGCCATGGGGACCATTCCCTACGCACTGCGCGAACGAAACCACAATTACTATATCAACAAAAAACTGGCGGATCTTCTGTATCTGTTTCAGCCGGATCTGACCGTCATCGACGGAATTATCGGAGGCGAAGGAAATACTCCCGCCCCTGTGGATCCGGTGGATTCACATGTCATCATTTCCGGTACGGATTCCGTAGAAACAGACAAGACTGCTACCCGGATCATGGGTATCGACCCGGATACGATTCCTCTGATTCAGGAGGCACAAAAGAGAGGATTTGGCTCCGATGACACCGAAGTCACAGGCGAGCTTCCTGTCTTTTCCTTCCGCCGGGCCAACCCGTCTCTGATGGATGAGGAGTTTCATAAGACCTTCCCAAACATTCTCGCGCTGGCCGGACACTGTCTGCCTCACGCACCGAAGGTTACCGACATTCATTCCGTGACACCTGAGATTGCACGCCAGCTGGAGCTTGCCTGCGACGGCGGCTGTCTGAATGCACTTCGTTCCGGATTTGAATACGTCATCTACGCACCAAAGCAGAATTTTGATCTTCCGCTGGCTGTAATAATCGGCGGCGGCGTTCTCATCGACGGCAAGCGTTACTGGTTTGACCGGGATGGAACCCCCTACGAAGAATCCGATATCCGAAGTCTGAAGCTCCCTGTCCTGACCGTCGGAAACTGTGCAGAGCGCCTGAACGATATCGCCACATATAAAACCCCCGGCTGCTGCGCACCGTCCGTATGTATGCTTGCAGCCACCGGAGCCATGAAAATTCCGTTTCCTCTGCTGTCTCTGAAAAACGAATCCTTTTTCCATTTCGGTTTGAGTGCCGTGCAGATGGTTCTGTCCAGAGGCTTCCAGTCTCTGCGCGGAAAGTGGATTGACTGTCCCTCCGAACACAAGGATCAGATCTATCCGGTTCCGGATATCCCGGCACAGGATCAGGAAAAAGATTATCTCGAATGGCCGCTTCCGCCCATGACATGGCGTCTGCGTCTGAAAATGTTCATGGATCAGCTTCGGATATTAAAACTATAGAAGACTTCATGCGCATCCCGCCCGGAGTCCTTTTTCATAGGTAAATTCCAAAGGAATTTCCTATGAAATAATAAAGCTGCAGGAAAAAATCCTACAGCTTTATTTTTCTTGGAAATTCTCTTCTTATGACATCTGCTTCCAGCGGCCTCTCAAAATAAAAGCCCTGAATCATGGAAACGCCCATTTCCCGCAGTATCTTCAATTCATCCTCTGTCTCAACGCCTTCCACACATAACTCAATTTCCAGATCCTCCGCCAGACGATACAAAGAAGAGACAATAATCTGGTTGTAATGATTTGTCGGAAGCTGTCTGGTATATTCACGATCCACCTTGATCTGACTGATCGGAAGATTTCGCAGATAATTAAAGCTGGAATATCCCGTTCCAAAATCATCCAGTGCCACACCGACTCCCATTTTCATCAGTTCCTGACAGAACTGTGTGGCAATCTCAAAGCTGTTCAGCATGGAGGTTTCTGTCAGCTCCACCATCAGACAGGACTTCGGCAGGCCATATGTTTCACAGCACTTCCTGATATACCGAACCAGTCCGGCATCTGCCGCCTGCTGTGCCGCCACATTCACATGAACGATTACTTTTTTTCCGCCTGCGTTCCACTGACTGCATTCCTGCACCGCTCTGGAAATCACCCATCTTCCCACAGGGAGAATCAGGCCGGAATACTCCAGTGTACGGATCAGATTCATCTGGTCCACATCCGGAATCTGTGGATTGTCATACCGCAGCAGCGCTTCCGCGCCGATCCACTCCTCCCCCTGATCATCCACACGGACAATGGGCTGATACACAACCCGGAAATGACGGTAATCATGTTCGATATCCTTGCGCAGCTCATTTTCCAGCCGGAACTGCAAAGAGACGGCATCTCCCATATCTCCGGCAAAAAAGCAGACCTCCTCATTTTCTTCCCTGGACATCCGGTACAGACACTGATCCGCATTTTTCATCAGTTCCTCCACATTTGTACCGTGCTCCGGATAGATGACAACCGCTGCATACATTCCGATATAAAGTGTATTTCCGTCAATTTCTCTTGTTTTCTTCAGATTTGTCTGAAACGCAACCAGCTTGGAAAGAATTTCCTTCCGGTTATATTCTTTCAGATGCACCAGAAATTCATCGCCGCTGAAACGATAGATGCCAAGCGCATCTGCAAAATACAGCTGCAGCATATATGCAAACTCTTTCAGAACACGATTTCCGAAATCATGTCCGAAAAGCTCATTATACAGTTTGAATTTGCGGATATCCATATACAGCAGACTGCCGCGCATTCCCGGATTCTTCAGATATTCCTTCATATCCTCCTCAAAACAGCGGTGGTTTTTCAATCCCGTAAGCATATCCTGATACAGCATACGCTGTATGTCTTCTTCATGCTTTTTATTTTCTGTAATGTCCAGAAGGGATCCGGCTATCATCAGCGGACGCCCCTGTGCATCATGCCGCCCTTTTCCCTTACAGGAAATCCACATGATTTCACCCTGCTTGGTACGTACCCGGTATTCCGCAATATGAAGATCTGATTTTCCCGTGAGAAACGGTGTGAAAGAATCCAGAAAAACCGGTCTGTCCTCCGGAATAATAAAGGAAAGAACCCGGTTCATCGCATCCGAAAAGGTAGCCGTCTCCAGTGGAAGCACATCCAGTGCGTTTGGTGAGAAGGTACATACATTATTCACAATATCCAGCTGATAAATATAGTCGGATGCTCCCTCCAGAATCAGCTGATTCATGCTCTGTACCCGCTGAAGCTCCTGAATCACACTTTCCAGATGCCGGTCATATTCCCTGGAAGCTTCATAATCCACAGAAAGAAAGCCGAGGATCCTTCCGCTGTCGACCCGGAATAGGTAAATGACGGAGCTGAGATATCCGCTCTTTCCATGGACATCCGCATGAAAGCTGACACGCACTTCATTTCCCGGAATCATTCTTAATATTTCCTGACGAAATACTGTCCGGCTGGATTCCGACAGAAACTCTTCAAATTCCTGGACAGATATTTCCGGAGGCAGCGGATTTTCCTCACATACCAGCTGATTTGCTATTTTCTCTGTAATCCACACTACATTCTGCTCCACATCCAGAAGAAAAAGCTCCTGTACCGATTCCATCGGCAAAACCGGATGATTATCCTTCACAAATGTACTCCATCGAAAATACTTCTGCTTCATCTCCATACCCTTCCTCTGTCGTACCATATTTCCTGCAGGATGTCACTACGCCACGGCACCCTGCAGGTCTGTTCCAATTACTTTTTATTTTAACATATTACGGAAATATTTGAAAGGATTTACGAAAATTTCAGTTCATTTCGGCTAACGTATACAACTGGTAATAAATTCCTTTCTTATTCAGAAGCTGAGAATGTGTCCCTTCTTCCACGATCCGGTTTCCGGACAGTACCAGAATCCGGTCTGCTCCCCGGATGGTCGAAAGTCTGTGGGCGATGGTAAGAGTCGTTCTGCCTGCAGCCAGTCGATCCAGAGAATCGGAAATCAGCCGTTCACTCTCATTATCCAGACTTGCCGTAGCCTCGTCCAGAAGGAGCAGTCTGGGCGATTTCAGAAAAACACGTGCGATACTGATTCTCTGCTTCTGCCCTCCGGAGAGCTTTACCCCGCGTTCTCCCACATACGTGTCATATCCGTCCTTCAGTTCCATAATAAACGCATGGGCTCCGGCCATTTTTGCCGCTTCCTGAACCTCCTCAGGGGATGCTCCCGGCTTCCCGTAGGCAATATTTTCATAGACCGTTCCGGAAAACAGGTAGACATCCTGCTGCACCACGCCCACATTGCTTCTGAGGCTCTGCAGAGTGAGATTCCGGATATTCTGCCCATCCAGCAGTATTTCTCCCTCGGTAGGATCATAAAACCTCGGAATCAGATTGCACAGGGTGGTCTTGCCTCCGCCGGAAGGACCCACAAGAGCAACCTTTTCCCCGGGATGAATGGTCAGATTCACATCCGAAAGCACCGGTGTATGGTCATCCGGGTACTCAAAGGAAACATGACGGAACACAATCTCTCCCTGCACATTTTCCAGCGGAACCGCGCCTTCCTCGTCAAAAATCTCCACAGAGGCATCCATCAGCTCTGCAAAACGCTCGATTCCGGTCATTCCCCGCTGAAACTGTTCCGCAAATTCAATGATGCGCCGTATGGTAGCCAGAAGTGTCGTCACATAAAGCGTATATGCCACCAGATCTGCCGGTGCAATATACCCGCGGATCATGAACATTCCGCCTGCCACGATCACTACCACATACATCAGGCCGTCAAACATCCGGATGGTATCCTGAAATGCCGCCATATAAAAATACGTCTTCTTCTTGATTCTGAGAAATTTCTGATTATCTTCCTGAAATTTCTCCAGCTCCAGTTCCTCATTGGCAAAGGCACGCACCACCTTATTTCCCAGCAGGCTGTCTTCAATCCTTGCATTCAGCTCCCCGATGTGATTACGCTGTGTCTTAAACGCCCTGCGCACCTGAAGATTAAAATAGGTACAGGACACTGCCATAACCGGGATCAGGACAAAAATAATCACGGTCAGCAGCAGGTTGATCCGGGACAGAATCACAAAGGACACCACCGTTTTTAAAAAGGCAATAAAAAATTCCTCCGGACAGTGATGGGCAAATTCTGTGACGTCAAACAGATCGCTGGTGATTCTGGACATGATCTGTCCTACCTTTGTATTATTGAAATAATTGTCCGAAAGCTTCTGCAGATGCGCAAATGCATCCTCCCGCATGTCCGTTTCGATCGCCGCGCCCATGACATGCCCTGCGTATGCCATATAAAAGCTGGCCAGCCCGTCTATGACACGCAGTCCGAAATAGATTCCGCCGATAACAAGAATCATCTGCACCGTCAGCGAGGCCAGGCTGGTCGTCCCCACATCGGTAATATACCGCAGGATCATCGGCAGCACCAGCTCACATACAGTGGTCAGAGCTGCACAAAACAGATCCATGCACATGACACCCACATACTTCCGGTAATATGGAACAAATCGTTTTAATAACATACTGGTTTTCATCTGTATCTCCCCATGGCCTGAAAAAATCCAGACCGGGCACTGCCCCGGTCTGGATCCTTCGCTATCATTTTATTTCTGAATAAAAGCTGCCAGTGCCTGATCCATCTTCTTGATGTGATCAAACAGCCAGTCAACAACATTTTTGTTCACTGCTGCAACAAATGCCTCTGTGGGACCCTCTTCATCCACCAGCATCTCATGAAGCTCTTCCACTGCTTTCTTAAATGCGGCATGCTGTTTTTTATGTTCTTCGATTGCCGGATAGGAAACCTCTTCCTGAAGCTTTTCTTCCTCTCCAAAATGGAAATCGGTATACTCTGCCAGATAATCCAGCATTTTAATTGCCTCAACCTTTCCGCCGTTCTGCTCACAGCAGCTCAGAAGACGGTCAATTTTTCCGATCAGTTCCTTATGCTGTTCGTCGATCATCGCATTTCCTGTTACCAGACTGTTATCAAATTCCACTTTCATTCTTTCTATCCTCCCGGTTCGTACTTTTTCATTACTTTAGGATTTCACTTTCTTATATATTATATCACTTTCGCTCTTTTATCAATAAAAAATGGAAATATCTTTGAAATATAAGAAGGCATGTTATGGTTCACACGGCACCATCCCCTTCGGGGCTCTGCTATAAAGTTACCGTGAAACAGATGATTTTTCCATCTGTACTGTCTGCTTTGATTTTTCCGCCGTTGGCTTCGGCAATCGCCTGCGCAACGGAAAGGCCGATTCCGCTCCCCCCGGTATCCCTCGATCTCGATTTGTCCAGCCGGTAAAACCGCTCGAACAGATGCGATATTTCCGAAACGTCCTCAATCTGGCAGGTATTCGTTACCTCTATATATTTTTTTCCGTGACGCTCGCAGACCCGAAAACGGATCTTTCCTTTTTCGCCGGAATATTTTACCGCATTATCCAGAAGTATGGATATCATCTGCTGCACCGACACCCGGTCCCCAAACAGGCGGATCCCCTCCTCAATCTCCTGACGAAATACTTTACCCTGTACTTCTGCCATCACAACAAAAGGCTCTGCACTTTCCCACGCCGCATCACTGAGCGAAAACTCCTCCTTCTCCGGAAACGGGATCTCTTCGTCCAGGCGCGAAAGCATGATCAGATTTGCGATCAGCTTCGAGAGACGTCCTGTCTGTTTTTTAATGTTCTCTGTCCATTCATCCTTCCCGTGAAGCATTTCCAGAACATCTGTACTGGTGGAAATAGAAGTGAGCGGTGTTTTCAGCTCATGACCGGCATCCGTGATAAAACGCTTCTGCCTTTCCATACTTCTGACGTAAGGCAAAATGGCTCGTCTGGACAGCAGAAAAATCAGAAAAAACACAATCACAAGACTCAGTATCAGAACAGCGGCAGAAAGGATCAGCAGATTTTTCATAAACTGAAACTCTGCGTCGCTGTTCAAAAACACCATGGTTCTCCCATCTGCGGCATCAAAAATGTGATAACGATAATGAAGATAATAGCCGGTCTTCTTTCCTCTGTCCCGGATGATCCCCGCATATGATTCTGCCATCTCTTCTGTGACAGACGCAATAAATTCCCTGGAAATACTCTCAATATTTCCATCCGCATCACAGTGTACCACGAAAAACCGTGTGGTGTACTCAAATTCCGGAAGAAATATTTCCGGATGTTCAAAAACCGGGAACCCGGTCCCGTCCATTCTGTCTGTGGACGCAGTCTGTTCATACCGGTAAATCTCTGCGATGATCCGGTCCTGCCGCATTGTCGTCAGATGAAAATTTCCCACATTGATGATTCCGGCCACAAGCAGCATCACAGCAGACACTGCCGCCATTGCCGCCCAGATAAAACGCCATCGCATTTTTTTCAGCATACGGTCTCCTCCAGTGAATATCCGGCTCCGCGGATGGTTTTAATCTCCACCTTCGCATTCAGATCCCGCAGCTTCCTTCTCAGAAATCCGATGTAGGTCCACACAACATCCATGCCGGTATCACAGTCACTCCCCCATATTTTCCCCAGAATATGCTCCGAGGAAAAAATATGCTTCGGATGACTCATAAACAATTCCATCATCTGATATTCCTTATTATTCAGACGCACGCTGCATCCATTCGCTGTCAGCTCATAGCAGTTGCAGTCCAGACAGACATCCCCCACCGTCAGCACGTGATCCGAATAATTCACACTCCGCCTGGACAGCGCGCGCACCCGGGCAATCAGCTCGCTGGAGGCAAATGGTTTCGGCAGATAATCATCTGCACCGGCATTCAGTCCGGCCACGCGGTCTTCGATCTCAGATTTCGCAGTCAGAAGCAATACCGGCGTACTCATTTTCCGTGCCCGGATCCGGCGCAGAACCTCCATTCCATCCATGCCGGGCATCATGATATCCAGGACGATCACATTATAATCCACCTCCTGAATATAAGACCATGCATCCGCACCATTGTGGACAATGTCCACAGAAAATTTATTCCTCTCCAGCAGCATTTTCAGAGCCTTCGCAATTTCCACTTCATCCTCTGCTATCAATACTCGCATTGTTTCATCTCCTTTGGCTACATTTTATATGATATCGTCACCCTTTTCAACTGTATCTATCTATGCAGGAGCATCATTTCCTGTTATAATAGAGCTGTTCGTTTCGTCAAAGCGGACATTCACATTCCGCTTTGCTCCAACATATGAACTTTGTTGTTCCAAACAACGAAAAATACATTTTCAGGAGGAGAAAAATGGGGGTAACAAAAAACACACACAGTTCGTCAGAAACCACAACAGGCGAAAAGAGAAATTCCTTTTCCGGATCGCTGGGATTTGTGCTGGCAGCCGCAGGAAGCGCTGTCGGTCTGGGAAATATCTGGAGATTCCCGTATCTTGCTGCCAAGGATGGAGGCGGCATTTTCCTGGCCGTATATATTCTTCTGGCACTGACCTTCGGCTTTACACTTCTGACCACAGAGGTAGCCATCGGAAGAAAAACAAAGCAGAGTCCGCTGACCGCTTATCGGAAGTTAAACAAACGATGGGGCTTTCTGGGCGTTCTTGCATGCATCATCCCGATGCTCATTCTTCCTTATTACTGTGCCATCGGCGGATGGGTGCTGAAATATTTTCTCACATTTCTGACGGAATCCGGCGCAGCAGCAGCCGCAGAAGACGGTTTTTTCACCGGATTTATTACTGCACAGACGGAGCCGGTTGTTTTAATGCTGATATTTATGCTGGTCACTGCACTGATCATTTTTCTGGGAGTGAATAAGGGAATCGAATCTTTTTCCAGGATTCTGATGCCCATTCTGATCATCCTCGTGATCGGCATTGCCGTATTTTCCGTCACGATCCACTACACAGACAGCACCGGCACGGTCAGAAGCGGATGGGAAGGATTTAAAATCTACATCATTCCTGATTTTAAAGGTATGACCCTGCAGCATTTCTTCACGGTTCTGCTGGATGCCATGGGGCAGCTGTTCTACAGTCTGAGTGTTGCCATGGGAATCATGATCACATATGGTTCCTATGTGAAAGACACGGATAACCTTGGAAAATCCATCAACCAGATTGAATTTTTTGACACCATGATCGCATTCCTGGCTGGTGTTATGATCATCCCGGCCGTATATGTGTTTATGGGAAGAGAAGGGATGGCTGCTTCCGGACCAAGTCTGATGTTTGTCTCCCTGCCAAAGGTATTCGCCGAGATGGGAGGCATCGGAAGATTTGTCGGCCTGCTGTTTTTCGCGATGGTCCTGTTTGCGGCACTGACAAGCTCTATCTCCATTCTGGAGGCAGTGGTATCCAGCCTGATGGATTATTTTAAGCTGTCCCGTGCAAAAGCGGTTGCCATCGAATTTATCCTTGCCCTGATCGGTGGCCTTGCCGTATGTTTCGGCTATAATCTCTGGTATTTTGAACAGCCCCTTCCAAACGGAACTGTCGGCCAGGTTCTTGATATTATGGACTACATCAGCAATTACGTCCTCATGCCGGTGGTTGCAATCGGAACCTGTATCCTGATCGGCTGGATTTTAAAGCCGGGCACCGTCGTCGACGAGGTAACCAGAAACGGAGAACGTTTCGGAAGAAAATCCTTATACATCATAATGCTTCGCTACATTGCCCCGGCATTGCTGCTGATTTTGCTTCTGAAATCCCTGGGGATCATCACATTCCTCTAAGACACAGCGGTATGGACAGCTGTCACAGAGTTATGTTATACTGCAGATTATCTGAAAAAGGATGCCGTTCCTTTACCGTGCATCCAAAGAAAGGATGTTTTCCATGAAAAAAAATCTGACGGAAGGCAGCGTCTTCAAAACCATTCTCACGTTTTCGCTGCCGTATCTTTTATCTTATTTTCTGCAGACTCTGTACGGCATGGCTGACTTGTTCATCATCGGACAGTTTAACGGCGTAGAATGCACCACGGCCGTTTCCATCGGCAGCCAGGTCATGCATATGATCACCGTCATGATTGTAGGACTTGCCATGGGCTCCACCGTCATGATCGGACATGCAGTCGGCGCCGGAAAGCAGAACGATGCCGCAAAGGCAACCGGCAACACAGCCACACTGTTTTTGGGACTGTCTCTGGTACTGATGGTCATACTTCTTTTGATTGTCCGCCCTGTCATCTCCTTGATGCGGACTCCTGCAGAGGCTGTTTCCGGAACGGTCACCTATCTGACCATCTGCTTTATCGGAATTCCGTTTATCACAGCCTATAACATCATCGCTTCCATCTTTCGCGGAATGGGGGATTCCAAAAGCCCCATGTATTTTATCGCGATTGCATGCGCGGCAAACATCGCACTGGATTATCTGTTTATCGGCATTCTGGGAATGGGACCTGCCGGTGCGGCTCTGGGAACCACACTTTCCCAGACCATCAGTGTTCTGGTGTCTCTGACGGTAATCATCCGAAAAAAAATGCTGGCTCTGACCAGACAGGATTTTTATCCGGCACGAGCCGTAATCAGAGGCCTGCTTTCCGTCGGCGTCCCGGTGGCATTGCAGGACGGTTTTATCCAGATTTCTTTTCTGGTGATCACTGCGATTGCAAACAACCGCGGACTGACCGATGCCGCTGCCGTCGGAATCGTGGAAAAAATCATCGGAATTCTGTTTCTGGTGCCATCTTCCATGCTTTCCGCCGTATCTGCGCTCTGTGCCCAGAACCTGGGAGCCGGACGACAGGACCGCGCAAAACAGACCTTGCGCTATGCCATTGAGCTGGCGGTTGGCTTCGGCCTGGTGTCCGCCCTTCTGATGCAGTTTGCTGCCGAACCGGTCGTCGGTCTGTTTGTCAGCGGAAAGGATGCCGGTGTCATCCGCGCCGGTGCACAGTATCTCCACGGATACGTATGGGACTGCGTGCTTGCCGGAATCCATTTCTGTTTCAGCGGCTATTTCTGTGCCTGCGGAAAATCCGGCATATCCTTTTTGCATAACTGTATTTCCATTCTGTTTGCCCGCATCCCTCTGGCATGGCTTGCCTCCAGAATGTTTGCGGACACTTTGATGCCTATGGGCCTTGCCACAGCCATCGGCTCCGGCGTATCAGTCATCGTATGTGTCATCGCCTATCTCTGGCTGAACAAAAGGAATACGGAGAATCTGAGATGTGAATAGAAAGGATCCCTTGCGTTTGGTATCATTCATTTCCCGGGAATTTGGGAATTCCGTCAAAGCCGATCTGAAGATCCTCATCTGTCGGGATATAATCTGTCATTTCTCCGTTATTGTATTTCTCATAGGCAACCATATCAAAATATCCGGTGCCGGTCAGACCGAAGACGATGGTTTTCTCTTCGCCGGTTTCCTTACATTTCAGAGCTTCGTCAATGGCTACACGGATCGCGTGGGAGCTTTCCGGTGCGGGAAGAATTCCTTCTACTCTCGCAAACATTTCCGCTGCCTCAAAGACAGAGGTCTGTTCCACGGAACGCGCTTCCATCAGTCCGTCTGCATAAAGCTGAGAAAGGATCGAGCTCATGCCATGATAGCGAAGTCCTCCTGCATGGTTGGGAGACGGAATGAAATTACTTCCAAGTGTATACATCTTTGCAAGCGGTGTCACCATACCGGTATCACAGAAATCATATACATACTTTCCTCTTGTCAGACTCGGACAGGAAGCCGGCTCTACAGCGATAAACTGGTAATCTGCCTCCCCGCGCAGCTTCTGACCCATAAACGGAGAAATCAGTCCTCCCAGATTGGATCCGCCGCCGGCACAGCCAATGATCATATCTGCCTTAATTCCATATTTGTCGAGAGCCGCTTTTGTCTCCAGGCCGATCACCGACTGATGAAGCAGCACCTGATTGAGAACACTTCCAAGCACATAACGGTATCCTTCCTGACCAACCGCACACTCTACCGCTTCGGAAATGGCACAGCCCAGACTTCCGGTGGTTCCGGGATGTTCTGCAAGGATCTTTCTGCCCACTTCCGTGGTCATGGAGGGCGACGGCGTCACATCTGCACCATAAGTTCTCATCACTTCCCGGCGGAACGGTTTTTGTTCATAGGAGCATTTCACCATAAACACCTTACAGTCCAGCCCCAGATATGCGCAGGCCATGGAAAGAGCGGTTCCCCACTGACCGGCTCCGGTCTCTGTGGTAACACCCTTCAGCCCCTGTTTCTTTGCATAATAGGCCTGTGCGATCGCGGAGTTCAGTTTATGGCTTCCACTGGTATTGTTACCTTCAAATTTATAATAGATTTTTGCCGGTGTCTGCAGTTTTTCTTCCAGACAATACGCTCTCACCAGAGGTGAAGGACGGTACATTTTATAAAAGCTGCGGATTTCCTCCGGAATCGGAATATAGGCAGTGTCATTATCCAGCTCCTGCTTTACAAGCTCATCGCAGAATACCGCTCCGAGTTCTTCTGCGGTCATTGGCTGCAGCGTGCCCGGATTCAGAAGTGGAGCCGGTTTGTTTTTCATATCTGCACGTACGTTATACCATTCCCTGGGCATTTCCTGCTCTTCCAGATAAATTTTGTAGGGGATCTTTTTTGCTTCACTCATATTCTTTTTCTCCTTTCATCTGTCCGGCTTACGCCGTTTTTTGATTCTTCTGTGAAAGAACAGTGCGTTTCCATGCTTTTCTGCAAATAAAAAACTCCTGTCTCCCACAAATAATTTCTGCAGGGACAAGAGTAAAACTCCTGCGGTGCCACCCGGCTTGGTATTTTCATACCCACTCATCGCATACTGACATATGCTGAATTTGATAACGGAGTGTTCTCTCCGGCTCACATACTGAATTCTGCTTGCCCTCAGAAGTCCATTCCCGCATACCTTCGATACTGTCTTCCACCATACGACAGCTCTCTGTAATCGAATCCATATACGGTACTCACTCTTCTTCAACGGTTTAATTCGATAAATTATTTATACCACAACCTCCACAGCAATGTCAATATTTTTTTATTCTTCTTCAAACATCATATAATCCATGTAAAATTCATTGAAATTTTTATCCGCGGAAAGATTTACCTCGGAAGAAACATGAACAATATGTCTGAGTGCCGCCTCACCCTCCGGATCTTTCAGATATCTGACCGCACCGGCCAGGGAGCTGTTTCCCACCGTCAGCATTCCGGAAATGTACGAAGAAGCCGGATCTCTTCCTGTGTTCGAACCCTCAAAGGTAACCTACATCAGCCAGCTGCCGTACTATATATGCTCCGGTCTCGTCACCGACAGCAAAAACCAGTTCGTCATGAACCACAACAAGCTGTATCAGCAGTCCAGGATCAACGAATCCATCCAGATATATAAAGCACCTCCACATGTCAATAAGAAGTCCCATCCATATGAAAAAGAGAAAGCGCTTCTCAATGACCTCCTTGGATATCCGGTAATTCTTTTCTGCCAGAATAAACAGCAGATTATTATTTCGCTTTTGGATACTCGTTGCAGAGCAGACGATATGGTGCTTCATCTTCCTCAATTGTGGGGAATCGTCCTACATTTTTGTAAAAACGGTTATCTGTATTGTCGTCGTTGCACTGACTTACTTCACCGATGAGTACCGGACCGGTACCTTCTTCGATCTCAAAATCGTGGTACATATAGGGATAGATACTGATACTCTCACCAGGTTTAAGCTTCACCTGTGTTCCGGCCGGAACGACCATTTCTCTTCCGTCCAGATGTACATGTACATCATTGACCTTATCCAGATCTTCCTCCGGTGTGGAATTATAGACACGGATCAGAAGATTTCCGCCTCCGCGGTTAATGATATCTTCCATTTTGCTCCAGTGAAAGTGCATTGGAGAATACTGCCCTTCTTTCAGGTACAGAAGCTTCTCTGCATAGGATTTTGTATATTTGTCCTTCATCTTCAGATTGCCGTTGCGAATGGTAATGAGAGAAAATCCAACCTTATTGAAGTCTCCCTGACCGTAATCCGTGATATCCCAGCCAAGCATATTGTCACGGACTTCGTCATAATCATGACCTTTTTCCTGCCATTCTTCCGGTGTAAAATCACAGAATGGCGGAAGCGAAAAACGGTAATCCTTAATCATCTGTTCCATTTCTTTTAATGCTGCATTGATTTCTGAACGTTTCATAATTTTATACTCCATTTCACCTTATTGTTTTTCGATACATTTTTTTCAAATCAAAATATTTTACTCTCGAAAAAAATGCACGATTTTCCCAGTAACCTTATATAACAATGCTATCACATTTTCATACAAAAACAACTTCTTTATTTGATATTTTCTTTGTATTCTGCATAAAAACGGTCATATTATTTAAAGTCTCCCCGGTATTCCCGAATAATCTCAATCATGTTCAGATATCCCTCCGTCGGAACATAAGAAGGTATGGAGTTGCCTGTTCCGAAAGCAAACCCGCCGTGACCTTTGGATTTTGCAATAACATCCAGGATATACTCCTTCCGTTCTGCCTTAGAGCTCTGGAATACCATATCCACATCCGCTCCGCCGAAGTTTCCGATCCTGTCCCCGTTTTTCCCCACACCCTCATATGTTCCTCCCGCTTCTTTTAACTGTACTCTACTCATTGCGTTGTCTTTTCTCAACAACCAAATCTTGTACATTCTCAGAATTCCAACAATCCGGTCTCTATTTTTCAACACTGTTTCTGATTTTTTCCCCGAATCACAAATTTGATGTGACACATCCCATTTTCTGTGCTAAAATAGCAGTCGGCCAAAATCCGGCCGGGATCAACCAACTCCATTTCATATGTGGTGTGGTTTCAGACATATGTTCTGCACCTGATATCAGATGAGTTGCCCGGCAAATGATGCTATTCTAATAAAAGGGGAGATTTATTTATGGAAAAAGATATGACAAACGGGAAGCCTCTGGCTGTCATTCTGAAATTTACACTTCCGCTCGTCATCGGAAATATATTCCAGCAGCTTTATAATATGGTAGACACCATCATCGTGGGACGATTTGTCGGCCCTGATGCACTTGCTGCGGTCGGAGCCACCGGAACCATTATGTTTCTGATCGTTGGTTTTGCCCAGGGAATTACGTCCGGTTTTTCCGTTCTTGTCTCGCAGCGTTACGGCGCGGGAGATGAGGAAGGTGTGAAACGAAGTGTTGCCAACGGAATCCTGCTGGCACTGATCTGTACCGCTGTATTGACAGCCTTGTTTATGCTGTGTATGCATCCGCTTCTGAAACTGATGCATACACCTGCAAATATTCTGGAAGATTCGTATACTTATATCATGATCATCAGCAGAGGACTGGTCACAACCATTTTATATAACCTGTTTTCCTCCTACCTGCGCGCAGTCGGAAACAGTCAGGTTCCATTGATGTTTCTGGTTTTTTCGGCCATTCTCAACGTCATGCTGGATCTTCTGTTTATCATCCGGTTTCAGATGGGCGTTGCGGGAGCCGGACTTGCCACAATCCTTTCACAGGGAACTTCCGCGGTTCTCTGCCTGCTCTATATTTATATGCGCGTCCCTGCCATCGCGCCCAAAAGGAAGCACTGGAAATTGCATGGCTGGGAGACCCGCCGGCAGATGGCAATGGGAATTCCCATGTCTTTGCAGTTTGCCATCACCGCATCCGGTACCATGATCATGCAGTCTGCAATTAATCTGTTTGGTTCCAATGCGGTGGCATCCTACACAGCCGCATGTAAGCTGCAGAGTCTGGTTAACCAGGGGATGATTGCCATGGGTCAGACAATGGCAGCCTACAGCGGCCAGAATTTCGGAAAAGGTGATATTCGCCGGATCAAGCAGGGGGTAAAATCTGCCCTCTGTATTTCCTGCATCTATTCCGTTGCTTCCGCGATTCTTGTCTGTCTCCTGCTCCGGCCGGCTGTCCGTCTGTTTTTCACCGGAAATGCAGATATGAATGCCATAATGCCCTGGGCAGAAACATATATTCATATGTGTGTCCTGTTTTATATTCCGCTGAGTACCATATTTGTTTTCCGGAACACCATGCAGGGCTGCGGTTACGGATTTCTCCCGATGATGGGCGGTGTCTCAGAACTTCTGGCACGTCTGACCGTTGCAGTCATTGCCATGCATGCCGTCAGTTTTCCACTGTCATGCTTTTGCGATCCGGCCGCATGGGCAGCGGCAGCCATCTTTACCGGTATTTCCTATCTATTCGTGATGCGGGATATCGAAAAAAAATACCGAATAAAAAGTGTATAAAAAAAAACCACCCCCTATGGCAGAGATTCCATGTAATTTGTGGAATCTCTGTTTTTACGATAATGCGCGTGTTGTCTATGAATATGGCTGCAGATGAGCTTGTTTTGCTGCTCATCTGCGTTCATACCCATAGCCGACACGCTCATACACAAAAAAACAGCAGCGATTCCATAACCTTCATGGAATCACTGCCATAGGGAGTGGTCTTCTTATGTAGTTTATTCTGATCCTTCCTGCAGTTCCAGTCTCATGTATACCACTTCCTGGAACCCTGTCACACGGGAACGGAATCCTTTGGGATTTCTCCCGTATTCCACAAAGCCCGCCTTCTGATACATGGCCAGGGCGCGTTCATTTTCCGCCACCACATTCAGCTCAAGCTGCACATAGCCGGCTGCACGTGCACATTCGATACACGCTTCCATCAGTGCACGGCCAATCCCCAGACCCCAGAAGGCTTTGTCGATGCTGATCCCGAATTCGGCGCGATGGCGAAGCTTGTCCTTAGTACCCACTGCCTCAATCCCGGCTGTTCCTGCGACTTTCCCGTTCACCACAGCAATGATCTCAATCTCATTTTCACTTTCTGCTTTCTCTTTTAAAAAGTGGCTTTCCTGCACTGCATCAAACGTATTTTCATCCGGATAGGAAAGCAGGTAATCGGTCTGGGCATGCGTCAGATTAAAATTCTCGAACACAATTTCCCCGTCACTTTCCGTTCCGTTTCTCAGGCAGCATTCCATACCGTTTTTCAGTTTGATCTGTTTGTAATATTCCATAATATCCTCTCCTCATCCATCATCATAGCAAAACACTTCTCAGTGTCTGGATGACTTCCTCAAGATTGATTGGTTTTGACAGGAAACCGTTCATGCCGCATCTTTTTGCTGCTTTGCGATCATCTTCAAAAGCGTTGGCAGTCATCGCCAGAATGGGGATGGAGGCAAGTGCCGGATTCTTTAACGCACGGATCCGCCTGGTTGCCTCATATCCGTCCATGACCGGCATCTGAATATCCATGAGAATCAGGTCATAATCTCCCGGCGCAGCCGCCGCAATCTTATCCACTGCCACGGCTCCATTCTCCGCAGTATCCATATTGAACCCGTATTCTCCCAGAAGCTCCAGCGCAATCTCCCGGTTCAGCTCATTGTCTTCCACAAGCAGAAGCTTCTTTCCGCTGAAGTCGGCTGCTCCGCAAATATCCGGCAGAACATGTCCTGAATTTCCTTTCTGCCGTCCCAGAGCAGTCAGCAAAGACTCCCTCAGATCCGACATAAACATTGGTTTTGAACAGAACGCCGTTACACCGGCCGCTCTTGCCTCAGCCTCGATTTCTTCCCAGTCATAGGCAGTGAGAATGATAATCGGTGTATCATCCCCGAGACTCCGGATCCTTCTTGCAACCTCGATCCCGTTCATGTCAGGCAGACGCCAGTCGATGATATAGGCATGGAACGCATCATTCATTTCCATGGATTGTCTGGCACGAAGAACTGCCTCCTTACCGAACATTGTCCACTCTGCACGCATTCCAACCTGAACCAGCATTTTTGTCACACTGTCACAGGTATAAAAATCATCATCCACCACCAGAGCCTTCAGCCCTTCCAGCTCCTTGATCTTTTCCACACTACGCCGCTCCGACTGAAGCCGCAGCTCCAGACGGATGACAAACTCCGTACCCTTCCCTTTCTCCGAGTGAACCTCAATCGTACCGCCCATCATGTCAATAATATTCTTGGAAATCGCCATTCCAAGGCCGGTTCCCTGAATTCTGCTGACTGTGGAGGTGCGTTCCCGCTCAAAAGGTTCAAATATTCGCCGGGAAAATTCCTGGCTCATTCCGATACCGGTATCCTTTACCCGGATTTCATACAGTCCTTTTCCTTCCGGAGCATTGTGAATCTGTGCCACACGCACCGACACGGTACCGCCGGGCAGAGTGAATTTAATGGCGTTGGAAAGAAGATTCAGAAGAACCTGATTCAATCTGGTCTTATCACAATACACATCTTCATCCGTCACATCCATAACGTCCATATACAGTTCCAGCTGTTTGGCATGAATCTGACCACCGATAATCGTTTTGATATCATGAAGGATATCCGACAGATTCACTTCCGTCTCCTCAAGAATGATTTTTCCGCTCTCAATCCGGCTCATGTCAAGGATATCATTGATCAGGCTCAGAAGATGATTGCTGGAGGACAGAATCTTCGACAGATAATCCTTCACTTTCTCCGTATTATCCACATTGGCCAGAGCAAGCGTGGCAAATCCGATCACCGCATTCATCGGCGTACGGATATCGTGTGACATATTGGACAGAAAGGTACTTTTGGATTTGTTTGCCGCCTCAGCAACACTCAGAGCATCTTCGGCAGCAATTCTGAGCCGGTTCAGCTCTTTGTTGTTTTTCTGCTCCATCTTCACCATCTTGCTGCTCTGCTGGATCTTCATGAAACTGAGGAATGCCAGCAGCAGCGTAACGACAAGAACAGACATGACAATAATTACCACACGGAGCGTCGAATTCATCATATTCATGGTATTGACTGCCACATGTTCTGCCGGAATCAGCAGCATCAGAGTCATATCATACGCTTCCAGCGAAGTCAGACAGTAGTAATATTCTTTACCGTCCAGCAGAATATTTGCGGCAGAGATCCCCTGCGTATCCAGCTGTTCCATGACCGCGTCAAAGCTCAGTTTTCCTATGTACGTGACTTCTTTCAAAGCCTTGAAAATATTTCTGGCGCCAATCACATCGTCCTCATTTGCGTCATAATATGCCAGCGTGCCATTCTCCTTAATGATATATGTGGCCATCTGTCCGCCATAAGACTCTGTCGTGTAATATTTTTTCAGCGTATCGACATCTTTTAATAGAAGCAGATGTGTAAACCGGGCACCTTTTTCGCCGACCGAAGCCGGAATCTGCAGTTTCTGCGAAAAAACGAGAAACGTTCCTGATACATTTCTGGTATCCGAGATGAACGTATGGCGGGTTTCCCCGTCAGACAGGCGGTTGACATCATCCCAGATTCCCACAGCACCATCCCGCAGATATGCTGTGCCCATCGACTCCAGCAGCATCACGCGGCATCCGAAAAGATCCGTACGGAAAACCCTCTCCATCTGCGCAATACCATCCGTCAGCGCCTGTTCATCCTCATAATTCTGTCCCCGTATGGCAGCTTCAATCTCCGTCAGGACATTCCAGTGCGTTTCCAGACCGTATTCCAGATTGACCCGAACCTGCAAGAGCATTTCTTCCAGCTGAGAAGAACGCTCCTGAATCGTCTGCTGCATCATAAAAGACCGAATGAAGAAAATCCCGCACACAAGGGAAGCAGCCAATAAGAGTGCCAGAATAATGGGCACAAAATATTTCCTGAATTTTTTCTTTCGATGCATTTTCACATTTTCCTCTCTGACAGTCTTCCTGTCACTGCAATTCAATAATCTTATCCCGTTCCCAGAGACAGCAGGCACCCTTCTTTTCTCTTTTTGCATGATACAGGGCCTGATCGGCACACTGAAGCAGATATGAGAATTTATCCTTCACCTCTGTGCAGAAAACAATACCCGCTGAGCAGGAGGTCTGAAACAGACTGCAGATATCGGTTGCCCGTTTCACTGCAGCCTCTCTGCTGTTCATGCGCTTCAGGATAATCAGAAACTCATCGCCTCCGTAACGGCAGAGGATATCCTGTTCCCTGGTCTGCTGTTTCAAAAGATCTGCAAAGGACTGGATCAGCCGGTCTCCCTCATCGTGCCCCTGAAGATCATTGATCCTTTTTAAGTCATCCAGATCAAAAAGGCAAAGTGCAAGAGGCAGATCTTCCTTCCGAATGGAATCGACAGCAGCCTGAAGTCCCCGCCGGTTAAAAAGCCCGGTCAGAAAATCCCGGTTTGCCTCATCTTTTAAAACAATCTCCCGTTCATAAGACTCCGAGAGCTCCATCAGCCGTTCCACACGCCTCAGCAGATCCCGCTGCGGATGGCATTTACAGACGAAATCCTCCGTCTCCAATGCAAGCGGCAATTCTTTCAATGAATGGGCTTCAGGTATGGTTGCCAGAACCGGGACATGCCAGAACACCGGATTCTGGCGCAAAACTTTCAGAAACGCTGCTGCCCCATCCTCCGGAAGTGTCAGGCTCAGAAGCACGGCAATCACCGCATTCTCTTCTCCTTCTTCCAGAAACGAAAGTGCATGTTCCACATCACAGGCTTCCAGAACCCGATACTTTTCCTCAAAAGTACTGCGGACAAGCGCTCTGTAGCTCTCATCCTCCTCCACCATCAGAAGAACTCTTTCGTTTTTTCTCTCCTTCAGTGTTTCCGGCTTACCGACTGACCCCCGGTTCCGGTGGAACTGCCGTTTCAGCAGTTCTTCATATTCTTCAGCCGGCATGGGCTTTGCAAAATAATACCCCTGGACATAATCACACGCAATATCCCGCAGACGGTCCAGCTGTTCCCGCGTCTCCACGCCTTCCGCTACCACACTCAGTCCCATTCCGTGGGACATACCGATGATATAATTCAGTATACTCTGATCTGCTGATTTTGCCATCTCATTCTGGACAAATTTCATATCCAGCTTCAGAATATCCATTTTCATCTGGTTCAGCATATTCAGAGAGGAATAACCACTGCCAAAATCATCCATCTCAATAATGAATCCCAGTTTCCGCAGCTGATTTACCGTGCTGATGATCTCACCCGGATTTTCCGCATAGGCGCTCTCCGTGATTTCCAGATGCAGACAGGAGGGATCGATTTCATACTTCCGGACGAGCCTGC
Source organism: Blautia sp. (assembly GCA_022769545.1). GTDB lineage: Bacteria > Bacillota > Clostridia > Lachnospirales > Lachnospiraceae > Blautia_A. Next base: position 18,837 of record JALEJS010000002.1, on the reverse strand, counting down.
CAAGTGTTTCCACCAGATCGATCTGGTAAACATCTGCCCGGGATACATTGACCGATACCGGCAGAAGGGGATACCCCTTTTCCTTCCACTCACGCAGCTTCTCACATACCCGTTCCCAGATATAGCGATCCAGGTTTGGAATAAACCCGTTTTTCTCAAACAGCGGGATAAATTCTCCCGGAGACATGAATCCCCACTTTGGATGAATCCAGCGTACCAGTGCCTCTGCCCCCGCCATACACTCCTCTTTCAGGCTGTATTTGGGCTGAAAAAATACGGTAAACTGTCCTTCCGCCAATGCAGCTTCCATGGTATCTGTAATGGCCTTCTCCCGAAGCATTTTTGCACGAAGTGCATCGTCATACAGAGCAAAATGCCGGTTATACTGTCCCCGGATGCTGTCCACAGCCAGCAGAGCCCGGTCGCACATCTGCTCCACCGACACGCTGCGGTCAACAATGTCGTAAATTCCCCATTTCATGATTACATTTTTGATCAGGGGTGTATCGTTTTCCGCAATAACACTTCTGTCTTTTCTTTCCTGTTCACGTTCCTGCAGACAGAGAAACCGGTCCGCATTGAAACGTCCGCAGATTGCATGCGGGCCGCTGCTCTGCAAAAGCCAGTGGGCCATTTTTTTCAAAAGGGCATCCCCGGCCGGAATTCCAAAGTTGTCGTTGTACAGCTTAAAGTTTTCAATATTGGTACAGATGATGGTGTATTCCTTCTCCGGCTCTTTCTGCAGCCGTTCCCGCACCTTCTGGTAAAAGAATTCTCTCGTATACAATCCGGTAAGACGATCATACTGAAGAAGATTGACCATCGCAGCCGTCTCCCGCAGCTTGATGATGCTGGCGATCCGGTGCAGGATCACCCGGGGCCGGTATGGTTTTGGCACAAAGTCCGTCGCCCCGTGTGCCAAAGCTGCCACCTCATCGGCTTCACTGCCGCTCTGTGTCATCACGATAACCGGAATCAGGGCCAGCTCAGCATCCGCCTTTACCAGGTCCAGAAAGGCATACCCATCCATCACCGGCATCATGACATCCAGCAAAATCAGGGCAACACTGTCCTTATACTGTTTCAGAACATCCAGTGCCGCCTGACCATTCTCTGCTTCAAGCACCTGATATTCGTCAGACAGGATTTCACACAGCATCGCCCGGTTCAGCTCATTATCCTCAACGATCAAAATCTGTTTCTGAGATATCATTCTCGGTTTCCTCTTATTCTTTCTGCTACAGTTGTTTTTGAAACATAAATTGACAACTGTATATCAAACAAATCTATTCATACATAGAGAATCATACCATATTTCTCCCTCCAAAAACAATCGATTTTCCTGATATTTTGCGTTTTTTGCATTTTTATGTCATTTTTTCTGTTCCGTATATGTCATTTTCAATGATATCCCTTAATTATTGTCATTCATATTTATGATCCTTCATTACACCTTTATCTGCTGCCTTTTTCCGGAACAGCCGAAACAGCGAAATAAATCATTCCAAACAGCACCACTGCTCCAAGCATAATCAGCAGCATCTGTCCGGGCTCCACCACATGACCGCGAAAGACAGGATTGCAGTCCAGAGAATCTGCAATACCGGTCACTGCCTCATCCGGAAAACCGGCCGCTTTCATCTCTTCAAAAACGCCGCGAAGCATGTGATTTTTCAGCATGGAAGTCCCATATGTACTCGGCAGATACGACATGACTTTCTGAAGACCCTCCGAAAAATTCGAGATCGGCATATATGCACCGCAGATAAATCCATAGCCGGCACTTACTATGGTCCCCACTGCCGACATCTGTCCCTGTGTTTTCAGAGGATAGCATACAACGCTTGAAAGGACTGAGCCAAACAGCACAAGAACGACGATATCAAGAAATACGAAAGCCACATCGGCACCACTCATATACCACCCCATCATCCTCACATAAATCAGGCAGAGAACAAATGCCAGAACATTTATCATCAGCGAATTCAGAACGGTAGAGAAAAAATATCCAAGATATATGACAGGCTTTTTCACCGGTGCCACGTCAAAATCCTTTCGGGAGCCGTTCGAGCGGTCCTGAACCATCGTCAGATTCACACAAAACGTTACGGTCACACAGCTCACCGCAAGCAGGGCAGCTCCCAGCTGTGCGGCCACCGTTCCATTCACGAGCTTTTCGCTCACTGCCATGAATTCCGGCAGCGCAGACTGAAAGGAATCCTTGTACACGTTTGCCAGAAATGTGGCATACAGAACAATCAGAATAAACGGTGTAATAAGCGCCGAAAGCAGCATTCCTTTGTCTCTGAAAAACAGTTTCCGGTTTCTTCCGATCAATGCACACAATTTTTTCATAATTTATCGATTTCCCTCCTCGAGTGTTCTTCCGGTGACCGCAAGGAACACATCATCCATACCGCCTTTTACCACTTCATAATCCCGGAACAGCTCCTGGTGTTCCACAATCATCTGTGTGGCCTGTTCGGTTGTCGGTACCAGAATCTGATATCCGTCACGAATCACACGATACTCTCTGTTCAGCATTTTTATCTCTTCCTCTGTCACGCCATACAGAGACACATAGTCTTTCACATAAGCATTCTTCAGGTCATGCGGTGTCCCCTCTGCAACAATGCTTCCGCTGTCAAGAATGACAACATAGCTTGCTGACGCTGCCTCTTCCATATAGTGTGTCGTCAAAAACACCGTCATTTTCTCCTCTGTCCTGAGATGCTCAATCACATTCCAGATCATTTTTCTAGTCTGCGGATCAAGCCCCGTCGTCGGTTCGTCCAGAATCAGGATTTCCGGCCGGTGAATCAGTGCCCGGGCAATATCAATTCTTCTTCTCTGTCCGCCGGAAAGCTTTCCCACAGGACGGTTCATAAATCCTTTAAAGTCCAGTATTTCCGACAGTTCCTGCAGACGCTCTGCAAAGGCTTTTCCCGTAATGCCATAGAGCGCCGCTCTGCTCTTTAAATTCTCTTTTGCCGTCAGCGGCGTATCCAGCACACTGTCCTGAAACACAACTCCGATCCGCTGTTTTGTCTCATCCAGCGAATGCTCTGTATCCATTCCATTCACAAGTACTGTTCCGCTGTCTTTCTGCAGCTGGCCGCAGATAATGGAGATCGTCGTACTTTTCCCCGCACCGTTTACGCCGAGAAACGCAAACAGCTCTCCCCGTTTCACCTGAAAGCTCAGATCCTTCACCGCTTTCACTTCCCCGAAGGATTTGTTCAGATGTTCAATTTTTATGATGGTATCTGATGAATTCATGATTCTGTCATCGCTCCTTTGTTTTCTCTATGCAATATATCATACATAATACAATCCGAATCGAATAGTTCTTTTTTTCAGATAAATGTGTCTATTCTGCAGAACAAAGCGGAACAACATCCTGAGAAAAAACGCCGTCACACCGGCTTCTCTTGCCTCATCCTCAATATCCGACCAGTCATATGCCGTCAGAATAATGATCGGCGTGCTGTCTCCAAGCACCTTACGGATCCGGCGAACCATCTCAATACCGTTCATATCCGGCATCAGCCAGTGCTCGAGCTCCCTGCAGCTCCGGAACGGGTTCATATTTCACGACATTATCCGACAGCTTGCAGTCCAGCACCACGATAAACTCTGCTCCCTTGAAAAGGATTCAGACGAAGCTTGTCTGTAATAATGTCCTCGTTCAGAATATCCTGCGTATCAATAAACAGATCCTGCTGCTTCGAGGAGCCTTCTCAGTTCTGCATCCCTGGTGTGCAGTTCTTCCAGCTTCGTATGATCCAGAACATAGGTAATCGCCAGAAGATCATTGTTGGTCAGATCCCCTTGTTTCCACGAAAGCAACCTCCGGTTTTCTTCTGATCATGAAATGAGCCTGACCCATAGACATAAAAACACAGAGTGTGACATCTGCACGGACGTCACACTCTGCATTTTTTCATCTGTTTTTTACATCCTCCAGGAAATCACGCCGATATTGGGAGGGAGTGACTCCTTCCGATTTTTTGAATACTTTGGTAAACACCCGGTAATCACTGTAGCCGGACTGTGCCGAAATCTCTGCCACAGACAACGATGTGGACATCAAAAGCTGTTTGGCCTTCTCCATACGGATGTTTGTGAGATACGCCAGGAAATTGACGCCGATCTCGCTTTTAAAAAGCTGACTGATATACTGGGCACTGAGATGAAATTCATCGGAAAGAACAGAAAGACTTACCTCTTCCGCAAGATGTTCCTGCAGATAACGCGTAATTCCGTGGATGGTACGTTCCTCCTGCTGAACCTCTTTTTGAGAAGACTGATGCTGAAACAGCGCAATCTTCAGATTGTCAATGCAGGTACCAAATTCCTCATAATTCACGGGTTTCAGAATGTAATCGGTAATTTTCAGACGCAGCGCCTCCCGGCAATAGGAAAAATCATCGTAACCGGACACAATGACAAACGCCATATCCGGATGCTTGATCCGGCTGAGCTGAATGACTTTCAGCCCGTTCATGATGGGAATATTAATGTCCATAATGGCGAGGTCCGGTTTCAGAGTATCGATCTGAGCCAGCGCCTCCATACCGTCCGCGGCCTCTCCCACTACCTCACAGTCGTGAGCCTCCCAGTCAAAAAGCCTTTTAAAGCCTTCTCTTATCATTATTTCGTCATCCACCAAAAGTACACGCAGCTTCTTCATTTTGATTTTTCCTCCACAGGCAGCAGGATATGAGCCGTCACACCGCCATTTTCATTTTCTGTATACCAGAGGCCATATTCCCGGCCGCAAAGTAATTTGATCCGTTTCTGCACATTGAGAATTCCGATGCTGTTTCCGGTGAGCTTCGGTGCCTGTTTTGCATAGGACCGCAGCATCTCATCAATGGCTGCTTTTTTGTCCTGTGCGAAACCGCTTCCGGTATCACAGACACAGATCTCCATACAGTGACTGTCCTTTTTCTGTACGGAAATCGTCACTTTTCCACGATATCCTTTATTTTTCAAACCATGCAGCAGACTATTTTCCACAATAGGCTGCAGAATGAAGTTCGGCACCGGAACCCCGCCAAGATCCGGGTCAATATCATATGCGCACTGCAGCTCCGGATAGCGGTAGCACATCAGTTCCATGTAAGCCTCCAGAAGCTCGATCTCATCGTCCAGAGAAACCAGGGAACGATCCACCTTTACGCTGAGCCGGAAGAAATCGACCAGACGCATGAGAAGCTCCGCCACCTTTTTATCATCGTTCAGCTGCGCCTGAATCCGGATGGTATCCAGCGTATTATACAAAAAATGAGGATTGACCTGACTTTTCAGATACAGCATGGACATCTTCTGTTCTGTCAGTTCCGCCCGCAGGATATCCGGATTTTCCAGAATCAGATAAAAGGCCAGCGTGATCAGCGTGATTCCCATTCCGCTGATCAGCCAGGTGTGATTGATTCCCTGAAGGGTCGTCACAACTAATTCCACCAGCATCGCAATTCCGATCGCCATTTTTTCTTTCCTGTGAATTTCTTTCCGGTTTTTGAGAAAGAGACCGGCTCCCAGAATAAAATAAAAGGCTACGCTGATATAACAGAATATCATATGAATCCCGTCTGAATAATTACCCTGCTCCGTGACCGCATAATGGATGGGAAGAAGCAGATCCCCCAGTTCTGCAATCACCAGATAGATTCCGGCAGCCTGATTCAGTCGCCCTGCCTTTCCGGTTTCCCCCTCCACCAGAATCGCAATATACCGGTAAAACAGAAAAAATATCAGAATCATCGTTCCGATGAAAAGACGGTGAAACGTATCATTCAGAAATCTGGGCACCGTTTCCAGATGATTCACCGTATAGACGGTAACCCCGTCAAAAACCAGATGAAACAGCACCACGACCAGCAGCACAGAAAATGTGCGATGCAGCTCCGAACGCTCCTTTTCCGCTGAAAAATAAATATAGGCAACAAATGCAATCACAAGAAACAGCGCAATTTCCATTCTCAGCATAATACCTGTCCCCCTTTTCTGAAAACATTATACCTTTTTTCTTTTCTGCAGAATAGACGGAGAATACAGGAAAATGTGTCAGTTTTATAGAACCTCAGCGCCGGAAAAAGTTTTCAGCACAAAACAGCCCATCCCGATTACAGTAAAAATACAGCTTTTTTACTCCGTTTCTCTTAAATCTTGCCTCTGCATTTCCTTCCGGATAAAGTTTCACCATCTGTACTCGGTCAGAAGATACTGCTGCGATGAATGAAATATAATGCTGTTTTGACATATCATGATCCATGTGCACATAAAATTTCGACCGCATCATATTGGCCGATACATTGGTATTGAAGACAGTATTTCCGGATACCCCTTTGCCGTCTCCCATTTTGAAACCGTCTTGTCACTCACCCCCAGTCTTTCCGCCAGCTGCAGCTGCGTCATTTTGTTTTTTTCCCGCAGTTCTTTGATTACTGCTCCTGTAACATATTGATTCATCTTTTTCACCTCCATGTCCCGATTATAGAATACCTCATAAGCATATTCCACCTACGAAAAGTAGAACGACGGCTCCAGTCATCAGAGTCGCCGTATCTTCCGGTATGTTTGCACATATTCTATTTATGGATGAACTCGCCTTTTCCCCCTCACCTGAATGGATTACTCCTGAAATAACTGACCCGGAAGCTTCCTTTTTTCTTTAGCCGGAAATCCCTGGTCGAGTATCTCCACCTCTGCTTTATCCACATAATATCCCTGTGGTGTCGCATATTCCCCTGTAATCCCGTCCAGATATCCCGGAACCAATTCCTTGCACAGAAAAAAGGAAGCATCTTCGCCTTCCGGCAGGCCATGATAACGAATGCCGAAGGTACTTGCGGGGGCAAATCCGCTCTTTCCATAAAAGTCAATGTTTCCTTCAAAGCAGACCGCTCCACAGCCAAGCTCCTTCGCTCTTTCCAGGGAGTAATCCAGCAAGATCTTTCCATATCCTTTTCTTTTCAGTTCCGGAATAATGCAGATTGGTCCCATCGTCATGATGGGAATCATCCTTCCATCATCCGCTTTGATCATTGCTCTCATAAACATGTTCTGACCGATCAGCCTGCCCTCCTGTGCCGTGACAGAATGCTCTGTCGGAGCATTTTCCTGCGTTTTAAGGCACATAACAAAGTCAAGTTCGGGAACAAATGCCAGATCATTCCGGAGCTGATTCAGAACATAATGCTCAAAGCATCCCGGACGATATACATTCCAGAAGCTTTCCCTCACCATGTTTTCCACTTCCCGATATTCTTCTTCTTTTTCCAACCGTATGATAATATTGTTTGTATTCATTTTTATCCTCGTCGATTTCTTTTGTTTATTTTTGCAATATTTTTAAATTTTTGTCTTTTCTCAGCCAGATATTCCTGTGAATTCTCCATATAGCGGTTTTCATTCATCAGTTTCTTCCAGGAACAGACCCTCTCAGACGATAACTCACCGCGCTCGACTGCCTCCTGCACCGCACACCCGGGCTCGCTGCCGGAATGTGTGCAATTGCGAAAGCGGCAGCCCCGTGCCAGTTTCTCGATATCCGAAAAAGTCTGATCGATTCCGTCCTCGGCATCCCACATCCCAAGCTCCCGCATCCCTGGTGTGTCAATCACCATTCCTTTGGATGGCAGTAAAATCAGTTCCCTGTGCGTTGTCGTATGCCGTCCTTTGTCATCATTTCTCAGTCCATTGGTGTCCAGATATTGCTTACCCAGCAGACAATTGATCAGAGTAGACTTTCCCACACCGGACGAACCGATAAATGCGATTGTCTTTCCCTCAGCAAGATATGGATAAATCTGCTCATAACCGTTTTGATTTACCGTATTCGTCACCAGAACATCCACACCTGCTGCTGCGAAAGATACTTCGTACAGTTTTTGATCCAGCTCCTCGCACAGGTCTGATTTTGTCAGAACAACGACAGGCTCTGCACCGCTGTTCCATGCAATCGAAACATAGCGTTCCAACCGCCGCAGATTAAAATCGTTATTCAGGGACATGCACAAAAATATCGTATCGATATTGGCCGCAACAACCTGCTCCTCATTCTTTTCCCCTGCCGCTTTTCGAATGAAACTGCTTTTCCGGGGCAGCACATGGTGGATCACTGCGTTTCCGCCGCTTTTGTTCCAGTCAGCCATGACAAAATCGCCGACTGCAGGATAGTCTGATTTTGCCTGTATATGATATAGGAATCTTCCGCATATCTCTCCCCATTTTTCACCCTGGAAAGATATCAGACGATAGATTCCTTTTTCCTGTGAAAGAACTCTCGATATCGTCAAATCTGCAAAACGTTCGGCTGATTTTTCGACTGTCTCTGACAGGCCATACTGTCTCATGTCAATCCCGTTTCTCATGTCTCTCTCCTTCCGAATTCGCCCTATGACTATGCAGAAAGTGTTCCGCATGCTGACGGAGAATTGCGGCATAAGCCTCCTTCTCTCCTGTCCGATCGGACATGCTGATCAGAAGGAACAGCGGAGCATAATATTCTACTGCCAGCTGCCTCGGGTTTTCCTCTTTCAATACACCTTCCAGAATCAGTTCACGGAACAGATCCTCCATATAGGCAACCGGCCCTGCAGCGATACACTGACTGTAAAGCTCCGCCATTTCTGTACTTCGATATTGCTCTAATGTCAGCATCTTCCGAAAATCCGACGCAAAATCATCTTCTGTCCAGAAGAAAAACTGAGCAATTGTAAAATCCATGATTTTTTCTGCCGTTTGATTTTTATATGCTTCCGGATGAATTTCATATTTTACCTGCGGTACCTCATATTTTTCCGCTCTCCTGGCATCCATCTGGTACATTCTTTCAACAATACTGTCAAAAATATCACGTTTATTTTTATAATGCTTATACAGAGCTCCTTTCGTCATTCCCAGTTCCCCTGCAATGGTACTTACCGAGACAGCCTCATAACCATCCCTTGCAAACAGGTGAAGTGCAGTCATTAAAATTTTTTCCTTTGTATCTGACATGATAACCCCCTCTATTAAGTGAACGACTGTTTACCATCATTATAGTAAACAGTCGTTCACTTGTCAAGAGGATTTTGACCACGGCTCCTTCTATTCTGTTATGTTGCTTCCTTCCCAATGAGATGCCCAGAATAAATAATATATGATACTGATCACTGTAAATACACAAAATATCGGTATTGCAGATTTCAGCTCCTCTATTGCCCCCGCTTCTCCGAAAACAATCAGTAAATAAGTGTATGGTATTCTGCCGGTCCATGAAGCAGGTATGTACTTCCAGATAAACCTTCCAAGATCCGTTAGCAATAGTGCACTGACAAGTCCGGAAATAATCCCCACTCCGACAGATACCCCTTTTCCATACCGGAAAGCCAAAAGCATTTGCCATATGTAAAGCGGAATACTGCCGCACCACATGATAAATGCAGCTATCATATATGTCCCTATACCGATTGTACTGCATCCAAAGATTATGCAAAAACCGAAACCGAGTATCGCTGCTGCTGAAAAAACAGAAAACAGACTAAAGATAAGCAGAATGATCACCTTAGACCAAAAGGCCTCCGTCTTTTTGGGTAAGGAGAGCAGGTTCTGGCATGCTCCGGCATTTTGCTCCTGTTCCATGATGCTTGCAGTAAATATTCCAATCAGAACAGGAAATCCTGCTCCAACTGCCTGGAAGAAAGCAATTATTTTTGTATTCTCATTCCAGGCGGAAAAGGAATAATATAATAAAAACAACCCACTTGTAATAATCGGGATCAGAATATGTGCCAGTGTAACGGAGAGCCCTTTCATTTTCAGCAGGTCTGCATAAAGAATCCTTCTGAGCATTCCTATCTCCCCTCTCTTTTGTCAAACCAGATTAAGAATAAAAATGCTGCAAGAATGAACCAGATAACGGACAGACAAATGCCTGGAAGAACAACTCCCATATCCAAAAGAGGATTTCCTTCCTCTGCCCTGATTCCATTCGGCAATATGTGAAGGAGCGTGCAAAGAATCCTCATCGGGATTGCCGAAACAAAATAATACCATTTTTCTGTCGGTGCAATGATGATCCCTCCAACCGTGAGAAGCATACATACCAGTAATTCCACAAGCATTCCAAATCGTTCACTCAGAAATAACAGCAACGGTATCTCCCACAGCTGCGAAATCGTAAGCACCAATACCGCAGCCAAAGCTCCTCTTAACGGAACACAGGTGGTTAATAGAAATCCTCCTGAAGAGGCACCCACAAATATAATCATATCAGACACCAAAAGCACACATCCCATATAAATGATTTTACCCATCATCAGTTTTCTTTTACTGTCAGAAAGTGTCATCAGATGATAGTATCCCGTTTTTATCTCCCGTGTTATGGAAAGATAACAGGTAATGGCAAGCATTCCGGGCAGAAGCAGTGTATACCACCAGTTCCATACACTCTCCGCATATGCATTTGTTATTCCCAGCGTAAATACAAATGCCATGGCAAATACAATCATCGGAAATGCCCAGATAAGTACCCGTCCCATCGACTTTCTTGTTTTCAGATATTCTGCCCTCACAATATTAATCAAAGCTTTCACCAGCCCTTCTGTTTTCATTTACAACATTCATAAAGAGTTCTTCCAGGTTCTGCCCCTGTACAAGAGGTCCTTCGTATCCTAAAATACCATCTGAAATAATTCCTACATGATCTGCTATTAGTTGGACTTCCGAAAGAATATGACTGGAAAGTATAACCGTAATTCCTTTTGCCGGGAAGGATCGTATCAATTCACGAAGCTCTTCTATTCCGATGGGATCCAGCCCATTCGTTGGTTCATCTAAGATTAAAAGCTTTGGCTCACCCAATAATGCCATTGCAATGCCAAGTCTCTGCTTCATTCCCAGAGAAAACTGCCCTGCCTTCTTTTTTCCTGTATTTGCAAGAGAGACTGTCTGCAGTACTTCATCAATCCTTTTATCATTCACACCAAGCAGCAATGAGCGGACTTTCAGATTTTCCCTTGCAGACAAATTTTCATAGATCGGCGGACTCTCAATCAGTGCCCCGATCTCCGACAGCGACTCCCTGCTCCATGGCTTTCCGTTGAAAGAAATCTCACCTGCTGTCGGCATTAATACACCGGTAATCATTTTCAGGGTCGTAGATTTCCCGGCCCCATTCGGTCCAAGTAACCCATAAATCTTCCCCTTTTCTACATTTAATGAAACTTTATCTACCGCCTTCTGTTTCTTAAATGACTTGCAAAGGTCTGTCGTTTGAAGCATCATTTCCATACGTTTTCCTTCTTTCTCTGTTTTTATAGAAACAGAATAACAGGAAAAAATAAAGAATTCATAAAGATGAACCTTTTACCAGTCAAAAAAGCGTACCACCATGACTTCCACCGTCCTGAAGGAAACGAATCTCCACTTTTGCTCCGCCGGTTTTTTTCGAATTCGTAAGGAGTATTCTTCCGCCATGGATTCCGGCTATTGATTTTGCAGAGAATAGTCCAATTCCATAATGCACACCGCCGCTTCTGCTTGTATCATCCATAAAAAACTGTTCTGTTCCGTGCAGCAGTGCTTCTTTTGTAAAACCACTGCCGGTATCTTCCACTGTAAATATTAACTCTTTGCTCTGCTCTTCCACATAAATATTAATTGTTCCGCCTTTCGGTGTATGTTCTGCTGCATTCTTTATAATATTCATAACAGCCCTTACAATCTGGTCGTAAACAATATTTACGGTTTCACTGATATCGTGCTCTTTCCAGTTGATTTTCAGATTGAATACTTCTGCCAATCCGGATGCCTGCTTTTTGATGTCACCAAGTACATCTTCTGTCCTTACTTTTTCAAATCTATATTGATAACCATCTACGGACTTTGTTACTTCTATCAGTGTCTGTACATAGTTTTGTATCTGCAATGCACTGCTTGTGATATAATCAATATATTTTTCCTGCTCTTCTGTCATTTCCAGTTCAGAAAGAAGTTCTGCATTTCCTCTTATGACTGTAAGCGGCGTTTTTATGTCATGCGCCAATGCAGACATTTGCCTGTTTTTTTCCTGTTCTGTCTTCCATTGCCGTTCCAGAGAGTCCTTCAGTGCATTTCGCATCTCATCAATGGATGACAGACAGTCATCAATCTCTTTTACTCCGGAATAAGATACCTCATATTCAAGATCCTGGTTCTTGATTCTCTCTGCTGCATTCATTACCGGTTTCATTTTTCGTTGCATCTTTTTCCCAAAGCTCACAGATGGCAGCAAGATCATTGTAATTCCACCCAGAACAACCAGGATCGTCATCAAATCCTGCGGTCCTATGAAATGTTCTCTGAGAAACGCAGACTGATACTGTGGTGTCAGGCTGTACTGCAGAACAACACATTCGTCCGCACGCGGGATCGCCTTATAGAAACAGTCTCCTGATGCGGTTCCATGATTTGCAACATTCCACGCAATTTCCACCGAATCTTCCGGCATATTTCCTCTAAGTACCTCACCGTCCATAGAAAAAATGACATAATGGCAAAGAACCGGTATCATGTCCTCCGTCACTTCATCTGCATTCTGAATCAGATCATATGCCTCACTGTTCTTTCTTTCTGCGTAATTAGCCGGATATATACCGCCTGCGTTAACAAGAATATTGAATATAAGAACGGTACATGTCCCAAGCGTTAACAGCAATCCCAGCATAACCAGTACATATCTCAGAAAGATTCCACTCAGTGTACTGCCTCTTCTCTTTTCTATTCTTCCCATTTATACCCGATCCCCCAGACTGTTTTTATCGGCATACAATGAAAGTCTGACAGCTTTGTTCGTATATTTTTAATATGGGTCGTAATGGTACTGTCATTGCTCTCACTGTCAAATCCAAATACCTGCTCCAGAATCTGTTCTTTTGAAAAAACCTGTCCGCGGTGTTTTGCAAGAAACTCACAAATCGCATACTCCGCCTTTGTAAGCGGAATTTCCTTATCATCCACCATCATCTGTTTTAAAGATAAATGAAAGCAAACATGCCCCACAACCATTCTGACAGAATGTTCCCTGTGTTCCCGCCTGAGATGCGCAGCAATTCTCGCACGAAGCTCCATAACCCCAAATGGCTTACAGATATAGTCATCTGCTCCCAATGATAATCCATTTACCAGGCTGCTTTCTTCTGTTTTTGCTGTAAGAAACAAAATAGGGCAGTCAACAAACTTCCTGATTTTTGAACACAGTACGAATCCATCCGTTCCGGGCATCATGATATCCAGCAAAATCAAATCATATCGATTCATTTTTTCCATATTTATCTCAAGTGGATTACTTACTTTTGTAACCAGATGTCCGTCTTTGTTCAGAATGGTTCCTATCATATCAAGGATTGCTGTGTCATCGTCAACTACTAAAATATTCGCCATATGATCCCTCTGTTCTGATATTTTACTTCCTTCCATATTTATATAGAGACAGGATAACAGGAAAAAATGAAGAATTCATAAAGATAATAAAATTACCAGTCCGAAAAAGCGTCCGGCATATGAATTATATTTCAGTATATTAATCGTTCTTTTCCATTACAGAAGCATATGCCATAGCCGCTTTCATCTTCTCCTCAAACGTTTCTGCAGGAATCAAAGCGATTCCTTCATGATCGCTGAGCACGATGAATCTTTGCCCTCCACTCCATCCGAACTTTTCTCTTGCTGCTTTTGGTATAACCAGCTGTCCTCTCTCGTTTATCGTAACACTGCCCCAAATATTTTTACCTCTTGGTGCAGGCGGAATCATCCCAATTTTATCTTCCGTTTCCGTTTTGAGCAAACTATCAATGGTGACATCATAGAAATCCGCCAAACGCTTACATTTTTCAATATCGGGCACAGTCGCACCGTTCTCCCATTTGGCATACGCCTGCCGGGAAATACCGATTTTCACCGCAATATCCTCCTGGGACATTCCATACATATTTCGTAACATAATCAAATTATCCTGCAGCATAAGTTTTCTCCTTATAGGTCTATAGGTCTATTCTTTCAAAATTTCGACAGGCACATCGATAGGATATAACGGTAAGTACAATATATGCCATGGCTCCCAAAGCCAATAAACCAAACTGCAGACCGAAATGCGCAAAGCCAAAGGCATTTACTGCCTCCAGTCCCGGAATATGATGCAGTGCTTCGCCGATTCCTATCATTACAAAAGTCACAATGATGTGTGTGACAAAAGGCTTTCCGAATTTATAGGCTGTTTTGAAGAATCCGCCTATAAATATCAGATTGAAAAGTCCAAAGAGAAACAGTGCAATTCCCAAAGCAAAGAAGTTTGCATTCATCATCGCATTGTTCCGATAAACGACAACATCTTCTAAAACCGTCATACGAATCAGGGCTGCAATTACCATCAGAAGGATACTGCACAGTTCAATAAAGCAAGAGAAAAGATATTTTCCTTTTACCACATCCTTTTTGGCAACGGGTAAGAGAGCGGAAAAAACAATATCGTTAGCCTCTCGTGCATTTTGAAAGCTTTGAAAAATACCAAGTGTCACAAAGAATACACCGCACAAAATCGGATAACCGGGGATAAAGAACATAAACCCAAAGAGGATAAACAGATAGGACAAAATGGACGCACTGAGGGTCAATTCTTTTTTCAATATGCTTTTCATACTGTTTTCTCCTTTTCCAGACGTAATATAGTTTGCTCCAGACTCTCGTTCTGCAGAGAATGTGCGGAACAAAAATCATGAATCGTCATTGCCGCTTTGATCCTGCCGCCGGAAATATACACAATATCATCCGCGCACTTTTCCAGGTCTGAAATAATGTGGGTTGAGAAGAACACCGCAACCCCGTCATCACGAAGCGTCATGAAAATATCAAGCAGTTCATCCCGGGAGAAAGGATCCAGGCCACTGGTCGGCTCATCCAAAATGAGAAGCTCTGCTCTGTGTGAGAGTGCCAGCAGCAGATTAAACTTCACTTTCATCCCCTCGGAAAGTTCCAAGGGCGTTTTGCTCTCATCCAGCTGAAACTGCTTAAGATATTTGCCATAAGCACTTTCATCCCAATTCGGATAAAAGCTCCTTGTAACTGCAACAATATCCTTAAGCTTTTTTCTCGGATACCAACTGACGGTACCCGTGGAATAGCCAATACGCCTCTTAATTTCCGCTTCGTGACCGTTCAGCGGCATACCGAAACAAGTGATTTCCCCACTGTCCCGATGAATCAGATTCAGCATTGACTTTATCGTTGTGGTTTTGCCGGCGCCGTTTCGCCCGGCAAAGCCTGTAATTCTGCCTGCTTCAAGATTGAATGAGGCATTGTCCAATAAAAATAACGGGTATTCTTTTTTCAGATTCTTTATTTCTACAATACTCATAATTACCTCCCGTATTACGATTTGTATGAATATTGTAATATATAGTTGCAGAAACATCCACCAACTGCAGATAACAAAAATATTAAAAACGTGTTATGTTTGGTTGCATAAATTCTCAACGATTATCTGCAGAAAATAAAAATACTTTTCAGACAGCAAAACTGCTGCCAAACATCTGAATTACTGTGTTATCCACCGTCATTATGACGCAGGTGACAAATCAAACACTGCTTACTCAGTATTTATCAGAAGTACAAAAGATTTACGGCTCACATCTCAAGAGCGTTATTTTATATGCTTCCTATGCACAAGGTGATTATACATCCAATTACGATGTTGATATCATGTTGTTGGTGGATTTGACTCCGGAAGAAATGGATGATTACTCCGGGAAATTTACATTTTCCTTTCATACTTTCTTTTTAAAATGAGGATCCACATAACTGCCACGAAAGCAGACAACATCATTACAATTGGCTTCCTTTCAAGCACTGCCTTTCCCATCCAAAAAGAAGGCAGAAAAAATGCACACAGGTCAATCGGCGCCGGAACAAAGAACGGCACAACAGCTCCAAATATTATGAAAGAAGATAGTTTTGTTACCGCCATACCCTCCAGCTTATTTGAAGATAATGTTACAATGAGAAGAGCAATGATGATTCCCTGTAAACTTCCTGTGAGGGACAGAAATACTATTTCTGCACCTGACAATTTCGTAAGCTTAACTACCGGAAGGAGTATCACCGTAATCAAAAAAGCCAAAAGTGACGGAAGCAGCATGCGTGATACAAAATATTCATTTCTTCCGAGACCTGTAATAAAAAGGTATCGGTCAATATGATCATCATGTTCTTCCAGAACCACCATCGCAGCGATAAAACAGAACATGACCGGAGTGAGGGATGCAAAAAAAATATCAAACAGGCCATAATATGGCGTTAAAACTGCCGGCAAACCAGTCACTTGAATCAGCATTTTTTCAGCAAAAGGTACGCCAAAATGGATCGCTGTTCCGGCAAGAACCGGTGACATCAGTGCTGCAGCCAACATCCTGTCATGCTTAACAACTTCCAACATATGAAAAAAACTCAGGCGAATTGCTCTCATAGCTCTACACCTCCCGCGGCTTGACACATCTAATCATGATTCCCAACAGAGTGAACACGGTACTGGATAAAAATGTTCCCGTCAGCACAGAGAGGAAAGACCCGAGATCTGCCACCGCTGCCAGTACAGCCGCCACAAGCAGAGCGATTATGCTCAGGGAAAGAATCTTTGAACACACATACTCCAAAACCCTGATCGGTGAAACAGCAAAAAAGGACGTCACTCTCTGACTTTTCTCCAGTAAAATAATTGCTCCCATGAAGAACAGCCCCATTGCAGCAGGATCGGAGTAAATCAGTATTGCGGCAGCATTTTTCTTCCAGGACTGGGGCACGGAAAATAACAGTACAACATAAAAAGCAGTCAAAATGCCGTACAAGAGGTAAAATCCATATCTTCTCTGAAATTTCATATCCCATAGCAACAGATTTTTGAATCTCATACCAGCGTCCTCCCGGTGATTTCCATGAAAATATCATTCAGTGTAGGTTCGCTGCTGTGAATCGATTGGAGGCGCTTTTCAGCAATCAGTTTCTGAAGCTGTCTATCTTCTGACATCTGCTCCAGAGGACAGCTTGCAGTCTGCTCGCCATTTTCTTTCCAGGTGTAGATTACATTCGCAGCACCTCTCGACATGATCAGATTGTGCGGGCTGTCCAGAGTAAAAATCTGTCCTCCGACAATAAATGCTACCCGGTCACAAAGCTCCGTCGCGTCCTGCATATTATGGGTTGTCAGAAGAATGGTCTTCCCTCTGTTTTTTTCAGCCAGAATCATATCCTTCATCAGACGACTGTTCGTCGGATCAAGGCCGCTGGTCGGTTCGTCCAGAAACAGAAGCGCCGGATCATGGAGCAATGCTTTGATAAAGTTCAATCGGCTTTTCATTCCTTTGGAATAGTCTGATACCCGCTTATCCGCATCATTTTCCAGACCTACCACAGACAGAAGTTCATCGATCGGACGAGCCTGTTTATGATAGAGTGAGGAAAAGAAGCAGAGATTTTCTCTTGCAGACAGCTTCTCATACATCGTGGAAAACTCAAAATCCACACCGATTGATTCATAAAAATCCGGATGATGTTTTTTACATTCTGTTCCATTTACAACAGCAGATCCCTGATAGTTTGGAAGCATCCCCAAAAGGATCTTCTGCAGCGTACTCTTTCCTGCGCCTGACGGACCCAGAAAGCCGAAGATTTCCCCTTCTGAAACGGAAAAGCTCATATCCTGAATAAATGGCTTTTCTGTATAACTGAACGAAAGATGGTCTACCATTATCATATTACACCACTCCTTTTCATATATTTGACTATATCAAATTATATAGTCAGAAAAGTTTTTTTGAAAAGTCCGGCTTTTCACCGGACTATTTTTCATGACTCACTCGTGAGTCATCTCTCATCTGATAGAATCTGCGTTACTACACCGTATATCAACATGCGAAGTGCCTGATCGTACCCTTCCTCACCAATTTCCTTTTTGTGAAGTGTGGCATAATAAATTGCGTGAAATGCGGCACTCATCACTTTCACATCCGCTTCTTTTTTTACAGGAAGCAGAGCAAACATTCTTTGAATCGTATCCGTATCGTCCTGTAAGTGTGCTTCCACTACTTCCCCTGGCAGTTTGCGTACCAGCAATTCGATTTCTTCAGAATCCATCAGCCTGAAAATTGGCATTTCTTCTGTCATCTTATAAAACTCATAAATCATATCCGTAAGTTTTTCTGCCGAAAACGACTGATCGGCAGCCTCAGATATGGCCTGATACAGTTTTTGATTGACCAGCTCATGCTGCTCCTGAATCACATCAAACAAAAGCAGCTCCTTGGATTTGTAAAACAGATAAAAAGTCCCTTTGGGGATATTTACCCGCTTTACAAGCTCATCTACAGTGGTGCGGCGAATCCCGAACTGCCCCATGCAGACAGCCGCCTCTTCCTTCAGGCGTCTTATAATATACTCCCGTTCCTGTTCCGAATAACACTTTGGCAAATACGTCACCTCTTTTTGACCAAATTTGATTGTATAGTCACTATAATGCCTGTTTACGAATTTGTCAACATAAGGATCCCACTGCCAACAACAATTCTATTGTTGATATATGTATCGGCATCTTTTTTCTCCTTACGTCTTAAGGAATCATGCTTTTGCTTCCCGCCCCGGAAAAATCACATGGACTTTCTGAGGTATTCTGCTGTGATGGTGCAAGCGTGTTCTGCCATTTCCTTCGGCGTTCCGGAAAAGACGATCTCACCACCGGCAGTACCACCGTCCGGTCCCACATCAATGAGCCAGTCTGCCTGCTTCATCACATCCAGATTGTGCTCGATGACAATGACGGTG
>JALEJS010000045.1 GCA_022769545.1 Blautia sp. | reverse complement strand
AGAGCTGGAAGCACTCGGATTTGGCAACTGCCCGATCTGTATGGCAAAGACCCAGTACAGCCTGACCGATGACCAGACAAAGCTTGGCGCACCGAAGGATTTCGAGATCACGGTACGTAACCTGAAGATTTCCGCAGGAGCGGGCTTCATCGTAGCACTGACCGGCGAGATCATGACCATGCCTGGTCTTCCGAAGGTACCGGCTGCCGAGAGAATCGACGTAGACGAGAACGGAAAGATCACCGGACTGTTCTAAATCCTGTTACAACATAATTTTTATCCCGGGAAATGACATCATTTCCCGGGTTTTTCATATTTCTCAGAATAAAACTTCAGTCTGTTCTCTTACGCGCCAGGTTTTACGTGTGTCCGGCCGGAACAAAACGCAAAATGACAAATCTTGGTCACACATTTCTCCATAAAATATGTTATAATCCAAAATATCATGTGGTGATTTTGTACCGTCGTCATACATGACACAGCGGAAATGTCATGACAAAACACAACATGCAAATACGAAAACATATGGATTGGAGTTGATTATGAACACAAAACGATATATGAAACGCGTTCCTCTGCTATTTCTGACCGGAATGCTGTTTACCGGTCTTCCGCTTCCCTGCCTGGCATCGTCCCAGGAGGAAGCATTGACCGGCGAAACGCTTTCGGAAGAAAAAAGTCTTATGGAAGCACAGGATGAAACGGAGCAGGAGCTTCTCGACTGGTACGACAGCAGCAGCTGCAAAACACTGGACACTGCACAAGTCCATCAGGATCTGTACGGAACAGCGCCTTTGACCGCTGTGATCCTGTTTGAGACAGAAGCTCCGGAAACTGTGACCGTCACAGTACACGGAAAGGATTCCACCGGAGATATCACA
The DNA here is from genome assembly GCA_022769545.1 of Blautia sp. Classification (GTDB taxonomy): domain Bacteria; phylum Bacillota; class Clostridia; order Lachnospirales; family Lachnospiraceae; genus Blautia_A. The sequence continues at coordinate 16,994 of JALEJS010000045.1, read as the reverse complement.
TACGTCACTGAGGAAAGCACCTGGCATGAGGTACAGATTTTCGGATTGTATGCCGGCTGGGACAATCTGGTCACGCTAACGACCTCCTCCGGTCAGTCACGGGACTTTGAAATTACCACAGAACCCCTCCCGGATACCATGTCCCAGGTCACAAAAACCGCAGGGAACGGAACCCAGCTGGAAAACCACCTGTTTTATGTATGTGATCAGTATCGGACCGTATTTGATCAGAATGGCGATGTGCGATGGTACATGGCCGGTATCTCCACCGCCTTCAGCGGTATTGATGAAATCGATCCGGATAACCACTGCTTCTGGTTCAGTACCGAAGGGACATCCCAGAGCATGGCAACCGTTTACTGCATGAGCTTTACCGGCCGGGTCCGGGGAATATTTTTCACCCTCGGAAAAAGCGCCCATCACGATGGAACACTGCTTCCCGACGGCCGCCTTCTGTATTATTCCAAATGGGGCACTCCTTCTTCGGAGCTGAGCATTCTGGATCCTTCGGACGGATCCATTTCCCTGTATTACGATCCCCAGGAGCTGTTCGACGAGGACCTCGGGTCCCTGGAATACGCCACAAAAGATCATGCCTGGGACTTTGCCCATGCGAATACCGTGGAATACATTGCGCAGAACGACAGTCTGCTTCTTTCTTTCCGGAATCAGCATGTGGTGATGGACATGGATTTTCCCACAAAGGAAATCAACTGGGTGCTCACACCGGCTTATACGGTGGATGCTTCCGGCAGTGTACACGCACTTCAGGAAAAGCTGACCGACGCTCTGATTCTCCCGGATGAAAATGATACCGGTTTCGAATGGTTCTATTCTCAGCACGCACCAAAACTGATTTCTTACGATGAAGAAGCGGACGTTTACGATATCGTCCTGCTGGATAACGGTACAGACCGATTCGTGGCAGATGATTCCTCTTCCCCCGAAGAGACATCCGAAAAATACAGCCGACTGGTACGCTATCAGATCGATGCCAAAACCCGTTCTGTCACACAGGTTTATCAGTACGGGCAGGATCATCCGGAATACTATTCCGATCAGTGCGGAAGTGCACAGTATCTGGAGGAAAACGGCCATTATATTGCCAGCTTCCCCGGACTGGAGGAGCAGGATTCGCGAATTTCTTTCGTCACAGAGTCCGATTCTGACGGAAAGGAAATCGCAGAATATCAGATTGCCAATACGTCGGACGGAATCTACCGGGCTTTTTCCTGTGATGCTTCCGTTTTTGCCGCAGCAGGCAGCACACTGCGCAGTCCGGAAAATTACATAACACGTTATAATCTTCTGGATGAAACATGGGAAAAGAGCGATTATCCGGTCTCTGCAGGTTCTGAAAGCTACAGCATAGGTGAAATCACACTGACCGATCAGGGTCTTTCCATCCGTGGCTTTGTCCGCGAAAGAGAAGCCCGAAACAAAAGTCACACCTTCCGTCTGATCGCCCGAAACGAAAACGGTGACCAGTACAGCTTTTCTCTGATCCGGTTCCGGAAATTCCGGTTCTACATGCCCGGAATTCCCATGGACCAGCTTCCGGAAGGAACTTATCAGCTGGCCATTTACGCAGAGGCCGAGGGAGAGGTTCTCGGCTGCACAGAAATCCCATATCAATATGTCTCAAAGGCAGCATCCGATACCAGTGAGACGCTTTCTGATGCGCCTGCTTCCGGAACGACTGCAGAAGAAACCACCGCCAATACAGATACGAATCAGAGCGATACTCTCTGGGAGATCCATATTCAGGAAGCGGCAGCTGCCGATACGCTTCAAACGACCGTTCCGGTCACACAGTATGACGGAAGTGTCGATCAGGTTCAGTACAGCAATGCCCCCGCAGACGGACATATTTATATTCTTCTCCATCTGGACGTAGTCAAGGCCGGAAAAGGTACCGGTTCCTTCTCCTGGGATAATGTATTCTTACAGGATGAAAACGGAGACTGCTATACTCGTATGAACGACAGCTTTCTGAGCGATCACGGTTATGACCGTATGGCCGGCACCGATATCAAAATCGGCAGCAAAAGCGGCTGGATCTGTTTTGAAATTCCTGCAGACTCCGCCAAAGGAGCACTGACTCTGCTGTACAGGGAAGAGGAGCAGGAAATACAGCTTTCTGTCCCGATCCAGACACCGTAAGTCTCACGCGCGAACGATGCACCAATAAACAGAAATGTCTGCTCGCGCAGACACCACCAAGCATAAAAGTCGATTGCTCCGCACTTCGTGCTCCCACAATCGCTGCCCATATTCGCAATCCGGCTTGCCTGCCTGCTTGCTCATACGGGTCAGCCCGTCCAATATCCATGTGTCTGCACATGCAATCATGCTCCGTCACATGGCTGCTGTCCGGGACTTTTATAGTAAATTATCAGGAGGAACATTATGAAACACAATTTCAGAAAAAGTACCGCTGTACTTCTGGCGCTCAGTATGACTGCAGCAATGCCTGTGTACGGAAGCGAGACAGAAGAACCCGTACAGGCCAAAACCCGCGAGGAGATGGATGCCCGCTTTTCCTGGCAGGATGAAATCAAAGAAGCATTGAAAGAAGAACAGGGCGCAGGCTATTCCCTGGAGGACGCACTGATCGTTGTCGATCCATTTGAATTTTCTCCTCTGACCGCCCTGGCAATTTTTGATACGGAAGAAGCCAGCACCATCACCGTTACCGTAAAAGGAAAGGATGATGCTTCCACCATCACTCATACATTTGAGGAGGCTTCCACCAGTCACATGGTTCCGATCTACGGGCTGTATGCCGATCAGGAAAACGAAGTGGAAATCACCGCGACAGCTGCCGACGGCAGTCAGACAAGTCAGACTTATCCCATTCAGACAGATGTTCTTCCGGAAGATATTTCCAAAACAGAGCTGCAGGTGAGTATCCCGGAAAAAATGACCCCCGGCCTGACGTTCTTTGACTGTCCTCATATCAACGGCAACTATTTCCTGGCCCTGGACTGCAATGGGGATATCCGCTGGTATCTGAGCGACAAATCCTTTAACGGAAGTGTCATGCTGACCCACCTGAAAAACGGAAATCTTCTGGTTGGCACCGGAGAAGCCATCCCGGACTCCTATAACAATTTGTACGGTTTCTATGAGATCACTCCGCTTGGCCAGTTTGTCCGCTCCTATCAGGTATACGGAACACATCATGACATCCGTGAAAAATCCGACGGAAATCTGATCGTTGCCGCTTCCATGGAGGGACGGGAATCCCAGAATGACTATATTGTGGAAATTGACCGTGAGACAAGTGAAGTGATACGGGACTGGGATCTTATGGAAATCATCCCCATGACAGAATATGATACACAGGATCCATACACCGGCGGTCTTTCCAACTGGCTGCATAATAACGCAGTCTGGTACGATGAGGCAAGCGATGACTTTGTCATCTCCGGACGTCATCAGAACATGATTCTCCGTTTTGACGCACAGACCGGAGAAATCAAGTGGATTTTCTCCGGAACTGTGGGTGAGCTGAACGAAGAGCTTCGCCCCTATCTTCTGACCCCCGTAAACGAAGATTTCGAGTATCCCATGTCACAGCATGCAGCCACGCTGAGTTCCGACGGCGATCTGATGCTGTTTGACAACCGCAATTTTGATGTCCTGGACGAAGACGGAAATCTGGATCAGGATAAGCTTTATTCCAGAGCCGTGAAATATCACATCGATGAAGAGAACATGACCATCGAAGAGGTCTGGGAATACGGAAAGGAAGCAGGAAATCAGCTTTACAGTTCCTTCGGAAGTGATGTGGATGAGCTGGAGGAAAACCATTATCTCATCGATTTCGGCGGAATGTACCAGGCAGAGGACGGTTCCAGCTACGATCATATCCTGACGGATCCGGAAATCAAAAATGCATCCGCACGAAATACCATCGCAGTTGAGATCAACAATGACGAAGTGGTCTACCAGGTGAAGCTGTACGGAAACACACAATCCCAGAGCTATAAGGCAGAACGGAAGGACATTTATCAGAATGCATCTGAGCTGACACTGGATTAAGAAAGAACAAATTGGAGTAATTTCCTAAGAAATAAAAAACAACCGGGAGATGAGGCGAACCCCATCTCCCGGTTGTTTTTTTGCTTTTTATTTATGGCGTTTAGAATAAAGGCTTCATCGTCGGATACAGCTGTTTGAACTTCTGATATTTCTCTTCATATTTGGCAACCAGCTCTTCCTCCGGTTCCACCGTATCCACTACTTTTACAAGTTTTGCCGCAATGGTCTCCACATCCGGATAAGCACCGCAGCCAACGGCTGCCAGCATGGCACCGCCAAGTGCCGGACCTTCCTCGTTTTCAAGGACATCCACTTTCAGATTCATCACATTGGCAATGATCTTTCTCCAGAGCGGACTCTTTGCTCCGCCGCCGCAGATCTTCGTACGTTCAATCTGGATTCCAAGGCTTCTTGCAACCTCCAGAGAATCCCGCAGTCCAAAGGCAACACCTTCCAGAACAGCCTGCGTCATATCGGCTCTTGTCGTATCCATACTCATTCCGAAAAATACAGCTCTTGCATCCGGATTGTTGTGCGGGGAACGCTCTCCCATCAGATAAGGCAGGAAAAATACATTATTTTCTCCCAGCTTCTCAATGGCTTTCTGCTCTGCCGCAAAATCCGTTGTCTTCAGAATTTCTTCGGACCACCATTTATTACAGGAAGCAGCGCTGAGCATGCAGCCCATCAGATGATAGCTTCCGTCTGCATGATCAAAGGAATGAAGCGCATTGTTCTCATCCACGCCAAATTCCTTGCTGGAGATAAAAATGGTTCCGGAAGTTCCAAGAGAGATGTTACACTGTCCGTCGCCTACTGTACCGGTTCCGACAGCTGCAGCTGCATTATCTCCTGCACCGGCAACAACCTTTACGTCAGAAGACATACCCAGCTCTTCTGCCACCTCCGGCTTCAGAGTGCCGACCACCTGCCAGCTCTCATACAGCTTCGGCAGCTGCGCTTCGGTAATACCACAGATTTCCATCATCTCTTTGGACCAGGTTCTGTTCTTTACATCCAGAAGAAGCATTCCGGATGCATCCGATACATCGGTACAGAAAGAACCGGTCATACAATATGCCACATAGTCTTTCGGAAGCATGATCTTTGCAACTCTCTTGAAATTCTCCGGCTCGTTCTTCTGCATCCAGAGGATCTTCGGAGCCGTAAAACCTGCAAAGGCAATGTTTGCTGTATACTCAGAAAGCTTATCCTTGCCGATGGTGTTATTCAGATAATCCACCTCAGCTCCGGTACGGCCGTCATTCCACAGGATCGCCGGACGGATCACCTTGTCTTCACTGTCCAGTGTCACCAGTCCATGCATCTGGCCGCCGATACCGATACCGGCAACCTGTTTTCTGTCAATTCCTTCTGTCAGTTCCTTAATTCCTGCAAGACTCTGTGCAAACCAGTCTTCCGGCTTCTGCTCAGACCAGCCCGGATGCGGGAAAAACAGAGGATATTCTTTTGAAACAATATTACAGATTTTTCCGGATTCTTCCATCAGCAGAAGCTTTACCGCGGAAGTACCCAGATCCACACCTATATAATACATACGAACCTCCTGTATGTAACCTCACTCGAAATTAACCCCACGGATTTTCTGTCGGGTATCTTACACCTGCCGGCTGGTTGTATCCGATTTCGTCTACCGGAACACCCAGAATCTTGAAGGTCTCAAACAGAGCTTTTCCATGATGACCGAATGCAACTGCTCCGTGATGCGGATAACCGCCCTGGATCAGAACATGACGATAGAATCTTCCCATTTCCGGAATTGCAAATACGCCGATGCCGCCGAAGGAGCAGGTCGGAACCGGAAGAATCTCACCTTCTGCGATGTAAGCACGGAGAACATTATCTGCGGTGCTCTGCAGACGATAGAATGTGATTTCACCCGGAACGATATCTCCTTCCAGAGTACCCTGTGTTACTTCTTCCGGAAGAGCTCTTGCCATGATCAGCTGATATTTCATGGTTCCTGCTGTCAGTTTCTTGGAGCAGGTATTTCCGCAGTGGAAGCCCATGAATGTGTCTGTATATTTGTAGTCGTATTTTCCTTCGATGGACGCTTTGAACATATCCTTCGGTACGGAGTTGTTGATATCCAGCAGTGTTACGATATCATCACTTACGATACCGCCGATGAACTCGGAAAGTGTTCCGTAGATATCTACTTCACAGGATACCGGAATTCCGCGGCCTGTCAGACGGCTGTTTACGTAGCACGGAACGAATCCGAACTGTGTCTGGAATGCCGGCCAGCATTTTGTTGTAAGAGCAACATATTTTCTGTAACCCTTGTGTGCCTCGATCCAGTCAAGAAGAGTGATCTCATACTGAGCCAGTTTCGGCAGGATTCCCGGTTTCATATTGCCTTCTCCAAGCTCTTTTTCCATGTCGGCAACCACTTCCGGAATACGTGGGTCATTTGCATGGTTGTTGAAGGATTCAAACAGATCCAGCTCGGAGTTTTCTTCGATCTCAACACCAAGATTGTAAAGCTGCTTGATCGGAGCATTGCATGCCAGGAAATTCATCGGGCGCGGACCAAAGCTGATGATCTTCAGATCGTGAACAGCTACATATGCCTTTGCGATCGGCAGGAAGTCATGGATCATATCTGCACAGTCTTCTGCATCTCCTACCGGATATTCCGGAATATAATAGCCCTTTACATTTCTCAGCTGCAGATTGTAGCTTGCATTGAGCATACCGCAGTAAGCATCCCCACGTCCCTGAATCAGGTCATTCTGAGATTCCTCTGCAGCTGCGATAACGATCTTCGGTCCGTCAAAATGTTTTGCAAGAAGTGTCTCGGAAATTTCCGGTCCGAAGTTTCCAAGATAAATGCAAAGTGCATTACAGCCTGCTGCCTTAATGTCTTCCAGAGCCTGTACCATATGAATCTCGCTCTCTACGATACAGATCGGGCACTCATAAATCTCTGCTGCATCATATTTCTTTGTATATGCATCAATAAGTGCTTTTCTTCTGTTAACGGAAAGGCTTTCCGGGAAACAGTCACGGCTTACTGCCACGATACCAACTTTGATTACTGGTTTGTTCATGTTTTTTCTCCTTTTCTGATTTGCTTTTTTTATTTTTCATTAATTTTTTCTTTTTCAGTCTCTGTTCCGGTCACAGTGCCGCTGTCAGTCCAGTGTGATATTCTCACCCTTCAGTCCGACAAACATTCCCGGTCCTTTGGCTTCCTCATGAACCAGCAGCCATTTGTTTGTGGCAAAAAGAAGCTGATCCTCTCCGGAAGTTCCCGGCTGGAATGTGAGCTCTGTATTGGTTCCCCTCGGCAGAACCACTACACAGCGGAAGCCTTCTTCCTTCACATGACATGGTGCATAATGAAGCGTGGTTGCATAAACCTCGACACCGGTTCCGGCCGGAACCAGAAAAGCCTCCACCTTTGAAGTGTCATAAGTGAGGTCTGCTTCGATATCCTGCTCACTTCCGATCAGAAGCACCAGGTCATCTACCGCAACGTTGATTTCGGAATCACGGTGATATTCCAGGCCATTCAGCTTTTTGTTGTGGCCATTGCAGTATCCGATCTGGACAGGCATTCCCCCATAGCCTTTTTCGCTGAACACTTTCATCACATCCAGCTTTTCCAGAGCTTCCACTGACGGAACGTATTCCACACCGTCGGTTACCGGCGTTTTCTTCATTTCCGCGATCAGACTGCTGAAATCATATCCTTCCAGCACTTTTCCGTATTTGCGGAATGAAGCGTCTGCTACATTTTGAATTTTCACATTATTACCTCCTCTGTTTTTTTCTGAATACATTATATCACAAAACCCAATTGCTTTCTCTGAATTTCTTGTCTAATACATAGCATTTTTTTGACATTTATTATTCCACTTTCCCGGAAAAGCCCTTTCATTTCTGCCTTTTTTCTATTTTTGCCTCACTGGGCAGGCATCCGTATTTTTTCCGGTACTCTGACGCAAAAGCCCTGCTGCTGCAAAAACCGTTGTCCAGAGCCACACGACTGATCGTATGATCTGTATTCATCAGTTCCCTGCAGGCATACGTCAGCCGGATTTCCTGCAGATATGCCTTGAAATTGATTTTCGCATATTTCTGAAACATTCTGGAAAGATAGGCCGGCGAATATCCAAATACCTCTGCCACATCATTCAGTTTCAGATCTTCCCGGTAATGCTCTCTCATATAGGAAGTAATTCTGGACAACGTATCCAGATGACGGCTGTCGCGGATATCCTTCTCAGCAGCCTCCGTAATCCGGTAGGTTTTCACAAGAAGATACAGCACCTGATAATATGCCGACATCATCTGAAATTCCCATCCCGCCGCCTTCTGTTCATATGTATAATAAAGCTTTTCCAAAAGGCCCGACAGCTCCGCATCCGCATCTTCCCGGGACGGCGAAAAACGGATATATCGCTGGGCTGTAAAATAATTTTCGAACTGCTTCAGAGGGATCTGAAGCACTGCCGTTTTATTTGCCTCCGGTGCATGAATAGAATGAATCTCGTTGGAATTGATCAGAATCAGCTTCCCCGCTTCCAGAGGATGTTTTTCCTCATTCAGATAAAACGTCAGCCGCCCCTCCAGAACTGCAAAAATTTCAATGGAAGTATGCCAGTGCTTTTCCCGCACATACTGTCCGTTTCCTCCCTCAAACAGAAATATTTTAAAAGGAAGTCCCTCATCAGGGATGATCAGTTCATGCTGAAATTCCATTTTCCCTCCTGATTATTCATACATATTTGAGTTCCAGACGGTATCCACCAGTCTGCACACACTCTTCTTCAGATCCTTCTGCTCCAGCGTGCCTGCCTCCAGTTCTCTGCGGATGTTCTCATGATCCTGAAGGATTCCCGGCATGACCAGATCATTGCCTGCCCTCATGCATCCTGCAGCGGTACAGTCTTCTCCCCAGTGTGTGGTCGTCCAGTCTGTCATAATCACGCCCTGAAAATCCCACTCATTTCTGGCCACTTTTGTACAGATATCATGGTTGTTTGCCGCATGTACACCATTGATCAGATTATAGCTGGTCATGATGGACATGGGCTTTGCCTCCTTCACTGCAATTTCAAAGCCTTTCAGATAAATTTCCCGCAGTGTCCTCTCAGAAACAACGCTGTCTGAGCCCATGCGATTGTCTTCCTGGTTGTTGCATGCAAAATGCTTGATTGTCGTTCCGCAGCCTTTTTCCGACTGAACGCCTTCCGTTATGGCTGCCGCCATTTTTCCGCTGAGCAGCGGATCCTCGGAAAAGTATTCAAAGTTTCTTCCGCAAAGGGGATTCCTGTGAATGTTCATTCCCGGTGCCAGCCATAAGGTCACCTGGAAAATCTGCATTTCCTCCGCCACTGCCCTGCCGACCTTCTGCAGCAAAGCCGTATTCCAGGTCTGTGCCAGTGCGGTTCCCACCGGAAAAGCGGTGCAATACTGGTAATAAATTTCTCCTGTTCGTTCCCCGGTACCTCTGCTCAGAAATCCGCCCTCAATACTTTTCTCAAAAGGCTCCTGAATGATTTTTCCATCTGCCACACAATAATCCTTTGTCAGTCTGAGACCGGCAGGACCGTCGGCAAGACTGAGCACCGCCAGATCCTGCTCCATGGCACATCCACTGGTCTGTGCCGCAGTTCCCGGAACGTACATTCCTGCGGATCCCAGATTTCCTCCCTGATCCTGGCCAATGTCTCCGGTCACCAGCCGAATCTGCTGCTCCAGTGTCAGCTGTTCCACAAATTCCATGGCCTTTTTCGGGAGCTTTTCATATTCGGTTCCGTAGACGATCTCCTGTTCCTTCATATCCTTGGGTGACAGGATCAGCGACGGACGTTCTTCCACATGGTCCAGCCACACCTGACGTCTCCTGGCAATCTCTTCTGCCGGTGCCTTTTTTTCCTCCAGTGATTTCTGAAGCGGACAGATATTTCCCGTTTTTACCATAACCATGTGATCGGTCATATAAATCCCCGCACACACTGCAGCGTCCATCAGACTGTTTCCCACGGCAACGCCATACCAGCCCTGTTCCAGCACCCATCCGGGAACTTCCTCGTGATAAGAAGTCAGCCCGTACACCGGAAAACGGATTTCCAGCTCCTGTGTCTCCCCCGGCTCCAGTTCTCTGGTTTTGGCAAAACCTGCCAGGCGCTGATATTCCTTCTCCAGTCCATCCTGCGGACAGGACACATAGACCTGAACCACTTCTTTTCCTTTTCTGGAACCGGTATTCTTCACCCTTACCGTGACACCGATTTCCGGGTGCTCTGTCCCCAGGTCATAATGAGAAATTCCATGGAACGCAATCTCAAAGTCGGTATAGGACAGTCCATAGCCAAAGCCGTAGCGGACCGGAATACCGAAGGTGTCAAAATAGCGGTATCCTACATAAATTCCCTCTTCGTACCGTTCCGTCTCCACATCGTTGTTCCGGTGGGAAAACGTCTGAGCATTGGGATAATCCGCATAATGAAAAGCCCATGTATCCGTCAGTCTGCCGCTGGGTGTCCTGTTTCCCGCAAGAACATCTGCAACGGCATTTCCGCCTTCACAGCCGGGCTGGGAAACCATCAGAATGGCTTCCAGATTTTCAAAAGAATCGGTAAAGGACAGATCTACCGGGCCTCCCACATTCAGAATCAGAACCACATGGCGGAACAGACGGCAGATTTCTTCTATGATCTTTTCTTCCTCCGGGGAAAGATAATAATCTCCGCCCTGCTCCCGCCTGTCTCTGGCCTCTCCCGCGATCCGGCTCAGCACATAGACAGCCGTGTCCGTTCTCTCCGCTTCATAAGCCTCCGGCAGTCTTCCTGCCGGCATTTCAAACTGATGCCGTGCATATGCATCAAACAGTTCATATCCCTCTCTGTCCGCATCGCTCCAGATTGCAGCCTTCCATGCCTCTCTGGCGGCAGCATAACGCTCCGCAAAATCGCCGATCCAGTTTCCGGTCGTAATCTGAAAGCCGGCCTGCTTCATTCCCTCATAAATGCTGACGGAATAACGTTCATTGACATCTCCCGAGCCGGTTCCTCCTTTGATGGTCTTTCCGGCTCCCGCACCGTACAGGGCAACCGGTTTTGACAGATCCAGCGGAAGAAGCTGATTCTCATTTTTCAGAAGAACCAGTCCCTCCTGTGCCGCCTCCCGGGCCACTTCTCTGTGGGCAATTTCATAAGCCTGCATCTTTTGTGTCCTTGTGCCTGTAAACGTTCTCTGTTTCATTGGATTCTCCTTTAATTCTTCATGAATGTAAATACAGTTCTGTCTGTTCTTATTATATCATATCCTGCCCGGATGCGACATCTTTTCTGCCGGTTCTTTTCCCGTAATAGAAAAGCGGTCCTGATTTCTCAGAACCGCTTTTCTATTCTGTTTTCCGATCCATCTGTTTCATCTTTGCATTGATGAACTCTGAAAGGATCCGTATCGTCTCATCAATTCCCAGGATACTGCTGTTAACGGAAATGTCATAATTTCTGGAATCTCCCCATTTTCCGTCGCAGTGACTGTTATGATACTGTTTTCTCTTCCGGTCTTTCATCCGGATAAACCGCTCTGCTTCTCTTGCAGATTTGTTATAGAGCTTCTGTACACGCTGAATTTTCTTATCCATATCTCCCAGGATAAATATGGAAACCATACAGTCATACTCCCTCAGAACCATCTCAGAGCATCTTCCCACCGCCACAAAGGATTCTCCTGCGGCAGCCTTTTTCTTCAGAAAATCAAACTGCATACTGGCCACATTCTGAGCCGGACAGCTGCTCATACCATTTACCGTTCTGGTAAGCAGCTTATTTCGTTTTACCTCGTCAAATTCCTTCAGTACCTGGAAATCCATATTGCGCTCTGCCGCCAGTTCATCCAGAAGATTATGGTCATACAAAGGAAGTGCGTACAGCTTTGCCAGACGTTCTGCAATCTCATGGCCTGCACTTCCGAATTCGCGTCCCAGCGATATAATCAGCTGCTGATTCATTCATTTTCCCTCCTTTGATTATAAATACCGTACATATATCAGGATCATCGAGATCAGAACAACCATCATCGTTGCCGGAGCCATTGCCCTGCAGTATCTGCCCCATTTGATGATATGCCCTTCCCTGGCCGCAGTCGCCACGCCGACAACATTGGCCGAGGCACCGATCGGTGTGGCACTTCCGCCCACATCGGTTCCCATTGCAAGTGCCCATGCCAGGATGGAAAGGTCAATCCCCTGTGCCGCAGCCAGATTGCTGATTACCGGAATCATGGTGGCCGCAAACGGAATATTGTCAATGAATGCACTGGCTACCGCAGAGACCCAGATAATAATGGCAATCATCAGCATAATATTTCCTCCGCTCACTCTTCCGATAAAGCCTGCAAGCAGCCTGAGAATTCCCGTCTGTTCCAGGCCTCCTACAACCACAAACAGACCGATGAAAAACAGCAGTGTCTTATAGTCGACTTTTTTCAAAAGCTTCCCGGCATCACGGCCGGCTGCAAGCAGTGTAACACCACCGACAAAAACACCGATGGAGGATACCGACAGCCCGGTCTGCGCATGTGTCACCAGGAGAATCACCGCACACAGGAAAATCATCGTACTGATAAAAAATCCCCGTCTGCTTGTGATTGCTTCCGACGGATCCGGAAAGCGTTCGCATTCCGAAGCGGATACGCCGCTGCCCTGCAGTTCCTTTCGAAATACCAGATAAAAATAAAGCACAACAAATACCAGTGCAGTCAGAACGATCACTCCGGTATTTTTCATAAAATCCGCAAAGGTAAATCCAAGCGAAGTCCCGATAATAATGTTCGGCGGATCTCCGCACATGGTTGCCGATCCGCCAAGATTTGCACAGAACACCTCTGACAAAATCATCGGAACCGGATTAAATTTCAAAAGCTGTGACAGCTCAATGGTCACAGCTGCCAGAAACAGAATCACCGTAATGCTGTCGATGAACATTGCCAGCACGCTGGAAAGAACCATAAAGGTTATAAAAATGGGAATTACCCTGTATTTAACCAGCTTTGCGATCCGCATGCAAAGCCAGCGGAAAAATCCCACATTTGCCATGCCTTCCACCATGATCATCATACCTGCAATGAAAATGATCGTCTGCCAGTTAATTCCGCTGGATGACTCAGCCGCTTCTCCTGCAGTATACCAGAATCCCGGCGTAAAAATACTCTGGAGGTTCAGGGTCTCCATAACCGCGTCCATACTGTGCATTCCCAGTCCGAAAACCAGAAGCAGCGTCAGCAGTCCGCAGCCAAGTGTGATCACATGTCTTTCACACACTTCTGTGATGATCAGAACAAACATGGACAAAAAAATAACGACTGCCAAAACCTGTGCTACCATTTTTTTGCCTCTTTTCTTTTTTCTCTCATCCTTAACCTTCCATCATTATACTCACGTCTTTTTAAAAGTAAAGCAGCTTTTTGCACAAAAAAAGTCCTGTATTTCAACTTTTTTCAGTCAAAATACAGGATTTTGGATCTTTGGAAATCCAAGCAAAATCAGCATGACAAACATGATTCCTATGCGTTTTCTCATTTTATTTTATACCTCCTTATTCGTGTACCGGCTCTTCAACCTGAAGATATATTATGGGATCCGATTTTCACGATATTTTGCCGGAGTCATTCCGAATTTTTCGGTAAATATTTTATAGAAGTACCCTTTGTTATGGTAACCTACCTGTTCCGCAATTTCGGAAACGCTCAAGTTGGTCTCAAGAAGCATGGTTTTTGCTTTTTTAAGTCGAATATTCTGCAAGTATTCAGAATAAGTCATTCCCGTTTTTTTCTTGATCAGTCGATTAAAATAGTCCTTCTGAAAATGAAATAAATCCATCAATTCCTGTGTGTTGATATCCTGATAATGGGACTGAATATAATCGCATACTTCTTCAAAAATAATCCAGTTCATCGTCTTTTGCTGCTCTTTGGAAAGTGAAAATTCGTAACCGGTACTAAGTAAACGAAAAATGCGCAGCAGCAATCCTTTACAGATATGTGAAGAGCCAATCTCAGAATCATAAAGCTCTGTCAGAAGCAGGGATATGCAATGTTCCATTTTTTCTCTTACATCGTTTGTTGGACGAAAGTGAATGTATTGCTGTAAATCTTTCTGCTTCATAAGTGCAGTTTGCAGGAATGCTATAATCTTTTGTGTCGTGATATTTTCGTTCATGATTTCTTCAAACATGCTGTTTTCAATTCCAAAGAAAATGACAATCGATTCCTGATTTATTAAATAGTCCTGATGAATGCAGTTTTTATCAATGAGAATGAAATCACCTTCGTGAAATATAATATCTTTTTCGCAAATGCGCTGCTTGAAATTACCTTTTACAATATAGCCAAGTTCAATATAGTCATGGGTGTGCAGCTGCGTTTTTGATCCATTAACGAATTTGAAATTATAACAGAATTTCTCAGGTGCCGGATACATGGTAGCACGAAGTTGCGACAGACCTTCAAAATCCCAGCACAGGAAAAAGATGCGTTCCGTTGTAAGCAGTGGATAAGACTTTACTTCTTTTGCGGATTTGGAATATTCTAATGATACCAGTCTTGGGCCGAGCGGATGATTATATTTTAATTGTTTGCAGTCGAAACAGGTCATTTGCCGGCATTGTCCTGAAAGTCGCAAAATAAACACCTCTGAGTATCATGTAATGATGTTGTGGGCAAAAGATACCACACGGATTGTTCCGCATTTCATGCTCCCACAATCCTGCAAAACAAAACATTCGGAATTCGTGAGGCCCCTACCCCACTTCTTCCTCATGTTTCGGCGGGCCCCAAGGTCATTCATCCACGATCGTGCAAGCACGATGTGGTTTCAGACCTTTTGTCCCTGGTATCATGTAATTAAAATTATACTGGAAAATATGAAAAATACAATGGGAAGAAGTCGAAATAGGTAACTTTTTAAAATTATTGGTTATAATGCGAAATTGTGAGAAAACAGGGAGGTTTATAAAATAGAATTATCAAATAACAGGAATTTCCATTTATTCAAAGAAAGTGAGGGTGCTCTATGTTAAAAAGAAAAAATTATAAATTCTGGTTTTGTACAGGCTCACAGGATTTGTACGGAGAGGAATGTCTGGAGCATGTGGCACAGCATTCTAAAATTATTGTTGCAAAATTAAATGAATCCGGCTTACTTCCATATGAGGTGGTTTGGAAACCAACATTAATCACAAATACATTGATCCGAAAAACATTTAATGAGGCAAACGTGGATGAGGAATGTGCAGGTGTTATTACATGGATGCATACTTTTTCACCTGCAAAATCATGGATTATCGGTCTCCAGGAATACAGAAAACCATTATTGCATTTACACACACAGTTTAATGAAGAAATTCCGTACGATACCATTGATATGGATTTTATGAATGAAAATCAGTCCGCACATGGCGACAGAGAATATGGTCACATTGTTTCACGTATGGGCATTGAAAGAAAAGTTGTAGTAGGACACTGGACAGATGAAGTTGTTCAGAAACGTATCGGATCCTGGATGAGAACAGCAGTTGGTGTGATTGAAAGCAGTCATATCAGAGTGATGCGTGTGGCTGATAACATGAGAAATGTAGCTGTTACCGAAGGGGATAAAGTAGAAGCACAGTTAAAATTTGGTTGGGAAATCGACACCTATCCGGTAAATGAAATTGCTGAATGCGTAGAGGCTGTCTCTATGGCAGATACGGCAGCTTTGGTGGATGAGTACTATGAAAAATATGATATTTTGCTGGAAGGAAGAGATCCTGAAGAATTTAAAAGACATGTATCCGTCCAGGCGCAGATTGAGATTGGTTTTGAAAGATTCCTGGAAGAAAAAAATTATCATGCAATCGTTACGCATTTTGGTGATCTTGGCTCTTTAAAACAGCTTCCGGGGCTGGCAATTCAGAGATTAATGCAGAAGGGATATGGTTTTGGAGCAGAAGGTGACTGGAAAGTTGCAGCCATGGTTCGTCTGATGAAGATCATGACAGAAGGAATGAAAGATGCAAAAGGTACTTCCATGCTGGAGGACTATACCTATAATTTTGTAAAAGGTAAAGAAGGAATTCTTCAGGCGCATATGTTGGAAATCTGCCCAACGATCGCAGAAGGTCCAATCAGTATTAAATGTCAGCCATTATCTATGGGTGATCGCGAAGACCCGGCAAGACTTGTATTTACATCGAAAGAAGGACCAGGCGTTGCAGTATCTCTGGTGGACCTTGGAAATCGTTTCCGCCTTATCATTAACGATGTAAACTGTAAGAAAAATGAAAAACCAATGCCAAAACTTCCAGTGGCAACAAACTTCTGGGAACCGCTTCCGAATCTTTACACAGGAGCAGAAGCATGGATTTTAGCCGGCGGCGCACATCATACAGCATTCTCTTATGACTTAACTTCAGAGCAGATGGGTGACTGGGCAGCAGCAATGGGTATTGAAGCTGTGTATATTGATAAGGATACAACGATCAGAAACTTTAAGCGTGATTTAATGCTTGGCGACATTTTTTATAAATAAAGAGGGCTTTTCGTTATAATATTATTCTATCCCGGAAAGGGGCGTTGCAAAATAGATGAGTAATCATCTATGGAGCAGCGCCTCCTCCGTTTACATCAAAAATAAACTCTGTTGTTCATATTCCTGCCTGCGCACAAGCTGCGGCGGGGTCTTATGCAGGGCATACTCCAAAAACGTATCTTCATATACCCAATCCTCCAATTCAGACCTATCCAGTATCAATGGCATCCGATGATGCACCGGACTGACCGACTCATTTGCCTGGGTAGTTAAGATAATGAAATGGTCTTCATCCTGAAAGCGATTGTAAAAACCCGCCATGAATAAGACCGGCTGATTTTCTCTCAGGAAAGTAACTTTATTCTTATCCGGATCCCATTCATAAAACTGCTTT